>CAYJFY010000036.1:0-25371 GCA_964369755.1 uncultured Lachnospiraceae bacterium
AATACTTCTTCTCTGTACTTGATTTATCTACAAGTGTTAATTTATCTTTTTCCCACATGGTCATGATGTTTCTATCTAGATGTTTCGCTGCGTCTACAATATCTCCCACCACTGCGCTAGCCGTCGGTAATTTTCCTGCTCCACTACCGTAGAACATTGCGTCTCCTAATACATTTCCATGCACAAAGATTGCATTAAACACACCATTTACATTGTATAGTGGGTGATTCTGATCCAAGAAAAACGGTGCAACAATCGCACTAACTTGATCTTCTTTACGTTTACTATTTGCCAATAATTTCACAGTCATACCATATGCTTTTGCATATTTCATATCTTCTACTGTTAATTTCGTGATTCCCTCTGTATAAATCTCTTCAAAATCCACCTGTTGTCCAGAAATCAGTGAAGAAAGGATTGCAATTTTTCTACATGCATCATGGCCTTCTACATCCGCCTCTGGATTACGCTCTGCGAATCCCAAATCTTGTGCTTCCTTCAATACTTCATCATAGTTCGCACCTTCATAAAACATCTTAGTCAACATGAAGTTGGTTGTACCGTTTAAAATTCCTGTAATTTCCTCTACTTCATCTGCTGTAATCGATGAATTCAAAGGTCTAATAATTGGAATTCCTCCACCCACACTAGCTTCGAACAAGAAATTAATCTCTTTTTCCTTCGCAATCGATAAAAGCTCTGCTCCATGTTGAGCCACAAGAGCTTTATTTGAAGTCGCAACACTCTTTCCAGCAAGCAAAGATTTCTTTACAAAAGTATAGGCCGGCTCTATCCCTCCCATTACTTCCGCTACAATATGTACTTCTGGATCGTTCAAGATTACATCGAAGTCATGCACGACCTTCTCTTGAATTGGGTCTCCTGGAAAATCTCTCAAATCCAATACATATTTGATATTGATTTCCTCGCCCACACGTTTTGCGATTGTTTTTCCGTTTAAATTAATTACTTCTACCACTCCAGAACCAACTGTTCCATATCCTAACACTGCAATATTTACCATCTTTACTCCCTACCTATTATTTTTAAATAATGAATTCCGTTTTTTTCTTCAATGTTTTGAACCAACTCGGTCAAATCTCCCGTTGTACTCAATACCTCGAGACTGATTGTCACTGTGGCAATTCCATTGATTGGGATACTTTGATGTATTGTAAGAATATTTGCTCTGTATTCTGCCACACTACCTAGAATTTCTGATAACCCTCCAGGAGTATCGTCTAATTGAATCATCAGTGTAATCGTCTGTCCCTGTTCACTCTCATGAAACGGGAAAATATCATCCTTATATTTATAAAATGAACTTCTACTGATTCCAACTTTTTCTGTGGCTTCTTGCACTGTACTCACTTTGTCTGATTCCAAAATTCGTTTTGCCTCTACCACTTTTAACAATACCTCAGGCACTGCTTTTTTCTTCAATACATAGTATTTTTGTTTCTCTTTTACCTTTTCCATTGTATCCACCCTGCAAACATTTGTCTTTTACCAAAAGATAATACCATATATCAGATGAATATGCAAGCCATGAAAGTTATGCTTTTTTAGCATGTTCCCATTTCAGATATGCATTGATAAACACATCCAAGTCTCCATCTAAAACTGCACCTGTATTGCTACTTTCTGCTTCTGTTCTTTTATCCTTTACCATAGTATATGGTTGTAACACATAAGAACGAATCTGACTACCAAATCCTATCTCCTTGATTTCCCCTCTGATATCCGATACTCTTTCTGCTTGTTCTTGTTCTTTCAGTATATAAAGCTTTGCCTTCAACATCTGCATTGCTTTGTCTTTGTTGCTATGTTGGGAACGTTCATTCTGACACTGAACCACAATTCCTGTTGGTAAATGTGTAATCCGAATGGCAGACGATGTCTTATTAATATGTTGCCCACCTGCACCACTTGCGCGATACGTATCAATTCTTAAATCATCTTCTGCAACATCTATGTCTATATTTTTCTCAATATCTGGAATCACATCACAAGAAGCAAACGATGTTTGCCTCTTTCCCGCTGCATTGAATGGAGAGATCCTCACCAATCGATGCACACCTTTTTCGGATTTTAAATAACCGTATGCATTTTCACCATTTACCTGAATGGTAATGCCTTTAATTCCAGCTACATCACCCTCTAAAAAGTCTAGTACATCCACGGTAAATCCTTTTCGTTCTGCATAACGCTTGTACATACGATACAACATATTTGCCCAATCACAGGATTCGGTTCCACCCTCACCCGCATGTATGGTTAGAATCGCATTCTCCTCATCATACTCACCGGATAGTAGGGTTTGAATCCGCAAGGCCTCAAATCCTGATTCGAATCTAGCAAACTCCTCTGTCGCTTCTCCTGCTAGTTCCTCATCGTTTTCTTCCACAGCCATATCCATTAAGATTCCAATATCGCCGTATAACTCTTCTAGCCCCTCTACCTGTTCGATGATATCTTGCAGAGACTTCAGATGCTTCATAATCTTCTGGGATTCCTCTGGATTATCCCAAAAATTCGGCGCCTCTGTCTTTCTCTGTACTTCTTCTACTTCTTGTCTTTTTTTAGACAAGTCAAAGTGAATCCCTCAATTCAACCAATGGTGTTTGATATGCATTCCAATTCATCTTTAAATCATCTATAAATACCAATTCATCACATCCTTTACACTTTTCTTGCACAGCATTGCTTATATTTTTTACCACTTCCACAAGGACAAGGATCATTTGGATATACCTTAGTCTCCTCACGTTTCTTCGGAGCCTTTGCCAAAGACTCATCCTTATTTGTTCCTGTAGGCTTGGCCACTTCTTCTCTCTGAATCTTTTGTTCTAAACGAACACGGAACATAATCCGAATCGTATCCTCTGTAATCGCTTGTGTCATCTCACCGAACATATCATATCCAAGCATCTTATATTCTACGAGTGGATTCTTCTGCGCATATGCTTGAAGTCCGATTCCTTGTCTCAGTTGATCCATGTCATCAATGTGAGCCATCCAACGCGCATCGATTGTCTTCAATAAAACAATACGCTCTACTTCACGAAGTTGCTCTTTCTCTGGAAACTCTGCCTCTTTGCGCTCGTAAGCCTTGGCAGCGCGTTCTTTTAATAGGTGCTTCAATTCTTTGACACCCTTACCTTTTACATCATCATAAATAATCGGTTTGATTGGAAGATTTGCATGAATATCCACATTTAATTCCTTCAAATCCCACTCTTCCGAATCCTGATCTGGTGAAATACATCGATCCACGATGTTTTCTGCATAATCAGATAACATACGATAAATCGAATCTCTCATATTATCGCCATTTAGCACCTTACGGCGCTCTTCGTACATAATCTCTCTCTGCTCGTTCATAACCTGATCATACTCGAGAAGATTCTTACGAATTCCAAAGTTGTTACTCTCAATCTTCTTCTGAGCACGTTCAATTGCATTGGAAAGCATCTTGTGTTGGATCTCTTCCCCTTCTGCAACTCGAAGTGTCTCAAATACAGACATCAAACGTTCAGAACCAAACAGTCTCATCAAATCATCTTGTAAAGAAATATAGAATTTTGATTCTCCCATGTCTCCTTGACGACCTGCACGTCCACGTAACTGATTATCGATACGTCTCGACTCATGTCTTTCGGTACCAATGATTTTCAAACCACCTGCTGCCTTCGCATCATCATCTAGTTTAATATCTGTACCACGACCTGCCATATTGGTAGCGATTGTAACCGCACCTACAGCCCCTGCTCCTGCAACAATCTCGGCTTCCATTTCATGGAATTTTGCATTCAATACTGTATGTGGAATCCCTTCTCTTTTTAGCATCTTACTCAGCATCTCTGAGATTTCGATGGTGATGGTACCAACCAATACCGGTTGTCCCTTCTCGTGAGCCACCTTAACCTCTTCTACTACTGCCTTGTATTTTTCTTTTTGAGTCTTATAGATTGCATCTTCATGGTCGATTCTCTGCACTGGGCGATTGGTTGGTACTTCTACAACGTCCATACCATAGATGTCTCTAAATTCTCCCTCTTCTGTCAATGCGGTACCAGTCATACCACACTTCTTATTGAATTTATTAAATAAGTTCTGGAATGTTATATTCGCTAAGGTGCGACTTTCTCTCTTAACCTCTACATTTTCTTTTGCTTCAATGGCTTGATGCAGACCATCTGAATAACGACGACCTGGCATAATTCTTCCTGTAAATTCATCTACAATCATAATCGTGCCGTCTTTTACCACGTAGTTTTGATCACGGAACATCAGATTGTGCGCACGCAATGCAAGGATGATATTATGTTGAATCTCTAGATGTTCTGCATCTGCCAAATTCTCGATATTAAAGAATTTTTCAACCTTTCTCACCCCTTCATCCGTAAGATTTACATTCTTCTCTTTCTCATTGACAATGAAGTCACCAGTCTCTTGGATTTCTTCTCCCATGATGGCGCTCATTTTTGTAAATTCTCCACTCGCCTCACCACGCTCTAATTGACGCGCAAGGATATCACATACTTGATATAATTTTGTGGATTTTCCACTTTGCCCAGAGATAATAAGAGGTGTTCTAGCCTCATCGATTAATACAGAGTCAACCTCATCGATAATAGCAAAGTTCAGTCCTCTTTGTACCAATCGTTCCTTGTAAATTACCATATTGTCTCTCAAATAATCGAATCCAAGCTCATTATTTGTTACATATGTAATGTCACATAAATATGCCTCTCGTCTTTCGGCAGGCTCTAAAGAGTTTAGAACCACCCCAACTTTCAACCCTAAGAATTCATGAATTTGTCCCATCCACTGGGCATCACGATTTGCCAAGTAATCATTGACCGTTACGACATAGACTCCGTCTCCTGTCAAAGCATTCAAATAAGCAGGCAAGGTCGACACCAACGTCTTACCCTCTCCTGTTCTCATCTCGGCAATCCTTCCTTGATGTAGAATAATTCCACCAATCAACTGCACACGATAATGACGCATCCCAAGTACACGTGAAGCTGCTTCACGCACAACAGCATACGCCTCTACTAATAGGTCGTCTAAAGTTTCTCCATTTTGAAGTCTCTGCTTGAACTCACTCGTTTTTTCACGCAGTTCAAGATCACTCAACCCCTTCATCTCTTCTTCTAATGCATCAATACGATCTACAATCGGATAGATTCTCTTCAATTCATTCTGACTATGTGTACCAAATAATTTTTCAAATAAGCCCATATAACACTCCTTGTAATAAATTTTACCAACTTATATTGTAACATTAACCCTTGCCTTGTTCAACTAATTTATTCAGGTTCATGAATTGTTCATTTTTGAAATCACTTCATAAGGAATGGTTCCACCAAATAAATCTAGTGCACTTCCAATCGTAAAATCAATCTTGCCCTCGGACAATTCTTCAAACCGCCTCAAATCCTCCATGCTACCAATCCCTCCAGCATATGTAATTGGAATCTGATTCCATCTAGTCAATCTCTTGATCAACTCTTCCTCCACTCCAGATTTCTTCCCTTCCACATCGACTCCGTGAATGAGAAATTCGTCACAAAATTCAGCGAACTTATCTAGTGTTTCATCGGTAATCTTCACATTGGTAAATGTCTGCCAGCGATTGGTTACAATGAGATAATCATCGCCACTTCTCCTGCAACTCAAATCTAATACAAGTCTTGATTTCCCAACCTTTTCTGATAATCTCTTTAGCCGTCCCCAATGAACTTCTCCGTCCACAAATACATAGGAAGTAACCACGACATGGCTTGCTCCCAAATCCAAATACTCCTGTGCATTCTCTTCTGTGATTCCACCACCAATCTGTAACCCCTTCGGATATGCAGATAATGCTGAAATCGCCTGTTCTTTCGTCGCTTCATAATACTCGGAAGTGGCTGGGTTCAACAAAATAATATGCCCCCCCTTCAATCCGTCACGGCGATAGAGCTTGGCATAATGATCTGCCCGATATTCGGCTGTGAAATTTGTAATTGCCAAATCACCCACATCCTTAAGACTTCCACCTACAATTTGTTTTACTTCTCCATTATGTATATCAATACACGGTCTAAACTTCATCTCTTCCTCCTACAATAGGGACGATCTCACAACTTGGTATCTTGCGCATCGTCCCCATCGGTCTATTCATTTGTCATGGCTCTATTCATTAGCCATATCATCCACTGTATCTGTGGTATTATCCATCAATTCCTCACTACCGTCCTTCACATCATCCACCATGTCTTTTGCCTCGTCCATAGCTTCATCGATGACACCTTCGGCATCATCCTTCATCTCCTCTGCCGCTCCATCTGTATCATCTTTGTTATCGGTAGCACTATTTACATTCTCATTCACGCTATCATCTGGAGTACAGCCAACAAGAGCACTCGCCATAGCCACACACAACATCATTGCTAAAAATAATTGTTTCATTTTCATAATTCTATCTCCCTTTCTATCTTGACATAGAATTATTATGTGCTTATTTTTTTGAAATATTCTATTTTATTTTTCCACAATTTTACCAGAACGATATGCCGATAAAAGCTCTTTTAAATCACAGATGTTTTCTTGAATTTTCTTTCCAACATCGGTATCTTCTACTAAAATCCTCTTCTGTGTCCTTTTTACAATCACACTTTCCGAATGAATATCCACTTCTTTTTTTATTGCAATTTCTGTTGATTCAAACGGTTCGTGGGCAACTAAAATCAACCCATAACTATTATAGGTCAATGTGTAGCCAGCAATTCCCGTCTCACTGTGATAAGCCTTGGAAAACCCTCCGTCAATGACCAAAATCTTCCCATTACACTTGATGGGACTCTCCCCTTCCTTGCTTCGCACTGGAACATGTCCATTTACAATATGTGCACCCACGCGGTCTAGACCAAATTCATCCATGATACGATTCGCGACGTCCTCATTCTCTAACATACTATAATACGGATTTTTCTTTTCCTTATGTGTTGCCTTATCCGTAATAAAATAACGTTCAAATGTGGTCATCTTATCCTTCCCAAACAAAGGTGAATTCGGATGTAACCAGATATACCACATCATGTCTTTTCCTAATTCCCGCTCCTTTGCGTCGCTTGCATTGTACCCTTTTCTCACATAAGTATCCAATACATCATACCAGGCTCTTCCCTTGTAGGTTTTCCCAAACAATTTCACCTCTTGAAAACTTCCATCCTCATTGAGTAGCACACATCCGTGATAGAGAAGATTATTATTAAAGACTTTATACAATCCACCCTTCGCCAGTAAAAACTTCATGTGCTGTTGCAACTTATCACAATTGACAAAGGCTCGCTCCAATCGACTGATGATATCCCGTTCTTCCAGTGTTAACTCATACGGATTGTTCGGATTGACTGTAGGGAAGTTTCCATCGCTTATCTTGTAGATTTCTCCCTCTATCTCAATCTCCATATTCTCCCCATCCATCTTATGCAGGAGATTTCGCGACTCCAAACCAAACTCTGGGTATTTTGCAATCATATTGCCTTCTATTTTGAACTGTAAGATGGCGATTGCCTTATGCAACATCAGCTCAATCTTACTCTCCATAGCATCGTATTCTGTTCCCTTCAGTTTGAAACAGGTACACGGATCATCACTATAATATTGCAAAGCATAGGTTGCAAGAGGTAATAAATTGATTCCATATCCATCTTCCAAAATATCTAAATTCCCATATCGCGCACAGATACGAATCACATTGGCAATGCATGCATGTTGTCCTGCTGCTGCCCCCATCCAAAGTACATCATGGTTCCCCCACTGTATGTCCACCGAATGGTGCTCCATCAATTTATCCATTACAATGTGAGAACCTGAACCACGATCAAAGATATCTCCTACAATATGAAGATGATCCACCACTAATCGTTGTATCAATTCACTCATTGCAATAATAAATGCCTCTGCCCTTCCCGTCGCAATAATGGTTTCAATAATGACGTCAAAATAATTTTGTTTATCCAACACCCCTGTCCGCTCTTCTAGAAGCTCTTCGATTACATAGGCAAAATCCTTCGGCAATGCTTTTCGCACTTTAGACCGTGTGTATTTGCTACTTACTGATTTACACACCTCCACCAATCGATATAATGTAATCTTATACCAATCGTCTAGATCCTCCTCATTGCACATCATATCATCCATCTTCTCTTTCGGATAATAAATCAAAGTAGCAAACGACTGTTTATCCCCCGCACTCAATGTGTGCCCAAAGATGTCATCTATCTTTCTTCGTACAGAACCCGAACCATTTTTTAAGACATGGGCAAACGCTTCATCCTCTCCATGAATATCCGTCAGAAAATGCTCCGTCCCTTTTGGTAGGTTTAGAATTGCCTCTAGATTAATAATTTCTGTCGAGGCCTCCGCTATCGTTGGATATATCTCAGATAATTTTTGCAAATACTTCAAGTGTAATTTTTCCATATAGTAACCATCCCTTCCCTATAGATTTGCAACTCCCTCTTCGCAAGCAAAGGACAGCCCATCTTACCTAGGTAAGACAAACTGCCCTTTTTTTATTTCACATAATTCAAATACGGATAACATCCATCATAGAATACATCTTCGCTTCTTTTCCTGCCAGATATTTTGCTGCTTCAATCGCACCTTTTCCAAACACCGCACGAGAATAAGCAGTATGTTTGAACTCGATGACTTCATCCACTCCTGCAAAAATCACCTCATGCTCCCCTACGATGCTTCCACCTCGAACAGCTGAGATTCCAATCTCCTTTTTCTCACGCTTCTTGCGCTCTTGACTTCTATCATAGTTATACGCATATTCATTGTCTAAAGCCTCATTAATCGAATCGGCTAACGCTAATGCAGTCCCACTTGGAGCATCTAATTTTTGGTTATGGTGTTTCTCTACCATTTCGATATCAAATCCTGCAGGCGCCAACACTCTCGTTGCATCTTGCAATAATTTCAATAACATATTGATCCCTAGTGACATATTTGCAGATTTTAATACTGCAACTTTTGTTGCACACTCATCCACATAATTCAATTGCTCTTCCGATAATCCCGTTGTACAAAGAACCACTGGAATCTGGTTGTTCACGCAATGTGTTAACAATCCATCTACACATCCTGCATTAGAGAAATCAATTACAACATCTGCTTCCACCGTACACTCTTCTATGCTAGAAAAAACAGGATACGCATTCGTAACTCCCGTATAGGTATCAATACCTGCAACCATCTCCACATCACTATCCTGTGCAATCAAGGCACTAATTACCTGACCCATCTTACCATTGCAGCCATGCATAATTACTCTTGTCATTTGTTGTCTCCCTCTATTTCGTCAATCCCAACTTATCCATCTCTTCTTTTAATCTAGCCGTATTCGCCTCTGTCAATTCTGTCAGGGGCATTCTCACTCCACCAGCTGCATATCCCATCAAATTCATTGCCTTCTTCACTGGAATCGGATTCACTTCGCTAAACAAAGCATTCACAAGCGGAAGTAATTTTAATTGCAATTCACAGCTTCCCTTCGTGTCCCCTGCTTCAAATTTTTCACAGATATCGTGAGTTTCTTGTGGTGCCACATTTGCAACAACTGAAATCACTCCAATTCCACCAAGAGATAGAATCGGTACAATTTGATCATCGTTCCCTGAGTATAGATCAATCTCACCGTTTGTCAATTGCATGATATTTGCAATCTGACCGATGTTTCCAGAAGCTTCCTTGATTCCTACAATATTTGGCACGTCTTTCGCCAATCTTGCTACGGTCTTTGGTTCAATATTACACCCCGTTCTGCTCGCCACACTATATAAGATAATCGGTGTATTCGGCACTGCTTCTGCAATCGCTTTGTAGTGCTGATATAATCCCTCTTGTGTCGCCTTGTTATAGTAAGGTGTTACGATTAGTAATCCATCTACACCACACTCCACCGCATCACGTGATAATTCAATCGCTGTATAAGTTGCATTCGAACCTGTACCAGCAATAACTGGAACTCGACCTGCCGCATACTTCACACATGCCTTGATTACTTCCTTATGCTCATCTTCTGATAGTGTAGACGACTCTCCTGTTGTACCACATGCAATGATACTATCTACCCCATTTTCTATTTGAAATTCTACTAATTCTCTTAAACATTCATAATTCACAGATCCATCTTCATGAAATGGTGTAATAATCGCCACTCCGACACCTTTGAATATTGCCATAATTGTTCCTCCTTATGTAATCTACTTACTAGCAATATTAGCACTAATTAAATTTCATGTCAATGTGTGGAAACCCACTATTCTTCCAAACACTCCAATTTGCTCACCGAAACCTCATATGCGATGCGCTTTTCGGACTCCATTTCATTGATTTTCTTCACATATTCTCGGCTCTGAATCCTTCCAAGCACCTGTACATGTTCACCTACTTCAAAATTAGATGCATATCTCGCATTTCTCCCCCAACAGATACAAGGGATATAATCCGACTTGCCATAAGGGCGATTCACTGCCAATAATAAATCTGCGATCTCTCTTCCAAGAGGTGTCTTTCTATAAATCGGATTCTTACAAATATACCCTTCCAATAAGATTACATTACTCTTCGTCCCATCCATCTCTTCTTCTACAAAAATAATCTCTCTTACAAATACAGAGAGCACCAATCGATTCCTCTGTTCATCGTGCTTGTTATACGAACGGAATTGCCCATATGCCTCGATGTACTCTCCTCTGTAATCTTGATTTACATCGATGAGACGTTCCGACACCATAAGCGGAATAATATCATCCGAGTTACTCAATCGCCTCACTAAGATATTCACCATGTAAAATCCCTCGCCGAACACCTCATGACTGAATATAAATTCCGATGCAATTTCTCCCATAATTGTTACTTGATTGTTTTCAATAATTTTATCTGACATTGTTTGACTCTCCCTTCTCTGCTATACGTATTTTAGACACTCCCGTGTCTGTATCAAATTTTGTCTTTAACAGTTTATGAGCAAATTGTATTTTTTAGAACAAAAACTTGTCATGACTTCCTATGTGTGGTAAACTATATCAGTTGTCCATATAAATAAGAAATATCGTGAAAATATTACAGCTTTTCGACATGATTTTTCATGAAGTAAGAGAAGAAATTAAGAGGATTTTAAGAAAATGATTACAAAACGTACAGATGTGAGAAACATCGCAATTATTGCCCATGTTGACCATGGCAAAACAACCCTAGTAGATGAGTTATTAAAGCAAAGTGGTGTATTTCGTGCCAATCAAGAAGTTGCAGAACGTGTCATGGATTCCAATGACATTGAACGCGAACGCGGAATTACAATTCTATCAAAGAACACTGCTATCTTTTATAAAGACACCAAGATCAATATCATCGACACACCTGGACATGCTGACTTCGGTGGTGAAGTAGAGCGTGTACTAAAGATGGTAAACGGAGTAGTCCTAGTAGTAGACGCCTTCGAAGGCGCTATGCCGCAGACGAAATTTGTACTAAAAAATGCACTCGCACTGGATCTACCAGTTATCGTATGCATCAACAAAATCGACCGTGCCGAAGCAAGACCTGATGAAGTAATCGACGAAGTACTAGAATTATTCATGGATTTAGATGCATCAGATGAACAATTAGACTGTCCATTCATCTATGCTTCTGCAAAAAATGGTCACGCGGTCCTAGACCTGAACCAATCACCTGAGAATATGGAGCCATTATTTGAAACCATTCTCTCTTACATCCCAGCTCCAGAAGGTGACGCCGAAGCAGCTTCACAAGTATTAATCAGCACCATCGACTACAACGAGTATGTGGGACGAATCGGAGTAGGTAAAGTAGACAACGGAACCATCCGAGTGAATCAAGACATGGTTGTAGTGAATCATCACGAGCCTGATAAACAGAAGAAAGTTAAAATCAGTAAACTATATGAATTCGACGGATTGGACAAGGTGGAAGTAAAAGAGGCTACCATCGGAGCGATTGTTGCCATCTCTGGTATCTCTGATATCGCAATCGGAGATACGCTGTGCGCACCTGAGAGTCCAACTCCAATCGAGTTTCAGAAGATATCTGAACCAACGATTTCCATGCAGTTTATCGTCAATGATAGTCCGTTTGCTGGCCTAGAAGGAAAATTTGTAACATCTAGACATATCCGAGACCGCTTATTACGTGAATTAAACACCGATGTAAGCTTACGTGTAGAAGAAACCGAGGCAGCAGACAGTTTCAAGGTTTCAGGTCGTGGAGAACTTCATCTCTCCGTTTTAATAGAAAATATGAGGCGAGAAGGCTATGAATTTGCAGTAAGTAAGGCAGAGGTATTATACAAAACAGATGAAAGTGGTGCAAAATTAGAACCGATTGAGATGGCTTACATCGATGTTCCTGATGAATTCACTGGAACAGTCATCGAGAAGCTCAGCCAACGAAAGGGAGAACTGCGAAACATGACTCCATCCAATGGCGGAACCACTCGCTTAGAATTCTCCATTCCTGCTCGTGGATTAATCGGATACCGTGGGGATTTCATGACCGATACCAAAGGAAATGGAATTATGAATACTTCATTTGACGGATATGAGACATATCGCGGTGATATCCAATATCGTCAACAGGGTTCACTCATCGCCTTTGAAACAGGAGAAGCCGTTGCCTATGGATTGTTCAACGCACAAGTTCGTGGTACATTATTCATCGGAGCTGGTGAAAAAGTCTATGGTGGAATGATTATCGGACAAAACGGAAAAGCAGAAGACATCGAGATCAATGTATGTAAGACCAAACATCTCACAAACACCCGCTCTTCTGGTGCTGACGAAGCTCTACGTCTCACAACACCAAAGGTTCTAAGCCTCGAAGAAGCGCTAGAATTTATTGATACAGATGAATTATTGGAAGTAACTCCAGAGACGTTACGTATCCGCAAAAAGATTTTAGATCCAAACCTTAGAAAACGTAGTAAAAAATAATTGAGGTAATTCTTATGACGAAGAAACTAGCGATTATCAATGATTTATCCGGTTTTGGCCGCTGTTCCCTAACAGCAGCCATATCGGTGACATCTGCAATGGGCGTACAGGCTTGTCCACTGCCAACTGCAATCTTAAGTGCACAAACTGGGTTTCCAAGCTATACCTGCTATGATTTTACTGAGCAGATGAAAGACATCCAAGACGAGTGGAAGAACAAACTAGAAGTACACTTCGATGGCATTTATACCGGTTTTGTCTCCCACGAGAATCAATTAGATATCATTCTAGATTTTGTAGATAATTTCAAAACCCAGGATACCTTCCTATTAGTGGATCCTGTATTGGGAGATAATGGAAAAACCTATGACATGTTCACAGAGTCCTTACAGGGTAAGATGACACTCCTTGCAAAAAGAGCGGATATCATTACGCCAAACGTGACTGAACTCTGTCTCTTATGTGGCGTCTCTTATTCCGACTTGTTATCGCTCTCTTCTGACAAATTGCTAGAGCGTATCCATGAAATCGGAATGAAATTTTGCGCCAATGGACCAAAACATATCCTTGTCACAGGAATTTCTTATCATTCCCCAGATGGAGTACCACTCATCGGCAACTCCTATATCTCGACGGACAAAGAAAATTATTCTCATATGGCAATTCCATATTTAGGCGGTAGCTATTCAGGAACTGGTGACCTATTCGCCTCTTGCATCGCCGCTGGATTAACCAGAGGGCAAGATATCATTGAATTGATGCACCTAGCAACACAGTTTCTGGAGAAATCCATTCAAAACTCAGTGGAAGAAAATGTTCCATTTATCGAAGGCGTAAACTTTGAGCAGTACCTACATTTATTAAAAATATAGGTACTGCCCTATTTTTATCCTTCTAAAAATACCTTTAACCCTCTAATATCTTTGTTATGACTGAGACGTTCGATCGCCTTGCATTCAATCTGACGAATACGTTCCCTCGTCACGCTGAACTTCCGCCCCACCTCTTCCAAAGTCCAGATCTTCCCGTCCAAAAATCCAAATCGCATCAAAATCACATCCCGTTCTCGATCTGGCAATCCTTCTAGAAGCCGATCCATCTGCTCGCCCATCATGGTATGTTCCACATAATTGTACTCTTCCGATGCGTGATTGTCTGGTATAAAATCAAGAATTACTTTGTCCTCCAATTCTCCAATTGGAGTATCCAATGATATGACATCGCCGAAATATTGCTGAATTTCCTTGATTTTCTCCCGATTGACTCCTAGTTTATCCGCCAACTCCTCTAGGCTCGCCTCCCTACCATGTTCCAAGATAAATCGACTCCCCTCTCGATTCAAACGATTCATCTGTTCCTTCATATGAACAGGGATTCGAATCGTCTTGCCTGTATCTATAATAGAACGTGTAATGGCTTGTCTTATCCACCACGTAGCATAGGTACTAAATCGACAGCCCTTCGTATAATCAAATCGTTCTACCGCCTTCATAAGTCCTATATTCCCCTCCTGGATAAGGTCTAGCAAGGACACTCCATTGCTTTGCACATATTTCTTTGCGATACTAGCAACCAATCTTAGATTCGACTGAATCATCTCCTCCTTCGCACTTTTATCTCCCTGTGCAATTCTCATGGCAATTCTTCTTTCCTCTTCCAACGACAACAAAGAGATCTTACCTATTTCTCTCAAGTACTGACTAATAGAATCCTCACATACCAATCCTTCATCTCGCTCTAACTCTATACAACTTCTCAACTTTCAATACCGCCTTATACCAAATATAATAACAGTATTTTCCATTTTCCGATTTATTAAACAAAAAAAAGATAGTTTTCCTAAGAAAACTATCTTTTTTCTAACAGGGGATGAGGGAATCGAACCCCCACCAAAAGTTTTGGAGACTCCTATCATACCACTTGACCAATCCCCTATGATTTTTAGCACTATAGTAGAATATCACATTAGGGGATATATGTCAATTATTTTTTCCTAGAATATGGTGTAGATTTTAATGGTAGTTTTGTACGGTATTTCCCATCATAGCTATAATACGCTCCTGCCACTGCTGGTGCTGTTGGTATGGAAGTAATTTCACCGATACCAATGGCTCCGCTCGCTACATCTAATCCACTTCTTTCTATGATAATACTTTCCACATCAGGTGTTTGATTCGCTCGAAACAATCCCAATGTTCCATACTTTGATTTCGGTATGCAATGATCTAGTTTATAGTCTTCGGTCAAGGCATATCCCAGCGACATTACCACCCCTCCTTCAATCTGACCTTCTACTGAAATCGGATTAATCGCCTTGCCCACACTGTGTGCTGCCACGATTTTTTCCACCCGTCCCTCCTCATTCAGCATGCATACCTGTGTTGCATACCCATAGGCAACGTGAGACTTTGGATTCGGTACATCACTGCCTAGTTTATCCGTAATCCCAACATATTCCCCGTAGAACTCCTGTCCATTCAACTCATTGAGGGAATGATTCTCAAGCTCCTCTGAGAGCTTCACTGCTGCGATTCTTGTAGCCTCACCAGTAATGAGCGTTTGCCTAGATCCCGATGTCATTCCTGAATTCGGTGCATTCATGGTATTTGATGTAACGTAAACTACTTCTTCTCGTTCAAGCCCTGTTTGCTCCACAACCATTTGTACCAAAACTGTTCCCAAGCCTTGACCAATACAAGATGCTCCACTTCGAATCTCTACTTTCCCATCCACCACCACCAAGTTACAACGACCATAGTCAGGTATCCCAACGCCCAATCCCGCATTTTTCATCCCACATGCAATTCCTGCATGTGGGTGATTTTGGAACACTTCTTTGACTGCTTCTAGGGTTTCAACTAAACCTGTACTATCATCGACAATCTGACCATTTGGCAATGCCTTTCCTGGACGAATGGCATTTCGATATCGGATTTCCCATGGCGAAATCCCCACCACTTCTGCCATCTTCGTCAATAACATTTCAATCGCAAAACAGGTCTGCGTTACACCAAATCCACGAAATGCTCCCGCTGGTGGATTGTTGGTATAATATGCCTTCCCTTCGATTTCGAAGTGATCATATTGATAAGGTCCTGATGCATGCGTACAGGCACGCTCTAGGACAGGACCACCCAAGGATGCATAGGCTCCTGTATCCGATACTACACTAGCGACTACACCTTGGATGATTCCATTTTCATCACACCCCAAAGTGAAATCCATCTCCATAGGATGTCTCTTTGGATGAACCATCATACTTTCTGCCCTTGAGAACTTCACCTTTACCGGACGCTTCAAGAGATATGCTGCAAGCGCCGCATGATGCTGCACTGACATATCTTCTTTTCCACCAAATCCGCCTCCTACTAATTTATTCGTCACCTTCACCTTCTCTGCTGGCAACCCTAATAAGATGCAACATTCATGTTGCGTGTCATACACACTTTGATCACTACTATAGATATGCACACCGTCTTCGTCCGGCATGGCAATGGCACATTCTGGTTCTAAAAATGCATGCTCTGTAAACGGGGTAGAGAAATGGTCGGATAGCACGTGTTTCGATTTCGCAATCATCTCTCGCGCATTCCCCCTCGACACAAACTTTCTCGCTAACAAATTACCACCTTCATGTAGGATTGGTGCTCCCTCCTTCATCGCCTCTTGTGGGCTTGTAATACAAGGAAGCTCTTCATATTCAATCTCTACGAGTGATTTTCCTTGTTCTAGTATGTCCTCTGTTTCTGCAACAACCAAGGCGATTGCATCTCCAACATACCTTGTACACCCTCCCACTGGAATCAAGGCATCCCAATCTTGTTTGATATGTCCCACCTTGATATTCCCTGGAATATCTGCCGCGGTATAAACTGCTAACACACCTTCTAGATCCAATGCGCCTTGCGTATGAATTGCAACAACCTTTGCACGTGGATATTTTGAGCGAATGGCACTCGCAAAAACCAAGTCATCCACCTTCATATCATCTGCATATTCCCCATATCCTAGAACTTTTTCTCTCACATCAATTCGTGAAACCCTCGCTCCCAGCTTGTATGTCTCACCCTCCTCTGGAACAGAGCTCTTTGTTCGAAGCATCTCTGCCACCAGTTCTACCGCATCAATAATCTTCTTGTAACCGGTACAACGGCAAATATTATTGCGTAGTGCATGAGAAATTTCTTCTCTTGTTGGACTTAAATTAATATCCAACAATGATTTTGCTGAAATCACCATTCCAGGAATACAGAATCCACATTGCACCGCTCCTGCTTGACCAAAGGCATAAGTATACACTTCCTGCTCACGTTTCGAGAGTCCTTCCACGGTCAAAACATTCTTCCCCTCCAGGGTAGAGATTTTATGAATACATGCCTTCACTGCTTTGCCGTCAATCAATACCGTACAAGTCCCGCACGCTCCCTCACTGCAGCCATCTTTTACCGATTTCAATTCACATTCTTCTCTTAGAAATGGCAATAATTTCTGATCTTTCTCTGTTTCTACCATTTGACCATTCACATAAAACCGATACATCATCCACACCTCTTCTATCAAATTTTATAGTAGTAACCAATCCTCTTTCTTGCAAATCGTCTCCATTACCTTGCCTAATGATTCTGGAACTCTTGAACCACTTCCTAGTTTCCAGTCTTCCACCACTCCAAGATAACGGACTCTACAAGTCACATCTTCTTTTGTCTTCACTACGAATCCATCATTCTTGCTTTCTTCCATATCAATCTCCGAGGCAAACAATGTGAATTTATCCAAATACGGAGCACTATCATATGGGCAAAAACTCTTGCAATTTCCACATTCATTACACATGTAATCCACATGCACAATCTGATGCATGCTCATTCCCTCTACATAAACAGCTATATTTGCACGATTCGGGCAAACCTCCACACAGTTCTCACACACGGTAGAACAAGTCAAACATCTCATCGCTTCCTTCTCACCCTCTTGTTCTACTTGTAACGGACCTCGATTACGATAAATCCTTACTTCTTCTGTTTTTTCTTCATAATCTGAGAATAATGACTTCTGTGCAATTGCTTCCGCAGCTAGTTTCGCATCGCGAATCCCCTCTACAACAGTAGCTGGTCCATAGAGCCCATCTCCGATTACATACACTCCCTGAATTCCTGTTTCAAGCGTTTTCGAATCCACTTTTGCATACCCTGTTTCATTGACAGGAATCTGATTGTCTTCATAGAAATCTGTGGCAACGTTTTCCCCAATTGCAGCGATCACCGTATCGGCTGGCACTTCCATGATTTCACCCGTAAAAATCACACCTCTTCTTCCCGAACTATCCATATCACCTAGCTTCATCACCTCACAACTTAACACCCCGTCTTTCATTGATTTTGGTGCTAGCAATTCTAGAAACTCTACCCCGTCCTCCATGGCCATAATCAGCTCTTCTTCATCTGCAGGCATATATCGCTTGGTTCTACGATACACCAGAGACACCTTTTCTACACCTTCTGTTCGTTTTGCCGCTCTCGCAGTGTCCATGGCAGTATTTCCTCCACCAATTACAACCACGTTCTTGCCAATATCCAGCTTTCCAGATGATGCCTTGAACCTTTCCAAAAATTCTAATGCATTGATTGGATTTCCTTCTTCTAATCGTAGGATACCAGGCTTATATGCACCAATCGCTAAAACAATGGCGTCATATTCTCCCTTCAATTCTTCTATCCGATCAACCTTAGTATTGTATTTTATCTGTGCTCCATAGGCAGTCACTAGTTCTACATCTCGATCCATCGCCTCATGTGCAATACGGAAATCTGGGATAATATTGCGCACAACACCACCTAAACGGTCTGATTTTTCGAACAAGGTCACCTCATGCCCCGCTCTGCTGAGGAAAAACGCAGCCGCCATACCAGCTGGTCCTCCTCCTACAATCGCTACTTTATGATCCACTTTAGAATCAGGTGCCTTTCGTTGTTTCATCATTCCCTCAAAACCAGCTTCTGCAGCCACTAGTTTTGCAGCGCGGATATGTACTGGATCTTCATAGAAGTTTCTAGTACATTTATTCATACAGTTATGTGCACAGATTGTCCCCGTAATAAACGGAAGTGGATTCTTCTCTGTGATGACTTGCATCGCCTCTTCCATCTTTCCTTCGCCAACAAGGGAGAGATATGCCGTAATATCTTGATTGATTGGACATCCATCCTTACATGGCGCCACGAAACAATCGGTCAACGGTACTTGTTTCTTTAACTTTCTAGAAGGCAATGGCTTAATTGCCTTTACATGATATTTATCTGTCTTTCCCTCTTTCACCAAGCTTGCAACCGCTTCCACATCAACACCCTCGAACGTTTCTCCCAAGTCCTTGGTGGATTCTACCAATTGCTCCAACCTCTGGTACCCACCTGGCTTTAATAATGTGGTCGCTACCGTTACTGGCCAGATTCCTGCTTCAACAATACTCTTGATATTAAAGGCATCCGCACCGCCTGAATACGAGATACGTAATTGACCTTTGAAATCTCTAGATAATCTCTCCGCTACCGACATGGATAATACGTACAAAGATTTTCCCGACATGTACATCTCTTCACTCGGCAGTTCATTTTGTTTCACATCTACAGGGAAGGTATTGGTAATCTTCACCCCAAACTCCAACCCACGTTCTCCACTCAAGCTTTGCAACCTCTCAAGCATCGGAATTGCATCTGCATATTGCAAGTCATCTAAAAAATGAAAATCACCAAACTGCACATAATCATAACCCATTTCATCCATGGTTGCTCTTGCATATTCATATCCTAATAAAGTAGGATTGCATTTAATAAATGTATTCAGACCTTTTTCCGTAATCAAATACGTTGCAATTCTCTCGATTTCCTGTGGTGGACATCCATGCAAGGTAGAAAGTGTCACCGAATTACAAATATTTGGTGAAATTTTCTCCACATCTTCTTTTGAAAAATATCGAAACGCATCTATATGCGCTAGCAGGTATTCTTTGCACTCTTTAAATGTATCTGTTTCCTCAGCATGTATCATAGAATCAATAAAGGTATTAATCTTCTCTGATTTAATTCCCTCTAGGTCATATCCCACACTCATATTAAATTGATATCCATCTAGACTTCCTAATCCAAACTCTTTTGCCACTACCGCGAGTAAAAACCAAGCTTTGATGTACTCTGCCTGTGCTTGCGGTACATAGAGTTCCGTCGACCACTCACAGTTATAACACTCATCATCAGCCAAGATACAAGGTTTGCTGACTGGCAAATCCTCTCCATCCAAGATCTGAACTGTTTTCAGTTCAAAAAATCTACTTCCTCCATAATAAGATGCCACAATATTTTGCGCCAACTGTGTATGTGGACCTGCTGCTGGTCCAATTGGAGTCTCTAATTTTCTTCCAAAAATCTTTCTCGTACACACGCCATCTGATTGGAATGGACGATACACTCCGAACACGGTTCCCTTTTCCTTATACTCATTCAATATCCATTCTACCATTTGTCCAAATGGCATCGGTGTCATTCTATCGCTCATCTTAATATTTCTCCCTTTCTCAAATCCTGTATCCACTATCCGTTAATCGATTTTGCTAATTCTCTAGCCGATTGTCTGCAATCTGCCAATACCTTCTCCTCATCTACCACTTTCACTTCTCGGTTTAACATCAATACTTTTCCATTCGCAACTGTCGTTTCCACACACCTTCCTGTCATTCCAAACAAAATATGACCATTGATATTATTGCCGTCCATCGGTGTAGGTGGGTTGTAATCTAGAACGATTACATCTGCTGCCGCACCTTCTTTTAGCACTCCTATAGGCTTTTGGAAATATCGGTTCACAATCTTCGCATTGCTGTCAAACAACATCTGAGGCAATTCCCCCCAAGCCGCATTGGCATCACATAGATGATGTTTATGAAGAACATTCGCTACCTTCCACGATTCAATCATGTCATGGGTATATCCATCAGTTCCAAGTCCTGTCAATATTCCTTTCTGGAAGATCTTCATCGTCGGAGGACAACCACATGCATTCCCCATATTCGATTCTGGATTATGCACTACCATGGTATTTGTCTCATGCAGCAAGTCCATTTCATGTTCATTCACATAGATACAATGTGCCGCCAAAGTCTTCTCACCTAAGATTCCGTGGTCCATCAATCGGTCAATAATTCTCTTATGATGCACCTTCAAGCACTGGTGTAAATCTTCAATCCCTTCCGCAACATGAATATGGTACCCTACACCACCGGGTTTCATGGCGGTTAACTGCTCCATTGTCTTATCCGAAATGGTAAATGATGCATGCATCCCCATCATTCCTGCAATCATATCACTTTTATCTGCTAATGCATGCTTGATAAAATCAACATTTTCCTGAATTGATTGTTTTGCCTTCTCTTCTCCATCACGATCCGAAATCTCATAGCATAGGCATGAGCGAATTCCACAGGCTTTGGACGCTTCTTCTATTTTAAATAGTGAGCCTTCAATCTCTCCAAAACTCGCATGATGATCAAACACCGTTGTCACTCCATTTTTTATAGATTCTAGATATGTGGCCATGGCACTTTGTTTTGTTTGCTCTAATGTAAGATGCCTATCGATATTCCACCACATGCCATCTAAAATCTCCAAGAACCCATTCGGATTGTATCCATTGATACTCAACCCTCTCGCAAATGCACTATAGATATGCTCATGCGCATTAATGAAAGCAGGCATAATCACTTTTCCTTTGCCATCTATAAATTCTGCGTCTGGATACGCTCGTTTCACCTCATCTAATGTGCCTACCATAACAATACTTTCATCTTGTATCGCAACTGCCCCACACTCAAAGTACGGAGACTCCTCATTTCTCGTGATTAATACACCATTACCTATTATCAACATATTAATACCTGTCCCTTTCTCACAGTCTGTCAACTTTTGCCCATGATACCTACGGATTGCTACGCACTTTGTGCTCCTACACTCCTAAAAAATTCAGAATTTTTGATACGCAGACATACAATATACTACCTTTAACCTTGTTATCATCATAATATCATTAACATTTCATAAAATCAATAAAATCTAAAACTTTTTCAGATATTCTAAATTTTTTTTAGATTTTAGGTTGATTTTAAAATTATTTTGTACTATTATGAAGTTAGAAACCATAGAGGAGGTATATTTTAATGAAATCCACTTTAGCTCTTTTGATTCAAATCGCTCATGGTATATCAACACATTTTGGAACCTCGTGTGAAATTGTTGTTCACGACTTATGCAGTGATCACATTGAAAATTCTGTGGTGCATATAGAAAACGGACATGTAACCAATCGAAAAATTGGTGATGGGCCTTCTGGAGTTGTTCTAGAAACCCTAGAATCTATCAAACGCAATCACTCAGTACCCAAGGATCAACTCGCATATCTCACAAAAACAGATAATGGGAGAATCCTAAAATCGAGTACCATTTATATTCCAAATGAAACTCATACAAATGTGGATTATATTCTTTCTTTGAATTATGACATAACAGACTTATTAGGAATATCTAATGCATTACATGCATTTGTAGAAACCCCAAAAGAAGCAAAGACGAAACCCAAAACAATCACCCACGATGTTTCATCTTTATTAGAATCGCTGATTGAACAATCTGTTGAATCTATTGGCAAGCCAGTACCACTCATGAACAAAGAGGATAAGATTTCTGCAATACAATTTTTGAATGACCATGGTGCCTTTTTGATTACAAAATCAGGCGATAAAATATCGAACCATTTTGGTATCTCTAAGTTTACACTCTATAACTACTTAGAAGCAGCCAAGCAACTAGATACATCTGAAACCTTTGGTTAAAACACTTTTCAACCAGTATACAAGATGCAAAAGGAAGGAGAATTTTATGGAATCAATGCATTGGGTAGCAAATAACATGCCCAAAACAGACGACACTCAACTTTGTGTAATGGATATTGCTAAAATCGAGAAGGCTCGTACCTTTCACCAAAGCTTTCCACAATACACAAAAACCCCACTAGTTCGACTCGAACACATGGCAACACATCTAGGGCTAAAAGAAATCTATGTAAAGGATGAATCTTATCGATTTGGATTAAATGCATTCAAGGTATTGGGAGGTTCCTTTGCAATGGCACGCTACATCGCCAAACAAACAGGAAAGGATGTTTCAGAACTTCCTTATCATGTACTCACCTCCGACCAGTTAAAGGATGAATTTGGGCAAGCAACCTTCTTCACTGCCACCGATGGAAATCACGGGCGTGGAGTCGCATGGGCTGCTAATAAATTAAGACAAAAATCTGTGGTATTCATGCCAAAGGGTTCTACTCTTACAAGACTAGAGAACATCAAAAAAGAAAATGCGATTGCAACCATAGAAGAAGTAAATTATGACGAATGTGTTCGTATGGCCGCCGACGCAGCTAAGAATACACCAAACGGCATCATTGTACAAGATACAGCTTGGGATGGTTACGAAGAGATTCCTGCTTGGATCATGCAAGGGTATGGAACCATGGCACTAGAAGCTTCTGAGCAATTACAAGATTTTGACTGTGACCGTCCAACTCATATCTTTATTCAAGCAGGGGTTGGTTCATTAGCTGGTGCAGTACAAGGATATTTTGCAAATCGTTATCCCGAGAATCCACCAACTGTAGTGGTCGTTGAAGCTGATGTTGCAGCATGCCTATATAAAGGCGCTTCTGTTGGTGATGGAAGCATTCAATTTGTAGATGGGGATATGCAAACCATTATGGCTGGTCTCGCATGTGGCGAACCAAATACAATTTCATGGGATATCCTAAAGAACCATTCTGATACATTTATCTCAGCACCCGATTGGATGGCAGCAAAAGGAATGCGAATGTTAGCCGCTCCAATAAAAGGTGATTCTCCGATTACTTCTGGAGAATCTGGCGCCGCAACTTTTGGTGTACTTTCATGCATCATGGAGATGGATGAGTATAAAGAATTGCGTACACGACTAGGATTAAATGGAGACTCAAAGGTACTACTCTTCTCAACAGAAGGTGACACAGACCCTGAACGCTACAAAAATATTGTTTGGGATGGAAAAGAAAAATAAACATAAACTAGGAGGAAAAAAATGAATTTTGATGCTATCAAGGAATCTGCAAAAGCTTATGAGGCGGACATGACACGTTTTCTACGAGATTTGATTAAAATCCCAGGGGAAAGTTGTGGCGAGGAAGGACATATCAATCGTATCGCCGAAGAAATGAAAAAGGTTGGGTTTGATAAAGTAGAAATCGACCCAATGGGAAATGTACTAGGTTACATGGGAACAGGAGGAACTCTCATCGGTTATGATGCTCACATCGATACCGTGGGGATTGGTAATATCAATAATTGGAACTTCGACCCATACGAAGGCTATGAAGACGATGTAGCAATCGGCGGACGAGGTGGCTCCGACCAACTAGGTGGAATTGTGTCTAGCGTCTATGGTGCCAAAATCATGAAAGACCTTGGATTGCTGACAGACCAGTATACTGTCTTAGTTACTGGTACTGTCCAAGAAGAAGATTGCGATGGATTATGTTGGGAATACATCATCAAAGAAGGAAATGTTCGTCCTGAATTTGTTGTCTCTACAGAGCCAACGGATGGTGGAATCTATCGTGGACAGCGGGGACGCATGGAGATTCGTGTAGATGTAAAAGGAATCTCATGCCACGGTTCTGCACCAGAACGCGGTGATAACGCAATCCATAAGATGGCCGATATCTTACAAGATGTTCGTTCTCTCAATGAAAATGACGCTGCTGATTCCACCGAAGTAAAAGGTCTTGTAAAAATGTTAGACAAAACATATAACCCAGAGTGGCAAGAAGCAAACTTCCTCGGTCGTGGTACCATTACCACTTCTGAAATATTCTTCACATCACCGAGTCGTTGTGCCGTTGCCGATTCCTGCTCTGTTTCACTCGACCGTAGAATGACAGCCGGCGAAACTTGGGAAAGTTGCTTAGATGAGATTCGTAATCTTCCAAATGTCAAAAAATATGGAAAAGATGTTGTTGTTAGCATGTATAACTATGAGCGTCCATCTTACAAAGGACTTGTTTATCCAATCGAATGCTACTTCCCAACATGGGTAATTCCAAAGGATCACAAAGTTACAAAAGCATTAGAAGATGCCTATATGAATTTGTATGGAGACAAACGCATCGGACCAGACCTAACATTGGAGATGCGTCAGGCACGCCCACTTACAGATAAATGGACATTCTCTACAAATGGCGTTTCTATCATGGGAAGAAATGGAATCCCATGCATCGGATTTGGACC
>CAYJFY010000037.1:0-24605 GCA_964369755.1 uncultured Lachnospiraceae bacterium
AAAGCAACAATACAAACTGCTTGATAAAGCCAGATTGTGGTTCCTAAAACCTGCCATGATAGTTGTACCCCTAAAACATCCCAAAACACCCCCATAGAATATGGTAGGAAAAGCCGAAGTGTCGCCTGTTCCTTTTCATAAAGCATCGCCTCATAATTAGTCATATCATCTCTAGAATAAAAAGACTCCCCACTACCGATAAGCATATTAACACAACCAAATATTGTAAGAATTACTGTGATTATTAGTGCAATTATCGTTGACTTTCGTATAAAAATTTTCTTATACTCAAATCCTACCAAAGTCCAAAAATTATTCATGTCCGTTTACCTCCGTAAAATAATACAGATACAAATCCTCCAATGTAGCAGGAACACTTATGGCCATATCGTGTGGTTTTTCATCACAGACAAGGCGTAAAAATGTGTTTTCCCCCTCTGCTCTAAGGTTAATAACAGGATGACTTGTCATTAATTCTTCTGCAGTTATGCTATCTACCACACATTCAAATACTTTACCAGCAATCACACTGATAATTTCTTCTAAAACACCATTATGAATAAGCTGTCCGTCTTTCATGACCAATATAGTCGTTGCAATGTTCTCCACATCAGACACAATATGTGTAGATAGAAGCACAATTCTCTCCTTACCAAGTTCCGATATGAGATTGCGAAAGCGCACACGCTCTTTTGGATCAAGACCTGCTGTTGGTTCATCAAGTATCAAGATTTTCGGGTTATTTAAGAGTGCTTGCGCAATTCCTAAGCGTTGTTTCATCCCACCCGAAAAAGTCTTAATTTTCTTTTTTGCTACATCTGATAGAGATACAACATCAAATAATTCCTTTGTTTTTCCCTTTGCCTGAGCTTTTGTCATTCCTTTAAGGCTCGCCATATAATACATAAAATCTTGTGCGGTAAAATCAGGATAATAACCAAAATCCTGTGGCAAATATCCCAAAGCATCACGATAACTATCTTGTGATGCATCCACGCCATTAAATTTCACCTCTCCACTCGTTGGCTTTAAGATTCCGCAAATCATACGCATTAGAGTGGTTTTACCTGCTCCGTTTGCCCCTAGGAGCCCATAAACCCCATTTGTGAGGGTCAGAGATAGTCTATCAACAGCAATTTTGTTTTTATACTGTTTACTCAGTCTGTCTATGCTAAGTTCCATTGTAGTTCCTCCTGTAATTTGATAAACCTGATAAAGCAGCGTACCAGTAATATACTAAAGATAAAAAATGCCATAACCCATATATAGGTGATGTTTCCATCATATATAAAGTTGTAATTCACACTGGCTAAAAGCATGAGAACACTAACACTGCCACATACCCCTGCACAAATATAAACGGTTTCCTTTAGGCGCAATCTCGAGATAATTAATAAGCTTACATAACTTGATAGCAAAAATGGTACCGTAAGATAAACCGCTGAACGCACCATTCCATAGTCCGTGTTCCTTGTAATACATATAAATAAGATTAACATTACAAAGCTAATGGTTCCTAAGATGCCCGTACGCATCAGTATTATTTTTGATAAATTGTATTTGCATGCAAGCTCCATTTCCCCCATATTGTGGGATGCACTTTTATATATTTCCGATGTAGCGCACAAAACAAATAATGGTAAAACTGCAGATACTGTCGAGATAATATTGCTACTGATCTCTATGGTATGCACATTGTAAAAAGCAAAGCAAGTACAAATGACAAACATAAACCACACCCTTTTTCTAATAAATCCAATTTGCGATAAAAATACCTCGCTAAATTTAGCTTTCGGCATAGAAATACTATTTACAAATATATCTCTTCGTTGTGGTGATGGCGGTGTAAAATTCTGCTTTAATGCAATTTTGACTTTTTTATCCATAAAAATCCTCCTTTCTCAGCATTGTTTTTAATTTTTTTTCGATTGAACTTAGTTTTCTATAAACTGCAAATCTGGAAATCCCCAGATATTCCGCAATTTCACTTATACCAAGTTCATTTGTAAATCTAAGTAGCACTAATTCCTGTTCTGATGCAGTCAGTTTTGACACAGCAGTCCGTACAGTAAGAGTCGTTTCAATATTCTCTGTTTCTTCATCTGATAACTCGGACAAGTCATCAAGGTATACTGTATGCTTTGTCTGTCTGAAGTGATCGTTACATAGATTTCGTGCTATGGTATACAGAAAGGCAAGTTTTTTGCCTTTTTCAAGATAATCAGTAGTATTAAAGTATTTGAGAAATGTTTCTTGTGTGATATCTTCTGCAACTTCACGATTTTTTACTTTGAAATAGCAAAATGCATATATTTTGTCATACTGAACTTTTAAATCTAAAGACATAAAATCCTCCCTCCTATATTGTTTAACGAATGAGCCGTGCAAAATGTGCGGTAAAATCAAAATATATTTATTTTAGCAAATCAGTAATTTCCTATTACATTAAAATAGCTGTCTGCAAACAGCAAACAGCTATAGAAATATTTTCAGTTATTTTGGCTTCTTCCTATAAAGCACAGGGCATCTGAAATACTGATTGGCTTTGAGAAAAAATATCCTTGGAGGTAATCGCATTTACAAGAAACACACAAATCTTTTTGTTCTATCTCTTCTATTCCCTCGACAATAATTTTCTTATTAGTGGACTTGATTCCCAAAATAAGATATTCAAAAAACTTTCTGTTTTCTTCTGATCTAGCTGCAGAGAGCAGCAGACTTCTGTCGATTTTAATTATATCTAACGGCAAATCTAAAAACACACTCATGTTTGAGTACTCTATCCCAAAGTCGTCAAGTTCAAATACAAATCCCTTTTCTTGCATTTTTTTCATAATAGTTTTCATATTAAAGGCATCTGAAATAAGAACTCTTTCTGTAATCTCTATTTTAATCATAGATGGCGGAATATCGTACTTTGTTAAGGTTGCCATAACATCTTCAATCATATTTGGCAAGGCAAACTGATAGTAAGGAAAGTTTATTGAAACAGACTCAAACTCAGCTCCTAGCTGGTTACTATCTAATAATTCTCGTATGTCTCTACATACAATTTCCAAAACCTTATAAGTGATTTTTGTAATAAGTCCCGTTTTTTCAGCCAAATCGATAAAACTATTTGGATACAATAATCCATCATTATCACCCATTCGCACTAGGGCTTCTGCTTTCGTAAATGCTTTTTTATCAATAGAGAAAATTGGTTGGTAGTAAACTACAAAGCCATTATTAGTAATCGCATCTTTAATTTTCTGTGTCATCATGTTTATTTCAGACATATTTTGCATAATAGAAACATCATATAAGTATCTTACATCACCCGTTTTTTCTTTCAATGTGCGCACCGAATAATCTGCAGCTGAAACTAAATCTTTTGCGTTTTTTGAAAAATCAGGATAATCTACCCTAACAAAGACTAAGTCCAACACCACGTCTAATCCCTCTATGGAAATCGGCTGTATGAGCTCATCTATAGCTACGTCTACCTTTATAAAGTATTCATCGCTTAAGTCTTTTGAAAGAATAGCAAACTCATCACCGCTGTATCTATATATTTTATTTATCGAAAATTTCTTTGACAGATTTTCCGAAACTAATCTTAATAATTTATCTCCTATCTCAAGTCCATATCGCTCATTTACACTTTTAAAATTTCGTAAGCTTATTATGTATAATGAAAACTCCTCTTTATTCTTAATGCTCTCGTTTATTTTATGAGTTAATGCGATTCTATTATTTACACCGGTTAAATGATCCGCTGCTTTTCGCACGTTTTGAATATACAGATGAACAATTAAAACACCTACCGTATAACTTGTACCTGTAAGGATAACATCATCCATAAAAAATTGGAGAAAAATCAAACTTAAAGATAAAACGAAAGTAAAACTTAACACTTGCATTATTTCTTTATATACAGTTTTCCTATTTTTAATCGCAAGATAAAATAACATCAGCACGTAAAATCCGTTAACAACATAAGGCGCTTGATACCATTCACCTCTCATGTAATAATTGTGTGCATCAATTTTAAATATCTTATCTGTAAAGCCGTTCAATAATATGACTATGATATAAATCAAATACGGAAGACAATATGGAAAAAGCTTTCTATAATGCTCTCTTTTATTCGAACTATAATCAGTTAGCGTAACCGAATAAAGTATAAACATCACAGGCAAACATGGTAAAAACACAAAATACAAAAGTATTAAGGTGTATGATATAAAGTAGTTCGAATATACTGCAAAGGTAGTGGTACTAAGAACAGACATGATGCTTAGGGCAACACTAATAAAGGCTGAGTAGTACATAGCCTTTAAAAATCTAAATCTGAGATTCCGCGCCTCATAATCACGTCTGAAGCTAATTATGATAGCTGCCAAAATAAACAGAGCGGTATATTCCGCCAATAAATTATATTCTAACATTTCTTCTTATTTACTGTTTGGTTGATCAAAACCGTTCTATGTTTATCACTTCACCGAAACAACCTTTCTATGTTTATTGTTACTTCTTTTCAGCTCATACATACGAGTGTCCGCTATTGCTATCAACTCTGATGCCGTGATAACTTCATTGGCATGTTTAAATGCAACCCCGTAACTTATTGATGTCTTGTATTTTTTATGGTAAAGCTTCGGAATATTGATAATTGCTTTATAGCTTTGGATCAATCTCTTCGTTACCTCCTCCTCAGCATTACACTTTCCAACAACAATAATTTCATCACCGCCATAGCGACATACCACATCATTCTTAAAGTAGTCTTGCAGTGTTTCTGCAACTGTTTTTATATAAAAGTCGCCCTCATCATGACCATGATTATCATTCACTATTTTAAGACCATCGAGATCTACAAAAGCAACAAAAAACAAAACTTTTTCTTCAACCATCTTCTCAATAAGTTCATTTGCATAGTCTCTTGTGTATAGATGAGTCAAAGTATCCTTTATCGCAACTTGTTCGAGATCTTTAATTTCTTCTAAATCTTCGCTGTTTTTTAGGCTAAGTCTCTTATATGTTTCAGTTTGTATTCTAAGCTCTGCTAAACTGTAAGCAAAAATGATAAATACAGCAAAGGCACTTATAACGACAAATCCCAAAACAACATAATGAAGTAGCAGTCTTTCCCCACTATCCACTCCTATTGTCAACAAGAAAGCAAACAATGTTCCAAAAAGAATTGAAAACGCAGTTGTTAAAAATGTAAGGTTTTTACTATCGGAACAAATCGTGTCAAGGGAGTTTCTCGGTATCATCTTTCTTGAGAAGCTTATTGTCGAAATAGAAACTGTAAAACATATTGTAGCAACTATGACCGAAAGTTTAGTATCACCCAAAACCTGAGCTGCCGTAGTATGGTTAATCATTGCCATTGTAGCCAGTACCGCCAATCGTTTTGCAAAGAGATTAATGGTAAATGTTACTGAGATAAACAACATTTGAATTAAGCGCACTTTAAATATTATTCTCATTTCGATAAGCAAAATCACCGCATAAAGCAAAATCACTATTGCTTCGTAATTTGATGAGATATAAAAAATATATACCAACCAGAATGACAGATTAACCATTCCACATATAATCCCTGCAATCCTTGGATACTTATTGACATTGAATATATATGCACAATATGAGAAAAATGTAAAGTGATATCCTATAAAGGATATAATTAAAAGAATATATAATAAAATCATACAGTTCCGCCCTCTCTGCTTTTGTAAAACAGTGCTTTATTCTCCCTCATGTTTTCATCAGCAATTGATAAAATATGGCTGACACCCTGTTTTTTGACTTCCTCGTTCACATAAGTAGAACCAATACTTGCAGAAATCAAAATCTCATCTGTTTCGTTTTGCCGCTCAACACACTGTGTTATACGTTCTATGGCTTGATTGCAATCTTCACCGTGCACATCAGGCATCACAACTAAAAATTCATCTCCACCAATACGAGCTACAATGTCATTTTCACGAATATTCGTTAAAATAGCATGTGTTATTTTAATAATCAATCTATCGCCAGCTTTGTGTCCATGGATGTCGTTTGTGTATTTCAAGGCATTTATATCAATAAACAAAACATAAAACGACCCCTTTTCTTCTTCGCACATTCGCTCAAGCTCATCCATTATGTATCTACGATTGTAGACGCCCGTCAAGTCATCTCTTTCGATTTTCGATATTAACGTTTCTTTCTGTTTCGAGATTGTTTTCTGCTCACCTATAACCTGATCTGAATATCTCTTATAGAGACTTGCATCGACCAAGTTTATTGCATATAGAAAAAAGAGATAAAATGTAAGTAGCGAGGTAAGCGAAATTGCAAGTGAAAGTATGATCTGCTCAGAGTAAAACACTTCGGTCATCATTGTCCAAGAATGAACGATTTGCAAAATAACAATTAAAACAATCGAGCTGAGAAGTATAATCGAATGCTTGCTCTTTACAGTCACCCTCTGGATGGAAGTGTTATCGATATATTTCTTCACAAGCTCATGTGCCAAAGACAATCCCACACAAGTAATCATTACGATAACATGATCATAGATGGAGTCTCTGATTAGCTTCGCTGGCGCAATATCAACTATACTACTCACAATAATAATCGAAGGAGTTATAAGTGCAGATATGTGCAAAACAAATATCGCAGCGCCACAGAAAACCTGAACGAAATCTGTTTTAGATATCAGTTTAAATTCGATTGTAAGAACCAACATAAATACAATCACTATTAGGTAGAGATCCAATTGCATATTTTGTACAAAAGAAAAAAGTATGGTATTTATAAGTGCAAACCCCGTAAAAATCCAATTATTATTTACTCCACCCACCAACAACTTCGACGAATATGAAAACGTTGAAAACTGGTAGATAAACATAGTTACTAGCGAAGCCAAAAACAAAATATTGTTTAATTCCATATTCATCTACACCTATACCTCCTATAATACCTTCTAGATATATTAACCGTTAATCTACTAAATGCCATAAGAACTACAAGAAGCAATAATCCTCTTCTCATCCATTTGTTCGAGAGAGCATTCTCTCCGATGGCTAACATGGCAAATGCCGCTGTTGTGTGCCCCGATGGAAATGAATTCGGCTCTGGTGGTGACATGAGAGGTAGCAATCCCTCTACTACTAAGTATGGTCTATCTCTTGTCACAAGGGGCTTTAGGGTAAAATTAGTAAACACTAAGCCAATCCCCATAGCTAGTAATGAAAGAATTCCAGTCAATCTTGTCTTCTTGAAAAATAACATAACAACACTCATTGCAATCCATAGAATTCCAGCATTCCCCGTCTTTGTGTAGGCGATCATAATGCCATCTAGCCATTCAAATCGCATAAAATTCTGTATAAACAGCAATATTTGTGCGTCAATTATTTGTATACTATTTATAACATCCATTCTTTGTCTCCGTTTAGTAAATTATTTTAAAACCCAAGGTATTCATCGATTAGAATTACCTTAATCCGTCCTTTGTGACGGCTATATCTTGTAGTCAGGAATTGACAGCAAATCGTATCATCGGATAGGCAATTCTTACAGACACCCAATTTTTTACATGGTGTATCTATTGGGAATCTCTGCGCATTCATCGGTGCTGCTTCACTTCTCGCTCTTGCAACTGCATCTTGCTCTGACTTCACAACCTTGTTCATCCCTGCGATTACGATAACCTTTTCTGGACCAAATGCAATGGCTGCAACGCGATTGGCATTGCCATCGATATTCACAAGAATTCCGTCTTCTGTGATTGCATTTGTGCTAGTCAAAAATGTATCTGCAAAAAAACCTGCTTTTGTTTTCTCTTTTCTCTCTTCTTCGGTTGAGAACTCATCCCGATCTATCGCGATATAATTTCCTTCTTTCACTGCGGTTCTCAATCCAATCTTTGCGACTGTATAAGAACCACCCCAAGAAACCGTTTCACCTTCATTCAATAAGGACAATGCAATTTGCAATCCCTCTTCCTTTGTCTTTGCAAAATACCCTTCCATATTTCTATTTTTCAGCCCTTCAATGACCCTTTGAGCCAGCAATTCATTCCTAGTTTCACGAATTCCCATAGCTTATCCTCCATTCACAACCTCTATCAGTTCTCCAGTATCTGAATCCATCACAAATCCTCTTACAATTACATGCTTAGGCACTAAAGGGTGATTTGCAAGAAGTTCTAGGGAATGTAACACATTCTCTTTATTTGTTGCGAATCCCCTCAGCCACTCCGTCACATCTACACCCTCAGATTTTAGCGCAGTTATGGCTTCCATATCGATGCCCATATCCGTCGTCTTCGATAGGATTTTGTCACTGTCTAATCTTTGCACCCCACATCCTGTATGTCCAATGACCATAATATGTTCTACTCCCAACTCATAAATGGCAATGAGTAAGCTTCTTACAACACTTCCATAGGGATGACTGATTACGCCTCCGGCATTTTTTATAATCTTCGCATCTCCATTCTCTAAGCCTAGTGCTGCGGGCAATAGTTTCGTAAGTCTTGTGTCCATACATGATACAATCGCCAATTTTTTATTTGGATATTTGCTTGTTTGATATTTTTCGTATTTCTTCTTCCGTACAAATTCATCATTATAACCAATAATCTCGTCAATCATTAACCTTACTAACCTTTCATTAGAATTTTTTGATTATTTTCTCTTTTTTAGCTTTTGGTCACAATATTGACATCTATAGATATGGTTTTCTTCATCTGCCAAATAGAATTCTTGCTCTAGTTCTTGCTCCACTGAAGTGATGCAACGTGGATTTTTACATATTTCGATGTTTTTGATTCGTGTTGGAAGCTTTAACTTTCGCTTCTCAACTGTCTTTCCATCCTTGATAATGCATATGGTAATCTTTGGATCGATATAGCCGAGAACATCTAGATCCAGTTCAAACATATTATCCACTTTTAGGATATCTTTTTTTCCCATCTTATTGGATTTTACATTCATAATAATCGCAACACTACAATCCATCCCCTCAAGATTCAATGCCTTGTATACACGCATTGCCTTTCCTGCAGTGATATGGTCTAACACAATCCCATTTTTAATACTATCTATATTCATCCTCTACCTCCCTCTTACATCAATTCCAATAATTTAATAATCAATGCCATCCGTGCGTACTTTCCATTTAATACCTGATCAAAATACTTTGCCCTTGGGTCATCATCTACCTCGATCGCTATCTCGTTTACCCTAGGAAGTGGATGTAAAATCGCCAAATCCTCTTTTGATGTCTCAATTTTATTCAAGTCTAAGATATAAGTATCTTTTAGACGAATATAATCTTGCTCATTAAAGAATCTTTCTTTTTGTACACGTGTCATATATAGGATGTCCAACTCAGGCATAACCTCTTCCATAGACTCTACTTCTACGTAGTCTAGATTTTTTCCTTCTAGCAAATCATGGCGTAGATATTCTGGAATTCGCAGTTCTGGTGGAGCAATGAATACAAATTTATTGTTCTCGTAACGAGCCATTGCTTTCAATAGCGAATGTACAGTTCTACCAAATTTCAAGTCACCACAAAATCCGATGGTCAGATTGTCCAATCTTCCTTTTTCATTGGAAATTGTCAGTAAGTCCGTCAATGTTTGTGTTGGATGATTATGACCACCATCTCCTGCATTAATCAAAGGCACTGTGCTCTTCTTGATTGCCACAAAAGGCGCACCCTCCTTAGGATGGCGCATTGCGATAATATCGCTATAGCAAGATACCGTTTGAATCGTATCTCTTACACTCTCGCCCTTTGATGCACTGCTCGATTCAGCACTGGCCACTCCTAGAACATTTCCACCTAGTTCTAACATCGCTGCTTCAAAGCTAAGTCTTGTTCTCGTACTAGGCTCAAAAAACAAAGTTGCTAAAGTCTTATGCTTGCAAATCTCTTGATATTTTGTCTTATCTTTCATAATGTCTTTTGCCAATGCAAGTATCTCTTCGGTTTCTTCTACTGACAAATCTTTTGGTTCTAATAAATGTCTCATTTTTTATCTCCTTCTATCTCATGATTTATTTAAATATTCTACTAGATCATCATAGCGACTTCCCATCAAATCATAGCCATGTTGAAATAGATTATTTAAGGTATCTTGGTTGCTCTCAAGTCTAGACACGGTCGGCATGATTGGGCGTATTACAAAAATCCGTCCCTGCTCCTCTAGCCAATCGATATATTCCAATGTCCAATTGTATCTCTTTGCACGCAACCTGAGGTCACGAATCAAATTCGGATATTTTCGATATGCTCTCGTGTAAATATTTGCCAATCCTCTAGAACTCGGGCTCTTTCTGTATCCTGCATTTCTTGTAAGAACCACTACAACCTTTTCATTCTCCAATTCCATAGCCTTCTTGATTGGAACCGAATCAGCCAATCCACCATCTAGATAGTGATTGCCATCGATGTTTACAATCGGAGCTACTAGCGGTAAACTACAAGAAGCTCGGGCCATCTTTAACAGTCGTTCTTCATCCTCACGCTCTGTCAAAAATTCAGCTTGTCCTGTTTCACAATTTGTAACTGTGATATAACACTCTGATTCCGAAGCAAAATAGGTTTCAAAATCGAATGGAAACACCTCTCTCGGGAATTTCTCGAAAAAAGTATCCATATCCATCAAGCTTCTTGTTTTCACAAACTTACGCAAATTGATATATGAATACTCTTTATTCTCAAAAATCATACAATCCCTTGTTCTACCGATTTGCTTCGATACATAGTCCATTCCACAACATGAACCCGCAGATACTCCAATCACGTGTGAAAAATATAAGTCCTTCTCCATTAGATAGTCGATGGCTCCTGCTGAAAACACTCCACGCGCCGCTCCACCTTCTAAAACAATCGTTGCCTTCTTTGTCCCCATATTCTCACGCCTCCAATTCTGTCCCAAAGACTCAATTACTTCTCTCACCAGTGAAAATTATAACACACTCAACCATTGAATTCAATAAATTAGTAGCTTGTTCTCTCATCCTGTAGTATACTATGAATGGATTTTTATTTTTAAACAAATCTTAATTTATTTTTGAAACAAAATAATATATAATAACAGAAAACGAACTAAAAGGAAGGTTACTACATATGAAATATCTTACATTTGCTGTACCAAGTTACAACGCCCAAGACTACTTAGAGAGATGTATTGACTCGCTACTGCCTGGTGGCAAGAATGTAGAAATTATAATTGTAAATGATGGCTCCACAGATAACACTGGTCCAATTGCCGATATGTATGCCGAAAAATACCCAGATATCGTAAAAGTAATCCATAAAATAAATGGCGGTCATGGTTCAGGTGTAAATGCTGGAATAGAGGCTGCAACTGGTGTCTATTATAAGGTAGTAGATGCTGACGATTGGGTGGATAGAAGTAGCTATGCCACACTATTAAAGAAAATCAAAACATGTGTCGACCAAGATAAAACCATCGACTTATTCATATCAAACTATGTATTCAATCGTTTGAGTGAAGGCACAACGAAGTCCATGCATTTTCGAAATGTCCTCACGCCGAATAAGATTTCCACTTGGGACGATGTGAAATATTTTACTCTGTCACAATATCTGATGATGCACTCTCTTACATACCGCACCGAAATCTTGAGAGAATCTGGTTTGCGCCTACCAGAACATACATTTTATGTGGATAACATCTTTGCATTCAAACCTCTACCATATGTAAAAACCATGGTATACATAGATGTGGACTTCTATCAATATCTAATTGGACGCGAGGATCAATCTGTAAATGAGAGTTCTATGATCAAACGCATTGATCAGCAGTTCCTAGTAACTCGCACCTTATTTAAGGGATTTCATTTAAACAAGGTGCAAAAAACACATCCAAAACTTGCGCGGTACATGGTACGAAAACTTGCAATCATGATGTCTATTACCTCTATTATCACGGAGCTTGCTGATACAAAAGAAGCACGTATGAAACTAAAGAAAACTTGGGAAGACATCAAGAAAAAGGATAGAAAATTATACCGTCAAATCATCTCCTATCCACTAAATGCATACTATATTTTACCAGAATCGATCAGAGGAAAGGTTGCTGTATTCTTCTATCGCTGTGCAAAAAAAATATACAAATTCTCTTAGACTAAGGAGCTTCCGTGATTGACTTTATAAAAAAACACAAACGAATTTTACAGATACTATTCTTTTTTTTAGTGACTGGCCTAACCATTTATACCATGTTTTATAACAATGATGTCTCTGCTATGATAGATGGATTGAGACAACTCTCTCCATTTTGGGCGGGGGCTTGTGTTGTTGCAGCCTATTTATTTATCCTAATGGAGGCTCTTGTGTTGGCCTGTCTCTTAAAGGAAAAAGACAAAAAATTACCGCTAGTACAATGTATCAAATATTCCCTCACTGGTTATTTCTATTCTGGTATCACACCATCTGCCAGTGGGGGGCAACCGATGCAACTAATCGCCATGGTTCAAGATGGTCACAAGACCTCAAAAAGCTCTGCGGTTTTACTAGTAATGGCTTTCTACTACAAAGTATTTATGGTTGCAATTGGTTTACTGTTGCTCGTGTTCTGGTTACCTCAGATTCATTCGTATTTTGGTGCCTACACATGGCTATACCACTTGGGGCTAGCTTTGAACGTGGTAATCGTTGTCATATTAGCAGCCTTGATGTTTTTTCCAAAACAGACAAGAGGGCTAATCAATCGCATAGAACAAATATTATTAAAAGTTAAAATCTTAAAACCAAATTTAAATCGAAGTACAAAAATCGATGATTTTATGCGGCAATATGATCACAGCGTACGATATATGTTCAAACGCAAGCGCCAGATATTGTTATTGTTCACCATCACAACCATTCAACGATTGTCCTTAATGTTTATTCCAGTGTTCATCTACCTTGGCCTACCGCTTGAAAGTGAGAACCTATATGCCATTCTTTTTATCCAAGCTGCAACCTACGTAGCAGTTGACATGATGCCCCTCCCAGGAGCACAAGGGATTACAGAGGTCATCATACTACAATCTTTGGGAACAATTTTTACAGCAAAATACATTGGAACAACCATGATATTAACACGATCCACCAGCTTCTACATCCTACTGATTTCTGGGCTCATTGTTGTTGCTGGCAATCAGTTGATTCGCTCCCTAAAACGTAGAAAAACCACGATTTCTACTTGATTAGATTGTAAGTTCATGCTAAAATAGCAAGGTATGTTTAAATGAATTATAAGGAAATAGGTGATTAAAATGATTAGTACAAGTAATATCACATTACGACTTGGAAAAAAGGCATTATTTGAAGAAGTAAATATTAAATTCGCACCTGGAAACTGTTATGGACTCATCGGTGCAAATGGAGCCGGAAAATCTACATTTTTGAAGATTTTATCTGGACAATTAGAATCTACTAGTGGCGATGTTATCATAACTCCTGGAGAACGACTCTCTTTCTTACAACAAGACCACTTTAAATACGATGAACATCTTGTCTTAGATGCAGTTATCATGGGAAATGCGCGTCTATATGAGATTATGAAAGAAAAAGAAGCCATCTATGCGAAAGAAGAATTCACAGAAGAAGATGGTATGAAAGCAAGTGAATTAGAAGGTGAATTCGCTACCATGAATGGTTGGGAGGCTGAATCAGACGCTGCTTCACTTCTAAATGGACTTGGAATCGAAACTGATTTGCATTATAAATTCGTAAAAGACTTAACTGGCGCTGAGAAAGTCAAAGTTCTATTGGCACAGGCTTTATTTGGAAATCCAGATATCTTATTATTAGATGAGCCTACAAACCACTTGGATTTAGACGCCATCGCTTGGTTAGAAGAATTCTTAATCAACTTTGAGAATACAGTAATCGTAGTATCCCATGATAGATATTTCCTCAACAAGGTTTGTACGCAAATCGCGGATATTGACTACGGAAAGATTCAACTATATGCTGGAAACTATGACTTCTGGTATGAATCAAGCCAATTATTGATTCGTCAAATGAAGGAAGCAAATAAGAAGAAGGAAGAAAAAATCAAAGAATTACAAGACTTTATTTCTAGATTTAGTGCAAATGCTTCCAAATCAAAACAAGCTACTTCTCGTAAGAAAGCACTAGAAAAAATTGAATTAGACGACATTCGTCCTTCAAGCAGAAAATACCCTTACATCGATTTTCGTCCAGATAGAGATATCGGAAATGAAGTTTTAACTGTAGCAGGTTTGAGCAAAACAATCGATGGTGTTAAGATTCTAGATAATTTAGAATTTACAATCACACGCGAAGACAAGGTTGCATTCGTAGGTGGTAATGAATTGGCTAAAACCGTACTATTTAAGATCTTATCCGGAGAAATGGAGCCAGATGAAGGCTCTTACAAATGGGGAATCACAACAACACAGGCATACTTCCCAAAAGATAGCACACAAGAATTTAACAATGACTACACAATCGTAGATTGGTTGACACAGTATTCAGAGATTAAAGATGCGACACATGTACGCGGTTTCTTAGGCAGAATGTTGTTTGCTGGAGAAGATGGAGTCAAAAGAGTTAAAGTATTATCCGGTGGTGAAAAGGTGCGTTGCCTATTATCAAAAATGATGATATCAGGCTCAAATGTATTAATCCTAGATGAACCAACCGACCACTTAGACATGGAATCCATCACTGCACTCAATAACGGATTGATGAAATTCCCAGGAGTAATCCTATTCTCCTCTCGTGACCATCAGATTGTGCAAACAACAGCAAATCGTATCATGGAAATCGTACAGGGTGGAAAATTAATCGATAAAATCACTACTTATGATGAATACCTAGAAAGCGATGAAATGGCGCGAAAACGTCAAGTTTACTCCATGGTAGAAGAAGACAACTAATAAAAACTATCGTCAAAGGGGACAGTGGTAGGATGAGCATTTGCTCATTTCTCCGCTGTCCCCAATTAGGGACGGGGGAGATATGAATCGAAGATTCATCCTTCCCCCGTCCCTTTGTTTGACGATAATTTTAGCCCAGACGAATCTCCAAGCTCTTCCCCTCTTCATATCCCTCTAGTTCTTGAATTACACTCAATACGGTGTTTTTCACAATATCCTGTACGAATGGTGCCATCTGTAATTCTTTCCCAGCCACTTTTACCGATATCTTTGGATTCTTCACTGCACATTCCGACTCTTTCTTTCTCTTATTGATGAGTTCTACCGCAAACGTTTCACAGCTATATCCACAAGCATTACAACATTCTTTTGGAAGATATGGCAACTTATGAAATGTCTTCACTTCGATTAAATCCACCAATTTCTCCACATCTGTCATTGCATTGATTGCTGGTTTTCCCCATAACTCTTCTCTTCCAACAGACATTCTTCCAGAAAGAGCAATGGTATAGTCACTCCATTTTTCTTTCGCATCTTCCTCCGTATGGGCTGTCACAACGACAGGAACTGCCGCATCGCTCACACCCTCTAATACCAAATAATCAAAAGAATCATCAAAATGGTCAATAATTGCCTTGATATTCAAATTTTCTTGATATAAGATATCTGTTTCGAAATATCCTCTTGCAACCACCAACTGTGACCCCGCATTCTTATGGCGATCTGTATTGCTTCCTGCCGTATCAATCTTGAATAATTCATAGTGTATTTCCTTAACGGATCCAACTTTATACCCTCTTCTCACTAATTCCGATATGATATTCTCAATCGTAGTGGTTTTTCCACTCTGTGTGATACCGCAAACCGATATAATCTTCATAGCAAAATTCCTCCTGTAATTGTAGCTACCTGTACCAATATGATACTTAAGGCTATCCCTATGTCTTTTTTCTGTATTCTCATTTCTATCATATCTGTACGCTTATCGTATGCCCGAAATCCCCTTACTTGCATACTCGCCGACAAATCCCTCGCTTTCAGCAATGAAGTAGAAATAACAGGAAAGAATAGATAAGAGTACAATTTAATCTTATTCTTTAGTTTCAGTTCTTTGATTTCAATTCCTCGTAGTTGAATTGCATATAAAGAGTTTCTCATCTCTGTACGAAACCTCGGAAGAAATCCGAGCCCTAGAACAGCGGTAAATGCTAGCTCATATGGAATCTTGAACCATACCATTCCCTGTACAACCTCTTCTCGATTCACCTGTCCGATACAACAGGCACCACAGATGAGAGTGAAAAATCGCAAGAAAATAATAACTCCTTGGTAGATTCCTTCCGATGTGAACACGGTCACTTGAAATATTGCAAGCAAAACCGTCCCCTCTTTTACAAAGAAACTTTGTGCAATTGTGGCAAATAAAATAACTTGCCAAAGCCTCTTGAGTTTCTTAAATAACCCATTGATATCTGCATTCACATAGCGTGTCAAAATATAAATTGTAATTGCAGCAACCAAGGATATTATAATATTTTTTGAGAATACTGCAATCAAGGAATTAATAATAATTAGTAATAGCAGGATTCGAACATCTATTTTTCTATCCAATCACTCGACCACCTTTCATCACAATTCGCTTGCTAATATAAGGTTCTAGTAGCTGTACAAACTCTTTATCATGACTGATTAACACAATCCCTTTACCTTGCGCTAACAATTCCTCAATAATCCCAAACATCACCTTCTGAGAATCACGATCCAACCCACTTGTAGGTTCATCTAGGATAAAATAATCAGGATCATTCATCAACAAAGCACTGATTGCAAGCCGCTGTTTCTCCCCACGTGATAGGTTTACCACACTAGATTCTAGAAGATGGTCTAGTTGAAAGGTCTTGAGAATCTGAATTGCCTTTTCTCTTGCCTCTTCTAGATTCTTATCTTTTAGCACTTCAACAAAGGTAAGCTCCTCAAGGGGCGTGACAGCAAACAGCTGATTGGCTGGCTCTTGAAACAGATATGCGATCCTCTTTCCGATTTTCGCCAAGGAATCATCTTTGATCGATTCGCCATCTAGTAATATGTCTCCTTCTTCTGGTTTTAGAATCCCTGCTAGTATCTTCGCCAACGTACTCTTGCCCTCTCCATTGGAGCCTGCAATCAAGGTTACCGTTCCACAATCTGCTTGAAAATTCGCCTCAGCTATGTTGAACCCCTCTTTCTTATAGGAAAATTCAATTCCTTTTAATTCCAGCATTGTTATACTCCTTTAGTCTAAACGCACCACCTGATCTGCTACTCCATCGGCCATCTCTGTATGTTCTGTCATTAAAAATGTATGACCTTTTTCATGTAGGTCGCGAAGAATTCCTAGTAACTTTCCACCATTGGTTTCATCCAACTGGGAAAACACTTCATCTAGAAGATAAATCTTCGGTCTCATCGCCATAGTTGCTGCAATGGTTAGCATGACTTTTTGTCCCCCCGATAAATCATGGGGATTTTCTTCCTTGTATCTCCATAAATCAAACAACTCCAACACTTCTTGCGTACGCTCAAGGATAATCTTACGCTCAAGATTCAGATTCTGCAATCCAAAGTAAATCTCCTCCCTGACCGTAGGAGCAACCAGACGATTCTCTGCTGTTTGGAAGACCACACCTAGATTTTCTGATAAAAATGCTGGAGAAGCGCCTCTTACATCCTGTCCTTGAATATAAATATTTCCAGATATCCACTCCTTGTTCGTAGCCAATGTGTTAGATATCAAGGATAAGAGTGTTGACTTCCCAGTCCCACTCTTTCCTTTTAGGAGGATCCATCCCCCCTCATAAACACTCATATTAAAATCATGAAAGATTTCTCGAGAACCTTCATAGGAAAATGTAAGCCCTTTTACCTCAATGGCTACTCGCCTACTCATGGAAACTCACTTCCGCCAGATACTTGCACCACTGTTGACTGAATTGATCTTGTGGTAGCACCATCATAAATGGTCCAGACCCTCCACTTTGTTTATCTCCAAGTGGTTCTCCCTCTTCCTGTGATACAATGACACATTGTTGTGGATCCATGGCTTTTGCCATGTCTACTCCCGAGGTGTAACTATCAATCGCCTTGAAGGTCACACTGCTATATGCTGACGTATCAATACCAAAATGTTCCATCAACTGTTGGAATGTTACCCCAGCAAAATTACGAATCTCACCATCTGTATTACTTGAATCATAATTTGCTTCAATATCTTGCATCCCGATTTCATCTAGTACCGCTTGATTCACCTCATAGGATTCTTCCCAAACAAGAACCACAAACATTTCGTCTTCTGAAACTGCTGTATTCGGTCTGTTCAAAAAATATAGAACCACTGTTCCAATCAAGAGCGCTACCAATATCGCTATAATAATCTTCGTTTCTTTTTTCATTTCGCCTCCTATTGTTGTACCGAAATATACGGGACAACACTGTTTTCAGCTGAGATAAATCCATGTACACCACTTGATTCAGACTCTGGATACACCCCATGATCTGCTGTAATAATAACACGTCCCTCAAATCCTGCCATTAACTCTTCTACCATTTTATCTACTTCTTCCATGGTCTGAATATTCTCTTGCGAATACACACCGAACTTGGAAGCAGAATCATCCACTCCATGAAAATGAACATATAGAAAATCAGTATTTTCCGCCTTCGCTTCCATAGCATTTTCAAATACTGCTTCATCACTGGTCTGATTTTCTGTTGCTACGGAAATGATTGGTTCCAAAGAAGTCTCAATCAAACTTGTGTTTCCTTCTACATAGAGAGAAGATTTCCCCATCTCATCCAACTGAGCAAATACATCGTCAACCTTCAGTTCCTTATCTCCGCGAACTTGAATTCCTGTTACACTTGGTTGCTGACCTGTGAGCATAGATGCTAGCCCTACATTAGATATCGTCGGATACACGGATAGCGCTGTCATCTTTTCGAGACTCGAGATGAAAGGAATGACCCCTTTCTCCACTCCAAAATCATAGATCATCTGTCCAAATCCATCAATTTCAATCACCATAATTTTCTCATCATTTTCCATTGCAAACATAACGTCATTATAGACCTCTGTAATAGAAATCAGTGGTGGATCTGCAACAATCCCTATGATATTTTCAATCACTTCTCCTCCTGATTTTCGATAATCAATTCGATTATCCTCATAGATAATCTCTGTATCTTCGTCTGGATTATCATAGATGAGTTGTCCATCTTTCGTATAGACAGCCACCTTATTGTCATAAGTCAGCACTTTGTCTAACTTGACTCCCATTTCTCGGGTATATATGGTAACACCTTCGCCCTCAATCTCTGAGTTTCCTTCAAATTCCAATATATATTCATAGCCATTTTTATAGATTTCTGACCACGATAAAAAGGTATTCTCTGTTCCAGACGCAAGTCCTACACTATCAAAAAGCATATCACCAGATGCAATCACCACTTGGTCAATCATCTTAATCTGACTCGATATCGGATAGGCTGACGTTACGTTCTGCCACCCCATTTCATCTGTATAGAAGATGTTGCACTCTGCCAATTTGTTTGATGAAATCTCTGCAGTCAATCCATCACTTCCGATCAGTAATACTTGGTACTCTTCTACCGACGGAGTTGACTTTTGAACAATTTCTTCCAATGTAATCGCAGCATATGTACTTCCTTCCACTTCAAAATCATAGGTTGTGTATTCCCCATTTCCGTTAAAGAAATAAGGCTCCTCTACATCGCCCTTCACAGTAAAACCTAAAGTCGAAGCGTAGGTATTTTCTGTCGTCCCATCACTCCCCGTATTCTGTCCACATCCAGACAAGGTAAGCATAACCATACTTCCAATAAGTACTGCTGCTATGAAACGAGACTTGATTTTTTTAATTTTGCATATATCTGCCATGCAATGATTCCTCCAAACCCTCCTGAAAATGCTGCTAAAAAGATACTAAATAATAATGGAATCAATGGTAAGTTAAAGAATACAGCATTTACCAATAGACTTCCTGTTATATTAGCCGCAATACCACCCAATAAAAAGTGTAAACTCGTAAAATCTTTTTTCCATGCCAATAAAAATACCAAATCCACCGCCAAACCTGGTAGTGAATATGTCACAAGGCTAATAATTCCATGAGAACCGCTGATTCCTGCGATGATTACCATAATTCCTTGGGTGAATCCTGTGAGAGTTCCACCTCCTGGTCTTCTACATATTCCAGCTGCAAGTACAATAAAAGACATGTATAATCCACCTGCCACTGCCCCACCTGGGATAAATAGACTACTGGTCAAGATATGTACTAACGGGACAATCACTGACTTGGCTGCAATCCCTGCAGCCGCCATCAGTGCTACCACTACCAAGTGGTAGATTGAAAACTTATCTAAGTATTTTTTCAAATTATTCACCTACTTTTATAGATAACACTTTACTTTCAGTTCCATCGATATCTATGTAAATCTCTCCTTCTGTAACAACAAATTCCATCGTTTCTGCTGTGGCACGATCTACCACTATACTTCCCTCTTGCAGTGTCAACTCATAGTTTTCACCATCAATAAGTCCAGCCACTTCTAAAATAGTTGAAATGGTCATTTCACTACCATCTGCCTCTATTTTTTTCTCTAACATCTGACCACTTAATACGCAGACATCACTAAGTTTCATATAGAGGTTTTCCTTCATCAACATTCCCTTTGGAAGATCAGGTCCTACAAACATCGGCGCATCGTCACCAGTGATTTTCATGTACTGATTGGTTGCGAGATCCCATTTTTCTGTCTTGTTCCATCCATCTAATCCCATAAATGTAACAAATTCATCTGTGCGTTCTGTTGCAGCTAGAATATCCTCGATTGTAACTGCCTCATCTACACTATCTTCGAATTTATAATCTTCGATCGCTAACTGACTCTCTGTGATCAGCGATTCTTGGAATATCACTTCTTTGGTATCAACAACTTCTTTTGGATTTAGAAGTTCAATTGTTTCGATAAACTTCACCCAATACATGGCTCTCTCTTCTGGAACCACACTTCTTAAGTCCACATCTTCCCCATTGACTTCATATGCGATTAAGATATCTCTCTGTGTCAACACCTCAGCAGGAATCTCAATTGCATATCCATCTGTCGCTGTAATGATTAATGAACCGTAATCTTTTTGACTTGTTCCATGTTCTGCTAAAAGTGTTTCCAAATACACCCCTTTTGCCGAAGTCGGTTTCTCGTCTCCTGATGCATCTACCGAAATTGCATCTACAGATTCCGCAGTGTATGCCTTGATCTCTTCTCCTGAGATTACCACATCTTCCTCGCTGATTCCCTTAATCGTAATCATCTGCTCGTTTGCTACTTCTCCTGTAGCTACATAACCATATTCTTTTGGATTTGCTCCCGCATCACGCACTGCATTCGCAGTTGCTGCTATAATCCCTCTACTTGTCATCGTTGCCCCTGTAACCACATCAACATCTAATCTCTGTGCTTCTACAATTGCAGCTGGCAGAGGCTCTAATGCCTTATCCGCATACTCTGCATCATCACTGTTAGACACAACTTTAAGGGAGCGGATAACCCCTCCCTCTGCAACCATCTCTACCGTCAAATCGCCACCGTGGCTCTTCGCAGTTCCTTGGTATGTTCCGTCTTCTAAGTCAGCCATCACTGCCCCCGCTGAAGATTCCTCCTCAACCTGCGGCGCAGTACATGCTACTACAGTGAGTAAAACTACAAATGTACACACAATCAAAACTCTTTGAATTATTTTACTCATACGGATCACCTACTATTCTATAATAAGACTTGCTGCAAATTTTGCCAAAGTCTTACCTGATGCCTCTTTCGGACTAATATGGATGCTATTTTCTTCCAATGGCTCTCCACCATCCAACCAAGCAACAATCACATCATCCGCTAGCGCCATATCACTCTCATATACCACTTCATATCCATCAGATGCAACAATCGTTAATGTGTTCAATTCTGTGACACCCATTGAATCCAAAACGTCTTTCAATAACACACCACCATAGTTTCTCTCTGTCTCTTCACCATTTTTATTCGTACTTACTGAAGTAAGTTCTGTATATGTAAGCTTCTTCGCATCTTCTTGAGTAAATTCCTCTACCCCGTCCACACCTTCAACAGCTAATGTAAAATCTACATAAGTTACATCTGCGCTACCATTACCATTACCACTTCCACTTCCATCTCCATTACCGCTTCCATCTCCATTACCACTTCCTCCTGCAGAATTTCCACACCCTGCAATTGCTACTGTTAATAATACCATCATCATTAATACACTAATTAATTTTTTCATCTTCTCTACTCCTTTTCAATCACGGAAGGCTTTCGGTTTCCCCAGGCCCAATGGCTAGTTTCCATGTCATATATAGACTTATTTTATATATATAATTTAGGAAAAATAGCTCGAAATATTTGAATTTTGTTGTGAATACAAACAAAAGCAGTAATTTTCCCTCCTTTTTTGCACTTGTTCGTATTTTTTTAGTATACAATAAATGTGTATAAATGTCAAAATTTACACAGGGGACAGCGGAGATATAAGCAAATGCTCATATCTCCGCTGTCCCCTTCATATCTCCCCATCTCCTTTAGTTTCCGCATTCGATACTGATTTCATTGAATTTCGTCAAGATGTCTTCAATCTTGATGTCCTTCTTGTCTTTACTATCTTTATCCATAATACATTCCCCTTGGTGCATCATAATCAATCGGTCACCATATTCTATCGCATAGCGAAGATTATGGGTTACCATTATGGTTGTTAGATTTTTTTCTTTTACAATTTTATCTGTTAATTCCATGATAATTTCCGCTGTTTTCGGATCCAGTGCAGCTGTATGTTCATCTAGAATCAAGAATTCGATCGGTGTTAGGGTTGACATCAACAATGCCATCGCTTGCCTCTGTCCTCCAGATAGCGCCCCCACTTTCACATCCATCTTATCTTCTAGTCCTAGATTTAATTCTCGCAAGCTTTCACGATAGAATTCTTTTCTTGCACGATTGACTCCAAGAGACAGACCATATATCTTCCCCTTATTATCTGCTAAGGACATATTCTCTAGAATAGTCATTCCTGGGCTAGTTCCCATCGCTGGATTCTGGAATACACGACCAATTTTTCTATTTCTGACATATTCTTTCTCTTTTGAGATATCTTCTCCGTTTATGAATATTTTTCCCCCATCTATGGGAATACTCCCGCAGATGATATTCAGCATAGAAGTTTTTCCCGAACCATTACTACCGACTACCGAAACAAAGTCTCCCTTTCCTATGGTGAGGTTGAAATTTTGAAAAAGGCACATTTCATTGACTGTTCCAGGATTATAATATTTTTGGATTCCTTTTAATTCAAGCATTCTGTTTCACCTTTTTCTTTCTATCCATACTCAATATCAATATTACTAAAAATAAAATTGCTGTAATCAACTTCATACTCTGTGGTTCGAATTGACGAATTGCGATTGCAACACATCCTTTGTAGATAATAGAACCAATCAGCACCGCCGTTGTCGCCTTGAAGAACGTTAGATTCTTAAATAAACCTGTACCTATGATTACACTTGCCAATCCAATTACAATCGCACCTGTCCCCATTGAGATTTCAAACACCCTTTGTTCTTGTGCAAATATGCACCCTGCTAAGCTCACTAAACCATTTGCAATTGCCAAGCCAATGATTTTTACATTCCCCAAATCCTTCGCCAATGAAGTAACCAAGGTTTCGTTATCCCCCACTGCTCGTAGTAAAAATCCTGATTTTGTCTTCATAAATAAATCCAATAATATCTTACAGATTACTGTAATGATAATGATGATAACCAATGTCGCTAATGAGCTATCTCCAAAGATGTTCTCCACCATAGCGTTTTTGAATATTGTATCCTGAGAAAATAATGGCACATTGGATGTTCCCGCAATATATAGGTTGATAGACCATAGTGCTGTCATCATAATAATTCCCGATAACAAATCCCTCACTTTGAACTTTACATGAATCAATCCTGTACATATTCCCGCCAATGCTCCGACTGCAAATGATGCCGCCAAGGTAAGATATGGATTTACTCCATTTGTAATCAATATTGCTGTAACAGATGCGCCTAGCGGAAAGCTCCCATCTACCGTCAAATCTGGAAAATCCAAAATTTTATAAGTAATATATACTCCCAATGCTAGGATTCCATATACCAACCCTTGCTCTAATACTGTAATCAATAAATCCATGTCTACTCCTCAATACTATCAAATGTTTCAGCTGCTGTTTCAATTACCGCTGCATCAATGGTCAATCCTAATTTTTCTGCTACCGCACTATTGTAATATAGAGCAACTTCTGTCACCGTTTCAAATGGAATTTCTGACGCTTTTGTTTCTCCTTTTAGAACCTGTGCTGCCATAGCTCCCGTTTGTTTTCCTAATGCCACATAGTCGATTCCTTGTGCTGCTAAACAACCGATTTTTACTTGTTCGATTTCACTTCCAAACACTGGAATATTCTTCTCAAATGCCATCTCTAGAATCGTTGGCAATGAACTTACCACTGTGTTGTCTGTCAAGTTTGTCATGCAATCCACTTGAGACAACAAATCTTCTGTTGCAAGTGAAATATCAGCCGTTGAAGAA
>CAYJFY010000038.1:0-11488 GCA_964369755.1 uncultured Lachnospiraceae bacterium
TCAGGCATTAGCTCATTCCAACGAACTTGGAAATCAATCCATGTTTCGATGTAACAGACCATGACTTGATTGCTGGAATCATCACAGAGTATGGAATTGCGAAACCGCCATATTCAGAATCGTTGAAAGAAATTTTCAAGAAAAAGTTAGGGTTTTAATATGAAGGTTGCTAAGAGTGTGGAACAACATTTTGCCAGTCGATTAGAGAAGTGTTTGAATCTCATTCAGGAATATGGAATTACATACGAAGAAATCGGGGTATTCGGAAGCTATGCAAGAGAGGACTATATTGCTACGAGTGACATTGATATCTGTATCATAACAGAAGAGAGACCTGAGCGAAGAATTAGTGGAGAACTTCGAGAAGAAGCCGAGGAACTACGAATCGACATTGTGTATGTTACACGAGAGTATTATGAAAATAGTACGGAGCCATTTGCACAACAGTTACGTAGAGATTATAGGAAGGTAGTATGAAAATGAAGGCAAATAATGATTATTATAAAATAGCGGTAAATGATTTACAATACTTGCAAGCAACCTTGCATCTGCCTTATTATAATCAGATTGTTGTAGGTGCACAGCAGATCGCAGAAAAAATGTTGAAGTCCATAGCTGAGCGAATATGTGTGGAGCCGTTTAAGCTATTGACGACACACAATCTCAGAGCATTATACACGGAAATCCATAAGGAAGATCCACAATTTGTACTTGATAAGGGAGCACTTTCTATGTTGAAAGACTTCTATTACGATGCGAAATATCCTGGAGACAATTATGTGGATGTTGATGAGGAATCATGTACAGAGTGTTTGGAGATTATGTACAGTACCATAGCTATGGTCAACCAGAAGCGAACAGAATTAGGGCTTGAAGTAATAGAGCTAGAAGAGAGATATCTAGAAAAATAAGAAATAAATTATTGAAATCGGGGATAATAAAGAAAAACGAAAGAGGAGAAGATGCATCATGGTTCTCATTGTTTTTGCCTATATTATCATCCCGATTTTAACAATTGAATTTGCAATACAGGATGCGTGGCTTTTTAGCAATTTTTCTGTGATTAGCACAAGAGGCAGTAATTATAATGACTTCATTATATGGGGATTGATAGTTGGAGGATATTATATCACTGTGTTTCATAATATACGGAAACAGAAACAAATCGGTAGAGTTATCTTCTATATCCTGATGGTTGCGATGGTGTTTTTTGTGGCAACGCTTGCAATCCCATATACACCGCGGATAAATCAGTTCCAAGCAAGCATACATGTAGTGGTTGCATTTGTAGCAGCCATAGGTTTGATGCTAGCAATCTATACAATGACATACAAACAATACAAAAAGGCTCCCCATATATTCAGGAAGTACCTTGTTGTATTATATGGGATAAGCTTATTAGCCGTAATTTTCTTCCTAGTGGGCGGAATGGTAAGCAGCCTGCTAGAATGTTTTTTCGTAATCAGTACCGTCATTTACATGCAGCGAGTATTGTTTACGTTAACTTATTGATATAATGCAAACATGACCATTAATAAACCGACTCCACCGATAATGATGAGTGCACGACGTAGGTTTCGAGACCCTTGTTTTTTATCACGTTGTTGATTGATTAAGCGTTCTTCTTTTCTGTATTCTTTTATGTTCTCAATTGGTGTGTTTTTGCGAGGTGTCTTATAGGTTTGGTTGCGCGCAATATTGATTGCTTGTTGATGCAGAGCAAGGGGGTCTTGTTGATTTATAATTCGTTGATGAAACTGACGAAGCCATAGTTCATCTTCAGGAGTACAGGTATTTGTTTCATTTATGAGATTCTCATGGACAATATTATTCCTCATATGTCTGTAATTCTTCAGATTTTTATAATCAGAATCCCAACTCATGGTTTTGTATCTTGAATACCCGATTTTCTCCATTTCTTCTAAATAAGTAGTGATACCGGTATCGCTGCCTAGTAAGTCTTTGCAAAGATTATCTAATTCTTTATATGCTTGGATAAAGCTCATAATGTTACCTCCAATTTTTTTTAGTATATATCAAAAGTAAGTTTTAATCAAATCAAACATCTCCGTCTATAGGGAGCGAGTGGTGTTTAACATTAGTTTCGCGATAGTCTTTTGGTGTAGTGCCATACTTTTCTTTGAATTTTCGGTAGAAATAGCTAGTATTGTCATAGCCAATCATTTCAATGATATATTCCACAGGAAAGGTTGTGTTCAACAGGAGGTAAGTGGCTTGAGTCAACCGTTTTGTCTGTAATAACTCTTTGTAAGTGGAGGAGGTATATTTTTTTATGATTTTACTGAGATAATAATCGGGTTGGTTCAGTTGATGGGCCAATTCAGTAAGGGTGGCAGTTTTATAGTTTTCTTCGATGTATTTCAAGGAAGAGAAGACTAGGTTTTGCTCGAATTGAGCAGGTTCTCTCTGGTTCATAATATCTGTACAATTTAATAGTTCGAGAAATAAGAGACTCATGGTGAGGGGGATTACATCCCTCTGTGTGGGTTTTTTTTGTGTAAAAATCCATAATAAGTTCTCGAGGATATTTTGGATGGAGGGAATGTTGCGAGTCTCAAAGTGAAGGTAGTCCACAATGCTTTTTTCATGTCGAAGGCACCCGATGACAAAGTCACGTAGCATGTTCTCTGCTTCCAAAACAGGGAAAATTCTCTCAAAAAACTCTGGTAGAACAATGAAATTTATGGCGACATCCTCATAGTCCGCAGGCATAATTTCTTGTGAGACATTTTGGTTCAAAAACAATAAATCCCCAGCCTCCAACTGGATTGAGGTTTTATTATTGATGAGATGTAAGGTTGTGCCGCTACACATATAGATGATTTCAATATAATTGTGCTTGTGTCGTGGGAAATGTACAAATCGTGTATGCGTCCGAATATCAATCAACCTTCCTCTATCTAGCATTTTCTTACTATCTATTACGAAGTCCTTGGTAGAACTATAAATATTTTTTTGGATGCTTTTATCTCCATCAAGGATACGTTGTTCCTCGATGGATACTTCTTTTAATCGATCTAGCAATTCTTGATTCATCATAACACTTCCTTCCTCATATATACAAGCAAATCAAATTGTATAAAGATTACTTACTTTTCACAGGTAAAATGATGCGTGGACAAATATTACAATGCCCCTAGCGACAGTATAACAAATAGATGGGATGAATTCTATAAAAACTTGCAAATAAGGACGGTGTTTTAGACAAAACTAGACCTAAAAAATAGAGGGTTAATAAGATATACTGTTGTAAAAGTAAAGGAGGATTGGTATGTATAACTATTATCTAGCAGTTGATATAGGGGCATCAAGCGGTAGACATATACTGGGATGGATAGAAGATGGAAGAATCCAGTTAGAGGAAATCTATCGTTTTGAGAATGGAATGATAAACAGAAATGGGAAAAAAGTCTGGGATCATGAGCAACTATTTTCGCATATTAAGACAGGAATTGCAAAATGTAAAGAGAACGGAAAGATTCCAAAGAGCATGGGGATTGACACCTGGGGGGTGGATTTTGTTTTGCTTGATGAGAATGATGAAGTGCTTGGAGATATGGTTGGCTATCGCGATAAGAGAACTACTGGGATGGATCAGGAAGTTTATAAGATGGTTGACGAGGCAGAACTATATCGTAGAACAGGAATTCAAAAGCAGATTTTTAATACCATTTACCAGTTGATGGCTGTAAAACAGCAGCAGCCAGAACATATGGAGGCAGCAAAAACCATATTGTTTGTGCCAGATTATTTCCATTTCCTATTAACAGGGAAGAAATATAATGAATATACAGAGGCGACAACAGGTCAATTGATTAATCCAATTACGAAAGATTGGGATATGAATCTGATCGAAAGATTGGGATACAACACAGAGATGTTCTGTGATATTGTCGTTCCAGGAACAAACATCGGGAATCTTAAGGCAGAATTAGTAGAGGAATTGGGATTTGATATGGAAGTTATCGTTCCTTGTACTCATGACACGGGGGCAGCAGTCCTTGCCGTACCAGCAATGGAAGAGGATTTTGTATACATCAGTTCTGGAACATGGTCGCTCCTTGGGATTGAGAGAGACGATGCAGATTGTAGTGAACTTAGTCGCAAGTTGAATTTTACCAATGAAGGCGGTTATGAGTATAAGACGAGATATTTGAAAAATATTATGGGCTTGTGGATGATTCAATCGGTTCGCCATAATTTTGACGACAAATACTCATTTGCAGAAATTTGTGAGCAAGCAGAGGCAGCAAAAGATTTTCCATCTAGGGTAGATGCCAATGATAGTTGTTTCTTGGCTCCTGACAATATGGTAGAAGAGATTCAGAGATATTGTAGAGATTCGAATCAGAAAGAACCGATAACCTTGGGTGAAATTGCAACCGTTGTGTATGCAAGTCTCGCAGAATGTTATAGAAATGCCATTAGGGAAATTGAGGAATCCACAAGGAAAAAGTATAAGCAAATCCACATCGTAGGTGGTGGTTCCAACGCTGCATATCTGAATAAATTAACGGCAGACATCACAGGGAAGGAAGTGCATGCAGGTCCAGGAGAGGCGACAGCAATTGGAAATATTATCGCACAGATGATCGCATATGGGGAATACAGGTCAAAAGCTGAGGCAAGACAAGCGGTACATCACTCGTTTGATATAAAAATCTATGAAAATTAGATATAAAGTAACTATAGTAGCTAAAGCAATGAAAGTTGCTTAGACATAAAACGAATAAGAAAGTGAGAAAAAACATGAAAACAAGAGAAAGATATGAATCAGCAAAAGAGATTTACAAAGGATTAGGTGTGGACACAGATAAGGCAATCGAGCAATTGGAAAAGGTTGCAATTTCTATGCATTGCTGGCAAGGCGATGATGTAACGGGATTCGACCATGACGGACCTCTAACAGGCGGAATTCAAACAACAGGAAACTATCCAGGAAAAGCGAGAACTCCAGAGGAGTTAATGGCTGATATGGACAAAGCACTTAGTTTAATCCCAGGAACACATAAGATCAATCTACATGCTTGCTACGCAATTTTCGAAGAGGGTGGATTTGTAGATCGAGATAAGTTAGAGCCAAAACATTTTGCAAAGTGGGTGGAGTATGCAAAGGCAAGAGGAATGGGGATTGACTTTAACCCAACCATCTTCGCACATCCGATGATGAAGGATAATTTGACATTGTCAAGCCCAGACAAAGATATCCGTGAGTTCTGGATTAAACATACACAAGCATGTATCCGTATCTCAGAGTATTTTGCAGAAGAATTAGGGCAACCTTGCTTGATGAATATCTGGATTCCAGATGGATTCAAAGATATTCCAGCAGATCGTATGGCACCTAGAAGAAGATTCAAGGAATCTTTAGATGCAATTCTTTCTATGGATTATGACAAGGAAAAATGTATTGTTTGCCTAGAGTCTAAGGTGTTTGGTATCGGAGTAGAATCCTATACAGTAGGTTCGTCTGAGTTCACAATTAATTACGCTGCAAACAATGGAATCTTGAGCTTGATGGACAATGGACATTATCATCCAACAGAGGTAGTATCGGATAAGATTTCATCTATGTTATTGTTCAATGATAAAATTGCGTTACATGTAACAAGACCAGTTCGTTGGGACAGTGACCATGTGTTATTACTAGATGATGAAACAAAAGAAATTGCAAAAGAAATCGTAAGAAACGATGCGCTAGATCGTGTGTTATTTGGGCTTGATTATTTTGATGCAAGCATCAACCGTATTTCGGCTTGGACAGTTGGTATGAGAAATATGCAAAAGGCATTATTATTTGCACTATTGTCTCCAAATGCAAAATTAGCACAACTTCAAGATGAAGGAAAATATACCGAACTAATGATGCTACAAGAAGAAGTAAAGACATATCCACTTGGAGATGTGTGGGATTACTTCTGCGAGAAGAACAATGTGCCAGTAAAAGCAGAGTGGTTCAAGGAAGTAGAAGCATATGAGGCAGAGGTGCTATCAAAGAGAAACTAAATAAGAGAGGGTTATTAAAGCGATGATTAAAGGATTTAAAATGAAACTTTACCCAGGGATGGAGGCAGAGTATACGAAACGACATAATGAGTTGTGGCCCCAGATGCAAGATATGATACATGAATACGGTGGAAAAAACTATACCATATTCTTGGACCGTGAGACGGATATTTTGTTCGGTTGTATTGAGATAGAAGACCAAGAAAAATGGAGCAAAACTGCAGAAACAGAGATTTGTAAAAAATGGTGGGCATTTATGGCAGATATCATGGAGACAAATGAGGACAACAGTCCTGTGGCAGTGGATTTGATCAACGTATTCCACTTAGATTAATTCCACGAAATGTACTGTCAAACAACGGGGACGGGGGTAGGATGAGCGTATGCTCATATCTCCCCTGTCCCCTTTGGTGTCCCCGTTGGGATTCGGATCTCCACATCGGTGCCTTCACCGAGGGTACTAGAATAAGAGAGTCCGTATTCAAGTCCGTACAGAACCTGAAGTCTTTGGTGAGTATTGTAAATGGCAATGTTCGAACCATTCCCTTTTTGGTTAGCATGTGTGATACCAGATAGCAACAACGGGAGTTTCTCGGCAGGGATGCCTGCGCCATCATCAGATATTAAGATGACGATGGCGTCATCTTCTAACCAACCACTTATTACAATGGTGCCAGATTTTGACTCTGTCTCCATGATACCATGGAGAATTGCATTTTCCACTACTGGTTGGAAGGAGAGTTTTGGAATAGTATAGTCTAATAAAGAGTCAGGAATATCTACAATAAAGTCAATCTGATTGTCAAATCGCATATTCTGAAGTTCTATATAGATGGTAACATGCTCTAATTCCTCGGCAATGGTATTGATGGAGTTTTTTTTGCTCAATGTCAGCTTATAGAATCTTGATAGATTTTGTATCGCTGCACTTACTTCTTCTGTTCGCCCCTCCTGAGAGAGCCAGTTAATCATATCCATGGTGTTATATAGAAAATGTGGGTTAATCTGAGCTTGGAGGGAATTAAATTCTGCAACTCTTAAGTCCTCAGATGCTTTGGCCTGATCGGTAATTAGTTGATTGATGACGCGGGTCATATAGTTATATGTATCAATCAGTTCACCAACCTCATCCATGGTATCGGATGCATCGAGGGCTACAGGTGGTCCAAGTCTTGCCAGGCCCATTTGATCGATGACACTGGAAAGTCGTGTGGTAATGGAGCGAGATAGTTGATGTGCAATGAGAAAAGATAGCAACACAAAAACCAAAAACACAAGGACAAATGTCATGATAATCGTCTGGCTTTGTTCCAATAATGGACCAGATGGCATGGCAACAACCATATACCAATCAGTATGAGCAATGCTGTAAAACACGGCATACACATCCTCACCCAAAATCTGTTTGGTGATAAAGTTATTGGATGTCATAAAATTGTTCTGAACGGTTTCATAATTAAAATAATACGTACTGGATCGTGCGGTATCTGATGTGGCTACGATACTATCACGGCTATTTATGATATAGGCAACATTCGTGTCAGAAGTTAGGTTGTTTTCTAGTAGATATTCTAGTGTATCTGAATCGAAGTAAATCGCTAGAAAAGTAGGGGTGGAACTGCTGAGGAGACTAGAGCTACTCTTTATAATATAGGCGATGTCTCCATAATTTTTTGCTTCATCAGGGCTTAGGTAAAAGGTTGGGCAGAATAAATCTCGGGTTTGCGGAGAACCTTGGAAAATACCATGCCAATAGGAACCTTGTGCTTCGTCATAAGGGGTCAATACATCATTCAATGGAGATAGTGACACTCCTCGTGCAGTGGATAAGTCCGTATATATTTTTACGTTGGTAACAGCATCCATATCCAGGATGGATTGGATGGTAGCTTGTAGATTCGATGCATGAGTTGAGGGAATCAAACGATTCAATTCATCTGTGGTTTCTAGAGAAAGTAGATTTTTGTAAAAATCTGAGTCTAGGATGTCCATTGATGTTTCATAGATGTCATCGGTAAAGTCCACTAGTAGAGGGCCAGTCTCGGAGGCAGCACTTTGCTCAGAACGAATGGTGTCAGCAACAATCATGTCATTTAACTCCACAAAAAAGAACACACCAATGAAGAGGAGTGGTATGGAGATAAGAAGTACTTGAGAAATTGTGAATTTGGTATGAATCCGTAGATTCATATACCAGGATTTAATCCGATTGAATAATGTTACCATCGCTCTGTTTTCTCCCTATACTGTGAAGGTGATAGCCCTGAATATTTCTTAAATGTCTTTCCAAAATAATTTCCGTTGCTATAACCAACTTGGTCTGAAATGTCGGAAATATGAATACGAACATCTTCTAATAGTTGTTTTGCACGTTCCATTCTGTATTCCGTCAAATATTGATTCAAAGTCTGTCCTGTTTGTGATTTGAAGTAGGTACACATATAAGAAACAGAGAGGTTCGCATGTTCACTGATTTCCTTGATGGACAACAGTTCATTGTGATAATTTTGAGCAATATAATTTTTAATAAGAAAGATCGTTGCGTCCTCGGGAGTGTGATTCGACAACGCTTCAAAATATTCCTCTGTCTCGCTCAACAGCAAGTTGTGGAGTTTTTCAAAGGAGAAGCAAGAATCTAGTTGTTCCATAATGGAGTGGTTGGCTAGAGCAAACGGAGCACTCTCATTTAACTTCTGTTTTGTTCGAGCATCATGAAGCGAGGTGAGAAGACGATAATATAAGTCTTTTACCTGCGGTTTTAACACGAGAGTGTTGCAATCATAGTAGCTCTTGATCTGCTCCAAGAATTGGTGACAGCCCTCCAGATTTTGTGCAGTCAGGTTGTTTGTGAAATCTGCTATGGAAATTGTGAAAGCAGATTTCTTGACTTGTGCATCGGATGCCGATTGAATGACATCTTCATGAATCAGCGTGTTATTCGGAAAAAAGAAACCTTGCTGTAGCATAATAACACAATTCGAATAACTCTCATATGCAGAGCCTAGCCCCTTGCTCGACTGGCTATAAGAGATGGAAAAACTACAAAAAGCAGAGAACAATTTACTCAGATAGCGTCCGAGTTCATATTGAATGGTTTGCCCCAGTGGACTTTGGTTTATCACAAAGAAAACATGGTGATAAGAGTGCAGGGAAGTATATAAGTATTTTAGATTATAATGTGTCAGCAATGTTTCGAAGTTTACTCGCACATGGTCTAATTGGTGTGGTAAAATATCGTCCCCATCGATCCGAAGTAAATAGGTAGTGAAGCTTGCCGTGGCTTGAATAGGGAAATTCAGTCTGCTTATTAGTTCTTGAATGGCTTCCTCTTCACCGGAATGAGGTTTGGTGAACAAAAGCGCTAACTTTGTGGAGACTTCACTAGAATAGCGTGTAGCGGTTTCCGCAGCGAGAGCCTTCGCAGAAACACGTTCCTTGGCTTCTAAGATGGCTTCACGAATTTCGTTTGGATTTAAGGGTTTTTCAATGTAGTTAATCGCTTTTAATTTGATTGCAGCCTTTAGATATTCCTTGTCAGAATATCCGCTCATAAAGATAATACTTGTGTTTGGTAGTAGTTCTTCGACTTTCTCGGCTAACTCAATTCCAGTCATTCGTGGCATCCGAATGTCACAGAGAATGATATCAGGTTGTTCTTTTTTTGCGATGGTCAGAGCGTTCATTCCATCGTCAGCCTGCAGCACTTCATCAATATTGAGTGCAGCCCAATCAATAGAAGAGATAATACCTTTTCTCGTGAGCATTTCATCATCTACAATCAACAGTTTCATCGTTTACCTCCATGGGGGATTAATATTGTATCTTATTTTACAAAATGTGAAATTGAAATGCAATATTTATATGAAGATTTATGAAATTGAAAAAAATATTACCCTTAATCGAAATATTGTCCTATATAAAACTCAAAAAATCTTTGTTAAAATCAAGGCATAAGAAAGGGAGGGAAACAAAATGTCAGATTATATTTTGGAATTAAAAGGTATAACTAAGATATTTCCCGGAGTTAAGGCTTTAAACAATGTGAAGTTCCAATTGAAAAAGGGAGAAGTTCACGCACTCATGGGTGAAAATGGTGCGGGGAAATCTACATTCATTAAAGTAATTACCGGTGTGCATAAAGCCGAAGAAGGCGATATGTTTTTGGAAGGTGAGAAGGTAAATTTCAAGGGTACAAGAGATGCTCAGGCAGCAGGAATAGCGGCGGTGTATCAACATCCGACTTCTTATCCACATCTCACTGTAGCGGAAAACATCTTCATGGGTCATGAAACCATTAAAAATGGAATGATTCAGTGGAAAGAGATGAACCGAAAAGCAGATGATCTGTTAAAGAAGTTAAATTCTGACTTCAAATCAACTGCAGAGATGGGAATATTAAGTGTAGCACAACAACAGATGGTAGAGATTGCAAAAGCATTATCTACAAATGCAAAGATTATCATTTTAGACGAGCCGACAGCAGCGTTGACAAAGAGCGAGTCAGAGGAATTGTACAAAATTGTAGATTCGCTAAGGGAAAATGGTGTATCAATCATCTTTATATCACACAGATTTGAAGACATGTATAGACTAGCAACCAGAGTTACCGTATTACGAGATTCACAATATATTAATACATATGATGTAGACGAAATCTCTAATGCAGACCTCATTAAGGCGATGGTAGGTAGAGAAATTGCGGATTTATTCCCAAAACCAGAAGTTAAGATAGGAGCAGAGCTTCTAAGAGTTGAGAACTTCAGCAAGATGGGATTCTATAAAAATATCTCTTTTGACGTAAAAGCAGGAGAGATCGTGGGAATTACAGGGCTTGTAGGAGCAGGACGTACCGAAGTAGTACAGAGTGTTTGTGGAATTACACGACCAGACAGTGGAAAATTGTATCTCGAAGGAAAACCGATTGTGGTGAAGAAACCTGTGGATGCAATGAAAAAGGGAATTATCCTTCTACCAGAAGATCGACAGAAGGAAGGCTTGATTATGAGTTGGGGACTTGGGAGAAATGTAACCCTTCCGACCATGGGCAAGTATGCGAAAGCTGGATTCAACGACGAGAAGAAGGAGCGCGATCTTTCGAAGACCTTATTGGAAAAAGTGGATACGAAGGCAGTAACCATTTTCGATGCAGCCAATACCTTATCAGGTGGAAATCAGCAAAAAGTAGTAGTGGCGAAAGCACTGAGCCAAGACATGAAAGTGGTAATTATGGATGAGCCGACCAAAGGGGTAGACGTTGGTGCAAAAGCAGAAATCTATCAGATTATGGGAGAGCTTGCAAGTGAGGGCTATGGAATTATACTGATTTCATCCGAGATGCCAGAAATCCTCGGAATGAGTGATAGAATTCTGGTGATGTGTAACGGTAAGATGACAGGTGAGTTGAATAGACAGGAAGCAACACAAGAAGGCATCTTAGAATTAGCTATGGAGAAATCAAAAT
>CAYJFY010000038.1:11498-24137 GCA_964369755.1 uncultured Lachnospiraceae bacterium
TGAAGCAAGTTTATTGATTGTTCTGATTATCCTGTGTGTTGTGATTTCGTTTAGAAGTCCATCGTTTCTAGAGTTTAAATCAATCTCGGATATGTTGAAAAATAATGGTGTAACCATGATAATGACATTGGGAATGCTAGGAGTATTACTCATTGGAGGGATTGATATATCGATTGCGTCTACATTGGCATTTTCGGGAATGTCCGTTGGTATGCTGATGAAATATAATATCATAAATAACAACATTTTATTATTTGTCATTGCAGTATTAATCGGAGCAGCATGTGGAGCAGCCATCGGTTTGGTTATTTCGAGGGGGAAGGTACTACCAATCATTGCGACCATGGGATTTATGTACATATATCGAGGGTTGGCCTACGTAATAGGAAACAATCAATGGGCTACAGCGGATGAACTAGGTAGTTTTTCCGAATTTGCTGTAGGAAGCCTACTTGGTATCAATAACGTAGTTTGGGTAATTATTATATGCTACATCATCTTCTTCGTTGTAATGAAGTGGACGAAGGTAGGTAGAAAAGTATATGCAGTTGGAAGTAATCGAGAAGCAGCTAGAATTTCAGGAATCAATACCAAGAATGTGGAGCTAATGGTGTACACCGTAATGGGAACTCTTGCAGGGCTTAGTGGTGCATTGGCGACATCAATCTACTCGGCTTCTCAGCCAAACATGCAATACGGAAGAGAAATGGATGTTATTGCAGCTTGTGTAATTGGTGGTGTAAGCATGACAGGTGGTCGTGGTACGGTAGTAGGGGCACTTCTAGGGTCTCTTATCTTAGCCGTTATTGCAAAAGCATTACCACTAGTTGGAATTGATTCGATTGCACAAAACACAGTAAAAGGAATGATTATTATGATTGTAATCATCTTGAACGTTTTGGGACAGAGAGCAATGGATCGAAATAGTCTAAAAGAAAGGGAGATGTAGTTATGGCTGGAAAATCAGGAAGAACGATTAGTAATACACCGAATACTTCGTGGAAGAAGGCGATACTCAGCTGGGAAGGTGCACTCGTAGTAGTATTTTTGCTAGTGACACTCCTAAATATGAGCTTATCTCCAACCTATACCATAGAAAATGTATTTCGTGAGATGCCAAGATATCTATCTGGAGTGTTTCTACTACTCCCAATGGTGTATATCTTAATATTAGGTGAAATTGATATCTCGGTAGGTTCTATTGTTTGTCTATCGGCGACCTTTATGTGTATGAGTGTCAATGCAGGACTTCCATTTGGGGTTGTTGTGTTGGTAGGATTGGGAACTGGTACAGTTTGTGGATTGATCAATGGACTCATCCTAACAAGATTTACCGAGTTGCCACCGATGATTGTAACACTTGCTACTCAGATTGTTTTCAGAGGGATTGCAGAAGTCTCACTGGGAAGTGGCGGTTCGGTATCTCTAAGTGATACATCAGGATTCTTCTTGCTTGCAGGAAAAGTAGGAATTATCCCTTATATCTTCTTCGTAATTGTGATACTTGCTGTGATTTTCGGCGTAGTATTGAGGAAGACAACATTTGGAAGAAGTGTATATGCGATTGGATCGAATAAATTGGCTGCATATTATTCTGGTATACCAGTGCAAAGAAATCGATTGATCATTTATACAGTAACAGGCACAATGGCAGGTGTCAGTGCATTGTTTTTAACATCTGTTCTGTTCGGAGCAAACACAACGACAGGAAACGGGTTCGAGCTAGATGCCATAGCGATGGCAGTATTCGGTGGAGTATCTACTGCAGGTGGTAAAGGGAAGTTACAAGGTGGTATGATATCTGCATTCATTATTATTTGTCTAAGGATTGGACTTGGACAGATCAATATGAATCCACAGATTATCCTGATCATATTGGGTAGCTTGCTCATTATCTCGGCATTATTACCGAATTTTAATCTTACAGAGAAATTTAAAAAGAAAAAGAATACTTATGCATCATAAGATGCTTTGTATATAAAATTATCCGAAAGGGAGGAAAGAAAGAATGAAGAAAAGACTTATCAGTACATTGTTAGCGATGACAGTAGTAGGAGCAATGGTAGTAGGGTGTAGTGCACCAGCAGCACCAGCGGAAGAGCCAGCGGCTACAGAGGAAGCAGCAGAAGAAGAGGCACCAGCTGAGGAAACAGAAGAGCCAGCAGAAGGCGCAGCATCAGGCGGCGGAGTTCATGCAATCGTAACAAAATCAGCAGGAAATCCTTACTTTGAGAAATGTGTAGAAGGATTTACAGCAGTAATTGAAGCAGCAGGCGGAGAAGTAGTTGTAAAACATCCTGAGGCAGCAACAGCAGATGCACAGGTATCAGCAATTCAATCATTAATCTCTCAAGGAGTAGACTCAATCACTCTTGCAGCAAATGACCAAAATGCATTACAAGCAACTTTGACAGAGGCGATGGATGCTGGAATCAAGGTTTCAACATTTGACTCAAATGTAAATGCTGACAGCCGTCAAGTATTTGTAAACCAAGCAGGTGTACAAGAAATCGGTCAAGCGCTTATCGATGCAGTATATGATATCTCAGGTGGTTCAGGACAATGGGCAATCCTTTCAGCAACATCTCAAGCAGCAAACCAAAATGCATGGATTGAAGCAATGCAAGAGATTATGAAAGAAGACAAATACAAAGATCTAGAATTAGTAGAAGTTGCTTATGGTGATGACGAGCCACAAAAATCTACAGAGCAAACATTAGCATTATTATCAAAATACCCAGACTTAAAAGTAATCTGTGCTCCAACAACAGTTGGTGTCAACTCAGGTGCTCAAGTACTTCAAGATGAAGGGTCATCTGTAAAACTTACAGGACTTGGACTTCCATCTCAAATGGCAGCATTTATCGGAGATGGAGATGAATTCTCTACACCTTACATGTACTTATGGAATCCAGAGGACTTAGGAAAACTAGCAGCTCACACATCATTAGCATTAGTTGATGGAACAATCACAGGAACAGCTGGAGACACATTTACAACAGATATGGGTGATTATGAAGTAGTAGAAGCTGGTGACGGTGGAACAGAAATCATCGTAGGACCTCCATTCAAATTCGACCCAAGCAACATCGCAGAGTGGAAAGACGTATACTAAAAACAAAATATTGAAAATAATAGCAAAGCAATGTGCATATTGGCACATTGCTTTGTTTCAATTCGTCAAATTCTACTGAAAATTGATAGTATTATGACGGAAACAGAATAGCATAACACCCTATTTATTTGTTATGATGTAGGCAGAAAAGTATGTGAAAGGGGTTATTATGGATTATCAGAAGCGAGTAGATGAATTGTTAAATGAAATGACGCTAGAGGAGAAGATCGCACAGACGATGGCGATACCTACGAATGATCTGGCACTTGATGATGAGGAGCTGCAAAAAGTTCTTTCTACAGGGGAAATACAGAATGAACAGATCAAGGAATGGTTGCGTTATGGTTTGGGAGCGTTTCAGCTTCCAGGGAAGAATATGCCTGTGGAGGCGAGTGTAAAGTACAGAAACATTTTGCAAAAATATGTACAAGAAAATACAAGACTAAAGATACCAGTATTAGTACATGAGGAGTGTCTAAATGGACAGTTAGCAGAAGGTGCAACGATGTTTCCAAGACCAATCGGAATGGCGGGTTCGTTTAATCCAGAGTTGGTGCAGAAGGTGTTTGACGTTGTAGGGCGTGAGGTACGTCTAAGAGGTGGACATCAGGCATTTACTCCTGTGCTAGATATTGGAAGAGATCCGCGTTGGGGACGTATTGAAGAAACCTTTGGAGAAGATACACATTTGGTTTCGGAGATTGGACTAGCAGCAGTGAAGGGACTACAAGGAGGCGGAGATGGTGTGGATGCTGAGCATATTGTATCATCGCCGAAGCATTTTGTTGCCTATGGACAATGTGATGGAGGAAGGAATTTTGCTCCGACAAATATACCGATGCGTGCGCTAAAAGATCAAATCTTGCCACCGTTTGAGCGGGCAGTAAAAGAGGGACATGCCATGGGAATCATGCCATCACATTCAGACATCGATGGAATTCCTTGCCACGGGAACCGTTGGTTGCTGACAGAGTTACTGAGAGAGGAATGGGGATTTGAAGGAATTGTAGTTTCAGACTATGGAGATGTGGAACGATTAGAGATTTTGCATCATGTTGTAGATAGTAAGACCAAAGCAGCAGCACAAGGGCTTCGTGCGGGTGTGGATATCGATGCTCCGGCAGGTGCTGCCTATTCCGTATTAAAAGAGGCTATTGAAGAAGATCCAACACTAGAAAGTGTGCTAGATGATACCGTTAGACGTATCTTGTCACTGAAATTTAGATTGGGATTATTCGAGAATGTATATAAATCACCAGAAGAAGCAGGTAGGATTGTGAACTGTCAGGAGCATATTGATGTGGCGCAAGAGATTGCCGAAGAGACCGTTATTCTATTGAAGAATGAGGGAGAAATCTTACCACTGGACTCTAAGAACTTAAAGAAGTTAGCTGTCATTGGACCGACTGCGACACCAGTTGAATTTAGCTATTATAGTGCGAGACCAAATGTAGGTGTGAGTATCTTAGATGGAATTCGTGAAAAAGCAGAAGGCGAGTTCGAGGTTCGTTATGAGAGAGGTTGTGGCATTACAAAAGAGCAACTAGCCATGGAAACAGAGACAGATGTAATGTTACAAAATCCAACCTTATATACACCAGAAGAGGAAGTGGAGACGATACGAAGTGCGGTTGAATTGGCACAGAATTCAGATGTGGTAGTTCTCTGTCTTGGAGGATCACCGAATACAAGCCGTGAGGCAGTAACCTTGATGAAGCATAATGGGGACAATTCCTCTCTGGATCTAGTTGGTCAGCAGAATGAATTACTACGTCAAGTAGTAGCCACGGGAACACCTACCGTTGTTGTATTGATCAATGGAAAGCCATTATCTTGTGGAGAAGTGTATGAGAAGGCCAATGCAGTATTGGAAGGCTGGTATCTCGGACAACAAACAGGAGCAGCGATTGCGAATGTTCTCTTTGGGGATGTGAATCCAAGCGGTCGTTTACCAGTCACAATTGTTCGCAATTCAGGTTGTTTGCCAGGATATTATAGTCAAAAGAGAACGGCATTTATCAAGGACTATTTATTCGAAAAAGAAGGGCCATATTATTGGTTTGGCTATGGATTGAGTTATACAGAGTTTGAATACAGCAATCTAACACTTTCGGGAGAAGATCTGCCAGAAGGTGTGGTAATGCAAGCATCCGTAGATGTGAAGAACGTAGGTAAAAGAGATGGAAAAGAAGTGGTACAGATGTATATCTCAGACCCAGTATCTTCTATGGCACGCCCGATGAAAGAGTTAAAAGGCTTTCAAAAAGTACTTATAGAGTCAGGAGAAACAAAGAAAATAAACTTTAAAATAACAAAGGAAATGTTAGAGTTTACGGGTTTCGATTATAAAAAAGTTGTAGAGCCTGGAAAATTTATTGTTATAATAGGAAAGAACAGTAACGAGGGACTAGAGGGTAGTTTTACAATCTAAACAAGAAGGAGAGGTAGAGTTATGTCACAAAGACAAACAAATATTTTACACATTTTTACAGATCAGTTAAGATTTGATGCAATCCATGCACATAATAATCCGGTGATTAAGACACCGAATATTGACCGATTGGTATCCATGGGGGTGAGTTATCACAATGCATACACACCATCCCCTGTGTGTGTTGCAGCAAGATGTGCAATGATCACAGGCTTGTATCCAACAAAAACAGGGTGCTATTCCAATGATGATATGCCAGAGGATGTACCATCATTTATGGAGATATTGAGTGAGAATGGATATCGAACACATGGAATTGGAAAGTGTCATTTTACACCAGACATGAATGCACTTCGCGGATTTCAAACAAGGGAGAGACAGGAAGAGTTGTCTCCAGAAGAGATAGAGATCGAGCCATATTATCAGATGTTATGTGAGAATGGATACGACTATACCTATGAAGCACATGGGGTAAGAGGACCGATGTACTATATTCCACAGCCATCTAGGTTGCCAGCACACTTGCATCCGACACAATGGATTGGAGATCGGACCGTGAAGTTTATCGAAGAGAATAAAGAGGGAGAACCATGGTATTTATTCTCTAGCTTTATCCACCCACATCCACCATTTGCCCCACCTGTACCATGGCACAAGCTCTATGATCCAGTACAGATGCCATTGCCGATATTGACAGCAGATGATGAAAGTATGCAGATGTTTGTCAATAAGGTACAGAATCGATATAAGTATCGGGATTTAGGAAGAGACTTGAATCTACTGCGATGCCAGAAGGCATACTATTATTCTTGTGTTTCTTTTATCGATTATCAGATTGGAAGAATCCTGGATGAGCTAGAGAAGTCAGGACAATTGAAGAATACAATGATTGTGTTCACATCAGATCATGGAGAGCTTCTGGGAGATTATCAATGCTTTGGAAAACGCTCTATGCATAATTCGGCTGCGAAGATTCCATTTATCGTATACCAAGACGGAGTGTTCGACGGTGGAAAGGTGAATGAAACGCCTGTAAGTTTGGTGGATTTAGCACCTACATTCTTAGATGTAGCATCGATAGACCATAGCAAATATCAAATGGATGGAAGTAGTTTGAGAGAGGAAGAGAAAGAGTATGTATATTCTATCTTCTCTTGCTATCAAGAAGCACAAAATGGAAGTGTGAAGTTGATCCCAGAGGAATATAAGCAAGATCCTGAACTGATGAAGCATGCATTTGGAAACTATATGATTACAGATGGTACTTGGAAATATATCTATTCTGCTCCAGATAGACGTGAATTCCTATTTGACTTAAGAGGCGGAGCGGAAGTGAGAAATCGCGCAGGAGTTCCAAGCTGTGGAACAGAACAGAAGAGATTAAAGCAAGCATTGATTGACTTCCTAGAAAAAGATGGAATTACATGCTTGACCAAGGATGGGGAATGGATTGCATTGCCAGAGATGAAGTTGCCAGACAATCCAGATAGTGGATTGATTACACAAGACATTACTTGTGATTGGTATGACGAGAGCCTTCCAGGGTATCGAGAATAGAAATGTAATATAAATTTATAAAGAAGGTGGGGAAAATGAAAAGTATAATTGGAACTACTAAGTTAACACAGGTGGGATTTGTTGTTGAAGATATCGAAATGACAAAAATTAAATGGGCGGAATTTTTGGGTGTGGAAGTTCCGCCCACTCAAATATTCAAAGGTGATTATGAAGTGACATTAGCTACATATAAAAATAAACCTGCACCAGATGTGTATTCATACCTCGCATTCTTTGATGTGGAAGATGGGGTACGAATTGAATTAATACAACCCAATGAAGCACCATCTACATGGAGAGATTTTTTGAATTCGCGTGGAGAAGGAATTCATCATATTGCATTCAAAATATGTAACACAAAGGAAGTTGTGTTGTCTTGTGAGCAGTTCGGAATGAATGTAGAACAATGTGGTAAATTTCCGAATGGAAAAGGTGAATATACATATTTTGATGGCATGGAAAGTTTGAAATGTATTGTAGAAACGGTGGAAAATTATGCTTAGAATAAGAACTATTTAGAGTTTGAATCGAGGAAACCATGAAAAGATATCAAATTGGAATCGTTGGGTGTGGAAATATTAGTGATGTATATATACCGAATCTTCATAGTAGATTTGAAAATACTAAAGTATATGCACTTTGTGATAAAAATATAGAAAGAGCAAAAGAACAAGCGGATAGATATAGTGTTGAAAAAATCATGACATTAGAAGATATGATAGCGTGTGACGAGATTGATGCTATTTTAATTATTACTTTACCAGATACTCATTATATATTAACAAAACAATGTATTTTAGGTGGAAAAAATGTATATGTTGAAAAGCCAATATCATTTTCAGTGGAAGAAGGCAAGGAGTTGATTTCATTAGCAAAGGAAAAGGGAGTCTTACTTGGCGGTGCACCAGATACATTTTTGGGTGCGTCTACTAGTAGTGCAAAGAAGTGGATTGAAGAAGGAAAATTAGGGAGAATTATTGCAGCAAGCGGATTTTTAGCATTTAAAGGTCATGAGCATTGGCACCCTTCACCAGAATATTTCTATAAAAAGGGTGCAGGTCCAATGCTTGATTTTGGTCCGTATTATATAACGACATTAGTCAGATTATGTGGGAAAGCAAATAAGGTGACTGGGTTTACAGCAAGAACATATGATCAAAGACTGATTACTAGTGAGCCGTTGAAAGGGCAGATAATAGATGTAGAAGTAGAAACATTGATATCAGGAGCTATTCAATTTGAGAATGGTGTTATTGCGAATATATTATGTACATATGATTTTGAAAGTCCAGCATTGCCATATATTGAGATTTATGGAACAAAGGGGAATTTAAAATTACCATGGCCAAATAAATTTTCAGATACAGTGTGTTTTTGTACGTTTGGAGGAAAGATGTATGAGGAAATTGAAATAGAAGAAGAATATTCTATCTATCAAGATAACTGTAGAGGTCTCGGGTTATCACAGATGTTAGGAACACTTGATAGTGAAGAATCAGTATTGGCTAGTGGGGAAATGGCTACCCATGTATTGGATATTATGTTAGCTTTTGAGAAAAGTGCTAAAACAGGTAAGGCAATTATTATGAAATAATAACTTGTGACTGGTACGACGAGAGCCTTCCAGGGTATAGAGAATAGAGAATAAAGTGCAGAAAAAAGTGTGTGGATTTCCACACACTTTTTAGTTGACATTTTTAAATTTAGTTGCATAGAGTGTAGGTGTCATACCAGTGTATTTGCTGAATACACGGATAAAGGAGTTGGAGCTATTGAACCCTACCATTGTAGATAAATCAACGACTTTTATATTAGGATTTTCAGAAATAAATTGCTTTGCCTGTTCAATCCGATATTGGTTCAGAAAGTCTTTGAAATTGTAATTTGTAAGTTGCTTAAATAATGTGCTGCAGTATTTTGGCGATAAATTAAATCGGTCAGCTAAGTCATTTAGCATAATATCATCGCTATAGTTATCATAGATGTATTGTTGCATGTGGTTTATCATATCTTTTTCGGTAGAGAATAAAGACGAACTTACATGCGAAATGATTGATTCAAGTGTAGACTTTAGTTCAGTGATAGTGGTGGCGTCATTCCACTTTACATACCAGTCCATGTAATTGATTGGATGGCCGATTAATTCGTCAGGCGTAGTCTTCAATTCCTGAAATATTCGTAGGATTGTACCTACAAGTGCGTATATAAGAGTTTGAATATTCTCGTTTGATAAATTCTTTTCCAACAAGTTATCTCTGATAATTTCATCAAATACATCTAAGGCATCGACACTTCCGCGGATGGTCAAATCGATTAATCGATTTTCTGTATCTAGCGCGTAAGAAGTAGTAGTCAAGTTTATATCAGATATTTGCTCATAATATATCAGAACATTATTGGGAAATAAGTTCATATACTCTCTGATCTTCATAGTTTCTAGATATGCCTGATGAAGATGCAAAAGCCCAATTACAGGCCGACTTACTGTTACTTTGTGGTCAAATATGAAATCAGGAAACAAGGTATTGCTAATTTCCAAATAGCTACTCAAGCGATTGCCAATATCTTCGTAATCCATATCTCGTAGAATTAGGATGAAGGAAGAAGCATTCATATCGATGTACATAAGATTATCGTCTGACATCAGAGTTTCATTGAGTGTATTTTTATAAATCTGCAAATTAGTATAAGCGTTGATATCGTCGTGAATATAGTATTTGAACATAGCGACTACATATTGTGAATTAGGATGGTCGTATTGTTCAAGTGCAAAACTTGAAAGATCTTTCGAGAGTAATAAAATTTTGTATTTGTTCTGGATGACCAGAGCACTATTTGAAAGTTCCAAGTCAGAGAAGGATTCAGCAAGTTCCTTTAACCGCTCATTTCTCCTTGTTAAAAGAAAAAATTCATCCAAAGGTTTTTCTTTTGTAGCAATAATGTCGTCATCATCGCCAATGGCACGTTCAATCGGTGCATATAAGGAAACTACAATTCTATGTAATAGGAAGAGGATGATGCAAAATAAAACAATGCTTCCGATTACCATCTGCCATGCAAACAGATTTGTGTTGTTGAAGATATAGGCTACCTTAAAGTTTAGTGAACCAAAATCATCAGTAAATATCACGTTTTGTCCAGCAGTAAATGTGGTATTTGGAGAATCAATGGAGGGTTTTAAGTAATCTTCATATAATAAAGTGTTTTCATCGGATTCAATTATCGGAAGAAAAATATCTTTCGAATAGATTGCTGCGTTTAGGCTATCTATATCTCCGAAGAGAGAAGATTTGGGTATCGTTGCTACATATAGGATGGGATATCCTAGTTTTGATGATTTTATATATAATATATTTTCTAAGACTCCATCTATATATTGAGGATAGAGCATATTGAGTTTTCCTGAATTCATCGTATTGTAGATTGCGTCAAGATCCTCGGTACTAATGTTTTTATTCTTAAAATATTCCGTAGAGGTTTCTAAAGCAGAGGTAGTGACAACATGGGAAGAGTAGGTCGGAGCTACATGCGGTTTTTCTATTGGCCATATGTCCAAATGATAGGTAGGTGACTGTAGCGAAAAAACCAAAGAATTTAAATGGTCTTTTAGCTGAATGGATTGGAAGAAAAACGCATTCTCACTGTCGGCATATACCCAGTCTTTGATATATTCTACTTCATCTATAGAGAGTATAATCTTTGAGATATTTCCTAATGTAATATCGGTATTTGCTTGCATGGAGCTACAAGCTGACTCGAAAGATGACAGAACAGCATTTCTTGAGTATGAGGTTGTCATGTAAACATAAACACTCATCATAACCGAGAATGTAAGTCCGATTAAGAGAAATATCAATGATAATTTTTTCTTGTAAGAGCGATTATGAAACATAACTCAGCCTCCATTTTCCATGTTCTTTTACTAGCAAGATTATAGCAAATGTGAAAATGTATTTCAATGATTATAATCTAAGGAATGAAAAAACAACGCAAAATCAATAGGTTGTGAGTAAAAATGATGATAAAAGAGAAAATTGTAGATATGAAAATAAGAGTTTTTGGGTAGGGTTCGAAGTTTTTGTGATGTACAAAATTTTAAAATGTGTATATTATGTGAACAAGAAACAGAGGAGGAACGAGATGAAGAAAATGTATTTAAGCGGACAAGAGGTTTCTTGTGAAAGTTTAAAAGTGGCAATTGAAGATGCATGTAGTCAAGTATATAAGAATATACCGATGTTTGAAAGCGTATGTCAGACGGCGTGTACTGTTGATGGCTTCTATGAAGTTGGTGAAAATGTAGGTTGGACTACAGGATTCTGGGTAGGAGAGTTATGGCTTGCATATGAATGGACTGGAAATGAAGAGTATAAGTTAGCGGCACTCAAGCAGGTGGATAACTTCTTGCACAGAATGGAACATCAGATTTATATTAATACACATGATATGGGATTTTTGTATACACTCTCGTGTGTCGCAGCATATAAACTTACTGGCAGTGAAACTGCCAAGAAGGCTGCAATTATGGCTGCAGATGTTCTAAAGAACAGATTTCATGAAAAAGGACAATTTCTACAGGCATGGGGTGAAATAGGAGCACCAGAAAATTATCGAATGATTATAGATTGTTTGATGAATCTTCCATTATTATATTGGACGACAGAGATTACAGGGGACGAAAGCTATGCGAATGCTGCTATAGCACATACGAACTCTGCTATGAAGGTGTTGTTTCGAGAAGATGGTTCTACCCATCATACCTACTTCTTCGATATGGAGACAGGAGAACCGACCAAGGGGGTAACAGCACAAGGCTATGACTGTAATTCGGCATGGACAAGAGGTCAGGCTTGGGGAATCTACGGAATTGCATTAGCATATAAGCAGAATCCAAATGAAGAATACATTCCTTTGTTTGAAAAAGTGGCAGATTATTTTATCGATCACTTGCCAGATAATGCAATCCCTTATTGGGACTTCCATTTTACGACAGGAAGTGACGAACCATGGGATTCATCAGCAGGATCGATTGCGGTATGTGGGATGCTTGAGATGAGTAAATACTTATCACAAGAAAAAGCATCTTACTATACAGGAGAAGCGAAGAAGATTATGAACGCACTCATTAAACACTGTGCGGCCTCTGACTTCACACAGACAAATGGATTATTATTACATGGAACTTATTGTCGAGAATCAGAATTTAACGAGCAAGTAGACAGAGGTGTAGATGAATGTAGTGGCTGGGGCGATTATTTCTATTTTGAGGGTCTTATGCGTTTGGTATCTGATTGGAAGTTATACTGGTAAAGGAGTTAAAATGAAGAAGAATAAGAATATGAAGGGAAACTTTAAACGAAATTTAAAATCGATTAAAGGAAATTGGGATTTATACGTGTTTCTTTTGCTGCCAGGCTTGTTATGGTATATATTTTTCGCATATAAACCAATGATGGGTTTACAAATAGCATTTTATGATTATAACTTGTTTGGAGGTCTTGACAAGAGTATTTTCGTGGGATTCGATAATTTTATC
>CAYJFY010000039.1:0-3104 GCA_964369755.1 uncultured Lachnospiraceae bacterium
TCAAATCTATCATTCCCTGATAATAGCGACTGCGCTTCGGTAGTTCTCTGGTGTCTGTAGCTTGCATCTCCAAATCATAGGCAATGGGCTCTATATCTTCCACGTACACATCAAGTCGTACACTTTTAGCATCTAAAGATAAATCCATCTCCTTCTCTACGTCCTTGTAGTCTAGCTTTCTAATCGTTACTCCTAGAATTGTCTCCAATAATTTCTTGCAGATTTCTTCATTCTTCATCAAGTGCTTAAATAGCAAGCTGTTGGTAATCCCAATGGATTCCCATTTGGGCTCCTTGATGATGTGTTTTTGCTGCTTCTCATTTGTAAACTTTGTCATAAGTCTCCTCCTTATTCAGTTGTGCTGCAAGGAGATTGTATTTCAAATGCAAAATCAAATGATAAATACATCAATTCTGACTTTTCATACTCCTTGCTCTACTATGGGGTTTCAAGCATGAAGTTACTGAATGGTTACAAGTGAAACAATTATTATAAATCACTTGTCATTCTTAGAAAAATGACACCACATATCGTGGTAAAGAATTGAACTTGTATGCTTATATTTATAATAACACGGCATATTAAAATTGACAATACAAATAATGGAAACTCAATTTCTTATTGCAAAAACAAGACTCTGGATTTCTCCAAAGCCTTGTCTACTATCATTATGCTCTTCTTTTTCTTGTAAATACTACTAATCCACCAAGAGATATTGCCGCCAACATAATCCAAAGATTCATGTTGTTCGCATCTCCTGTAGCTGGAGCTTTATTTTTCCCTGAATCTTCATATGCTACTGCATACATAGAGAAATGATTCGTTCTAAATGTCAACATTTCAGTTGCAGCATCATATGTATATTCTGCAAGCTTCATGACTGTTCCATCATCAGCAATATAGTAAGCAACAATATCATCTGCCATCTCCCCTGCTGCCAACTTATAAGGAATACTCACAGTTACATATCCAGTTCCAAAGTTTGATAACTTATTACCAGCTGCATCTGCAATGGTAAAGTCAAACACTGGTCGGTCTCCAACTAGAGCCTTTGCCTTTGCACTAAGTGTACTGTTATCAACCTTCTCAGCAGAGAATGTTACATCTCCTGTTAATTCTGTAACGGCTTGCTTCAAGATTGCAGCATCGAACTCCAAGCTCGCCCCGTTATTCTTGATTACTAGCTTCTCCACATTATCTTCAACCATCTCCGCCAATGCAGAAGGTGAAATCGTAACCTCTGTCTTCGTTGCATTCGCATCAACCGCATCGATTACAAGTTTCAAAGCTTCTCCACCTGCTAATTTAGCATCCGCAATTGCCTTCTCTATCATCGCCTGGGAAATCGTAGTCTTTGCAACCGCTGATTCTGTCTTCATCTCAGGCTTTAGTGGCACCTCAACCAATGACTCACTCGGTGTATGAGTTGGAATGCCTTTCGCTGGGTCCCAAGTAGCAAAGGTCAAGTTCACATTCAAATCGTAAATACTTGTTTCGTTGTACTTCTTCCACTCTTCAATATATTTTTCCCAAGCAGCATTCCCTTCTGGGTAATACAATGTCGCCTCACCCTCTACAAATACCCAAGACAAATGACCTTCATCCTCAATATCTGGAATATAGTTCTCTGGACCTCCTTTAAAGTACACATCCATATCAGTCACATTATAGAATGAATTATTTCCTAGAATCACTTCTTTATCTGGAAATACAACTGTATCTAACACACCAGCATATGTGAAACAACTATATACTACGTCAGTCACCTTCTCAGGAACTTCAAATACTGTTCTTTCTAGATTGGTCAAGTAACTTGTTAATAACACCTTATCTTCACCACGTACATTTGTATACGCCTCATATAGCACACCATCTTCAATATAATAGTTTTCGCTATTTGCTGGCAATTTTACCTCTGTAAACAATCCATTAATCTCTAAAGAATCCAAATCATTTAGCATGGAAATATCTAATGATTTAATATTTGTCCTACTAAGGTATAATGAACTGACCTTTGGTGTCTTGCTGAAATCAAATGAGCTCAAAGGAGTTTCATGTATAGATATCCAGCTAAGTTTATTTTGTGCGCTAAGTGTCAGAGATTCCAATTCTGTTCCTGAAATTACTAAAGTCCATAACTGTGCCGCTTCATCAATCGTTAAATTCTCTACAGCTACATCATAAATATCAATATGCCCCATTTTTGAATTTCCAGACAAATCAACACTTCTCAACTGCTGCATGTCTGCAAGATAAATCGTATATAATTCACTTAATGTTGAAGTGTTCAACTCTGTAAGCCCAAGAGACTCCAATGTCAAATCTGTAATCTTTGTATTGTTCGATACATCCAAACTCGTTATCGGCATATCAGATAAACTTAGTCGTACCAACTCCTTATTCGCCGATAAATCCAAACTTGTTATCGACATATCAGACAAACCTAGAACTCCCAGCTCCTTATTCGATGACAAATCAATATTTTCCACCGTTGAACCATATGAGAGTGTCCTCAAATTAGGATAGTCCGCTGGCACAAATTCCTTAACCAACATCCCATCAACCATAAAAGTCTCCAACTTAGATGATGACGGAAGTTTAACATCAACAACTTTTTCAACTCTGTCTGGATCAAACCACGCTACTCCCGTCCATATATAGGTAAGATTTGTACTCGCCGAGAAATCCATGATGCTCAACGGCTCATCATAAAACGTAATATTGACCATTTCTAGCTTTGTAAGCTTTGAAAGATCTAAATTCACAATATCACCAGACAAATTCAGTTCTACTAAACTATCAAGCACTTCGATTCCTTCGAAGGATACCGCTGGAGCATCTGAACTTGCATGATAGTACAACCTAGTTGTCTCATCTATTTCATAATTAGCTAACATTCCATCTTCATTATCGTCACAATTATTACTTACCCATTCACGGAATGCCTCATCTGGGAAAGTCTCCTCAATACTAATATCGGCAGGAATGTCTGCCACAGGTTCTGGCTGTCCCTCTGTTGCTGGAACTGCTCCATCCCCCGTCTCCGCCACATCTACCGCTGGATCGTTTGTTGGTGCTGGATCGTTTGTTGGTGCTGGATCATT
>CAYJFY010000039.1:3204-22970 GCA_964369755.1 uncultured Lachnospiraceae bacterium
TGCTGGCGCTGGATCGTTTGCTGGCGCTGGATCGTTTGCTGGCGCTGGATCGTTTGCTGGCGCTGGATCGTTTCCTGGCGCTGGTTGTCCTGCTAGTGCTGGATCAGTCCCTGGTGTAGCCAAAGCACTCATTGGCATTCCTAGAACAATGGTCATCGCTAGCAATACTGCTAAAATTTTCTTCATTCCTCTTCTCCTCTGCTTCTCTATATATTATAAACATTACTATTGTTCAGTTTATCACTTCCATAATCTGCATGTCAATATGATAAAAACCAATTTTACAATTATTTTACATAAGTGGGAATCTCTTGTATTTCAAACTCTGGCTTCTCATCCAATAGATATGCTAACGAATTGGTTTGCGCCTCCACTTCTTCCAACATTGCAAGCAATTCATCCATCGCTTGCTCGCAGAATTCTGCACCCTCAGGACTCCCTGCTTCCATATATAACTGTACTCCAATTTCTAGTTTCGCATACGTCTCGCTATATGCGCCGATATCGTATCTGGAAAGTTCTAATTGCTGAAATTTATACTCCACAAACTTCATAAAATCCCCATCCATATATGCCTTCTCTGCTTTCGCATCATAAACAATCGCCGAGGACGTGTTTGTAGCAAGAATTTCATCTGCGATCAGATCCGCCTCATCCACATCTTGTGTATAGATTAACTCATCCAACACAATGCGATTATTATAAGGATATAATGTCAGCGAGAAGTCATTGGCGTTGATATACTCAGCAAACAATGCGACTCCAAAATATAGATTGACCACAATCACAATGCCTGCAATTCCACTGTACACCTTTTTATTAAACTTTAATTTATCAATCGCCTTACCACGATAACTCAACAACAATAAAAGAATCATCCAAATCGATAGATACTGTAAATGAAAATCAAACAGACAATAAAGACCCATGAATGCCAACAATACTCGCTGCAGTTTCATTGCCTTCTTATCTAATACAGAGCGTACAAATGCGAGAACAAATGCAATTCCTGGAATCCAACCTGCATCTAGGAATATTTGAAAGAAATCATTATGTACATAGGTGACCGCATATACACCCGTTTGAAAGCTTCCCTGCTCAAATAGATAACCATAGTAACCTAGACCAAGCGGCGTCTTCACAATCTCAAAGATTGCATCGATATAATATAAGATACGACCGAGAAATTGACTCGATATGACCGAGGTAGACAAATATCGCGTAAATCCAGCCATTTCACCTACGACCAATACATAGCCCAAAGTCACGAGCACTGCAACTCCCGCAAGGGAACAGAGTATGATTCCACTCTTCCTGATTTGCTTGTCAAACAGAGAATACAACGCGAATATCGCAAGTATCACAAGGGCTGTTCGACTTCCTGTCAAGAACATACCTGCGAGCAAGACACTCAATTTCCCCAAGCAAAACCATTTCCGTTTCCTAGCATTTTCCCCTGACAATTCATAGATAACCATAATAATAGCAATTAATATGCATAGTGCAAATGTATTTGGATACTGGAAACTTCCCCCGAGCCGCCCTTGCACATTTAAGTATGCACCGACTGGCTCCACAAGCGATAATACACTTGTAACGATCGTAATAACACAGATTGTATTCGGTAAAACCCGAACAATCTCCATTCGCTCTTCCATATTTAACTTCGACACAATGAAGGCCATAGGGATGATAGGCATGTATTTTATCGCCCCAATCAAGGCAATTCCACTATCTACTGCAAAAAGCGTAGACACAAAATACGCAAACGGAATAACTAAAACCAACAACAAGTTCACCCCGATTAGAAACACCTTATCCTTCCCGATCATAAAATAAAGATAAACCATGAGTGCAATAGTAAGTATCGCCGCGTAGAACTCGAAAAATCCTCCGAACACTACAAGGGATACAATAAGCATAATTTTCAATGGAAACAATGATGATTTCATTTCACTTCTCCTAACCTTACAAGCATAAATATTTATAAATTAGGACTCTGCATTTCGCAGAGTCCTAATATTTTCTTACGCTTGTCTTTTCTTTGTAAATACTACATATCCAGCAAGAGACATCGCTGCTAACATAGCCCAAAGTGCTATGTTGTTCGCATCTCCTGTAGCTGGCGCTTTGTTTTTCCCTGAATCTTCATATGCTACTGCATACATAGAGAAATGATTCGTTCTAAATGTCAACATTTCAGTTGCAGCATCATATGTATATTCTGCAAGCTTCATGACTGTTCCATCATCAGCAATATAGTAAGCAACAATATCATCTGCCATCTCCCCTGCTGCCAACTTATAAGGAATACTCACAGTTACATATCCAGTTCCAAAGTTTGATAACTTATTACCAGCTGCATCTGCAATGGTAAAGTCAAACACTGGTCGGTCTCCAACTAGAGCCTTTGCCTTTGCACTAAGTGTACTGTTATCAACCTTCTCAGCAGAGAATGTTACATCTCCTGTTAATTCTGTAACGGCTTGCTTCAAGATTGCAGCATCGAACTCCAAGCTCGCCCCGTTATTCTTGATTACTAGCTTCTCCACATTATCTTCAACCATCTCCGCCAATGCAGAAGGTGAAATCGTAACCTCTGTCTTCGTTGCATTCACATCAACCGCATCGATTACAAGTTTCAAATCTTCTCCTCCTGATAATTGAGCCTGTGCTATCGCCATCTTTACCATAAACTGGGAAATCGTAGTCTTCGCAACTGCTGCCTCCGTCTTGATCTCCGGCTTTAGTGGTACCTCAACCAATGACCCACTCGATGTATGAGTTGGAATGCCTTTCGAAGGATCCCAAGTAGCAAAGGTCAAGTTCACATTCAAATTGTAAATGTCTGTTTCGTTGTACTTCTTCCACTCTTCAATATATTTTTCCCAAGCAGCATTCCCTTCTGGGTAGTACAATGTCGCCTCTCCGAACACAAAAGCAGCAGACAACATATCATAATTACCATCTTCAATATACGGAATATAGTTCTCTGGTCCACCTTTAAAGTATACATCCATATCATCCACTCCAGCAAACGATTGACCACCTAGGATAACCTCTTTGTCTGGGAACACTACTGTATCTAACGCTCCACCGTTCGAGAAACAATTATATACTACATCCGTTACCTTTTCTGGAATCTCGAACATTATTCTATCTAAGTCGGTCAAATAACTCTTCAAAACCACCTTCTCTTCTCCACTAGCCTTCGTATATGCTTGATACAGTACTCCATCTTCGATATAGTATTCATCGGAATTAGCTGGCAATTTTATATCTGTGAAAAGCCCATTCAATTCCAAATCCTCAATCTTCTCCAACATGGAAATATCTAAGATCTTGATATTTGTATTTACAACAGATAAATGCTCAACATTTGGCACCTGACTGAAATCAAATGTACTAATCGGTGTACCCGTAAAATCAAGCATAATTAAATTATTTTGCCCATTAAGATTTACTTCCTTAACTTGAGTGTCCCTCAAAACAAACAAATCTAATTCCACTGCGTCATGAAGACTTACACTTGTAACAGGCAAACCCGCCACCACAACATCTACTAACTTCGTATTATTCGACAGATCAACACTTGTCACATTCCACAAACCAGTCAAATTTACAGAAGTCAGCTCGCTTAGCATCGATAGGTCCAAACTATTTATCGGAATACCATTTAAACTCAACTGGAGTAGCGCTGTATTATTGGTCAAATCTATGCTCGTCAAATCCATAGTACTTAGGGATAACCTTGACAACATTGTATTCTTACTCAAATCTATGCTTTCAGCTGAATATCCACTCAATTCCAAATCAACTAATGATGGATGATGTTCTGGCGTAAAACTTACCAATTTAAGTCCACCAATATTCAATACACTTAACTTGGAAGTCGTTGGCAGCTTCACATCAATCACGTTTTTTCCTTCTACAGATGCATTCCAACCACTGAGTCTGAGCTGCGCTAATTTTGAGCATGCTGAAAAATCTAAAACTTCTATCGCATCTTCCGAGAACGAAATATATACTTGTACTAAATTTGTTAATTTTGAAAGGTCAATAGCTGCTATATCTGCATAAATGGTTATATCCTGCAAATTCGTGAGCACCTCAATCCCTTCGAAGGACACCGCTGGACTGTCCGCGGACCCATTATAGATAAGCCCAGTGGCTGCACCCACTTCATAACTAGATAACACCCCATCTTTATTCCAATCATAATATGTACTCACATACTCACGAAATGCCTCATCCGGGAAAGTCTCTGCAATGCTAATATCGGCAGGTATCTCTGCCACAGGTTCTGGCTCGCCCTCTGTTGCTGGAACTGCTCCTTCCCCCGTCTCCGCCGCATCTACCGCTGGTTCATTTGCTGGCGCTGGATCGTTTGCTGGCACTGGATCGTTTGCTGGCACTGGATCGTTTGCTGGCGCTGGTTCATTTGCTGGCGCTGGATCGTTTGCTGGTGCTGGTTGCCCTGCTAGTGCTGGATCAGTCCCTGGTGTAGGGTCCACTGGTGCAGCCAACGCGCTCATTGGCATTCCTAGAACGATGGTCATCGCTAGCAATACTGCTAAAATTCTCTTCATTCCTCTTCTCCTCGTTTCATTTCAATTTCTCTATCATTTTGTTAAACATTACCTTTTTCAACTATACCACTTTTCCTTGTATGGAGTCAACGAAAAATTCGCTATTTGTGAAGTTTTAGTGAACTATTCGTTGTATTTTTTGTATTTTGAATCCTATCAAACGCTAACCTCGTACTCCCGTCCCTCACACAAATCAGACCGCAATACTCAAACCCATGCTTCTTCACCAAATATTGCATAATCTTATTATCCTCATGGGTATCAATTCGCATATAAGAAATCTTCGATTCGCAATAGGTCAAGCACTTGTCGAACAACCCCTTCGCTCTCCCATTCCCAGCAATCCGATGAATCACCCCATACTGTTCATTACTTCTCCACCCACCTTCAATCTGAAGATACGTCTCATCTATTCCAATTACAAAGACAAACACTCCGTAGATACCTAGCTCATCCTCACATACATAGATCCTCTCTTGTCTTAAGTCCTCTTCAATTAAATCTCTAGTCGGATAGCCATCACCCCACTGCCTCGGATTTCCATTTTCCAACATAAAAAGACGGGCATAATCATATATGCCCATCACTGCTTCCATATCTTTTTTATCCATCAATCGAATCATCTAAATTTCTCCTATAGACTTCTTAGATTTATATCCTTATTCTTATGATTGCATCACATAGTTCCGCCATCCTCCAAAATCACTTATATCAACATAGTTACTACCAACAATACTTTCGCATATAAATCCAATACAATTCGTTCTATCTTTTAACTCTATCGTCCCCAGTCCCAATGGAGGTTTAATTTTTACCAATAACTTGCCTAACATCGACACGGGCATTTCCCACGTTTCCACATCCAGTCTTGTACCATGTTCTTCAGACTTTATCACTCCCGGTCTCAAAAGACCATCATCGATTGCATACATCTTATAGCACGAATTTGTCTTTGTTTCCTCTACAAATTTCGCACCACACTCTATCATCTGTTTCTCCAAAGGGAATCCTCTCATATGTAATCCAAAAACCGCAACTGTTACTGTGTTCTCAAAAAAACTCATTATTTTTCGTGCCGTATTAAATAACAACCCGTCATTTCCTGAATTCGAGAATAACGTCACCCCAAAGGGAAGATTGTTTTTTGTAGTTCCACATGGAATTGCTATAGCACATAAATCTAGTAAATTACAATGATTTGTGTAAAGTCCCATATTTGAATTTGTATTAATCGGGTCATTATTAACCTCTTCTATCGAATATGTCCCCCCAGTCGTGGGAAGCATAAGAACTTTATTTTCAAGTAAGAGTTTGGCCTGTTTTTTGTATTCCTCAATCATATGTAGTGCATTAAAAAGCTGAGTAGCTGTACACTCTTTACTATTTCCTGATAAAATAATATTGCGTGTCACCTCAAGCACACTATCTGGATTACTCATTATAAAATCACCAACTGCTGATGTTCTTTCTGCCACAAATGGTCCATCGTATAATAATTTTGCACTTTTCTTAAATATGGTATAATCAATTTTTTTTAATTGCATATCATTTATTCCGATTTTTTTTACTGTTTCTTCGTAGCTATCTTTGAACTCTTGCGAAAATCGTCCAAAAAAAACCAAATCCTCATCTGGAATTAATAATTCATTTGTCGTTTTTTCAAAGTTTATATCTACACGTTTTGACCATTTATCATCCTTATTATATTTTCTTAAAATATTATCAATTATTATAGCATCATCAATTGAATTTGTAAATGCAGTAGCTGTATCAATACTCTCGCACGCAGGTACAATCCCCTGTTTTTCCCATGCGCCAAGACTTGGTTTAAACCCTATTATCCCATTAAGCATTGCGGGAACCCTCCCCGACCCTGCAGTGTCTGTTCCTAGGGCAAATGCTGCAATGCCTAGACTCACTGCCACGGCAGATCCAGAAGAAGAACCACCCGATATCAACTCTTTATTCAACGAATTTTTCACTGCACCATATGGGGTTCTTGTCCCGACCAACCCTGTAGCAAATTGATCAAGCGTCGTCTTACCTACAGGCACAGCACCTGCTTCTATTAATCTTTTTACAATTTGTGCATCCAACATTGCAAGGTATCCGAAATCCTCACATCCCGCTGTCGTTATTTTATTTTCCAAATCTATATTATCCTTAATTACAAAGGGAATTCCATACAACGGTAAGTTTTTATCCATACTATCCAGATTCTCTAAGTAATCATTAACAAAATCAAATGATGGTGGTATAACAAAGATATTATACTCCTTGAATTTTGAAGCTCTTTCTATAATTTCTTCCACTACTTCTCGCGGTGTAATTACATTATCTTTATACATTTTTTTTAATGATGAAATTGTTAATTTGTCCGCCAGCAAATTTTTCATAAACAAACTGTCCTTTCTACTCGTATATCACCCAATTCCAATTGATTTTAAATCAATATTATCAACTATTGTTGTTCCAAAATCGGAATTCGAATAGTTTTCTATAGTCGGAATAAAGAAACTAATTTGCTCCGACGGCACTTGCTTATTAATATTCGCAACACTATGCACAACCCCAGCTGGCACTAATAATGTATCACCCTCTTTATAATCTTTCCAAACTCCATCTATATATACTTTTACATTCCCCTTGATCAAACATATAATTTCACACACATCATGGTAGTGAGGAATAACAGCTCCATTATAAGTGATTTTTTCATATAAAATATTACTTAAGGCAACCCTCATTAAATCGGCTTGCTCCAATGTAATAAATTGTTTTTGAAAAAGATTAATATGATTTGGGTTTTTAGTCAATTCCAATTCTGCAAATTTATTTACTAGTGTCTTCATTAATATTCTCCAATCCTACCTAAACTAAATTTTCTAAGAGCTTTTATCACATCAACCGAGGAGGATACTGCACCAAATACTCCCCCTTGCATTGTAACTTGCTTAAGCGCAGACTTATGATTTCCCATATCAGTTGCACCTGTGCAGTCCTCCAAAACCAGACATTCAAATCCCATATCATTTGCAACCCTCATCGTTGTGTGTACACATACATCTGTAGTAATACCCGTCAGAATAATATTTTGTATTCCTGCATTTCGCAAAATCAACTCTAAGTCCGTTGCGTAAAAACTACCTTTTCCAGGTTTATCAATAACTGTTTCTCCCGCAATAGGATATAATTCATCTATAATATCCCACCCTTCTTCACCACGTACCAGTATCCGCCCCTTCGGTCCTACACTTCCAATTTCAGCACCAATTTGATTGCTTCTCCATCTCTTGTTTTCTGGCAAATCAGATAAATCGCGTCTGTGCCCTTCTCTGGTGTGTATGACTAAAAAACCTGGGATTTCCCTAACCACATCAAGTAGTTCTTTTATTGGCTTAATAGCTCTTTTTGTTAAAGACAAATCATATCCCATGCTGTCCACATACCCACCTTCGCCACAAAAATCTGTTTGCATATCAATAATCATAAGACATGTGTTTTCTATTGTTAAATTTCCATTATATGGCCATTCATATGGATTTGCTCTAATTGTCATATTCTTCCTCTCCTCTTAAATCCTGAAAAACTTTTATCCGTTCCATAACATCATAAGAATTAGAAACCGCACCAAATATTCCTCCACTCATTGTTATTTGATCTATAGCAGATAAATGATTTTCCATCTTAGTTGCACCCGTACAATCCTCTAAAACAAGACATTCAAACCCCATATCATTCGCATTCCTCATTGTAGTGTGAACACAAACATCGGTAGTAATTCCTGTAAAAATAATGTTTTCAATACCTTTATTTCTAAGAATCAACTCAAGATCTGTGCCGTAAAAAGCACCCTTCCCAGACTTATCAATTACTATTTCATTGTTCTTGGGATACAACTCCTGAACGATATCCCACCCTTTTTCTCCTCGAACTAAGATTTTACCTTTCGCTCCTACACTTCCAATTTCCGCACCAATTTGTTTACTTCTCCATCTTTTATTATCTGGTAAATCTAGCAAATCTGGTCTGTGACCTTCTCTTGTGTGAACAACCAAAAATCCTGGAATTTTTCGAACTTCTTTCAACAAATTCTTAATTGGAACAATCGCTCTCTGCGTAAGAGACAAATCATATCCCATACTGTCTATATACCCACCATTTCCGCAAAAATCTGTTTGCATATCAATAATCATAAGACATGTGTTTTCAGGATTTAATTTTCCATTGTATGGCCACTTATACGGGTTTGCATTTATATATATCTCGCCTTCCATCCTTCTCCCCCCCTACTCTAGAGTTCCAATAACACCTTCTACAAAATAATCCATAGACTCTATTTCATCAACTGTAGGAATATACCCTTCTTCCCATAAATCACTTCCATCCTGCAATTTAAACCCACCTTCGAATGGCACCAATTCTCCACTAATAATTTCATCCTTAGCTTCATTTACAATTATTTGAACATCTTCTGGTACATTTTTCCCGAACTGTGCAATATCAACAACACCTTCCTTTAATCCACCACGGTATTTCCCGGCATAGATTGATCCTTCTAATGTATCATTGATATACGCATCCACCATATCTACAAATAAGGTTCCCCAATTCCAAATTGCACCTGTAAGCCATTTTTCAGGAGCCAATTCCGCACAATCAGCATGTACTCCAACTGCCCACACATCATTATCTTCCGCTATTTCTATTATTGTTTTAGAACTATCTTGGTGTTGTGCAATAACGTCTACATCTTCAGCAATTAGTGTATTTGCTGCTTGTGTTTGTGCTGCAGGGTCTGCCCATGAACTCGTAAATATTACATTTGTTGTTATATTTGGATTTACTGACTGTGCCCCCAAAGTAAATGCATTAATATTTGCCAAAACTTGAGGGATCGGAAACGATGCGACGAATCCAAGTTTATCAGTTTCACTTACGCTACCTGCTGCTATACCACATAGATAAAAACTCTCCCATATTGTCCCAAAATATGTAGCTACATTATCTGTATTTTTCAATCCTCCTTGATGGAAGAAAAACTTATCCAAATGCTCATTCGCCACTTCAATTGTTGGATCCAAATGTCCATAGGATGTCGGGAAAAACAACTCTGCACCTTGTTGAATCATTTGCTCTTGTGCTCTTGCTGCGTCTTCTGTTTCCGGCACATTCTCTTGACGCAGTATATTAACTTCATCTCCATATACCTCTTCAATCGCTAAACTCCCCTCATAGGCAGCCTGATTATATCCCGCATCATCCTTAGACCCTACAAATATAAAACCTATTGTTAGTGGTTCTGTATTTTCAGCCTGTTCTGATTTAGCTTCCTCCATTTGAGTAGTTTTACTAGCACAACCTACCATACTTACAAAGAGTGACATACTAATAATTGTTAAGATAATTTTGTTTAATTTCATTTTAAAATTCTCCTTCATGATGTTTTTTTGTATAATTTGTTTAAGATGCACAGCTTTCAATGATTTTTCTAAGCTCTGCTGGTGTACTTTGGTTTTTCCGTTTTGAAGCTATTAATAATGCTATTAATGTAAGCACATACGGCAACATGTTTAGTAGAAAAACTGAAATATGTACTCCCTGTTGTTGTAATATCATTTGCAAGGACTGCGCTCCTCCAAAGATGAATGCTCCAATTATCGCCTTCCCTGGATTCCATCCTGCTAAAACCACTAGTGCAACTGCTATAATTCCTCGACCATTGGTCATACCTTCAATCCATGAATGTGTATATGCTATAGATAGCTGAGCACCTCCTATTGCTGTTAACATCCCTCCCAAAACAACCCCATAATATTTCATTTTTTTTGCTTTGACACCATATGCATACACAACATCAATATTCTCTCCTGTTCCTCTAAATTGCATCCCAAATTTAGTTTTAAATAAAACCAAATACAGGATTGGAGATAGCAGTAATGCAATATACACAAGAATATCCTGATTAAAAACTTGCCCTATAACCGGAATTGCAGACAAATATGGGACGGGGATTTTTGGAAATCCTTCTATCGAAACCGAAACATAGTCTCGTCCAAAAAAAGCAGCTAGCCCTAGACCCAAGAACATAATAGTGAGTCCTGTGGCAAGTTGGTTCGCACCTCGTTCGATCACAAAAATCGCATGGAGTGCAGCCAATAATCCACCGCATAGCATTGCAATCAGTACACCTATCCATGGATTTCCTGTCATCGCCGTTCCAATGTATGATGTGACTGCACCGATTATCATAATTCCCTCCATCCCAAGATTTATTACTCCAACTCTTTCTGAAAAAGTTTCTCCATAAATACCATATAGAACTGAAGTTCCCGAAGCTATTGCTCCCGCAATTAGAGATTCTATCATTTTTTCTCACCTTTTCCCTTCCACAATATGGACAAAAGAATGATTGCCATTAATATTCCCACTGATGATGATGGTAATCCACTTGAAATTTCCAGAACATTACCTGAAATATTTATTAAGCCTATCACACATGCTGTAAAAATTGCAGCAAGCGGATTATTCCAAGCCATCCATGCTGCTAAAAATCCCAAATATCCAAAATTCACGCCTGTATTCGTTCTTAGCCGCCCTTCTACTCCTGCAATTTCAAGCATTCCTGCGAGCCCAGCTATCCCTCCCGATATAACAAATGCTATTACCTGTGTTTTAGATACATTATATCCTGCGTGCAAAGCAGCAATAGGGTTCGCTCCAATCACCCGTAGCATATATCCCCATTTGCTTTTTTTTAATATAATCCAAACACTTATCGCTATTACCACAGCAATAATGATTGCAATACTAACAGTATTGATAACACTAGGCAACTCTAGTTTCTCCGAAATTTGAGGCGACATTGGCCAATTAAACGACTCCGGATCCTTCAAGCTTCCATAAACAAAATAGCTTACCGCGAAATATGCTATATAATTCATAATTACTGTAACAATAGTTTCATTCATATTCGCCCTCACCTTTAGTCCAGCAGCGATAAATGCCCAAAACATCCCACCTACAATACCAGCAACTGCCATAATAGGAATACCAATAATACCAGACATATCCTTCATTAGATAAATTGCTGATGATGTTGAAAACAAAGCGCCCATTGCAAACTGACCTTCACCCCCAACATTTACAAGTCCCGCTTTTGAAGTAATACAAGTTGCAACAGCTAGCAATATCAGTGGCGCAGACCGAATAACAACCTCACCAATACCATAACTATTTCCTAGAGTCTGTGAAATCATATTGTAATAAATTTCTATCGGATTATGATTTTGCGAAACAAGAAAAATCGCATAAACAATTAAACCAAATATAAGTGCTATTATTGTTTTAATATAAGATTGTAAAAACTGATATTTAATTAACATTTTTATGCTCCTTCTCTTAAATTCCCAAGCATTTTTTCTCCAATTTCAACTGAAGAAATTTTTTGCGGGTTGTATTTACCATAAATTTTATTATCTGAAATCACAAGAATTCTATCTGCAATTGAAAATAATTCATCTAAATCCTCTGAAATCAATAACACAGAAGACTTTTTCCGTTTCAGGGAAATAAGTGTCTCATGAACCATATTGACTGTACCAATGTCAAGGCCCCTACTCGGATAACTCGCTAATAAAACTTTTGGATTTTTTATTATTGCCCTTGCAAAAACGGACCGTTGTATATTACCACCAGATAGCGTATTCATCTCTCTGTGAAATTCTGGAACCCCCATATTGTTTACTACTTTTTCCCTTTTCAGACGTTCTCTTATCTTCTTCCAATTTACTGAAAATCCTCTATTCATCTCCACACCAGCAAGTGGCATATGCTCTAGGATACTCAAAGATGGAACTACATTATCTCGCTTTGGATCCTCAGATATTAGGGCAATACCTGACTCAATTCTTCTCGCCACACTAAATTTCGATACATCTATTCCATTTACAGAGATGCTTCCTTTTTTAAATTTTCTTACGCCAAAGATGGTTTCCAGCAATTCTTTTTGTCCTCGACCTGATATTCCAGCAACACCCAAGATTTCCCCTTCGCGTAATTTAAAGGACACCTCTTTTATAATTGTTCTTCCATGGTCGTCTTTGACCGATAAGTCTTTTACTAATAAGTTAATCTGTGTTTCATCCGAATATAATTTTTTAGCTTCATCGTAGGCAATCAACTTTCTTGTCACTTCATTTCCCATCATCTTACTTACAATGCTATCTTTATCATAATCACCATTTTTATATGTTGTGTCTACTATTGCTCCTTGCCTTAATACACTAATCACATCCGCACAACGCATAACTTCATGCAATTTATGTGTAATCAATACAACTGCATGTCCATTTTTTTTAAGCTCTATTAACAGTTCAATAAAGGACAATGCCTCATGATGAGTTAAGACACTTGTTGGTTCATCGAAAATTATTATTTTTGAATTTCCCATCATTAAGACTTTTATTATCTCCACACGCTGACGCTGACCCAAATCCATCTCCCAAATATACATATCAGGCTCGACAGGAATATTGTATTTTAATGATAAGTCTTTAATCTCTTTCTTAATAATCGATTTTTTAACCTTTTGCCTATTCTTCGGAAGTGATAGATAAATATTTTCGAAGGCAGTAAAGGCATCTATCAATCTAAAATCTTGGAATACCATCCCAATTCCCGATTCAATCGCTTTTTGTGGGCTCAATTTTTGCACAATACCATTAACAGATATTTCACCTGATGTAGGCTTGTAAATACCATAAAGCATCTTCATCAAGGTGCTCTTTCCTGCCCCATTTTCTCCTACAATTGCATGTATTTCGTTCTGATAAAATGCAATATTAATATTCTTATTCGCTGTGAAATCACCAAATTTAATAGACAAGTTCTTTGTCTCTATCACTGGGGTTTTTGACTTCCTCATATAATCACCTTCCTTTTCTCCTCCGTAGATATATCTAATTTTTTAATTGGTTGATAAATTCCAATTTAATAGCCAATTCTAATTCAAAATTTTTTTTCGGATCATTGATGTCAATACAAAGTATTTTTTTTATCTTTTCTAGGCGATATGACACTGTATTATAGTGAATAAACATCTTCTGTGATGTGAGTTTTGCATTACATCCATTATCAAAATACACTTTTAAAGTTAGTAAAAATTCCGTACCATGACTATTGTCATAAGATATAATTGGCTGCACATACCTTTTTATAAATTTATCCACCTCATCATTTTTAGGTAATAAAGACAACACTGAATAAGAACCTAATTGATCAGCCGTAATTATTGTGTCTGTAATACTACATCTTTTGGCTATATTACATATTTTTAAAGCCTCTTCTAACGATTCCCTTAACTTTTGCACTGATTTACACCCACCTATACAAAGTGAGAATTGTGACATACTGAAAATTTTCCTTATCTGTTCCACCAACTCGAGGTGATTCACCGTATTTTCTTTCAAAACAACAATTAACACATTATCAAAATAACAACCTATCGCATTATCATAAAAATAATTTTCTAATCTTTCCAAGTATCTTCTAATTTTTTTCAAAAGTATTTTTTCTCCACTTACAATGCAAGTATAATATTTATTTTGAGCAGACACATTTATTCCATATGATTTAGCGAATGTTATAATTTCATTTTCACCATTAAAATTGCCATTTAACCAATCGTAAATAAACCTGTCTCTGTACTTGAATTTAATTTTTTCAACTTCTTGCTCATTAGTTATTCTAATGTTTAATAAGGTGAAAATATTTTTTAGCATTGATAAGTTCATATCTGATAATCGATTTTGATCCCCTAATATAACCACATACTTCCCCGCCACTTGATTTCCCAAGCAGCATATATATGCATTTTCACTTTTCTCCAAATAAGGCACAAAATAAAATCCATCCTCATTTACATCTGTCAAGAGATCCCTAACACTTGTTTCAATACTGGTCGTCTTCAAATCCCCACCTGCGTAATACTGAATATCATCCGAAAAATCAATATATAATAATCTGCATTTAATTTGCATAGATATAAAATCTATCACACTAAATATGTCTGCTTTGCTTTGTATATTGTCTGATATTTTTTGAAATAGCAACTGTTCCATCAAAAATTTTTCTTCCCTTTTTCTTAGGAGTGCTTCCATTGCTTCTCCTATTACATTTGCAAAGATTACGTTAGGTGCCACTTCAATAAGTAAAAATCCAAGTTCTCGCGCTTTTGCAATAACATCATCTGGAATCACATCTATAAATCTTTTTGGTTTTATTGCCAGCCCCGCAACATTATTCTGATGAAGACGTTCAACTAGTATTGAAATCGAGTCCAAATCATTTCTAAAGGGATAACCTGTAGTCATGAGCAACTCATGTTGAACTACCCAATCACAAATATCAGGTACTTCCATCATATTAGCGGAATGTATAACCTTTTGGTCCAAATCGCTTCCAACGATAACTTTAGACCCTTTCATTGAAGGTAAATTCATAAATTCCAAAGCTGTTAAATAAGTTTCTTTCTCCACATCATCTCCCTTTTACAAAAAAAACGCGAGTACCTTAAAAGATAATCGCGTCTTTGCTAATTTCATATTCATTATAATTGTTTCTCGTTAATATTACAATGGCGATATCACACAAATTTTTCTCCATTTTGTTGTGACTCTCCCACAAAACACACCTTATGACTAGAATGGACTCGAATCATCTGTTCACACTCCACTTTGATAAGATATATTCCTATCTTTATTTTCAGTTCAACTCAGCCTCCACCCTATCAAGTGCCGATGCAATCACAGCATCCATGTCGTAATACTTGTACTCTCCCAATCTTCCACCAAATATTACATTCTCTTCTTGACTCGCCAACTCTTTATACTTCAGATATAACTCCGTATTCTTCTCATCATTCACTGGATAATACGGCTCATCTCCAAGTTTCCACTCCGAACTATACTCCTTACTGATTACCGTCTTCGGCTGATTTCCAAACTCAAACCATTTATGTTCGATAATTCTCGTCCATGGAGTCTTATTATCTGTATAATTCACCGCTGCATTTCCTTGGAAATTCGGCTTGTCTAGAACCTCTGTTTCAAATCTAACCGAACGATATTCCAATGTTCCCAATTGGTATTGGAAATACTCATCGACTGGTCCCGTAAACACAATCTTGTCCGCCATTGCCTCGAAAGCTTCTTTCTCTTCCAAGAAATCTACTCCTGTCCTCACTTCAATACCTTCAAGCATATTCTCTACAAGCTTCGTATATCCACCAATCGGAATTCCCTGATAGAGTGCATTGAAATAATTGTTATCAAAGGTAAATCGCACTGGAAGCCTCTTAATAATAAACGCTGGCAACTCCGTACACGGTCTTCCCCATTGCTTCTCCGTATATCCCTTAATCAACTTCTCGTAGATATCCGTTCCCACAAGACTAATCGCCTGCTCTTCTAGATTCTTTGGCTCTGTAATTCCTGCCTCCTTCTTCTGCTCTTCAATCTTCGCCTGTGCCTCTTCTGGAGTCACAACCCCCCACATCTTATTAAACGTGTACATATTGAATGGCAAGGAATACAATTCCCCGTTATAATTGGCAACAGGCGAATTCGTAAATCGATTAAAATCAATAAACGAACTTACATAATCCCATACCCGCTTGTCATTGGTATGGAAGATATGAGCCCCATATTTATGTACATTGATATCTTCCACCTTCTCCGTGTAGATATTGCCCGCAATATGATTTCTTCGGTCAATAACCAAAACCTTTTTCCTAGCCTTCGTTGCTTCTCTGGCAAATATAGCTCCATATAGGCCTGCGCCCACGATTAGATAGTCGTACTTCATCCCAAGTCCCTCTCTTCTGTCATTGAATTACTTCTCTTCTTTTCTCATTTTATACTAAGTTTTTCAAATGGAAGCGGTTTTGCAAAATAATATCCTTGAGAGTAATAAATCCCCTCCGATAAAATCATATCTTGAATTTCATCATTTTCAACAAATTCAGCTACAACCTCCGCATTGATTAGCTTAGCCATATAGCAGATTGTATGTACAATCGTATTGTTGTCAACATCATTCGCAAGATTTTTGATAATGCTACCATCAATTTTTACAATATCAGGTTTTAGCGAGACAATTGAAGAGAAGGTCGCAAACCCCGCTCCAAAATCATCAACAGCAATCTTACATCCAATTTCTTTTATTTTGCTTAAAAAACCATATAGCTTATCGTGATTGTTATAATCTTCAGATTCAACAAATTCAACTGTAACTCTAGAAACATTCGGATAAGAGCGGAGCGTATCTAAAAACCACTCTTGAAATGCTTTGTTTTCTATATCAAAAATTGAAATATTAAGGCAAAGTTCAGACTCTAAATCTCTAAAATCTTCTAAAGCCCTTTTAATCATCATATTGCTTAGTGCACCATAAAGTTTATACTGTTTAGCAATATCAATAAAAATACCAGGAGCATAAATATTACCATCCTCATCTGCAATTCGCATCAATGCTTCATATTTCGTGATAGATTGTGTTCTATTGTTATAAATACCTTGGTAATAAGGAATAACACTACCACTTGAAATAACTTTATTAATCAAGTCAAATACTTTAACAACATCGAATGCATTTGCGATCATAACTTCTTTCTCATTAGACGCCATTATATAATTCTGCTGAGATTTTCTGTGTGTATAGTGAGCACTTTTAGCTCTATCCACCAAATTTTCTCCACCTAAAACCAATACAAAACGTGAAACTGCGTTTAATGCAACATTTTGTGAAGAGGCACGTTCATAATTCTCATACATTGCTTTCATTACTATTTCAAAATCAGCATCAGATATTTCATCATTTGCAGCAAGGATAAAGTTTTTATAATTAATCATATAAAGCGATATCAAACTATTTAACTTTGTAATTTTTAAGTTGACTATAATTTCTTCTAAAACCTCTCTACAACCTTTTATATATTCATCTTCTCCAAAGGTAGCAATCATAAGGTCAGCGTTAACAACCTCTGTCATACAAAGTTTTGTAAATTTCTTTTCAAACAAATCAACACTATACTTATCATAGTTATATATATTAAATCGCGTATCAATAAAATACTTATCCATTTCTAGAACACCCTACTTCTTTCTCTTCTTTTTGTCACAACCGTGACTGCTATAACCGCCAACATTGAAACCACCAGCATCACAGCAGATGATGAAGCATTCAAACCGTCTCCTGTTTCAGGAGCAATGGAATCATATTCCCCATTCTCCTCGGTAGGCACCTGCTCAGTCGTAGGGTTAGGACTAGGTGGATTTACAGGCATAATGATTGAAAATGTATCACTATGTGAAAAAGGTATATTCGTTCCCGAAACATAAAAAGTATATTTGCCTAATTCTGTCCCGCTATTACCTGACACAGTATATTCTGTTGTTGGCATTTCATTGGCACCAGCTGTTACTGTAATATTCAACAGCTTTTCAACACCATCATAAAATAAATTGTCGGTACTATAGTTTACTGTTATCGGTAGCGGCATCTTTCTAGCTGCACCGTCAGCTATTGTAAGTTCCTGTCCCCATGCTCCTGGAAAATTCCCATCGTAGTAGATGTTTAGAGACGCGTTATTCGGTATACTCTCTATCCCATCAAGCATATACTGATGAAGATCTCCATCAAAATAAATCGTGCTAAGAGAAGTACAATCTCTAAAAGTCCCGCCTCCTATACTTGTTACAGAACTCGGTATATTAATGGATGTAAGAGCAGTACATCCTCTAAACATCGATCCAGCTATAATATTCAATTTAGAATCATTACTAAAAGTTACAGTTTCGAGAGATGCACAATTTGTAAATACATTCCCCTGCATCTGCATCACAGTAGTAGGTATATTTATTGACGTGATTCCACTCTCTTCAAATGCTTGATTCCAAATCCTTTCTAATCTTGAATTCTCTCCGAACGTCACAGTTGTTAAGGCCGTACATCCATTAAATGCAGAAGCTCCTATATATGTAACACTATCAGGTATCGCCATCGTAGTAAGCGCTTCACAAGATGTAAAAGAAGAATTCCCTATACTTGTCACACTTTCAGGTATCATGTAAGTAGCACCAGATTTCTTCTGTGGATACTTGATTAAAGTCGTTTGATCCTTATTATAAAGAACGCCATCCACACCGATAAAAGAGCTGTTAGCTGGATCTACAGTAATTGACGCAAGGTTAGAACAAACATTAAATACAGAAGCACCGATACTCGTCACATTACTTGGTATGTTTACTGCACTAAGTGCCATACATAAATTAAAAGCTCCATCACCTATACTCACTAAAGTTTCAGGCAACTCAATCGATGTAAGACTTTTACAATTGCTAAAAGCATAGTTACCTATACTTGTTACCGAAGAATTTAGGTTAATATTAGAAAGCTTAAAACAACGATTAAACGCATAATTTCCAATGCTAGTTACAGTAGATGGCAACATTACAGTAATAAGTTGGTTACACTCATTAAATGCATAATCCCCAACACTTGTAACCGTATACATATATTCAACTCCATTAATTGTACGTGTTACCGTTTTAGGTATTTCAATAGCATCTACATTATTACCATCTATTGCAGCAGTGATTGTAGAATTCCCCACTTGTACTGTACCTGTCGTAGAATCCTCAGTTAGCACCTTGAAAGTCATATCGATATCATCGCTAGTGTCTAATGGAGTAGATTTTATATCCACTTTGGCGGTAAACTCCTCACCCACCGCAGCATCTGCTCTTATCCCTGTCATAGGAATACTCACTAACACACATAACGCAAATAATCCCATTAATATTTTTTTATTCATATGTTTCCCCCTGAATTTCATTGAATCTTTTGTACATTAATTTAAAAGTACTTATACGGCTCTAACAATAACATATCACACTAAAAAAATCAATCATTAAGCACACAAATACATATAAGATTCCTCAATCATGATGGCCTTATATGTATTCATCTATTTTCCAGAGCAAGTTCTTAAAACTTTTACATATATTTTCACACAGCAAAAAAGCCCCAACCCCTTTTAAAATAAAAGAATTAAGACTTTCAATGCGGATGAAGGGACTCGAACCCCCACGGTCTCCCACTAGATCCTAAGTCTAG
>CAYJFY010000040.1:0-22600 GCA_964369755.1 uncultured Lachnospiraceae bacterium
TCAGGCAAAAAAATAGTAACTATTCAGCCTTATGACTGAATGATTACAACACTTAAGGAGAGAAAGAAAATGAACACACTAAACAAAAACAAGAAACTAAACGTAAGAACACTGACACATGTAGGGTTATTATCAGCAATTGCAGTTATATTGATGATGTTTGAAATTCCACTTTTTTTCGCACCGAGCTTCTATAAGATTGACTTAAGCGAGGTGCCAGTGCTGATTGGAACATTTGCAATCGGTCCGGTGGCAGGGGTTTGTATCGAATTAATCAAAATTTTATTGAACTTTTTATTGGATGGGAGTACCACTGCTGGGGTTGGAGAAATCGCCAATTTTTTAATTGGATGTGCATTCATTGTACCTGCGGGTATTATCTATAAAAAGGATAAGACGAGGAAGTCTGCGATTATAGGAATGACATTTGGTACAGTGTTTATGGCAATTCTAGGATGTTTTTTGAATGCATATGTGCTATTGCCAACTTATGCGAATGCATTCCAGATGCCGATTGAGGGATTGATTGAGATGGGAAGTGCAGTGAATGCTGGAATCACAGATTTATTTACCTTCGTTGTCCTTGCAGTGGCACCATTCAATTTGTTGAAGGGTGTGATTGTTTCCGTTGTGGTTGGAGTGATTTACAAAAAAATCAGTACAGTTTTGAGATAAAAATGGAAAAAGAATCTTTTGCGTGGTATAATGTGCATATTGAGTTGTGGGAGCAATGAAAAAATAAACATTATGGAGGCAGGAGATGTCGATAAAAATAGAAGTACAGATGACAGTAAAAACGATGTATTCCTTTCTGATACATCACACATACACAAGCTTTAGTGGGATTTTTGGAGTGGTTCTAGGAATTGCATTTATCTTTTTTGGATTTCGAAACATGGATGCGAGCACCATCCAACCCGCTTTGGTATACTTCTTTATCGGAGTGATGTTTGTGTTTGGTAATCCGATATTATTGTATGGGAGAGCTAAAAAGCAAGTGAAGTCGAGTCCTTCTTTTCAGCAACCAATTTGTTATGAATTAGGAGAAGAGGGGATCACGGTAAGTCAAGGGGATGAGTCGAATGAAGTGAGTTGGGACAGCCTTATGAAGGTGACAACGAACGGTACATCCATGATTGTATATGTGAATCGAATGAGAGCGCTGATACTTCCAAAAGTAGCCTTTGGAGAACAATATGCGGCAGCAGTGGAGATGGTTTCAACCCACATGCCACCCAATAAGGTTCATTTTAGAAGTATGAAGTAGGAACTGGTAAAGAGGTGGAAGATGAGCGATGAAACAATGATGTATCTAGATAGCGAAAGTCCAGAGGAGACCTTCGAGCTTGGGCGGATGATTGGACAGGAGTGTAAGGCTGGATCTGTATATACTTTAGTGGGCGACCTAGGGGTAGGGAAGACGGTATTTACACAAGGGCTTGCACAAGGCCTAGGGGTAGAAGATGTGGTGAGCAGCCCGACATTTACTATTGTACAAGAGTATCAGGGAAAGAAACTACCATTCTATCATTTTGATGTATATCGAATCAATGATCTGGAAGAAATGTATGAAATTGGATTTGAGGATTATTTCTACGGGCAGGGGGTATGCTTGATAGAATGGGCGAACCTAATTGAGGAGATTTTACCCAAGGAGCGAGTGGAGATTCGAATCGAGAAAGTGCCGGAGAAGGGGTTTGGATTTCGAAAAATCACAGTAAATCCGTTGTAAGAAGAGGAAGAGATAGATGAAGATTTTGGCATTAGAGAGTTCGGCATTGGTTGCAAGCGTGGCAATTGTAACGGAGGAAGAATTGGTGGGGCTCTATACAATCAATTACAAGAAGACGCATTCACAGACTTTGTTGCCGATGTTAGATGAGTTATGTAAGCAGATTGAATTGAATACAGAAGAGATTGATGCAATTGCAGTGACGGGTGGACCAGGGTCTTTTACAGGGCTGAGGATTGGAGCGGCTACGGCAAAAGGACTTGGACTGGCTTGGGGGAAACCTTTAATCAGTGTTCCGACAGCAGAAGCGATGGCATACCAGATGTATGGAAATACAGGGATTATCTGTCCCCTCCTTAATGCGAGAAGGCAGCAGGTGTATACGGGGCTATATGAGTTTGATCAGGAGAAATGCTTTCGAGTAGTGGAAGAACAATCGGCAATCGCAATGACAGAGTTAATTGATCAGTTGAATCAGATGGGGAGAGAAGTTACCTTCTTGGGTGATGGTGTTCCTGTGCATGCAGCATTGATAAAAGAGACACTAAAGGTACCGTTTCACTTTGCACCAGCGCATTGCAATCGACAGAATGCAGCAGCACTTGCGACGCGTGCGCTAGAATATTACAAAGAAGGAAAATGGGAGACTGCAGCGGAGCACAAACCAGATTATCTAAGGGTTTCACAGGCGGAACGTGAGCGAATGGAACGAGAAGGATGAGAGTAAGAGAAGCAGTACTGACTGATATTGAGCAGATTGCGGAGCAGGAAAGAGAGATATTCACAGATTATTGGAGTGAATCTAGCTTGAGAGAGTCGTTTCGACAGCCTCATGTACTGATGCTAGTGGTTGCAACAGAGTTAGAGGATAAAGAAGCAGAGGAAATTTGTGCATATCTAATCCTGTACGTCTCAGGTGATGAGATGGAGATAGCGAATCTGGCCGTTTCTCCAAAACATAGAAGAAAAGGTTTGGCAAACATGTTATTAGAGGAAGGGTTTCAGCGAACGAGACGAGTAGGGGTTCGGAGAGTCTTCCTTGAAGTGCGTGAGGGGAACGATGCTGCCAGAGCTCTATATCGTGGTTTGGGTTTTGTTGAGATTGGTATGCGGAAAAATTATTATGACCAGCCAGTTGAGCATGCGATAATTATGGAAAAGAAACTAGATATTTCCACTAGTATTTGACGAAAAATGTCGTTATAATAAATGCCGTAGGATGATGATGCAGTGAGGCAAAAAGGAGGCATTTTTTTGAAAAAGTATTGTGTGAAAATGCAAGAGGACATGAAGGTGGAACGCATTGTTTGTAATCAATGCAAAAAAGAGATAGAAGTGATGGATGGAGTTGCGCAGGAGGGGGTATTCTCTGTAGAGAAGAAATGGGGATATTTCTCAGACAAAGACGGAGAGATTCACCGATTTGACTTGTGCGAGTCTTGTTATGATAAATTCATTGCCGGATTTGAGCTGGCGGCGGAAATCGTGTAAAAGTAGAAGTTTTATACTGTTTAGCGAGAAAGGAATGGTTTTTAGATGTTAGATGTTTGTTTGTTGGGTACAGGTGGGATGATGCCCCTGCCCTATCGTTGGTTGACTTCGTTGATGCTTCGATTTAATGGGAGTAGCGTATTGATCGATTGTGGAGAAGGCACGCAAATTGCACTGAAGGAAAAGGGGTGGAGCTTTAAGCCGATTGATACGATTTGTTTCACCCATTATCACGGTGATCATATCAGTGGATTGCCAGGCCTTCTATTAACCATGGGAAATGCTGATCGAAGAGAACCATTGACTTTGATCGGGCCAAAAGGATTAGAGAGAGTAGTGAGCGCGCTTCGGGTAATTGCACCGGAGCTTCCTTTTGACATAATCTACAAGGAAATAAATGGAAATGAGCAAATCTTTGAGATCAATGGCTATCGATTGAAGGCGTTTAAGGTGAATCATAACATCCTGTGCTACGGATATACCATAGAGATCGATCGGGCAGGAAAGTTTAATCCCGTACAAGCAAAAGAACTAGGCATACCTGTCCAGAAGTGGAGCATCTTGCAAAAGGGCGAGGTGGTAGAGTGTGATGGAAAAACCTTTACACCAGATATGGTGATGGGAGCGCAGAGAAAGGGGCTAAAGGTTACCTATACTACGGATACCCGTCCAACAGAATCCATCAAAGAGAATGCAAAGGGTTCTGACTTGTTCATCTGCGAGGGAATGTACGGAGAGAAGGATAAGGCAGCAAAAGCGAGAGAGTATAAGCATATGACATTCTATGAGGCTGCAAATTTGGCGAAGGAAGCGAGAGTCAAAGAACTATGGTTGACACACTATAGCCCATCGTTAACGTGGCCAGAGGAATATATGGGTGATGTGAGGAAGATATTCTCACGTGCGAAGGCTGCAAAAGATGGGTTTACAAAAGAGTTGGATTTTGAGGAAGAGAAATAAGGAGAGAGATAGATGGAAAGGAATCAGGCAGAGGATGTCATTATTCTTGCAATTGAGAGTTCTTGTGACGAGACAGCAGCAGCGGTAGTGAAGAACGGGCGCACGGTATTATCGAATGTGATTTCCTCTCAAATAGAGGTGCATAAGGTGTATGGTGGGGTTGTGCCAGAGATCGCGTCTAGGAAGCATATAGAGAAGATCAATCAGGTGATCGAAGAGGCATTGGCAGAGGCGAAACTTACCTTGGAACAGATCGATGTTATTGCAGTAACCTATGGACCAGGTTTGGTTGGAGCTTTGTTGGTTGGGGTGGCAGAGGCGAAAGCCATCGCATTTGCGAAGGGTTTGCCATTAGTCGGTGTTCATCATATCGAAGGACATGTTTCAGCAAATTACATCGCACATCCAGAACTGAAGCCGCCATTTATGTGTCTGATCGTTTCGGGAGGACACACGCATTTGGTTCGAGTGAGTGACTATGGAGAGTATGAAATCATAGGAAGAACAAGAGACGATGCAGCGGGGGAAGCCTTTGATAAGGTGGCGCGCGCAATTGGATTGGGATACCCAGGTGGTCCCAAGATTGATGAAATTTCAAAGAGTGGGAATGCAGAAGCGATTACATTTCCAAAGGCGAAGGTCGAGAATGCACCATATGACTTTAGTTTTAGCGGAGTGAAATCAGCCGTGTTAAATTATATCAACGGTTGCCAAATGAAGGGCACGGAATATGTACAAGCAGATGTGGCAGCATCCTTCCAAAAGGCAGTGGTCGATGTGCTTACGGAGAAAAGCGTAGCGGCTACTTTGGAATGCGGGTTAGACAAATTGGTCATTGCAGGTGGAGTGGCAGCAAACAGTAGTTTGCGGGCATCACTTGAGCAAGCTTGTCTAGAAGCTGGGGTGAAATTCTATCACCCGACGTCAATTCTATGTACTGACAATGCGGCGATGATTGGTGCGGCAGCGTACTATGAATACCTGAAAGGGAATATAAATGGTTGGGATTTAAATGCGGTACCAAACTTAAAGATTGGTCAGAGATAGGCGAGGAGGTAGTGGATGAAGTCGACAGCGATTGTTGTAGCCGCAGGCAGCGGGAAGCGAATGGGATCCGATATAAAAAAACAGTATATGTTATTGAACGAGAAGCCGATTCTATATTATTCACTCAAGGCGTTGCAAGAGTTCAAAGAAGTGGGGGAAATTATTCTAGTTACTTCCAGTGAAGATATTGATTATTGTAGAAGAGAAATTATTGAAGTGTATGGGTTGAATAAGGTGAAACATATTGTAGGTGGTGGAGCAGAACGATACCATTCGGTATGGAATGGACTCCAATGCGTAGAGGCGGACTGCGACTTCGTGCTAGTACAAGATGGAGCGCGCCCGATGTTGACGGAGAAAATCATAGCAGAGGGGTTGGACTGTGTAAAACAATACGGAAGCGCGGTGGCTGGAGTACCTTCTAAGGATACCGTGAAAATTTTAGATGAAGATAATTTTGTGGTCGATACACCGAATAGGGAACGGGTTTGGAACATCCAAACACCGCAGATATTTCGAAGAGAACTTATAATGGAAGCGTATCAGAATATGATGGAGAAAAATCCGATAGGAATAACGGATGATGCAATGGTAGTCGAAGCATATACAAATCACAGAGTGAAAATATATATGGCTGACTACCGCAACATAAAAATAACTACGCCTGACGATCTTAGAAAAAGTTAAAACCGTTCTTGGTTTCTTTCTTGCAAGCATACATCGCTAAGTCTGCCTGGTGATATAAGGTCTGGAACGTCTGGTGTTCATCTGTGATTACAGTGATTCCAACACTTGCTGAGACTTCAATCGAGGTGCCCTCATGGCCATCATGCGAATATACTTTGCGAATGCTTTCGCAGAGTGTATTCGCTTTTTTTGCGAGTTTTGTCGTGTCTGGATCACTTCGGAAGAGTACCATGAATTCATCGCCTCCGATGCGTCCGATTAGGTCATCGGAGCGGAAGGTAGTGATGATTTTTTCGCTGACTTCTCTCAATACATCATCCCCATAAGCATGCCCAAAATTATCATTGATGGCTTTGAAGTTATCTAAATCAATCATGAACAAGGCACCTGGATTCTCAGCATCTAGATGTCTTTGAATATGGAGCTCAATTGCTTTTTTATTCAGTAGACCAGTGAGTGGATCTCGTTCGGCAAGAATTTTCAATTCTTCTTCCTTTACCTTTGCTTCATGGATATCATCGGTTACGGTTACAACAGCCATAATATCCCCAGTAGTTGGGTCTAAAGCTGATGTGGTAGTAGAGCGGATCCAACGATTGACACCGTTTAGCGATATCTGACCTTCGTAACTAGTCTCCTGAATACCACTAAGGTGGGCAGCCATGATACTAGACGATGACTCTTTTTCTATGATTTCCTCTAATTCGTCTGGTTTCACCATAGTAGGCAATGCAGTTCGCAAATACTCGCTATAAGTCATTTCTGGAGTCGGTTGAGCAACACCCATGGATAACATGTTCACAATTTCATCGGTTGAACAATTGATCGTAATAACTGCTAGAGATCGTTTCTCCACTACGGTTTTAAAGATGGCATCTTTTTCAAGTTGTTCTCTTCGTGCTCTGGCGCGGTCTAGGATGACGAGGGCAACAATGGCGATATAAGTAGAGAACAGCCATGTAAAGGCAGCGATTAATTGATGGATTGCAAGGTAGTCGTAGGTGATTTCATGGATATAGACATTTCCGTTAAAAATCATATATACATTTGCAAGTGCAGTGGAAAGCACGTAAATTGCTAAATATTCATCACGCTGTGTTATTATGTTTGAGTATTCCTCGTTGACACCGAGTTGGCTGAATGCAACCATTGTCGCACTAAAGGCGGAGGTTAAAATCAAAAGAGCCCAAAAAGTAGTTTGATTTTGTGATAATTCCAAAATGGTTTCGCCTGTGATAAGAGACACAATAGATGTAATGATTGCTCTTGAACACATAATATGTAGGTTGAAGGAGAACACGCATGCTAGTTTGGATAAGAGTGATTGTTCGCGATAAAATCCCATGATGGAGCATAGAAAAACGACCAACATGAGGAAATATCCGAGCGAGGACATGCTTCCAAACAGGTATAGCAAGACGGTTCCAATCACACCACTGATGAGACTGAATCCCCATACTTTGTATTTGTTGCCTTGTACACCGAAGATTTTTTCGGTGTAGGTGAAGTAGATGACATTGTTGATTAAAAACGCAATCAAAAATCCTATGATTAAAAATATTGTTGTCATATGAATTACCTTTCAAGAGTATTTTGAATTAATTTTTCCGAAACTCTGATGGAGTCTCGCCTGTTGCGCGCTTGAACGCAGTACTAAAATAAGTTGCATTGATATAACCTACTTGTGTGGAAATTTCGGTAATCTTCAGTTCCGAATGGGAGAGTAGGTGTTTTGCACGCTCCATTCGAACATTGGTAATGTATGCCGACAGTGTGGTTCCCTCGTGTTTTGCAAATTCCGTGCTTAGATATGATGCGTTCAAAGCAACGTGGCTTGCGATGCTCGAGAGTGACAAGTAAGGATCGGAGTAATTGTTCGCAACATAGTCCTTTACTTGATGGATTGTCTTCGTGCTCTGCGTCATTGCAATCGGTTTTGTGTGTTGGAGGATGTTGTCCAAGTAGTCACAGGAACGTTGGAACATCTCATCAATATTGAATGTGGATAGATTCCCGTAGTTCTGAATTTCCTCTGGAAGTTCAAGTGTGGGATTCGTGCTTCGGATCGCATTCAAGTACTTGAAGAGGAAATGTCTCAAAAATAGGCGCGTATCATCCCCAGTCAGTTTGTGTGTGCGAATTACATCTTTTTGTTTTACGAGCAAATCCTTTCCTTCGCTGACCTGTCCTTTCAGTAATAAGGTGATGATGTCATCTTCAACACGAAATAATTCACTGAAGATATCAAAGGATAAGATATCGGCTGTTGAGGAAATTTCCGATTGGTTGATGAATCGGAAGGACGTATTCTCAAATGATTCGACATAGGAGTCAATGAGCTTATCAATTCCTTTGTAAATTCCGCCTGTCCAAACTCCAAATGGAGTGGAGGAATAGTCATTTAATTGGTTGTGTAGCGTCTCAACAAATCGATGAATTGTATACTTTAACATGTCGGCATTTTTATCCATGGTGCAAAAAATGATGCCTCTAGAAGAGGATTCGATGAGTGCGACATCTTTGCTTGAGAAAGAAGCACGGATTTCTTGCTGAATTCTCTGTTGAAAGGATAATAAAAAGAGTTGAGAGCGCATGTCATTCTGATGACAGCGTACATTGATGACACAAAAATAATTTTGTTCGCACTCTTCCTGCATATGCTCGAAATTTGTAAAATCCCACTGCTTATCTAAACCGAAAAAGTTTCGATCGATGATTTTTTCCAAAGGGACATTCGTATGGTGAAGATTGTTTTGGGCACAAGCTCTCTTTACTTCTGATAGCAATTCATCGATGTCTAGTGGCTTTAAGATATAGGAAAAAGCACCTTGTTTTAAAGCGGTTTTCGCATATTGAAAGTCCTCGTATCCGCTGACGAAAATAAAGGGGATGTAAGGATGTTTTTCTTGGATTTTCTGTTGTAATTCAAAACCTGTCATTCGCGGCATCATGATGTCGCTGATGACGATATCTGCATAATTGTTTTGGAAGAAGTCGAGTGCATCAATTCCATTTTTTGCAGCATAGACAACAGTAAAGCCATGTTCCTTCCATGGGACTGCATTCTCAAGTCCTCTTCTGATGGTTGCTTCGTCGTCTACGATTAATATTCTAACCATGTTGTTTCTCCTATCTAAGTTGCTTGCCTAGAGGTGTAAGGCAATTTGATTTCGATTTCTGTATATTCACCTAGCTTGCTGTGAAAGTGTAAGCCATAATCATCTCCAAAATAAATACGGATACGCTCGTGTACACTATGAGTTCCATATCCCCCAGAGGTATTGGTGGTCAAAGGGGTATTGTCATTTAATGCGGCCTCAACTTCTGCGAGTCGTTCTTCGGTCATGCCGAGACCATCGTCTCTGACAAATATGATGTAGTAATCGTCGTATAGCCTGGTGCCGATGTGAATATGACCGAATTCACCTTTATTTTTTATTCCATGATAGATTGCATTCTCTACAATTGGTTGCAGTGAGAGCTTTGGAATTGTTTCTAAGTTTAATGATGTGTCATAATCAATGGTGTAATTTAACATGTCTTCGTATCGGTACATCTGTATTTCAAGATATAAGGAAACTTGTTCAAATTCTCGTTCTAATGAGACAACATCCTCCCCTTTATTTAAGGAAGATCGAAAGAAACGAGTGAGTGCCATAATGGAACTCACGGCCTTATCATTTTCTTGCAGTCGAATATTCCATGTAATGGTATCCAGTGTATTGTATAGAAAATGTGGATTGATCTGAGCCTGCAATGCCTTGAAGTTCGCAATTCGTAGAGCTGCTTGTTCCTCTTTGATTTGATCGATATAGGCATTGTTTTTATTGATCATAATGTTAAAACTTCTATATAGAGTTACAATTTCATCTGTAGAAGATGGAATCAATAGCGTTTCATTGTTAGAAGCTGTTTCCGAAGAATTCATACTCTCTATTAGCGTGTGCAGCGGCTCGGAAATCTGCTTGGAACGTTGAATAGAAATAAAAACGGCCAAACAAATGGATAGCACAAGCATAACGACAAATAGCCAAATGAGCTGATAAAATGTGCTCTGAGCAATCTCGCCGCCAGATATAACACCGACAACCTGCCAATGATTCTCTAAGGGGTTAGAGTAATAAAAATTAGATTTGCTTAGGGCGGTAAAATGTTCTGTCGGATTCTCTATTATAACATCACTTTTATCTGTGGTAAATAGGATTTCATTCGTTTCATCTAGGACATAGTATAAGTTTGACTGCAAGGAGTCGATATGGTTCAAGTTATTAAATACAGTATCGGCATTGATATCGACTAGAATAATTCCATTCGGCTCTCCGGTAATGTAATCGTAATAAGGAACACCATAGGAAATTAACGGGTTGTAGTCCTGATCGGTTACGAAGGAATTATGATGTGGAGTAAACCATATGGGCTCATCTGAATGCAAGATCTGCTGAAACCATTCTGTGTCAGAGAAGTTTTCTGCAATGCGCGCAGTGGTATTCGACTGATATAGGATATCGTCGGTATTGATGCAGTAAATATCTAAGATTTCAGATGATGCACTCCTTTGCAATAAGCTGAGTGACGTGTTAATATGAAAGGGTGTAATTAAATGCGTACTTTGATCCGTAGAATCATAGCGCATCGCGATTTGAATCTCGGAAGATTGTAGCATACTCTGAGCAATTTCCGTAGCAATGTGTTGTACACGGTCGATTTCATTCGCTGCGTAGTCGGTGATCTCATGAGATACCGCAGTGGAGTTTGCAAAGATGGCATTATAGGACACAAAAAAGGATATAATCAGGGTGATGATTAAAGGGGTGATTGCGATTAACAAGAAATTAATCAAAAGCTTCGTGGAGAATTTATTTGAATTAAATTGTGTTTTCACTTGGTGGTATAATTTTTTCACTGCAATTCCCTTTCTTCTATAAAATAATAACCTTGACTTTTAGTATAAGATATATTTAGATTTGATACAAGTAGAATGTATGGAGGGACATAAAATTGAAGAATTATAAAATAATAATTTTAGGCATGATAACCATGGCACTCTGTGGGTGTGCCGAAGGGAATCTATCCCAGCTTGACTTGGAGGAAGAGCAAAGTGGGGCGAATACAGAAGCGGTGGATGAGAGCATTGTGATTGGATTGTCCGTAGACCAAGAATTTGAAAGTCGCATTGCAGTGACGGATGCGATTAAATCAGAAGCCGAGAGTTTGGGCTATGTGGTAGAAGAGTCCATTGCAGAGGGAGATGCACAAGCGCAAAATGCACAAATAGAGGAATTTATAGAAATGGAAGTGGATGTGCTATTGGTTTGTGCGGTGGATCAAAACATGATAGAGGATGCATTGGAAGAGGTGGCAGATGCAGGGATTCCCGTGGTTGCATTTGATCGAAACCTGCCAGATAGCCAATCCATAAATGCTTATGTTGGGCCGGATTCGCTTCAAGATGGGCGAGTTTGTGGAGAGGAAATGATAGAGGCACTTGCGGATGAGACAGGAACAATCTACGTGTTAGAGTTGGTGGGAGCATTGAATGACCAAAATGGAATCGAGCGAAGCAAGGGGTGGAATGAAGCGGTTGCCCAGCTGCCGCAGGTGGAAGTGATTCAAGTGCCTACAGATTGGGACGAGGAGAGCGCGCGTGAGATGACGATCAATGCGTTTCAGGCAAATCCAGACATCCAGGCAGTGTTCTGTTCGACGGATTCTTTTGTGTTAAATGTGAACGAAGTATTAATGAATATGGAGAAAAAGCATCCAGTAGGAGAAGCTGGGCATATATTTGTGAATGGAATCAATGGGTCAGCAGTAGGATATGAGGCAGTCGTATCAGGCGAGATTGACGGATTCATGGTTATGAACCTAGAGGAAATAGGGAAGAAAACCATAGAAGCCACAAGGAAAATCGTAGAAGGAGAGGCGTATGAAGCAATGAATCTGGTCGAGAGCACCTATTACACCATTGAGGATGCAGAGGCGAATAAGGAGAAGATATGGGGAGCGCATTAATTGTTGATAAAATGTGAATGAAATATTAACAAAATATGTATACCTAAAAATTTTAAAACATTTCCCAAAATATTTAAATTGTCAGAACATAATCGAAAGCCTATAATTGTGTCAGTATAAGAAATACTAAATAAGAGCATTGTGTATGAGGAAGGGGCTTTACATGGGAAACTCAGAGCAAAAGAAGCCAGTATTATCCGTAAGGGGACTGAAAAAGGCTTTTTCAGGAAAGACAGTAGTAGATAATGTGTCTTTTGATATTTACCCAGGAGAGATTGTTGCATTGTGCGGCGAGAACGGAGCAGGAAAATCTACATTTAAGAACATGGTATGTGGATTGTTAAAACCAACTGCAGGAGAGATCTACATAAACGAAGTAAAAGTAGACAAGATTAATCCAGCTGAACATGGAATTGCAGCGGTACATCAAGAACTATCATTGTTCAAGAGTTTATCGATTGCAGCGAATATGTCAATCAGTGACTTGCCAGGAAAATCAATGTTTGTTGATTGGAAGAAATCAGAGGACATTGCGCGGAAGCAATTAGAATTCATGGGATTGGATGAAGAGCCAGCTACTTTGGTAGAGAAACTATCTACAGGAAAACAACAGATTGTAGAGATTGGAAAAGCTCTGCTACAAGCGGACAAACTCCTTATCTTAGATGAGCCGACAACTTCATTAACAGCTCCAGAGAGACAAAAATTATTTGAAATCATGAACTCTCTTAGAGATCAAGGCATGGCAATGATATTCATTTCTCACTTCATGGAAGAAGTTATGAGTATGTCAGATAAATATATCGTTCTTCGTGACGGGGAACAAGTTGGAAATGGTAAGATCGCAGATATCACTAGACCACAGCTTGAGGCAATGATGGTTGGTCGTGAAATCAGTGAAAACGTAATCGATATCGGAACACCACGTGAAGAAGAAGCACTTAGAGTTGAGAACTTGAATTCTCCAGACTTTGTAAATATTAACTTTTCAGTGAAGAAGGGTGAGATCCTTGGTATCTCAGGTCTAGTAGGTGCAGGTCGTTCAGAGGTTGTAGAAGCAATCTTTGGAGTGAGTAAGTCAGAGGGTAACGTATATGTAATGGGCGAGAAAGTTGAAAATGTTTCTGTTCGTGAGATGAAGAAGAGAAATATGGCGCTAGTTACAGAGGATAGACGTAATACAGGTATCTTCGGAGTGAGATCGGTTCGAGAGAATATTACAGCGGCAGAGCTAGAGAATGTAATGAAGTTCAAGAAAGCTGGTATGGTATTTGACGGCGAAGATGGAAAAGCAAAAGAAGTAGTTGCTGAGATGAAAGTAGCACTCCCACATACAGAAGCTAAGATTAAGAGTCTATCAGGTGGTAACCAACAAAAAGTAATGATTGGACGTTGGTTAGAAACAAAACCAGATATTATTATCTTAGATGAGCCAACTAAGGGTGTTGATATCGGAGCAAAATTCGATATTCACAACATGGTTGCAGATTTGGCAAAACAAGGTGCAGCGGTTATATTGGTTTCTTCGGATTTGCCAGAATTGTTTGCACTGTCACATAGAACATTGGTAATGAGTAATGGACATATCGTTGGTGAGATGGATAGAGAAGAGTTTAGTGCTGTCACAATGATTTCGCTTGCATCTAAATCAGTATATGAACAATAGGGAGAGAAGAATACGATGGGAAATAGCATGAAAAAATTATCAGAAAAACCTTGGTTCTCTATTGCAATCGGAATAGTAGTGCTAAGTATTATTGGATCAATTGTTACTCCAGCATTTTTGGATATCAATAACTTCAGAGGAATATTAATTACAACATCTACAACAGGGATTATGGCTGTCGGATTGACATTTGTTATCATGACAGGCGGTATCGATATTTCGATCGGTGGTATCGTATATCTTACAGCTATTATCTATTGTGTAACATTGAATAACTTTCCAAACGTTGCGCTTGGTGTACTATTCGCAGTTGGAGCAGCAAGTTTGGCTGGTGCATTAAACGGATTCTTAGTACATAAGTTCCAGATGGCACCGATGATTACGACACTTGCAACCTTGAATGTATACAAAGGAATCGGTTTGACGATTTCAGGCGGACAGAACTTCTCAGTTCCAAGTGATGCTACATTCTGGGGAAAAGGACAACTATTTGGAATTCCAATTCCAATCTTTATATTAGTAGTTGTAGTATTATTTGGTTCTTATCTATTCCTTAAGACAAGATTTGGTACATATGTTAGAGCGGTTGGTAACTCAGCAGCATCGGCGGCAGAGTCTCACTTGCCAGTAATGAGAACATTGATTATGGCATACTTCATGGCTGGTTTAACAGCGGGTATCGCAGGTGTTATCTATGTATCTAGAACAGGTGGACTTCAAGGAAACCTAGGAAATGGAATCGAATTTACAGTTATCGCAGCAGTTGTACTAGGTGGTACAAAGCTGGCAGGTGGTTCAGGAACAGTTGCAGGATCTGTGTTAGGAGCGATCTTCCTTGTTATCATTGATAACGTTCTTGCAATGTTAGGAGCAAGCTCTTACGTGTTCGAAGCGGTAAGAGGGGTTATCTTATTATTTGCTGTTGCAGCAGATAGAGCCACATTCATCAGACAATTTAGTGCGATGCGTACAGAGAAGTTTAATCGACTTCGTCAGAACGCTAAGCAATAAGTTGAATAAAACAAAACAAAAAAAGGAGAAAAGTTATGAAAAGAAAAGTATTAGCAGCATTATTGTGTTCAGTAATGGTTCTTGGTGTAGTAGGTTGTTCAGCACCAGCAGAAGAGGCAGCACCAGCAGAAGAGAAAACAGAAGAAGCAGCTGAAGAAGCACCAGCAGAAGAAGAGGCAGCAGCATCTTCAGATCTTAAAATTGGTATTTCAGTAGACCAAAAATTCGAATCACGTGTAGCTACAGTTATGGGAATCGAAGATGTTCTTGAAGCAGCTGGAGCAGAGGTTGTAGGACTTGTTGCTGACGGTGACGCTCAAGTACAAAATGACCAAATTAGTGAATTGATCAACCAAGGTGTAAACGGACTTTTGATTTGCCCAGTAGACCTTAACACAATTGAAACAGCTCTTATGGAAGCAAAAGCAAATGAAATCCCAGTTGTATTATATGACAGAGATTCACCAGATTCAGAAAACGTAATTACAGCAGTAACATGCCAAGCTACAGATGATGGATATGCAGGTGGAAAATACATCGCAGATCAATTAGCAGCTATGGAAAAAGACAGCTATGTAATCGCTGAACTTCGCGGACCAGATAGTGATGATATCGGTGTTCAACGTTCAACAGGATTTAACACAGCAATCACAGAAGTATTAGGCGACAAAGCAGAAGTTATCACAGTTGATACAGGCGCTTGGGATACACCAACAGCTACAGCTAACTTCCAATCTGCACTACAAGCTAACCCAGAAATCGATGCGGTATTCTGCGGAACAGACTCTTTCTTCCCAGGTGTTGAAACAGTTCTATCTGATGCTGGAAAATTAGTAAAAGTTGGAGAAGAAGGACACGTTGTTGTTACTGGTATCAACGGATCTAGAGAAGGTTACACAGCAGTTGTTGATGGAATCGCTGATGGTACTGTAGTAATGGATTGCCCAGCTACAGGTGAAACAGCAGCTCAAATCTTATTAGACTACATCGCTGATGGCACAGAGCCAGACCGTGAAGTATTCGTACCTTCATCATTCTACACAGGTGAAGATATCGAAGCAAACAAAGATGGTATCTGGGGAGTTATGGAATTAGGATTAAGCTTCTAATTAAAACGACTAGACATTATTTAGTAACAAAAAATATAGTAAGTTGGGAAGGGGATTCCTTTCTCAACTTATTAAAAGAAAAGGTATTGTGTTAGAAAAGTTATTCCAAGCTTTATGTGATGAAGCTGAAACGGAGGAATACTTTGCTATTCATCTAAAAACACAAGGGGAAACGAGAATATGGCTAAAGTAAAGACAAACGTAACAACAAAGAAAAATCCAATCGTGGAATTTTTAATCAGCTATCCAGCGGTTGCAATTATTATTATCTTAATCGTAACATTTTCACTGATGGCACCCCAGTTTTTGGGACTTCGTACATTCCAGACAATTATGAAAGGGAATGCATACCTTCTAATTGCAGCAATAGCAGAAACATTAGTAATCTTAACAGGTGGTATTGATTTATCTGTATCCACAGTCATGGCAATCAGCGCAGTATTTGCATGTTTATACATGAAAGTTGCAGGAGAAGGCATGGCAAGTATAATAGTAGGACTTTTGATTGCACTTGGAACGGGATTATTATTCGGCCTTGTCAATGGATTGTTTGTTGGATACTTCGGAATGCAACCATTTATCGTGACCATGGGTACTAGATTGATTGCACAAGGTGTGGCCAATGCGGTAACCAAGAGTGTGGCTGTCCCAGGACCAGAGTCAATGGTAATGTTTGGTTTTCATGAAACATTTGATATTGTTCCAACGGTTTTCATAGTTTCATTGGTAGTACTATTGATTATGGCAGTTTATGTGAAGCAAAGTAAATGGGGACGCGAGTTAATTTTATTCGGTTCAAACAAAGAAGCGGCAAGATATTGTGGGATTAACACAAAGAAAGTTGAAGGAACAGCATATGTGTTATCTGGATTCTTATCAGGATTAGCAGGATTCCTTACAATCATTGTATTGGGAACCGCACTTCCAACGGTAGGAGCGACCAACTTGCTCGTTATCATCGGGGCAGTAGTTCTTGGTGGAACAAGTATGACAGGTGGAGAAGGTAGCGTTGCTAGAACATTTATCGGTCTTGCACTACTTGCAATCTTGACAGCTGGTTTGAATGCGATTGTGGTACCATATACTACACAGATGATTATTGAGGGAGTGATTATCTTCATCGGATACGGTCTATCTGTAAATGTAACAGCGAAATCAAGTTCAGCAATTAAATAACAGAATTCTTTGAAGAAATAATCTGTTAAAAGTAACTACAAAAGCATGGAATGGGTATACCGAATGGTATCCCATTTTTTGTATAAGTGGAAACTGGGTTGCTACTTATACAAAAAATGATTCACAAGACGATTGCTATAAATTGAGAGAGAAAGTGGTGGTCTTGAAGGTAGAAAATAAAATAAGAAAAGAGGAAGAAGACATGACAGACACACAAGTATTAGACATTTTAAACGCACAGGAAGAGGCATTGGTATTCGATCATTTCACAAATTCAGATGCATGGGATTTGGGTAACATTCTGGTAGACGAAGCAAGAAAAGGCGGTTTCCAACCAGCAATCATCATTCGTCTAATGAGCGGATACACCGTATTCCAATATGGATTCGATAACACAGGTCTAAACCATGAACATTGGTTGGTGAGAAAAGAAAGAGTTGCAAAACTACATATGGCAAGCTCGATGAAGGTAGACTACTTATTGAAGACAACAGGCTCAGCGATGACAGATTGGTTCATGGATCCAATGGAATATTCAACTTGTGGAGGTGCATTCCCAATCAAGGTAAAAGGTGTTGGAATGGTGGGAACAATCTTAGTATCAGGGATTTCAGTATTAACAGACCATGATCTGATCATTGGTGCATTAATGAAATATCTAGGGGTGGATAAGTTGGAGAGAATTCAAGACTAAACCAGGTCAAGTATCTACGTAGCTCCCACAACTCTTTTCAGAACCTGCTATGCTTCCGATTTTTTGTCTCTGTTTGATTGTGTATGGAAAAACAAAACTCGCTTTGCTCAGACAGTTGTTTTTCCATACAACAATCGACAAAAAATCGGAAGCATGTACGCAATGGTTCTGACGTAGAGTTGTGGGAGCTACTTTGCTATCGACAAGTTTGCAATTGCTAAATGTCTTGCTTTTTTAGGTGGTGGATAGCTTCCTCTTCGCTTAGTTTCATTTGAAGCATCAATTGTTGAACAATTATTTTCTCGGAAGCATTAACGGATTTTAAGGAATTAATAATAGCAGCAATTCCTTCAGCACGTCCTTCAGCATAGCTTTCTTCTTTCTCTTGTGCGATATGTTTTTGTGCATCGTATTCGAATATACTCACAAGTATTACCTCCGATCTATGTGCGGTGAGAAAGTCAACTAGGATGTTGTTTTGAATGCAGAGATTAATTGCGTATTCGATTGCTTCTTCAATGGAAAATTCTTTCGGTGCATCTTTAATGGCTTGAATTAAAAATGCATAGTCATGAAGGGTTTTGCACTGTTTCATCAATTCTGCGTTATGTCCTTTGTTGATGTTTAATACCAGTACCTTCAATTCTAGATTGATGTCGTCATCTGCAATCTGATAAGCGTCAGATAATTTATGAATACTGCGATCTGGCATGTCTTTTGAACCGTTGAAGAATACCACAAAGTGGGGTGGTGGCAAGGGAATGGTCTTGCTACCGTATAGGTTGGCATCGGCTGTGAGTTTGGAGTAGAGATGTGAGATATAGAAGAGATAACGGAGCGGGAGGTTTCCACTCCAAGTAGATTGGTGTTCGTAGAGCGATAGACGTCCAGCGACGATGAATGAAATATCATTCTTATAGGAAAGATAGATGACATCTTCCAATGTGGTAACTACGAGTTCCTCTGTATTCCTATAGTTGGTTCCTCTAATTGCGTTGTATAAAGAAAGTAAGTCTTTCTTTTCAGAAAATAGCATCCGAAAGAGTCCGTCCTTGTGTTTGTGGTTAATGGTGCTTGGTGTCATAGTCATTTCCTCCTTGTAATACAAGGAAAAGGGGCATCCCTTCCTTGTTCTTGAATATGGAAGGAGAGTATCTACTTCGAGATTCTTCTCCTTGCTATGGTTGATAAGGGTACGCAAAGCATGAAAAGAGTTTCGAAATAAGATAGTCCTATGACTAAGATGCACGGATGTGCAAGAGTGATAGACTCTGTATGCTTTGGATAAAGTTTAACATATGAGTGAAATGATTTCAAGAAAAAACTCTTGAAAAATACAAAAAAAAGTATTATAATAACATCAACTATAAAACGGCATTCTATATATGGAATGAAATAGAATGAAAGATGGAGGATTTTAAAATGAAATTATTAGATGGAATTATTGTACTAGACTTTGCACAATACCTAGCGGGACCTTGGGCTGCAACGAAGTTGGCCGATTTGGGAGCTAGGGTTATTAAGATCGAGCGTCCAAATGGTGGGGATAACAGTAGAAGACTTACTCTTTGTAATCTTGTTGTGGATGGTGACAGTACAGTGTATCACTCTATGAATAGAAATAAAGAGAGTTATACCGTTAATATGCGTGATAAAGATGAACTAGAAAAAGTAAAGAAATTAATTGCAAAAGCAGATGTTATGATTGAGAATTTCAGACCTGGTATCATGGACAAGATTGGTATTGGATATGAAGATGTTAAGAAGATTAATCCAAAGATGATCTATGCAAGTGTATCTGGTTATGGTTCGCAAGGACCATTGGTTAAGAAACCAGGGCAAGATTTGATTGTGCAATCCATGTCAGGGATTCCATGGTTGAGTGGAAATCATGGAGAGAACCCAATGCCTATGGGACTTGCAGTTGCGGATATGTTTACTTCGATGAATGTGGTGGAGGGGATTTTAGCAGCATTAATCGGACGCAGCAAGACAGGAGAAGGGGCGCACGTTGAGGCGTGTCTATTAGAGTCTGCTTTGGATCTACAATTCGAACCAATCACGACATTCTTCCATAATGGAAATCAATTACAAGATAGAAGTGCGGTAAATAATGCACATGCGTACTTGGCAGCACCGTATGGGGTTTATCAAACAGCAAATGGATATATGTGTGTGTCTATGGGACCAATTACACAACTAGGAGAGTTACTAGGTTGTGCAAAATTAACAGAGTACACAGATGCGGATGAGTGGTTCACAAAGCGTGACGAGATTAAACAAATCTTGGCAGATCACTTGATGACAGGAACCACAGAGAAGTGGCTAGAGGTTCTAGAGGCAGCTGATTTCTGGGCTGGACGTGTGAATACAATCGAAGATGTTGTGAATGATCCAGCGCTTAGTGCAGACATGTTCCAAGAGGTTGTGAGAAAGAATGGAACGGTAATCAAAACAACAAGAACACCACTTCGCATCAATGGGGAGCCAGTATTTGCGAAGAAGGGAGCACCTGTACTTGGAGAAGATACAGATGCAATCAATAAAGAATTTGGAATTTGTTAATTAAAAAATAAAAGAGGAGAGTCAGATGATTAAATTAAAAGGTATGACATGGTCTCATGAACGTGGAATTAAACCATTGGTAGAGGCTTCTAAGGTATATAAAGAAAAGTATGGTGTGGAGATTGAGTGGGATGCTAGGAGTCTCAGTGATTTTGAATTATTTCCACTCGAAGAGTTAGCAGATAAGTATGATTTTATTATGATTGACCATCCACACATTGGAATCGCAGTAGATAAAAACTCACTCATACCATTAGATGAGCAGTTAAGTGAAGAGTTTTTAGCAGTGCAAAAAGATGGGGCAGTAGGAAAGAGCTATGATAGTTATTATTGGGAGGGACATCAATATGCAATTCCTCTTGATGCTGCAGCACAAGTAAGCGCATATCGTCCGGAGTTGATGCCAGAAAACTGTAAAATGCCACCACGCACATGGGAAGATGTGTTAGAGGTCGCAGCAAACTTGCCAGAAGGCAAGAAGATTGCCATTCCATTTGTACCGGTACATGCTTATTCTAGTTTTTTCACCGTATGTTCTCAAATCTCAGAGAATCGTGGGTTCTGGAGTGAGGGACAAGACTTGGAAGAAGAAGTTGGAATCAAGGGTCTTGAGTTGCTAGAGTCGATCTTGAAGGTTGCTCACAAAGATTCAAAAGATATGGATCCAATCAATATGCTTGATCGAATGATGGATGAAGATGAGATGGTGTATTGCCCATTGGTGTATGGATACTCTAATTATGCACGTGAAGGGTATGGCAAGAATGTGGTAATCTTCAATGAAATGCCAAAACTAAATGAGAAACCAGAGGGAAGCATGATTGGTGGAGTTGGACTATCGGTTACAACAAGCTGTAAGCACATGAAAGAAGCGATGAATTTCGTAAAGATGGTTTCTACGCCAGAATTCCAAAAGACAAATATCTTTGATGAAGGTGGACAACCAGGACATATTGAGGCATGGAAGGATGATCATGTAAATGAAGGTTCAAACGGATTCTTCATCAATACATTGGAGACTCTTACTTATGGATCACTACGTCCTAGATTCCCAGGATATATTGACTTTCAGGCTGAAGCGGGAGCGAGAATTCGCAAGTTTGTAACAGAATGTAATCCAAACAAAGCAGCATTTGTAAAGGAATTAAATGAATTGATCAAAGAGTGCAGAGCAAACAAAGGATTGAACTAATTCAAAACATATGAATTTTGAAGCATATGAATATAGAAGGAGATGTGAACATGGAAGAAGGAATTGTATACGAGAAAGTTGGTCGTATTGGTAAGATTACCATTAATAGACCAAGTAAAATGAATTCCATTACGAAAGAAATGGGAGAAGCACTTCACAAAGTAGCAGCAGAGGTGAATGCAGATGCAGAAGTAGCGGTTGTACTACTTACAGGAGAAGGTGAGAGAAGCTTTTCTACAGGAAGTGATATCAAATTGCTACATCAATATGGTACACCGTTCGAACTTCGTAATCGCCTAGATTACTGTGCCGCAATCAGAAGCATTCGCAAACCAGTCGTGTCCAAAATCAAAGGCTATGCACTAGGTGGAGGAATTGAGTTGGTATTGGCAACTGATATTAGAATTGCAACAGAAACAGCCTCATTTGCAGTATCAGAAGTACACCATGGATGGACATCAGGAAGTGGTGCTACACAATTATTGGGTAGATTGATGTCTTATAATCAGGCGGCAGAACTTGTACTAACAGGAAAGAGAATCGATGCCCAGGAGGCATATAGATTAGGAGTCATCAATCAAGTGGTGCCAATGGAAGAAATCGATGCATATGTAGATGAAATGCTTGAGAGCATGAGCCAGCAATCGTCAACAGCAATGCAATTGATTAAGCAAAACTTGCGCGCTTCTCAAAATATGGGAATGGATCAGGGATTGCAATATGAGAATGATTTATTTGCATTTAGTTTCACCACAGAAGATGCCAAAGAAGGGCAGGCGGCATTTGCAGAGAAGAGAAAGCCAGTATTTAAATAAATAAGTTATTACATAAGATATTAGAATGGGAGTAAAACTCAACTTGAGTTTTACTCCCATTCTAAGTGTTAAAGACATGTTATAAACTTATTTTACTACATCGGAGCAGGCTGCCAATGCTTCAATGATTAGGTCGTGATCTGTCTGCTCTGATAATCCAGAGACTGCGATTCCACCAATTAGTCTTCCGCCTTTTAATATGATAGGAAAACCACCACCAAGAAAGGCAAAGATTTCTGGATCGAGATTCCAACGATTCGTGGCAGCTTTTTCAGCGAGATAACTTCCAATCTCCCATGCGGTTTCATTCGTGAATCGTTCGAACCGATAGGTTTCTTCTTGTTGTTAGCATATTATGCATAATGCAAAGGGGGATAAGAGCTATCAGTGTCACTTTACAGTCACTTTTAGGTTTTATACTTCAAATATAACAATAAAGGAGA
>CAYJFY010000041.1:0-22313 GCA_964369755.1 uncultured Lachnospiraceae bacterium
GTTTTCCTACCGCTAACTTATCACTCGTTCCTGTCACCTCTCCTACCGATGTTCCATCTGCATTTGCTAGCTCTGCGGCAACTGGATCTGTGACCGCTGTATAGATAACTGGTATGTCTTTATCACTTCCCACATTGTACAATGTCTGAGCACTCGGTGTAGCGATTCCACACATCAAATCTACATCATCAGATGCAAACCCATCTGCGATCTGCCCCGCAATCCCCATATCTGCTGTCGCATTTTTATACTCTACTGTAAGATTCTCTCCCTCTACGTATCCAGCTTCTGCCAATCCTTCCAAAAATCCTTCCCTACAGTTATCTAACGATCCGTGCTCCGCAAATTGTGAGATTCCAACTGTAATACTCCCCGAATCCTCATTGCCACATCCTACCAACAAACTTCCCATCATTGCCCCAACCATCAACATTGTAATCACTTTCTTTTTCATCTCTTCTTCTCCTTTTCTCTATTCATATATTTTACACCTTGTTAGCCATGAGTATTACAGAGTATTTTAGTGTAATTGGAAACGAAGTTTCCAATTACATAAAAAAACGCCCCAAATCTAAGAAACTCTTAGATTTGAGACGGTAATATCTTCATATTATCGCGGTACCACTCAAATTGACATAATGTCCACTCATTCATGTACTAACATACACTCCAGATTGATAACGGGTTCGGTTCCCGACTAGCCATACTCTCTAAACGATTTCAAGCAGCCCTCGAAAGTCCATTCAATTATCTACTTCATATGGCAATCCCACCACCTGCCACTCTCTGAAATGTCGTAATATAACTTACTCCTCTTTCTCAACGGTTTAACTATTTTATAATTTACATCATAAACATCAAATTGTCAACTATTTTTTACTAAATATAAAATGCACACTCAAATTTTATTGTTCATTTGATTTTTCATTACCGACTTTTAGAATATACTTAATTGCACAATTTACTGGTTTAGCTAGTAAAATGATAGGGCAAATCCAAACCAAACCATCACAATATGCTACGGAATTTGTTGTATACAAATAAATAATGATTAAAGTTTCTAGTGTAGCAAAACAAATAAAAATACAATTTTCTAATGATTTCATATTATTTATACCTCCACTCTAGATTACTTCTATACATGATTTGCTTATGCTGCAGTTTCATAGTCCATAATGAATATTTTGCTTGCAACTGATGCAATTGTATCTAATATATCATCAATTTTTTCAATAACAGATGTCAAAAAAAACTCTTCTCCACACTGAGGGCACTTTTTGCATGGAACATTTTCAATAATAATATAACAATTCTTTACAGTTGCAAAATATGTTGTGGTGGAACTTATCATCTCATTACCCTTACAACCTAAACATCTCATAACACCTACCCCTTTCTGGTTTTATAATCTTTTTCCCACTTATCTAATGTTGGTATATATGCTGTGATAATTCTTGATACACTTCCTTCATCACTTAACACAATATGAATCGGTTTTCCATCCATCATATACCCTAATATCAAGCAACTAGGAAACGGAAAATCTTCTGGATATTGCTCAATAACTTCTCCACTGCACATGCCTTGCTTTATATTTTTCATGCATATTCCCCTCTGTCGAAAGCGTTCTACTGCATGATTTGTAATATATACTGCATCCTGAGCAAAATATTCTCTAATTCTAGCTATATCAATCACTAAATTTCTATCCTTCCATTCATTACTTGTCTTCTCTTTTATTATATCCCACTTCTATATAAATAACAATCTTAGATATATACAATTAGATTAAATATTCTGGATAGCTTCACGAATATTCTTCACTCCTACAATTTCAATTCCTGTGATTTTCTTCAATTCTGCACTAGATACTGCTGGCATAATACAACGTTTAAATCCTAGTTTTTTCGCCTCTAACACCCTTTGTTCTGGCATGCTTACAGCTCTAACTTCACCGCTGAGTCCTACTTCACCAAATACGATGACACCCTCTTCAATAGGACGATTTTTGTAACTAGAAACAATGGCTAGAATAATTCCTAGGTCTATGGCGGGCTCATTCATCTTAATTCCCCCTGCAATATTAATATATGCATCACAACCTCCAAGTTGTAATCCAGCTCGTTTTTCTAATACTGCCATCAATAAATTCACTCGATTATAGTCTGTTCCCGCAGCAGTCCTCCTCGGCATTCCGAAATTGGTCTCTGAAATCAACGCCTGTACCTCAACTAGAATAGGTCTGGTTCCCTCCATAGAGCATGCTACCACTGAACCAGATGCATTTTCTGGTCGCCCACTTAGCATGAACTCAGACGGATTCTCCACTTCAACCAACCCGTTTTGTTGCATCTGAAAGACACCGATTTCATTGGTTGATCCAAATCGATTCTTCACTCCTCGCAAGATACGATAAGAGGCATGCCTATCCCCCTCGAAATACAGAACTGTATCTACCATATGTTCCAACACTCTAGGTCCAGCTACTGTACCTTCTTTTGTCACATGTCCTACTAGGAATATGGTAATCCCCATCCCCTTCGCAATCTGCATGAAGGTATTGGTTCCTTCACGCACCTGGGATACACTTCCTGGTGCAGAACTGACTTCCTCGCTATACATGGTTTGAATGGAGTCAATGATAACAACTTCTGGCTTTCGATTCTCAATGGCAAGTTTGATAGCCTCTAGACTGGTTTCACAAAATAACAGCAAATCATCTGTAAATTCTCCCATTCGATTAGCCCGTAACTTAATCTGCTTCAAGGATTCCTCTCCAGATACATAGAGAACCTTTTTATGTTCTCCTGCCAAATTTCTACACATCTGTAATAGAAGTGTAGACTTCCCAATCCCAGGATCTCCACCTACTAGAACCAGAGAACCGTTCACAATTCCTCCACCCAGAACACGATCAAATTCATGGATATTTGTCGTCAAACGATCATCAAATTCTAATTGAATATCCGATAAGGTTGAAATCTGTTGTTCCTTCTCTCTCTGTTTCTTATACTCACCTTTGGTGTTGACCTTTTCTTCTACAAATGTGCTCCATTCCTTACACATAGGGCATTGGCCAAGCCACTTACTCTCTTCATGCCCGCAGTTTTGACAATAGAATACCGTTTTAATCTTCGCCATAATGCCTCATTTTCTCTCTTATATTTGTCTATAGCTTTGTTACAACAACCTCAACTGCTGTCCCAACAGATAATTCAACACTAATGCTTAATTTCCCACTTACATTTGTACTCATCTCTCCAACATCTTCCCCATTCTTTCGGATGAAATATGATTGAGACGGTTCTAATTCTAAGGTTACTTGCGCATCTCTATCACCGAAGACATCAAAACTAACTTGACTTTCCTGCACATTATAATTTTTCACTTTTGTTCCTGGCACGGATTCATACACAAACATTCCATTTTTCTCTAGTTTAGTAATATCTGCAAAGGTTTTAACTTTGTATAAGTCTCCTTGAAATTCAAAGTCTTCTACCTTGGTTTTTTTATCCAAAGTATAATCTCCGAAACTAAGTGTGTGATTCTCCTCAATCTTCAGTAATTCTTTTGTATCCATCATTCTACTAACCTTCCTTCTTTACTGGCGTAAATGTAACTTGCCCTCTTACATACGCAACATCCACTTCCATACCTTCTGTGATTTCTCCATTTAAGATTGCATCTGCTAACCTGTCTTCAAGTTCATTTTGTAATGCTCTCTTTAGTGGACGGGCTCCATACTTCACATCAGTACCTTTTTCTACAATATGCTTCTTCAACGACTCACGAACATGTAGGGTAATCTTCATCTGATTCTGCACTCTTTGAACAAATTCATTGCTGAGTAGGCTTACAATCTTCTTCAATTCTGTCTTGCCTAGCATATGGAATACCATAATATCATCGATACGATTCAAAAATTCTGGTTTGAAGATTCTCTTTACCTCATCCATCACATTAGACTTCATTCTCTTATAATCAGTGGCATCATTTTCTTTTGCTGCAAACCCTAATTTCTTAGGTTCGATAATCGCTTGTGCTCCAGCATTTGATGTCATTATGATAACCGTATTCTTGAAATCGACTTTGCGACCTTGTGAGTCTGTAATATGTCCATCATCCAATACTTGGAGTAAGATATTGAACACATCTGGATGTGCTTTCTCTATCTCATCAAATAAGATAACAGAATATGGATTTCTTCTCACCTTCTCGCTTAATTGACCGCCTTCTTCATGTCCTACATATCCAGGAGGGGAACCAATTAATTTCGAAACACTATGTTTTTCCATATACTCAGACATATCGATTCGAATCATCGCATCTTCTCTACCGAACAAAATTTCAGCAAGCGCCTTGCTCAATTCGGTTTTACCAACTCCTGTTGGTCCTAAGAAGAGGAAGGTTCCTGTCGGTTTCTGTGGATCTTTTAATCCGATTCTTCCACGTTTTACAGCCTTTGCTACTGCTGTAACTGCCTCTTCTTGCCCAATCACTCGTTTGTGTAGAGTTGCTTCTAGTTTTCGCAAACGCATGTTTTCTTTTTCAGATAGTTTGCTCACTGGTATCTTTGTCCATGCCGAAACCACATCCGCAATATCTAATTCCAACACTTCAAGTGAGGTGTTTTCATTCTTTTTGTCAAATCGTTTTTTCGCTTCTAGAATTTTTTGGCTAGCATCTTTTTGTTCCTTGCGATATCTTGCAGTAGCCTCAAAATCATTAGCCTTCAAAGCTTCTTCCATCTTCTCATAAGCAAGCTTCGCCTCTTCCTCCAATTTATGAATACGCACTGGAATCTTGAATCCGCGAAGGCTCACTCTCGAACAAGCTTCATCTAATACATCAATGGCCTTATCTGGAAGAAAACGATCTGTGATATATCGTTCAGAAAGCTCCACCGCAGCGTGTATTGCCTCATCCGATATCTGCACATCATGATGTAATTCATAATGTTTTGACAATCCCTGTAGAATCTGCGCACATTGCTCTAAACTTGGTTCCTCTACCGGAATCGGTTGTAACCTTCGCTCTAGAGCTGGATCTTTTCCGATGTATTTTCGATATTCTCCAACTGTAGTCGCACCGATGAGCTGCATGGTTCCACGCGCTAGGGATGGCTTCAAGATATTAGCAGCATCTAGGGTCCCCTCTGAACCACCTGCCCCAATGATAGAATGAATCTCGTCAATGAAGAGAATGATATCATCGTCCTTCTCCACTTCTTGGATCATCTTCTTCATTCGTTCTTCGAATTCTCCACGAAACTTAGTTCCTGCAATCATGCTAGATAAATCCAAACTGATGACACGTTTGCTCTTCATCACATTTGGTACCATTCCAGTAACAATATTCTGTGCTAGACCTTCTACGATTGCAGTTTTTCCAACCCCTGGTTCTCCAATGAGGCAAGGATTGTTCTTTGTTCTACGGCTTAGAATCTGCATTAGACGTGTAATCTCTTCTTCACGTCCTAATACTGGGTCCAACTTCCCGTCGATTGCTTGTTGTGTTAAGTCTACACTAAATTTATCCAAAAATGAATCGGAGGCTTTATCATCCATATCCAGAGTATATTCTTGCGGATTTTCACCTAAACTCGCTAGGATATCGGTGTATATCTTCTGTAGGTTCGCCCCCAGTGTCGATAAAATACGAGCTGCTACTGATTCATAATCTTTTAAGATTGCTATTAGAAAATGCTCCGTTCCAATCTTTCTACTTCTTAGTTTAATCGCCTCTTTTTTGCTCTGATATAGCATTTGCTGAAGACGTGGTGTATATTCCAACCTACGTCCCATACCCTTCTCAGCCGAAATCAACTCTAGCATCAAAGTTTTTATGTTATCTTCGCGAATACGATTCATCTCTAAAACCTGAGCCCCAACACCGGTAAAGACTTTTCGCACCCCCAGCAATAAATGTTCAGTTCCAATATATGGATGCCCTAATTCTTTTGCTAGTTTTCTTGCAATCTGCAATACTTCCTCAGCCTGTGCTGTATATTCTAGTTTCATTTACCCCTGCACCTTTCTGTCTCACGGGAACCAATATCAACAATCATCAATTGCCTTTCCGATGTCGGTTCTCATGTATTTGTTGGAAAAATCTATCCATTCTGTAGCCTGATATGCATTCTTACGCGCTTCCTTCAAATCAGCACCTTTTGCAGTAATTCCAACTACACGTCCACCGTTTGTGACGATGTTCTCATTCTCAAATTTGGTACCTGCATGGAAACAATAATATCCATCCATATCTTTGAATGTATCGAATCCGCTCATTGGAATTCCCTTCTCATAACTTTCCGGATATCCAGCCGATGCTAATACCACACAAACTGCCGCATTATCTTCAAATTCTAATTGGATCTTATCTAAGGTTCCATCTACACACGCATTGATCACATCGATGATATCATTCTTCATTCGAGGTAGAACTACTTGAGCTTCTGGATCTCCAAATCTTGCGTTGTATTCTAATAATTTCGGACCATTTTTCGTCAACATCAAACCAAAGAAGATAATTCCTTTGAATGGTCTTCCTTCTGTTGCCATGGCATCGACTGTCTTCTGGAATATGTGATTTTCGCAGAATTCCTCTACTTCTCTGGTATAGAATGGACTAGGTGAGAATGTCCCCATTCCTCCCGTATTTAATCCCTGATCTCCATCTTTTGCACGCTTATGGTCTTGTGCCGAAGTCATTGTTCGAATGGTCTTACCATCTACGAATGAAAGAACAGATACCTCTCTTCCTTCCATAAATTCCTCGATAACCATAGTATTTCCTGCCGAACCGAATTTCTTGTCTTCCATAATCTCTCTGACACCAGCTTGTGCCTCTTCTAGAGAATTGCAGATAAGTACACCTTTCCCAAGCGCCAGTCCATCAGCTTTTAGTACAATTGGAAAGTCCGCTGTTTCCAGATAAGAGAGTGCTGCTGCTGAATCTGTAAAATTCTGATACCCCGCTGTAGGAATCTCATACTTTTGCATCAAATCTTTGGAAAATGCCTTAGACCCTTCTAATATTGCCGCCTTTTTATCTGGTCCAAACACGCGTAATCCTGCTGCTTCAAATACATCAACCACGCCTCCAACCAGAGGGTCATCCATTCCAATAATCGTCAAATCAATTTGATTTTGCTTTGCAAAGTCAACCAATTTATCGAATTCCATAGCACCGATGTCTACACACTCGGCATATTCTGAAATCCCTGCATTCCCCGGTGCACAATAGATTTTATCTACTTGCTCACTCTTAGCCACACTCCAAGCGATGGCATGTTCTCTTCCGCCACTACCAACTATTAATACCTTCATGTACTTCTCCTTATTTTGCAACCACTTTTCCATCAGCAACTTCTATCTTATCATTTGCAATCATTTGAATTGCCTCTGGAAGAATCACCCATTCTGCTTCTTCCATTACTCTCTGTTGTAATTCTTTTGCTGTATCTCCATCCAATACCGGAACGGATTTCTGTAGTATAATCGGTCCTGTATCCGTCCCCTCGTCAACGAAATGAACGGTAGCACCAGTCAATTTCACACCACGACTCAAGGCCGCCTCATGCACCCTTAACCCATAATATCCAGTTCCACAAAATGCTGGGATTAAAGAAGGATGTACATTAATAATTCTATTTCTGTATCCTTCAATCATCTTGGATGGGATCACAACTAAAAATCCAGCTAAAACAATCAAATCCGCTTTCAGATTATCTACCGCGCGAGTCAATGCATCATTAAACAACTCTCTTGTCTCGTAATCTTTTGGCGATACAGTAAATCCAGGTATCCCTGCCTTCTTTGCACGCTCTAGGGCAAATACATCTCTATTATTGCTGATAACACCAACAATTTCTGTATTTGTAATCTCTTGCTTTTGGACTGCATCGATGATAGCCTGTAGATTCGTTCCTCCACCCGATACCATTACCACAACTCTTAGCATAGAGTAACCCCAACTTCACCCGCTTCAATCTTACCAACTACATACGGAACTTCGCCTGCTTCAACCATTGCCTTCATGGTAGCATCCACGTCTTTTTCATCTACAGCAACCATCATTCCAAGTCCCATATTATACGTATTGTACATCATTGTTTCCTCAATCTTGCCCTCTTGTGCTAATAGTTGAAAGATTGGTAAAACTGGATAGCTATTCTTCTCTACTACAGCATGAGTTCCCTCACATAACATCCTTGGAATATTCTCATAGAAACCACCACCTGTAATGTGACTGCAAGCTTTGATTTTCACTCCAGCTTCTTTTACTTTGCGTAGGGCTTCAACATATATCTTTGTCGGCACTAATAATGCTGCTCCCAAGGTTGTTCCCAACTCATCATAATGTGTATTCAATGACTCCTCTGTCATATCAAACACCTTACGAACGAGTGAAAATCCATTACTATGTACGCCCGAAGAAGCCATCCCGATAAGTACATCACCAGGTTTTAGTTCTTTCCCTGTTATTAAGTCTTTCTCATCTACCACACCAACTGCAAATCCTGCAAGATCATATTCATCTTCTGGGTAGAATCCTGGCATCTCTGCAGTCTCTCCACCGATGAGGGCTGCATTAGACTGCTTACATCCATCAGCAACTCCACTCACGATGGTTGCAATTTTCTCTGGCACATTTTTTCCACAAGCAATGTAATCAAGGAAAAACAATGGTTCTCCACCTGCACATGCAATATCATTCACACACATCGCAACACAGTCAATCCCGATTGTGTCATGCTTATCCATAATGAAAGCTAGTTTTAGCTTTGTTCCAACTCCGTCTGTTCCAGAAACTAGAGTTGGCTTTTCCATATCTTTGAACTTCTCCATTGAAAATGCACCTGAAAATCCACCGATATTTGTTAGTACCTCTGGTCTCATGGTTTGCTTGATGTGCTCCTTCATTAACTCCACAGAACGGTAACCCGCCTCTATATCGACACCTGCGTTTTTATAATCCATAGTATTCTCCTTTAATCCTATTTACATTTGCTTTAAATATTCTTTATGACCTAATTTTTGTAATTTATCAGCCTTACCTTGCACTGTTTCCTTCATTTCTTTTGAGTAATCTTTTAATCTCTGTAACAACTCTGGATCAGAAGTAGCTAAAATTTTTGCTGCTAAAATCGCTGCATTCATTCCTCCGTTGATTGCAACAGTTGCAACTGGGATTCCTGGTGGCATCTGAACGATCGAATACAAAGCATCCACTCCATCTAGATTTCCTGATGACATTGGAATTCCGATTACAGGCATTGGGAAAATTGCTGCACACATTCCTGGAAGATGTGCTGCCATACCAGCTCCTGCAATAATAACCTTATAGTCTTTTTCTTCTGCTGCTGTTGCATAATCATAAAAAGTATCAGGCATTCTATGTGCTGAAATAATTGTCATCTCATACTCTACCCCTAATTTCTCTAACATGTCTGCTGCTTTGCTCATGACTTTCATGTCAGAATCACTGCCCATTACAATTCCTACTTTTCCCATATCTTTTTCTCCTTTGTTGTATTTGATTTATTGAATATAATACTATATTATATTTCATCATGGTGTGAAGGTCAAAATATATTTTGACCTTGGATACCTACGGATTCTTAGAATTTCTCCATAGGTTCATTCAAGATCTCTGTTCCCGCTAGGACAAAACGACCTTGTTTAATAATCTGTATTTTATTTCCTGTTTTATCCAGGACGGATATCTCTTCTAACTCTTCATATGGAATGGTGATATCCGTATGACAGTTGTAATAAGCCTTACTCACATCCTCTGTCCTCAAGGCGCTCACTTCATTCTCTCTCGCAACAATTTCCTTTCCATTTGGATTGAATACTTTTGTATCTTCGCTCCAACTGTAGCAAGTATCTCCTACGGCGAAATGCGGACCCATTTTTTCTGCAATCAGTATCGGTAATTTTTCTTCAATACCGTATTTCTTCGCCATTACATAGGCTGTTGTATTGGTTCCGATTGCAAACTCTCCCATTGGAAGAGAATCATAATTCTTGAATACATTGTCTTTGATATACTTCTTGCCATCGCTTTGATCTTCAAAATTGCCACAGCCATAGTCTGTAACTCTTCCATCAACAAAATCAATCTCTAAGTCCAAATACTGCAACTCCTTTAGATATACCTTTTTGACATGCAATTTCCCTTGTGTGTTCTTCAAGACTGGCGAGGTGAATACTTCCCCAACTGGAATATTGACATCCGCAACGCAATTCTCGAAATTTGTCTCCTTCTGTGGATTCTGCAACTTGCCAAGCTGAATGATTAAATCAGTCCGATTGCCATTTCCTCCCTTGATGTAAACAGATTCCCCCTCATCAAGTGCATTGATTATTATCTGCTGTACCTCTTCATACTGCTTCGCATCTAATGTGTTAATCTTGATGGTTTCTTGGAAGATTTCTTCGTAATCCTTGCCAATTTCTGCTATTGGATATGCAATAATGGTGAAACTTCTCTCTTCACCCTTGATGTATTTGTTTGTTAATTGCCCTGCCTTGCTATCATATAACTTCGATAACTCTTCTTGTTGTTCCGACAAGGTGATTGCACATGGATTTTTCACTGGTGCAAATGGTTCGCTTCCAAAAGTCTCCACAACTGCTGGACCGCCGAATTTTGAGGCAAGTTCCTTGTTGCTTTCATACGCATTCTTCATAACATCTAGCTTACGCTCTATATATTTTTTATCTAAGAACAATGCTTGATCGTCTTTATGGTCATATTCATATTGCTTGTTCGCAATCGCTCCGTAAAATCCCACCTTATTATGTTGCCTCTTTGTCACAAAAGAGCATGAAGTTCGATAGATGCTAGGCTTAAGGCTCATTGCCTCGAACAGTGCAATCGCCTTGACTATCATTCGTTCAAACCCCAATACATAATGGATTCCAACTGTAGATTTCTTGGTGATGTCCTTTCCTGTCGTAATAAAACCTTTTCGATAACCTTCCACATATACTTCTGCCATTCGGTCGATTTGACCTTGAGACAAACTTTGTAGATATCTAGCTGTACTTATTTCATTTGCAGTAACATATTCGCCAAAATCATATAGATAGTTAGAATTCTTTAAATCAAGATGATTCAATTGCTCTACTAACCAACACTTTTCTGTATCAACCTGTGCTTCTATTCTTTCTGTTACATAGACATCAGAATAATCACTTGCATACCAATAGATGATTCCCTTTATCTCTTCATAATTTGGTTCATTCTCACCCTCAAAGCAATTGTAAACCTGAATAAAGAGTTCGCTACAGATTGCTAGCAGCTCTACTCTCTCCTCGAATGCAGAAACAATCATTCCTCGAATCTCGCAATACAAGGCACTTAGGATTGCCCCATATTCACTCCCTAGCCTCTCACATGCATATTGTGGATTTGCATAACTCTGTGAATATTGCTCCTCTAGTATATCAAAATATAGCCTTTGATTCCATTCTTCTTTTTCCTCGATTAACAGGGAATTCCATTGCTTGTTCTGGCGCAGTTGAAATACTTCATCTATCGATTGAATGAATCCACTTACCATACGAAAATATTCCCTAAATTTTTCTGATACAGTATTTTCGTATTCGATTTCTTTTATTCGTTCCACCGCTAATGCGTAACGCTCTTCTATCATTTAGAGTAGCCCCCTTACAAATAATAATATATAAAATAGTACGACTAGTCCATTGCCTCCGATTCCTAACTTGCATGTCATATAATTCTTTTCCTTCTCCTTAAAACCTAGTATTCCCAGATAGATACCAAATCCAGCAAATAAAATTGAACTAAAGGCTAAAGCTCCTACAATCGCATGTAATTGGCCTCTTGTAGTAAAGGCTGCTGCTAAAAAAGAGAGTTGTAGGATAAAATTAAAGACAGCAAACAGACAAGAATATACGCCTTTTTTTGAGTGGCGCAAATGCACTTGTCCATATTTTCTGTTTTTTATATTGGGTTTATTCTTTTCTTTTCGTTTTATTTGAAACATGCATTCTCCTTATAGCACAAAAAACAGAAAAAATGATATAGCCGATACAACCGCCTAAGGTGTTTAAAAACAAATCATCTACATCAAAACTTCCGATTTTTGTTAGAAGTTGAATCACTTCAACTCCTAGACTAACCAACAATGTGAAGAATAATGCAGTTATAAAGTTCCTATGTTTGCTCGCCATTGCCCACAACCATCCCAGTGGTACAAATATCAAAACATTTCCAGCGATATTCGATATTACTGCAACCGAGCCCAAGATATCTCGGTTCGACCAAAATCGATTGATTTCCTTAAATAATTCTAGATTATAAGAATATTCCGCTCGAAGATTATCTCGCCCATAAAAATCAGTGACTAATAAAAAATACAATAGAAATAAAATGTATATTACAAAGAGAATTTTTCCTAAGAACCGAATCTTTTCTCGTGTATTATTCTTCAAAACATTTCCCTTCCATTTTAGAAGATAAGATTTTTCTTCTCTTTTATTAATTTCACACCACTTACGATTGATAAGATACCTACTGTAATTCCGACTGTAATGACAATAATACCGATTGCTACATTTCCAACCCCTGCTAGATTCATTATCTTATAAGCTTTTTCGTTCATCATGACCTCCTGATGTTATACCCCATACTGTTTATAATATTCATCAATCGCTGCTTTCAACTGATCATCGATTACAATTCTACCGCGATATTCTTTGTTATATAAATGCTCGATTACCTCTGCCATTGTTACAATCGCTGTCGTCTGTAACTCATATTTTTCTTGAATTTCTGCAAGTGCACTCTTACTCCCTTGCCCTCTTTCCATACGGTCAACCGAAACTACAAGTCCCATCGTCTCTACATTACCTTGAGCTTTTATAATTGGAAGTGTCTCTTCTATCGATGTTCCAGCCGTTGTCACATCCTCGATGATAACAACCTTATCCCCATCATGAATCGGACTTCCTAATAAAATCCCTGTATCTCCATGATCCTTCACTTCTTTTCGATTGGAACAGTAACGGATCTCTTCTCCTGAAATCTCATTGATTGCCATTGTCGTTGCAACCGTTAGTGGAATTCCTTTATATGCTGGTCCAAACAAAACATCAAAATCAAATCCAAACTTGCTTTCAATCGCCTTTGCATAGTACTCTCCTAATTTTCGAAGTTGTGCACCATTTCTATAGAACCCTGTATTTACAAAGAAAGGTGTCTTTCTTCCACTCTTTGTTACAAAATCTCCAAACTTCAATACTTCACAATCAATCATAAATTCAATAAACTGCTTTTTATATGCTTCCATAATCTTTCACTCCTATCTGTACTCTATTTTACCACACCTATTAATGCTTTCATATCCATAATATTTTTTTTGTGCATATAGTCTTCAATTCCACGCAAAATATCGACTGTAGCCGTTGGATTGATGAAATTTGCTGTACCCACCGACACTGCAGTTGCCCCAGCTAGGATAAATTCTAACGCATCTTCTGCCGTCATAATTCCACCCATACCGATAATCGGCAATTTCACAGCATTTGCCACTTGGTATACCATGCGCACTGCAATCGGTTTAATCGCAGGACCTGAAACACCACCTGTCTTGTTCGCAATCGCAAAACATTGCTTGTCTACATCTATTTTCATACCAGTCAATGTATTAATCAGAGAAAGCACATCTGCCCCTCCTGCTTCTGCAGCTTTTGCCATCTCCGTGATATCGGTCACATTGGGACTCAATTTCATAATGATTGGCTGCTTCGCATATTTCTTCACTTCTCTTGTAATCTCTTCTAATGCCTTCGGATTTTGTCCAAAAGCAATTCCACCTTCTTTTACATTTGGACAAGACACATTGATTTCCATCATGTCAATCGGTTCATTGGCAAGTCTCTCTACCACCGCACAATAATCCTCCGTTGTCTTTCCACAAACATTCACAATAATCTTTGTGTCATATTGTTGAAGAAATGGAATATCTCTTTCACAAAATATATCAATCCCAGGATTTTGCAATCCAATGGCATTCATCATTCCACCCTGAATTTCAGCAATCCTAGGTGTTGGATTTCCTGGCCATGGGATATTAGCTACCCCTTTAGTAACTACAGCGCCCAATTGATTCAAATCCACAAATTCCCCATATTCTTTTCCAGACCCGAAGGTACCCGATGCAGTCATAATTGGATTCTTTAACTCTACACCGGCTAAGTTTACTGTTGTATTCATTCTAATAACTCTCCCTTTCACTAACTAGTGTAAAAAATTCCATTTTTTACACTAACTCTGTTGCCTCAAAAACTGGACCATCCTTACAGATTCGTTTATTATTCACATTGCTGTGCTCATCCACTTCCTTTGTTTCACACACACATGCCAAACACGCACCAACACCACATGCCATCTTCTCTTCCAACGACAAATAACATTCGATTTGATTCGCGACAGCATATTCTTTGATCGCTCTTAACATTGGAGTAGGTCCACATGCATAGATAATATCAGCATCTAACCCTTGCTCCTTAATCGCATCCATAACATTGCCTTTTGTTCCTGCACTTCCATCTTCTGTAGCAATATAAACCTTGCCGCATCGCTCTAGATCTTCTGTTAAGAAAACTTCATCTCTGTATCCAACCACGATTTGCTTTTCACAATTCAATTGTTTCGCCAACTCAAGCATCGGTGGCACTCCAATTCCTCCACCAATTAAAAACGCCTTCTTTTCAATGAGTGGAAATCCATTTCCAAGTGGTCCCAAAATATCAATTCTATCTCCAGATGATAGTTTTGAAAAATATTCTGTCCCCGTATTTTCACCTGTTACACGATACACAATACGTAGACTAGAATTCTCTTGATTGATTTCACAGATACTGATTGGTCGTGGCAATAATTTCCCTGTATCTTTTGTATATAGAGAAATAAATTGTCCCACCTTTGCATATTGTGCAATATCCTTCGTTTCAATCCACATGCTGAAAATATCTTTTGCAAGCATTTCTTGCCCTATCACTTTTGCTTCTTCTTTAAACTTATTTGCCATGATTCTCTCCGATTATCTTTATCTATTTTCTAGTGCACCCTTAATATCATCTACCATATCTACAACAGCCGCTCTCGATGCTTCTCCAAAATTCAACTCTCCATATTTCGCATACGCCTCTTGCTTATATGCTGCAATGATTCCTCTAGAAGAATTCACGATTGCACCCAATCCATCTTCGTTGAAGAAATGAACCAAATCAGCTCCCTTTCCACCTTGGGCACCATAACCTGGTACTAAGATATAAGTTTTTGGCATGATTTTTCGAAGCGCCTTGCCCATCTCTGGATAAGTAGCTCCAACGACCGCGCCAATTGCGCTATATTGGTCTCCCATACATTCTTCACCCCACTGCGCAACCTTTTCTCCAACCAACTCATAGAGTGGTCTACCATCCACTAACTGGTCTTGGAATTCCCCACTTGACGGATTAGAGGTTTTCACTAGGATAAACAATCCTTTATTTTCTTCTTTGCACACATCGATAAATGGATTCACACCATCTGATCCCAGATATGGATTCACTGTTACAAAATCTTCATCGAAAGGAATATAAGTTTTGGAACCAACTTGAACCTTACCCAGATGTCCCACTGCATATGCCGCAGATGTAGAGCCAATATCTCCACGTTTAATATCTCCAATAATAACCAAATCCTTGGACTTGCAATAATCTACGGTCTTCTTAAATGCTTGCAATCCAGGAATTCCAAATTGCTCATACATAGCAATCTGTGGTTTCACAGCTGGAATCAAATCATAGGTATGATCAATAATTTCCTTGTTGTATTGCCAAATCGCTTCACTCGCTCCTTCTAAAGTTTCTCCAAACTCTTGAAATGCCTTCTCTTGAATATGATTTGGGATATAATTCATCATCGGGTCTAATCCCACCACAATCGGTGCCTTTGTTTCTTGAATTTTTTTCACTAATTTGTTAATCATAACGTATCCTTTCTCTCTAATGGTTTTTATTGTTCCAATACTTCGATTGCTTTTTCCAGTTGTTCATCCACGGTATCCTCTTCTTCACCCTCTGGATATTCTTGTTCCACCTCATAGTCTGGTGTAACTCCTACTTCATGTATTTTATTTCCATTCGGTGTAAAATACTCTGATTCCGTCAATTTCATCATCGTACCATCTTTTAAATTGTAAATCTGCTGCACCACACCTTTTCCATACGTGGTTTCACCTACAATGGTACCAATTTCATAATCCTGTACCGCACTTGCAAATATCTCCGAAGCACTGGCACTATAGTTATTGACAAGAACGGCCAATGGCTTATCAAATGTATCATCGCCTGTACTTGTGTAATCGGTTCGATTCCCTTGTTTATCCTCGGTATAAACCAATACACCCTCTGGCAATAAAACATCTAACATATTACAAACCGTATCCAAATTACCACCAGGATTATTTCTTAGATCGATCACTAGCGACTCCATCCCTTGTGCTGTCAAGTCGTCTAGGGCTGCCGTATATTGCTCTAGGGTAATCTCGCTAAACTGGGTCACTTCTAGATATCCGATACCATTTTCCTTCATCTCGTAAGAAACTGTTTGCTCTTCCACCAATGCGCGCTCAACAGCTACATCTACTCGTTCTCCCGTCTTGTTCTTAATGATACCAAGCACAACCTCTGTTCCTGCTTCTCCCTTGATATCCGCAACAACGGAATTCAAATCCACACCAGTAACCGGTTCTCCATCTACCATCTCGATAATGTCGCCCGATTCCAATCCTGCCTTTGCAGCTGGGGCATCTTGAAACGCATCTACAATAGAAATTACACCCGTTTCCATATCTTGCAATAGGGATGCACCGATTCCATGATATTTTCCAGATGTCGTCTCTAGTAGAGCCGCTGTCTCCTCTTCATTATAATAGGTACTATACGGATCATCAAGCCCATACATGATTCCTAGATATATTCCATCCTCTAAGGATTTTTCATCTACATCATATAGGAATTCCTCGTCGATGATTGATTGAATTATCCCTATCTTTTCCTCTACTTCATCGCTAACAATTCCGTCGTTTTTACTCATATTTAATACGGACATGGTACCAACAACAGCTAATACGATGACTAACATAATAAGGGTGCCACATAGCACCCCTTTTATAAACTCATTCTTTGTTTGATTCATTCTATCTCCCTGAAATGCTCTTCAATTATTAAACTTATGCATTACAATGCTACATTATGCTCTCAAATGTCTACGAATCGTAATGAAACTTCCCAAGAATCCAATTCCTACCCCTAGGGCAAGTCCAGCTGGTAATACTGTAGCATATACCTGTTGGATTGGCAAGAACGAGATAAACCCTTCTAACACATCAAATCTTTCAAGTACATAAGTTACCAATGGCTCATATGCGAAATACAAAATCGCCAAAGGAATAATCGCTCCAATCAATCCAATGATGAGACCTTCTAACACAAACGGCGCACGAACGAACCAGTCTTTCGCACCGATGTATTTCATGATTGCAATCTCACCTTTTCTAACATTTACCCCAATTGTTACTGTATTGCTAATCAAAAATACTGCGATCAATAATAAAATTGAAATAATGGCAATTGACGCATAGGTAATCAATCGGTTAATGCTTGATAGGGTTGTTGCAACCACGTCCGATTTATTTACTTTACGCACACCTTCAATACTTTCCGCATATTCTACTAATTCTGTCTGCAATTCAACGTCATTCATATAAACAGAGTAGTTTGCAGAATCCGCTAACGGGTTATCCCCTTGGAAATACCCTGCTGTAAACAATTCTTTTTCTACACCATCCATATCTTCTGTATAAATCTCTAATGCTTCTTCCGGTGATGTATACTCAACCTGACTCACATTGTCATGTGCTTGTAGTTGATCACCGATTTCGTCAATTCTTTCTTGCTCTAAATCCTTATCAAAGAAAACTGTAATTACTACACCATCACCCATGCTCTCAACAATGGATTGAAAGTTAATGATAATTGTAAAAAACAGTCCAAACATAAAAATACAAGTAGACATCGTCAATATTGATGCGAAAGAAAACATCTTATTTCGTGCAATATTAACCACACCTTGCTTCATCGTAAATCCTATTGTACTAATTCTCATCTATTTTTCCACCTTCGTCGCTAAATATTACACCTTGTTTCATTGTGATTACACGTTTATTCATCTCTGCTACAATCTCGTGATTGTGTGTAACAACAAGTACTGTCGTTCCCATCTGGTTTGCCTCTTCCAATAGACTCATAATCTCCCATGAGTTCGTCGGGTCTAGGTTTCCAGTCGGCTCATCCGCCAATAAAATTGCTGGCTCATTCACAATCGCTCTTGCAATCGCTACTCGTTGTTGTTCACCACCTGATAATTCTTTTGGATAAGATTTATATTTTTGCGCCAATCCAACCAAGGAAAGCACAGCAGGCACTTTTTTCTTAATCACCCTGCTTGGTGTCTCAATAACTCTCTGCGCAAATGCTACATTATCATACACGTTACGATCCTTTAACAATCTAAAGTCTTGGAAGATTACTCCCAGTGCTCTTCGATATTTTGGAATGTGACGGTGCTTTACTCTTTTTAAATTTTTACCATTTACTATAATTGTCCCACTTGTTGGGTCTAACTCTTTCATAATCAATCGAATTAGCGTTGATTTTCCAGAACCACTGTCCCCTACAATAAATATGAACTCGCCCTGTTCAATCTTAAGACTCACTCCGTTTAATGCTGCATTCCCTTGTGAATACTCTTTCTTCACGTCAATAAGTTCAATCATTACTTCCTCCTAATTTTTAGTACTCGAGATTTTCCATGTATTTCATGTATTTCACTACCATCAATGCAATCTTAAATGTAATCGCATCCTCAAATACACGTAGATCTAACCCTGTACTTTTTTGTAGCTTATCCAAACGATAAACTAAGGTGTTTCTATGTATATATAGTTGTCTCGAAGTCTCTGATACATTCAAACTATTATCAAAGAACTTCCCAATCGTCGTCAATGTCTCTTCATCAAAATCATCTGGAGACTTTCCTTCAAATATCTCCTTAATGAACATCTTGCATAGCGGAATTGGCAACTGATAGATTAAACGCCCTATCCCCAAAGTGCTATATGCAATGATTTTTTTATCTTGAAAGAAGATCTTCCCTACATCCAAAGCTATTTTCGCTTCTTTGTATGATTTCGATACTTCTTTAATATCTCCAACAATTGTACCAAATGCAACATGAAAATCATAGGACTCAACTTCTTCTAGATGCGCCAACATCTCACTGGCTGCAATCTTCATCTCATGATAACTTTCATGTTCCTTTAATTCTTTTACCACAATTATATGGTTTTCGTCAACCGCTGTAATAAAATCTTTAGATTTTCCACCTAAAATAATTCTGAATTTTTCGAGTGCATTTACATCTTTTGCTTCACTTACTTCAATAATAAACACAACTCTTCTCATTTCAGTATCAATATGTAATTTTTTCGCGCGGTTATATATATCGATTAATAAAAGATTATCTAACAGTAAATTCTTAATAAAGTTGTCTTTATCAAATCGTTCTTTGTATGCAACCAATAGATTTTGGATCTGGAAAACAATCATCTTGCCGATCATATACACATCTTCGCCGCCTCCATTTGCAACCAAGATATATTCCAATTGTTGTTCGTCAAATATCTTAAAGAACTGATATCCTTGTACAATCTGACTATCTGCTGGTGAGTCCACAAATGCTGGCACCGCCTTTTCATAACTGATTGTATCCGAAAATGTATTTGCTAGCACCTTCCCTTCTAGGTCTAGTACACACAATTCCGCCTTGGTAATATCTTTTAAACCCTCAATTGTACTTTGCAATATTTGATTTGATATCATACACCAATCTCCTTTTCTTTTATTTTATCCACAATATAATTAGACACAATATACAAATAAAATCATCATTATATTCTTTACATCAAATTTACTATTTTGTATTTTAACGCAAAAGCACAAAAAAAGAAAGAGGAAATCCATATTTTTTATGCATTTCCTCATATTTTTAACATTTTATTAATATTTAACCCCCTATACATAGTATACAAATTTATTCTATGACTCTCTTTTCCTCTTCGTAATCAACCCACCAATCCGTCCAGTTTCCTTTGCAGTAAGTGATTTCCACCCCTGCTCCATGACCTTCTCGAGCAAACCCAATTCTTCTGCTATCTCATATTTTAATTTCTCTGACTCATCAATTTCCTCTAAATTAATCTTTTTATCCTTTTTTCTCATTACACCGTCCTCCTTTTCGATAGTATTTCCAATTTTGGTAAAACTATTCATATGATGTAAAACATCTCCTTTCTCTTGACACATAATATTATATGTCGTATAATATACATACCAAAATAATATAGAAAGGAAAACAATATGATATTTAATACAGGATCAACTTTATTGGATGCCATTGTTTTGGCTACCGTCTCTAAAGATGCAAATGGCACATATGGTTATAAAATCACACAAGATGTCAGCAAGGTCATTGATATCTCCGAATCCACACTATATCCCGTACTACGGCGATTGCTCAAGGACGAATGCCTCGCTGTCTACGATATGCAGTTCGATGGACGAAATCGTCGCTATTACAAGATTACAGACAAAGGCTATGCACAGCTCAATTTATATTCCATCGAATGGAAAGTCTACGCAAAAAAAATCACACAAATTTTCGAAGGAGGTATCACGGTATGAATCGAATACTGTTTATGCAAGAATTAGAACGTTTATTAGTCGATATTTCCGAAGAAGATAAAATCGACGCACTACAATACTACAATGATTACTTTGATGACGCAGGAGCAGAAAATGAAGGGCAGGTTATAAAAGAACTTGGTAGTCCACAGGACATCGCTCGCTCCATTACCGATAGAGAAGTTCCAACCTCAAATATTGATGCCCCATCTATTGTTGAGGGCAATTCTCATACGAATCAAAGATCCTCGGACACCAGGTATAATCATTACAAAAACACGAACAATTATAACAATAGCAGTACAAGCACTCAGAAAACTAAGACAAACCTCCTCAACAATAAACTCTTAATGATTATTTTACTTGTTCTCGCTCTTCCAATCATACTTCCAGTTGGATTTGCGATCTTCTCCTCTCTTTTAGCACTCATGATGACAGGAGTAGGATTTGTGATAGGTGGTTTTGCTAGCCTCATTCTAGTCCATACAGTTCCTGGCACAATAGTTGCAACCAAACTTGCAATTTCAGGAATCGGATTAATGCTTATCGCACTTGGAAGTTTATGGACTTGGGGGATATTTAAATTTTTCAAATTCATATCACCTCAACTAGCACACGGAATCACCAAGATAACTGCTGGTTTCAAAAAAAATGGAGGTAAAACACATGCGCAATAAAACCAAAATATTTTTCATCGCATTGGGACTTACATTTCTCGTTGGCTTAGGGCTTTTCATCGGAGGTATTTCCATGGGCGGAAAAACATATATTACAAGCCATAATTATCTCCCATTTTCACTTAATTTGGACTTCGACGGGATTGATAATTTCGACTTTAACTTTGATTTGGATTTTGATTTCGATGATAATAACGCCATAACTTTCGACAATGAACAAGAATTGTATGTTGTAGGTTCTTCCAACCAGATTCAAGCCATCGAACTCGATGTCCACAGCTGTCGATTATCTATTATCGACTCAGATGACGAGGAAATTTCTTTTGCATTTACTGATAATTTGAATGTGGACTATTCCTCTGACAACAACACACTCATTATCGATGCTGAAAACGACAATCTGTTATCAGGTTTGGGATTGAATATCGGTTGGTGGAACAGCATGGATTACAACCTTCCAACACTTACCATATACCTTCCATCCTCCATATCATTGGAGTCTTTTGAAGCTGATTTGGAATTCTGCCAAGTGAATATCGATCGCATCTCTGCAAACAGACAGCTCTTTTCAGCAAGCTTAGCCTCTGTTACTGCGGACAATCTCACTGGAAACACAATTGAGCTAGACTGCGAATTAAGCGATATGGATGTGGTCAGCTACGCAAACAATGAAATATCAATCAATGCTGAGCTAAGTGATGTTTCACTCCACGAAAATAGCCATATTGATGATTTTTCATTTGCAGCCAATAGCGAGCTCGGACATGTCTCAATCAATAATGAAACACATAGTAATTCCGTCATCCAA
>CAYJFY010000042.1:0-21723 GCA_964369755.1 uncultured Lachnospiraceae bacterium
ATTGAGGCTATGAAAGATGCAGTTGCGCTTGATGGAGTTGAATTATTAGGGTACACTTCTTGGGGATGTATTGACTTGATAAGTGCGGGGACTGGGGAGATGAAAAAACGCTATGGATTCATTTATGTTGATAAAGATGATGAAGGTAAAGGAACACTTAAGAGAATAAAGAAGGATTCATTTGAATGGTATAAAAAAGTTATCGCTTCTAATGGAGAGAACATAGATTAGTTTATTGCCCCCCAGTGTTTAGGAACTGGGGGGCTTTATTTATTTGATTTTATCTAAGACATCAACAGTGAACTCTAGACCAAGTCGTTCAAGAGTTTCCTTCTTTGGAATTCCCATTTCATCCCATTCACGTAGTTCGTAGTAGTAATCTAACATTCCATCTACATCAGGGATATTGCTTGCAGATCCACCAGTCATACGACGCTTTCTCATACGAGGAGGCAATTTGTCGTCTTTTCTTGATTGACCATCACGAACGAGGTACATTCTCTTTAGGTTGAAGATTCTCTCGCCAGCTTCGATGAGCTCTTCTTTTGTCATGTCCCATCCAGTAATCCAATTCATCCAGTTTACAAGCAAGTCAGCTGTCTCTACACCAGTAGCTCCGAGTAGGAACTTACAGATTGTTAGAGAATCGCAGAGACACATGATGTGCTCTAGTTCTACATTCATCTCTGGCTTATGTTTGGTAGAGTGGTTGTTTAATTCTACGACTGGAGCAGCTTCTTTGAATCCGTATCCAGCATAAGCACCACCGTATTCTTCACCATGGCAGTTTGCTGTTAGGTGACAGGCACCACGAGGACTTACTGCGTATTGAAGTCCAATACTATCTGCGTAACGAGGGTCGTGTGCAGGGAAGTCCATTCCACGAACATGTACAGCGAATTCATCGGTATGTTTTCCGATTTTTTCAGAAGCAACTTTGGTTCCTTCTGCTAAAATATCTCCAAAACCTTCACGATATGCCATGATACGTAAGATTTCTAACATGTCTTCAGAACTTCCGAAACGTGCTTTCATTCCGATTTCTTCCTCGGTTAGGATTCCACGCTCATATGCTTCCATCAACCAGGAAACTCCGTTTGCAGCTCCGATGGTATCTAGACCGTATTTGTTACAATCGATATTTGCTTGTACAATTGCACCTAAGTCATCAATCATGCAGTTTGGTCCGAACAATGCAAGTGTTTCGTATTCAGGACCAGCTTCCTTTTCACATTTGTATGGGCCTTCTGCGATACTAACAACACGTCCGCAACGGATGGTACAGTTTGCACATCCATAACGTCCACTTAGGAATTCCGCATTATATACAGGAGTTGAAACTCGCTCTACGTCGAAATTTCCATCTCTCCAGTTATTGATTGGTAAATCACCGATTTCCTCGATGAAAGGAACAGCACCAGAAGTACCACCTTCACGCATACCTTCGGTACGCTTCATAACAGTAGGCATCCATTCCTTACATGATGCGTTGAACTCTGCCTCATGGATGATTGGTGTTGGAGTATCTCCGTCCACACTGATTGCCTTTAGCTTTTTAGAACCCATAACAGCACCAACTCCACAACGGCCTGCAGTACGTCCTTCTTTCCCGTCGTTCATGATACAAGCATAACGAGAAAGTCTCTCGCCAGCCACACCGATATCGCAAGTAGTTACACGGCGTCCGTGTCTTTCCTTTAAGATGTCATCTGTTTCATATGCATCTTTTCCCCATAGGTCAGTCGCATCTAATAACTCAGCAACTCCATTGTTAATGTTTAGGTAAACAGGTGTCTCAGAAGCTCCTTCGAAGATGATTCCGTCGTATCCAGCTTTCTTGAGACGCACACCCCATTTTCCACCAGAGTTTGCCTCACCATAAGAACCAGTCAGTGGGGAACGAGTAATAACTTGATATCTTCCTGCATTTGGCATCTTTGTACCTTCTGTAGGACCTGTCATAAACATCAATAAGTTCTCAGGACCAAGTGGGTCTGTGTTACTATCTGTTTCATCATATAAAATCTTTGCTCCAAGACCACTTCCACCGATGTATTTTCTCAACATTGCCTCGTCGAAAGACACGTCCTTCATGGTATGGTCGGTTAAGTTTACACGTAAAAACTTGTTAAAAAATCCGCCTAACATATAAAAATCCTCCTAAAAATATAATTTTTGTTTTAGTATACAATAAGTTTTCGCATAGAATTATTATTGCATACAAAATGGAAAAATGCAATAAGAATATGAAGGAATATAGTTACATTTCAGTCCCACGCTAATCACTCCGCTGATTAGTGATGGGCTAGGAAGTGAAGATTACGAAAAATCACGTCCCTCGCCGTAAGGCGACTTGTAAATGGACGTGATTTGTTGCTTTTTGCAGGAGCACGTAGTGTGACTGTGAAAAGTAACAGAATATCGTTTAAGATAGTGGTATCATAAAAGAACGTACTTTCTTTTATTCGCTTGTAAGATTATAATATCTTATGATACCAAGTTCAAATTCTGAGAGCGCTTTGTGCGTAAGAATCCGTAGGTATCGTTACTTTTCAGTCCCACGCTAATCACTCCGCTGATTAGTGATGGGCTAGTACGTGAAATTCATGATAAATCACGGCCCTCGCCGTAAGGCGACTGTAAATGGACGTGATTTGTTGCTTTTTGCAGGAGCACGTAGTGTGACTGTGAAAAGTAACTAGGTATCTTGTGCAAGCATGAGATTCACTAGAAAATAATTATAAGCAGTTTGGAGGAGAGACAAATGAACAATATGGAAAAAATAACGTATTTAAATAAAATACTGCTAGAAGAAATGCCTAGATATAAGAGTGAAGCAGAAAAGTTTCCACAAAGCTACGATGAACAACGTCGATTACTTCGTTCTTTGATGAATGTTCGCTCCCCAAGGCCACTTGATGAGGAGTTTTTGCTGGTGCAAGACGAGTTTTTGAGTGGGGAAGTGCAATCAAAAGGTACGATAAGCATAGCTGATTTAAAACCGATAAAAGACAATGAACGGATATATTTATGGAAAGGTGATATTACAACACTTGAAGTAGATGCCATCGTCAACGCAGCAAACTCGGCTCTCTTAGGTTGCTTTATTCCTTGCCATGGATGTATAGACAATGCGATACATTCAGTAGCGGGTTTGCAACTACGACGCGATTGCGACGAGGTCATGAAAAAGCAAGGTCATGCGGAGGAAACGGGAAGTGCTAAAATTACAAAGGCATACAATCTACCGAGCAAATTTGTGATTCATACAGTCGGACCGATCATCAGTGGAAGATTATCGAAAGAGGATTGCGAATTACTTGAAAGATGTTATCGGAGTTGCTTACAATTGGCGATAGAAGAAAATCTGAACAGTATTGCTTTTTGCTGCATCTCCACAGGGGAGTTCCACTTCCCGAATGATAGGGCGGCGCAAATAGCGGTTGAAACAGTTCAAGATGTATTACACAAAAACAAAAGTGAAATCGAGGTGATATTTAATGTTTTTAAAGAAGAAGACTATACCCTCTACCGAGAGCTACTCGGAGAAGATTGTTAAACTGAGGGAAGCGATTGATGATGCGCAAGCAATCATGATAGGAGCAGGAGCAGGACTTTCGACATCGGCAGGTCTACTTTACGGAGGAGAACGATTCGAAAGATTATGCGCAGATTATGGTGATAAATATGGATTTAAGGATATGTACTCAGGTGCATTTTATCCTTATGAGTCTTTAGAAGAATTTTGGGGATATTTCAGTAAGCATATTTATTATAATAGATATAAGCAAGAATTAAACGATACCTATGAAAACCTGCTTCAGATCGTATCAGGCAAAGATTATTTTGTAATCACAACCAATGTGGATCATATATTTCAAAAGACAGGCTTTGATAAAGAACGTTTATTTTATACACAAGGCGATTATGGGCTTTTTCAGTGTTCCGTGCCTTGTCACAACAAAACCTATGATAATAAAGAACTTATTTATGAGATGGTAGAAAAGCAGAAAGACTTCAAAATACCGACACAGTTGATACCTTATTGCCCAAAATGTGGAAAGCCTATGACTACAAACTTACGCAAAGATTCCACATTTGTACAAGACAGTGGGTGGAATGATGCGATGGTTCGATACGAAAAATTCGTAAAAGAACATGCAGATAAAAAAATACTGTTTCTAGAACTTGGAGTTGGATTTAACACGCCATCTATTATCAAATATCCGTTCTGGCAGATGACCTATGATAATAAAAACGCTGTGTTCGCAAGCATAAATTCAAATGAAGCTGTTTGTGCAAAAGAGATTCAAAATCAAGCAATTACAATTGAAGGCGATATTAATACCGTTTTGTCAGCTATAGCACGGAACTTAATGATTGAAACGCCGTAGTATACTGTTTTTAGCTCACTTGTTAGGGATGCTCATATTGTAAATTCGTGGTTTATAGGATATAATCAAATCATAATGAAGAGCAGGAAGGAAAGTCGCGAGTATGAAGCAGAAAAGGTTAGGCATAGGGATTGATAACTTTGAAGAGATGATCGTAAAAAACTATTATTATATAGATAAGACGGACTTGATAAAAAAACTCTTGGATCATGGCTCGAAAGTAACACTGTTCACGAGACCGAGAAGGTTTGGGAAAAGTTTGAATCTTAGTATGCTTCGGTGTTATTTTGAGAAGAGTGAAAAGGATAATGGATATTTGTTTGAGGGATTAAGCATTTCAAATGAAGGAGAAGACTATAAGAAACATCTAGGGAAATATCCAGTTATTATGCTGAATTTCAAAGAAGGAAAGCAAGATTCTTTTGAGACTTCCTGCTTTATGTTGAAGAAGAATATCAGCAAGGAATACTTGAGGCATTCGAAAATATTAGAAAGTGAAGCTTTGACGAAAAGTGAAGTAGATGAATATAGACGGATTCAAGATGGAAATGGAGATGTTGGGAACTATATCAGTTCGGTGGCTTTTTTGAGCGAGTGCTTGGAGAAGTTTTATGGAGAAAAGGTGATTGTGTTAATAGACGAATATGATGTGCCGTTAGAGAATGCATATTATAGAGGGTTCTATGACGAGATGATTTCGTTTATACGAGGGATGCTTTCCGTTGCCTTAAAGACGAATGAGTCATTGGAATTTGCAGTATTGACAGGTTGCTTGCGGATTAGCAAGGAAAGTATTTTTACAGGACTCAATAATTTGAATATTATTTCGATACAAACACCAAGATACGGAGAGTACTTTGGTTTCATGCAATCGGAAATGGAAGAGATGTTAGCGTATTATGATAAGAAAGAGCATAGAGAACAAATCAGGCAGTGGTATAATGGATATCTATTCGGGGAGGAACAAGTATACAACCCTTGGAGTGTGATAAAGTATGTGTCCAATGCGTTAGATGATGATTCCTATCTGCCACGACCATACTGGTCAAACACTAGCTCCAATAGTATCGTCAAAGACTTGGTTACAAGAGCAGATATACAAGTCAAAAGCGAGCTAGAAAGACTAGTACAGGGTGGTACGATAGAAAAACCAATTCAAGAAGATATTACGTACGAGGATATTTATAAAAACAATGATAATTTATGGAACTTCTTGTATTTTACAGGGTATTTGAAAAAAGTGAGTGAGAGATTTGCTGATAGGAAGGTATATGTCACCATGGAAATCCCAAATGAGGAAGTGAAATATATCTACGAGACGCAGATTATGGAGTGGGTGGAAGAGCAGGTAGCGCAAAAAGATAGGAGTGCTCTGTATGAAGCTACATTATCAGGTGATACAAAAACCATAGAAGAGGAACTAAAGCGAGCGTTAATGGAGACAATCAGTTATTATGATTACAACGAATCGTATTATCATGGATTTATTGGTGGATTGTATAAAGGAATGAAAGAGTATTTGGTACAGTCGAACATAGAGTGTGGCTTAGGCAGACCTGATTTATTAGTTACGCATGTGCTACGGGAAAAGGCGATTATCTTTGAATTTAAGATAACGAAGGAATATATGAAGCTGGATGATGTAACGCAAGAGGCCGTGAAACAGATTAGACAGAAACAATATGTGGAAGGGATTCAGACGCAAGGATATAAAGAAATCATAGCTTATGGAGTTGGTTTCTGCGGGAAAATGTGCGTGATAAAAGAAAAATAAGGAGAGGTTGTTCCATGGAAGAAAAGAAAAAGTATGCAGCCCCAGCGGTGGAGCGGGCGATGGATATTATAGAAATTATGGTAAGAGAGAATCGGAGCTTTACTGTGACAGAGATGTCACGGATACTAGATGTGTCTGTGAATTCGATTTTTCGAATTTTTACAGAGTTAGAGGAGAAATCCTATGTGGTAAAAGACTCTTCGGATTCTAGTTATGAATTGAGCCCAAAACTGTATTATATGGGAAATGCGATTAAGGGGAGGTTCTCCCTGATTACAAACGCGAGACCATTTATGAAGCAGATTGCCAGAAAGACAGGAGAAACCGCAGTACTAACAAAGCTGAATGAAAATTTTAAAACATTGCTAGTGGAACAGGTGGAGAGTGATACTCCGATAAAATGTACATCGACGGTTGGAATCATCTATGATAGTTATATTTCAGCAATGGGTAAGGTGATGATTGCATATAGTTCACCTGAGTTGATTGAAGAGTATATGGATTTAGTGAAGCTAAAGAAGGTAACAGAACATACCATTACGAGTAAGGTTGCTTTTCGAAAAGAGTTAGAGGAGATTCGGAGAGCGGGCGTGGGATTTGACCGCGAAGAATCCATCGTAGGGATGACCTGTATTGCCAGCCCAATACTTTCAGCAGGGGGCAATCTGGTCGGTGCAGTCGGAATCACTGGTATTAGCTTCCGTATGGGCGCAGAGGAACGTGCACGGCATGCAGAAGTAATCCGAGAAGAAGCGCAGAGATTATCTCATGCTTTGGGTTATGATAGTGATAGCGAATAAGAGGGCTTTATTTTTCTTGGATGAATTTTTTGGCGATTTTCTCACTTATTGGCAAGAAAAACTGCACAACAGGACCAATCAAGAGGGCAGCAACAATGGTTCCGATTCCAAAGATTCCTCCAAGTAAAAAACCACAGCCAGCAAATAAAATATCACAGAGAATACGAACGATCCTAAATTGAATCTTTTTTTCACGTTTTTCGTTGATTTTATCGGTTATAACAATTGCAATTAAGTCGTTTGGTCCAGTTCCAGAGTTGCTTTTTATAACGAGGGACATTCCAAAGCTTAAGATAATACACCCTAGAATCAAGATGATGAGTCTGAGCCAAAGAGGGCTGGTTTCGGTTACCATTCCGTTAAAGAGCCATAAAAAGATATCGATAATCCAGCCACCGAAGAAGGCACATACGACAGTCCCTGGCTTGATATAATTCTTAGTAGTAAATAGCATGATTACCATAATGGAGATGAGCGCGATTACATGGCAAGTTCCGATGGACAATCCGACTGTGTTTGCAATGCCTTGAATCAGTATGGTAAAAGGATCAGTTCCCAACTCGGATATCAGAAACAAGGATACTCCTAAATGAGCGATTGTTAATCCTAAAAAAAGTAAGATGAGACCTTGAATCCATTGTTTCAAACTGCGTTTCGTTGTGTCATAAGCAAATGTTTCGTTTCCCATAGCTACCTCCCTGAAATACATATTGTTGACGGTAATATCTTGACCCAAGATACCTACGGATTCTTTCGCACAAAGTGCTCTCAGAATCCTAAAAACATTCAGAATTCGCCCTATTCGGGCTACTTCTTCATGTTTTGCGGGTCTCAAAGTCATATTTTTGTATGCAAGCATACAACATATGACCTTTTGACCCTGGTATCATGAAATTAACGCAAAGGAGTTTACAAGTTCATTCGGGTAAGCTCCTTCATTAACTTGTTCCATTGTTTGTTATTCATGATTTTTGTATAGTTTGCCAGTGTGTTTTCGAGATGAATAGAAATTGCTTTCTCGGCATCTGCGAGTTCACCGGCTTTTAGTGCATTGAGTATGGCTGCATGCTCGTTCAATGTCTCGGCATAGCGTCCCGGGGTGAGCAAGGTAATCCATCGAAGTCGCTTCGTCTGTACACTAAGCTGTTTTTCGATTTTTTGGATTCTTGAATTCCCAGAGAATGCCACAAGCGTAGCATGGAATGCACCATCGTCATAGAAGTTATCCTCGTATAGACCTTGTGTGATATCGGCGGATAGTTTCTCCTGTATGGCTTCCAATTTTTTGAGTTCTTGCGCAGCGAGACCTCCACGATTCATAATGAGGCGGAGACTCATAAGCTCCAAGGACTCACGAACCTGCACAATCTCTGTGATGTCTTCTAGGGTCATAGTCTTAACCACAACCTTCGTTGCAGTACGCTCTAGAAGTCCAGCCTCTAGTAATTTCAAAATTGCCTCTCGAATGGGAGTGCGACTCATATTCAACTCCCGTGATAATTCTAAGTCGGATACGACATCACCCGACGACAATTCATAATTATTAATCTTCTTTAGTATCTTCTTCGTTGCAATATCAACGGAATTTCCTCTTAATCTAGACATATTTATAACCTCTCTTTTCATATACTTTTAGTTTATATGCTACCCTCAATTTTTTTGCAAGTTTCAGATACAATATCGCGAAGCGCCATAATTCGACTGTCAGTCATTCGGTCGATTGGTGCAGAGATACTGATGGCATAGGTATTCTTCCCATCGAAGGATTTGAAGGAGTGGGCTAGGCACCTTACTCCAAGCTCGTTTTCTTGGTTATCCAGGGCGTAACCGAGTTCGCGAATATGCGTGATTTCATTCATAAAAGTATCAAAATCAGTGATGGTGTGCTCGGTCAGAGCCTTGATTTCGCTACTTTTCCAGATTTTCTTTATTCTCTTATCGCTCATTTGGGCTAAGAGAGCCTTTCCGACGCCAGAACAATATAGAGGAACTGTGTATCCAACTTTCGATGCCATTCGAATTGAGTTGGAGAAAGATTCTACCTTGTCGATATACACGGCTTGATTCCCATCTCGCTGTACAAGGTGGATGGTTTCACCGATTTCCGAGGAAAGTTGTTTGAGCAAAGGTCGAGCTACAGATACAATATCAATCTGAGTCAGTAATTGGTTAGAAATCCCACAGATCTTAAAGCTCAAACTGTATTTTGCGGTTTCCTTATCTTGGCGAACATATCCCATATAGATCAAAGAGTTGAGCACACGATGTGTGGTGCTCTTATTTAATTCTAATTTATTGCTGAGTTCAAGTAGCCCCATCGCTCCATCGTTTGCTAGGGTTTCCATTGCTTGAAACAATCGGTCTGCAACCTGAATCGGGTTTTTTTCTTCTTTTTCTTTTGTCATGGCGCCCCTTTCTATTTGACATTTAAACACAACCATGCTATGATAATTCTGTAAAAAGTGCTACCGATAGACGGTTAGCCCTAAAAAAAGATAATCAAAAAATAATCGACTAGTTTTTGCGGACGTGGCGATTATTTTTTTGCGTTTTTTCCAAGTGTATAACCAAAACTAAAGCATGTCAAGCCGAAACTTAACACTGTTATAAGAGGGCTAACCACCTGCCGTTATGGTAGCACCATGTTCATTGTATCATATTTTTTTTGAAAGTGTTAGTTTTATAAAAAAACATTAATAAAATTTGATTTTAAATATAAAAGTGTATTGACAGAAAAATGAAAAGTAGTATAATAGAGATAAGAATGTTTCACAATACAAAACATGGTTCCGCAATATGGAACTAAACACAATTAAATGAATGTGATTAAGGAGAAAAATAATGAACGCAGTTTTAGAACAAATTCAAAAAATAGGTATCGTACCAGTAGTTGTATTAAATGATGTGAAAGACGCAGCACCTTTAGCGAAGGCTTTGTGTGAAGGTGGACTACCATGTGCAGAGGTAACATTCCGTACAGCGGCAGCAGAAGAGTCTATCCGTGTTATGACAACAGAGTTTCCTGAGATGTTAGTTGGAGCAGGAACTGTATTAACGATAGAGCAAGTTGATAAAGCGGTGAACGCAGGAGCAAAATTTATCGTTAGCCCAGGGCTTAACCCTAAGATTGTGAAATACTGCGTAGACAATAATATTCCTGTAACACCAGGTGTTACAAGCCCGAGTCAAGTAGAGCAAGCAATTGAACTTGGATTGGATGTTGTGAAGTTCTTCCCAGCAGAAGCAGCAGGTGGACTTCCAATGATCAAGGCAATGGCAGCGCCTTATACAGCGATGAAATTCATGCCAACTGGTGGAATCAGTGCGAAAAATATCAACGAGTACCTTGCATTTGATAAGATTATTGCATGTGGTGGAAGCTGGATGGTAAGCGGAGACTTAGTAAAGGCTGGAGCATTCGACAAGATTACAGAGCTTACAAGAGAAGCAGTAATGACAATGTTAGGATTTGAAATTAGACACGTAGGTATCAACTGCGAAAGCGAAGCAGAGGCAGAAGATACAGTAAATAAATTTGAGAAGATGTTCGGATTTGGTAAAAAAGCAGGCAATAGTTCAATCTTTGCGGGAACTGCAATTGAAGCGATGAAGACACCATACCTAGGAGCAAAAGGACATATTGCAATCGCGACAAATAGCATTCCAAGAGCCCTTGCTTACCTAGAGGGAATTGGAGTGGAATTCGACATGGAAACAGCAAAATGTAACGATGCAGGAAAGATGCTTGCAGTATACATGAAGGAAGAAATCTCAGGATTCGCAGTACATTTACTACAAAAGTAATCACGAACTGCAACAATTAATTTTCGGTATCAATGAATGTTGTTATTGACAATTCATAATTGATATACTCATTTGCCATGAGGAAATAGTGTGAAAAATAGAATTTTTCACACGGCAATTTGTCCCTTATGGGCCAAAGTTGCCAGACAGCGAGAAAGCGATGGTTATTCGTGTGAGTAAAGGGGATGTGGGCGCATCCCCTTTACTCATATAAGAATCTATATTTTTACGAATAAATTATGAAAAGATAGCCTAACAATTTGCACCTGAAGGTCCCAAATTACTAGGCTGCGAGAGAAGGGATGGTTATTTGTATGTTTAGAGAAAAAGAATTTGATGTATTATCATTGGGAGAAATTTTACTTAGACTTTCACCACCGCGTTATGAGAGAATGGTGCGAGGGGAGACATTTGACAAGCAAGTTGGAGGAGCTGAGCTGAACGTACTCAGCGGAACTTCATTATTAGGGTTGCGTACAGGCATTGTATCTAAGATACCAGATAATGATATTGGAAAATACGCAAAAAACAGAGTTCGTTTCCTAGGGGTGAGCGATGATTACCTTGTATTAGATGAGGAAAAAGATGCGAGACTAGGAATCTATTATTATGAAAATGGAGCATATCCGAGAAAGCCAAGAATCGTATATGACCGAAAACATACATCCATGTTAAAGGTAGATATTAGCGATTTTCCAGAAGAGATGTACACATCCACAAGATGTTTTCATACCACAGGAATTACCCTAGCTTTGAATGAAAACTGTCGCAATACGGCGATAGAGATGATGAAAAAGTTTAAAGAGGCAGGAGCACTCGTATCGTTTGATGTAAACTTTAGAAGCAATCTATGGACTGGCGAAGAGGCACACAAATACATCGATCAAATCCTACCATATGTTGATATCTTCTTCTGTTCGGAAGATACCGCGAGATTGACATTTGAAAAAACAGGAACTGTGAAGGAAATCATGAAGAGTTTCACAGAGGAATATCCAATCAAATATGTAGCATCTACTCAACGAATTGTCCATACGCCAAAGGTGCATACATTCGGTTCTATGATTTACGAAAGTGCGACGGATACATATTACGAGGAAGAGCCGTACGCAAATATCGATGTTGTAGATCGAATTGGTAGTGGGGACGCTTATATTTCAGGTGTATTATTTGGATTATTATATTTCAAAGGAGACTGTCAAAAGGCACTCCAATTTGGAAATGCTACAGGAGCAGTGAAAAACACAATCCCAGGAGATACACAAGCTTCGGGATTTAGAGAAATTAGTACAATCATCGAATCACATCATAATAGTGGTCGTGAAAGCGAGATGGAGAGATAATCATCGGGGACGGGGGAAAACGTTGTTTTCCCCCGTCCCCGATGAAAATTTACCTGTCCCTTTTGCGTATTATATGGTATGATAGCAGGTAGTGATTGGAGAAGTTTGATTTATGAGATTTATGAAACAGAAGATGTTTAAGAGGATATTATTCATCATATTGTCCCTGTTTGCAGTTGTGCTAGTTGGTGGATGTGTTTACTTAGCGATACCATATGAAGTGGAAGCAGTCGCGCTTGAGATAGAAGAATACGACAATGTTACAGTGGAAGGAAGTGTTACGCAGATACGCCCAGAGGAAGATACCGATGTAGCAATTATTTTTTATCCAGGATCGAAGGTGGAAAGCAAGGCATATTTACCTTTGTTTGCCAAAGTAGTGGAAGAAACAGGAGTTACTTGTTTTTTGGTAGATATGCCGTTTAATCAGGCCTTTTTTGATTCGGACGCAGCGGAGGATATCATCACGCAACATGAGGAGATTGACCACTGGTATATGGCGGGGCACTCTCTAGGAGGCAGTATGGCAAGTGATTATGCATCGAAGAATCAGAAGCAGATCGCGGGAGTCATCGTGTTAGGATCGTATGTGTATGGAGATTATCCGACAGATAAGTCGCTTACGGTATACGGAACCTTTAATCGAAGTGTAGAAGACGGAATTGATTATACAGACAATATAGTCGTAATAGAGGGTGGGAATCACGCACAGTTTGGGAATTATGGGAAGCAACCTGGGGATCCAGATGCAACCATAACAGCCGAGGAACAACAAGATATTACAGTGGAAGCGATTCATAGATTTCTCAGAGAACAAGGTGCGATTGAGTAAACGGTTGAAGGTGTGGCACAGAAGATAAATGAGAGGATAAGGAAGTAGGAACGAAAGATGATGGATTTATTATTTTCAGCAATTGTAACAATAGGAATGATAGGAGGTTGGTTCTATCTAAACCGATTTTTTGATAAATTGTTTAAACACTATTCTCTGAAGAGACCAGTGATGATTAAATGGGGAATAGGAGTAATGCTTCTAGCAGTGGTTGTGATGTCGTTCTTTAACCCGCTTGGAACAGCGACGATGGTTACGGCGTATTTCTTGGTAATTTGCGGAATCTTTGATTTGATCGAGGTATTATGTCGCAAGTTCTTGCCAGGTAAGAAGTTCACGAGATATATTCACTGGGGTGGTGTGCCAGCGTTTTTTGTAACGGCGATTATTGTGTATTTCGGTGTACAGGCAGGATATGATGTGATTCCGGTGGAATACGAAGTGGTGATAGATAAGGAAATATCAGGTGGCGATATCAAGATGGTTTATATGTCGGACCTACATATCGGTGTAACCTTGAATGCAGAGAATATCGGTGATTACTGTGATGAAATTCAGGAATTGAATCCAGATATTATCGTAATCGGTGGAGACATGTTTGATGAGAGAACGACCAAAGCGGAGCTGGATATCGCTTGTGCAGAGATTGGGCAACTCACATCGAAATATGGAACTTATTTTACATGGGGAAACCATGAGGGCAAGGTACATGTAGTGGAAGGTGGAGTAGAGGAAAATGTTGCCTACGTGCAAGAGCAAGTAGTGGAAAATGGAATCCACATCCTAAAGGATGAATCGATTCTCATCGACAATCGATTCTATCTTGTGGGAAGAATGGATGAGCACGCAGGGGATGATCTGATAGAAGCGGAAGCACTGATGGGAGAACTAGACAATGAGAAGCCGATTATTGTATTAGAACATAAGCCGATTGATGTAGACAATATGTCGGCGCTGGGCGCAGATATGTACCTATCGGGGCATACACATGGTGGACAGATATTCCCACTTGGTTTCTTTGAAACCTTTATCTATGATGGTGTGTATGGAAGAGAAGAGGTTGGAGATTGTACCATGATTGTTTCATCTGGGATGGGGACATGGAACACGCCCCTTCGTATTGCGAGTGTGTCGGAGTATTTGGTGATTGACATTAAATCTGGACAGTAAATAGAAGTGGTTAAATTAAGGACAGCCTTGTTTGAGTGGAATTTCTCAAACAGGGCTGTCCTTTTATAAAATTAAATAATTGTCCTAGCTGGTGGTTGCATACTTTCTGATAAGTCATCGGTTGAGAAACAGGAGTAGTACACAGAATATCGATCCTTGGTGAGGAGGTTGTCGATGGTCTGATATAAATCCTTGTTGTCGAAGATGAGGTTTGCAACAATAGGGGAATAGCGTGTCCCTGTCTGTGATAGCAAATCCGCCTTCATATCAGCGAGGGTCTTCTCGTGGGCGTAACTTCGTCCAACACTGTCTGTGGCTGCATCAATAGAATCTGCAATTGTGATGACATCGATGATTAGCTTCACAGGGGAGGTTAGATTATCGAAATCAGCCGGATAACCAAAGCTACCATCATAACTGCGATGATGTCCGAGCGCGATATCTGAAATACAGGAAAAAAGATCAGAGTCATCGGAGTCTTCGCTATGGTGTAATGGTTCGAAAAACTCCCATATTTTATCAATGGAGATAAAATCAGGTGATTTCCTTATAAATCCTTCAGATCTAGAAGTATGTTGTTTTATCATCTCAAATTCCTTATCGTTTAGCTTCCGAACATAGAATTAAACCATGTGTGAATAAAGAATTTTTCCGATATCGTGAGACAGACTTGCGTACCAGGCAAAAAGCAGAACTTCGTCCAGTTTGTCTGCGGCATCTGCATCATTATTTATTCCAGGTAGAGAAATAAATGATTCGGAATGATATTTATATAAGTATTCCAAGATTACATAAGTGATTTTCCCCACCATTACGGAGTGTACAAAAGTCGGTATATGGCGAAATACAGTTAGGGATAATAGTAATTTTAGATATTCGAAATCATCGAATACCTTGTCTGCACCCACAGCAAAATTTGCTAATAGGGTTGTTACATGGGAGCGAGAAACCGTGTGAGGGATATGCACGGCATATTCGTAGACATCGGCTTCGATTTCCTTGACGATACGTCGTCGTTTTTCAGAAGGAAGATCTTCTTCTGGCACAAAATCAAGGTAATAGAAATACAATGCAGTCACGTGAAGTTTCTTATATAAATTATCGTAATCATATTCATGCGTAGACTGTTTATAAACTTCATATAGAAAATCAGTCAACTGATGGATGGAGATTACATTATTATAGTATTGTGAAGCGCGAAGAAGATATAAACTTTTAACCTCAGCGCTAGTATAATCGTTGCTATCACAAACCTTCCCATTCGTAGATGACTCGTATAATTTTTCAGCAGAATCAAGGCATCTTTTCACATATTCTTTGCGTATATGGAGAATGTTTTTGGAGCGGAGCGCCGAAGTCACAGCAGAACATAGATTTTCGTCCACATTGCGAAAATAAAGAGGCCATGGAAAGTCTGGGTCAACTTTTTGCGCTGTATTTGTCCAAAAATCAATCGCAACATCAAATCGTTTGAATCGATCATCTAAGTCGGTTGGATTTCCGCTTATATAATAATTTCCATAGGCTCTGACAATAATATTGCGTGTCGGGCGGTCGAGTTTGGCATATCGATCGCTATAGGAGATGATTTCTTCGTAGCAGCTCGACATTTCCAATCGAAACAGACTAGAATCAAGGTAAAAAAGGCTAAGGCCCTTGTAAAATAGATTTTCAATATATAGATTTATATCGTTGATATTTTTTGCATAAATGGTCAAAGCGGTTCGAATATCAAAGGCCAGACCATTATCCAAGTTCTCCTTATAACTAGATAACTTCTCAGCAAGAGATTGAAGAGAAACAGCGATCTCTTCTGTTATTAAATCTGGATTTTTCAGATAAGGAGTGACATATTTATCAATTAAATCATTGGTTTCAGAGATAGTTTTTCTAATTTGTATACTTCTGCTATTTAGCACCTTCTTGATTGTAGCCTCTGTTATACCAGATTTATCAGAGAATTGTTGTGCAGAAAGTTCGGAGAAAAGTATCTCATTTTCTATTATGTTGTCAAAATGTTTATCCATCATAGTTCTAACCTCTGTGCGACAATCCTGTCATAATTCGTGTGTGTTAGGAGTTGCTAACATGTCAATAAATTCTACCATAGAAAATAGGTTTTGTACACTAGATTTCAAAAGATTTTATACCAGATTTTTATACCATTTCGATACTATATAAATCTATAAACCGAAAAAGAGAGAGATCAGGAGTACAATCAATGTAATTGCAAAAATAATTGGTGCAAATGTGAGAAAAGCGGCAATAATCATCGCAAGTAAATCACCCTTTTCTAGCTCGACTTGCTCAAAACGATCCTCTAATTCTTGGTTTGTCTTCTCCTTTGGCAAATGTGAGCGAAATTTATTTAAAATAGCCATAAGCCCTCCAGTCTTTAAGATGCATGGTGACATGCAACAAAATGTCCCAAATAGTGTTCTCTCATTTGTGGGATTTCAGTGGTACATTGAGCGGTTGCAAGCTTGCAGCGCGGATGAAACTTGCAACCGGTTGGTGGGTTGATGGGACTAGGCACTTCACCCTCAAGTGGAATGAGCCCCTTTTCTTCATTATCGCTTATACTCGGGATAGAGTCAAGTAAGGACTTGGTATAAGGATGAAGTGGCGACTCAAATATAGACTCAGATGGTGCCAGTTCCACGATATTACCAAGATACATGACTGCAATGCGGTCTGCAATAAATCGTACAGTGGATAAATCATGCGAGATGAAGAGATAGGTGAGCTGCGTCTCTTCTTTTAAGTCGAGCAATAAATTGATGATTTGTGATTGAATCGATACATCCAGTGTAGATACAGCTTCATCACATACGACAAATCGAGGGTTCAAGGCAAGTGCACGAGCGATTCCGATGCGCTGGCGTTGTCCACCAGAAAATTGGTGTGGGTATCGATGCAACATATAAGGTTGCAAACCACATTTTTCCATGATTTCTAAGGTGTAGTTCTCTAGAGACTCCCAACGTTTTTTATAAAGTTTGTGTGCGATGAGTGATTCGGAGATCAATTCGCCTACTGTCATTCGCGGATTCAAAGAGGCATAAGGATCTTGAAAAACAATTTGTAAGTCTTTTCTTAAGCGCCTCATTTCTTCGCGAGTGAGTTTTTTGATGTTCTGGCCAGAGTAGATAATATCTCCAGTGCTTTGCTTATATAAATTCAAGATTAGCTTCCCTAAGGTGGATTTGCCCGAGCCAGATTCTCCTACAAGACCAAGCGTTTCATTTTCATAAATATCTAGAGTAATTCCGTCCACAGCCTTTACATAAGTAGGAGAGGAAAGAAGCGCAGCATTATTCTTTTGTTCAAAATACATTTTCACATCTTCTAGATGAATTAGGATTTTTTTCTCATTCATGGGTTGACCTCATAATCTGTGGGTGAAAACAACGAATGCGGTGCACATCACTGATTGCTTCGAGTGGTGGTTCTGTTTTGTGGCAGTCTTCGGTTGCGAACTTGCATCGCGGTGCGAATTTGCAGCCGACAGGAAGTTCTAGCGGATGTGGAACTGTACCTTCTATTGTGTCTAGACGTCTTGCATTCCTACCAGCATATGCTGGATGACTATTTAAGAGGGCCCTGGTGTAAGGGTGCATATATGGTGTTGTTGGTTTGAATATATGCGACGCAGGGGCAAGTTCTACAACTTGTCCACAATACATAACAGCAACATCGTCCGCAATCTGATTCACCACTCCGAGATCATGGGTGATGAACATAACCGCGGTATGATCTTTTCGTTGCAGTTCCCGTATTAAATGAAGAATTTGTGCTTGAATGGTTACATCTAGAGCGGTGGTGGGCTCGTCTGCGATTAAAAGCTTTGGTTTACACGCGAGTGCAATTGCAATCATGACCCGTTGTCTCATGCCCCCAGATAGTTCATGTGGGTAGCGGGATGCGATGTTTTCAGGGTGAGCAATCTTCACCATTCTAAGTAATTCCACGGCATTGGCCAATGCTTCTGTCTTGGTTTGTTTCTGATGTAACATTAAAACTTCTGCGATTTGGTGGCTGATCCGAAATACAGGATTTAGGCTATTCATAGGTTCTTGAAATATCATGGAAATAGAATTGCCACGGATATCGCGCATGGCATGGTTATCATAACTTGATATGACTTTGCCGTCGAACAAAATCTCACCATGATGTATGCTTTGATTTTTTTCAAAAAGCTTTAGAACACTCATGGCAGTTTGACTCTTTCCAGAACCAGATTCGCCAACAACAGCAAGTGTTTTTCCAGCATCAATGCGAAGAGAGACGCCATTTACAGCCTTGATTAATCCTTGTCTTGTATCAAAATAGGTATGTAAATCATTTATTTCCAGTAGACTCATGGAGGTATTTCCTTTCTATACAGGGAGATGTGTTTACACCTTATCTCTCAGCATTTTTCGGGTCAAGAGTTTCACGAAGGGCATCGCCGATAAAATTCACAGAAAGTGCAGTGAAGATTACAAACAGTGCGGGAATGAGCCAGCGCCACCAGTAGAATTGTATTACCGCAATGTCCTGAGCAGCATTGAGCATATTTCCCCATGACGGGGTCGGCTCCGCAACTCCAAATCCGAGAAATGAAAGCGCGGATTCTGCTAAGAGCGAAGAAGCGTAGGCCAACGTGATATTGACAATTACTAGGCTCAAAATATTTGGAAGAATATGACGCCACATAATAACGTGATCCTTGATTCCTAGTGCGTGTGCGGCTAAAACAAAATCCTTTTCCCGTTCTAATAGAAGCTGTGCACGAATAAATTTTGCAAGGGACATCCAGCCGAGCAATCCAAGTACAACCATAATCAGATAGAGCTTCTGTGTTTCGGAGATGGAATGTCCAATCGCATATGAAAGTGTGATTGCAATCGGATAGAACGGGATGGAAGAAAACACATCAGTAATTCGCATTAGGATGTGGTCGATGATTCCTCCAAAATATCCAGATGTCAAGCCAACAAACAACGCAATGATAACAGAGATAATCACGGCAATCGCTCCTACAGTCAGTGAGATCCGGCCGCCGTGCATCATACGGCTAAACATATCACGCCCAAATTGATCTGTACCAAACAGATAGCCTTCATTTCCAAATGCTGATATCTCGGCCTCTGCATTTATGGCATAGAACTGATAATAATCGGCATAGAGCATTTGAATATCTGACAGGGTTTCTAGATGATCTAACTGAGCATAAGTATCATTGCCCCAACCAGAGATATCACCGGTTTGAGATCGAGTGAAAAAATTATTATAACCAGCATGGACAGAGACGGTAGTTCCCTCTATCGTAGGCAGATTTAACAAATTGTTTTGTGAACTTCCCCAGGTATATAAATTGCCCTTATCATCTAGTGCCAATACATTCTTATTCGTTGCAGCGATATCCACAACAGTGACACTCCCATCGGTTAGTTCGGTAGGAAGTTGAAGATAAAACTCTGTTCCGCGGTCTCCAATGACAGCAACGGTACCATCATCATGAAGTAGAGCAATGTTGGTATCTCCGCCAGCGAATTTCGTGATACGACCCTGACTGCTTGGTGGGATGAGAAAGGTCATTTGGACCTGTGTGCTTCCCCAGAGGAAGAGCTCTCCTTCGCTACTGAGGGTGGCAGTCCATTGAGATCTAGCATCCATTTGCTTTGCTTCGATATGATTGCTTGCAAACTCATGAGTGATATTATTTGGAATCTCTGTTTGGCCACCTTCGTTATAGCCCCAAGTATAAAACTGCCCTGATTCATCGATTGCAACGATATGATTGCCACCGCAGGCAATATTGACGATGTTGTTGTCATACACTTCTTGGGGAACATTGAATATCGGTTGAGAGATCTCGCCTTGTGTCTTGTTCGATTCGGTGCCCCATAGAAAAAATCACCCGCTGCTGTAATCGCGGCACTAAAAGAGATTCCAGAAGCAATCTTAACGATGGATTCCTCCTGAAGTTCTGACGGATAATCTAAATAATTGTAACCTGGGCGCAGATTTGCATGGGATAATTCAGTATAAGTTTCATTGATTGGACATAAATAAGAACCGACGAAACAAAAGAGGAACACAGATAAAAAACCTATGATTCCTACGATTCCAAGCTTGTTGCGCATGAATTTTTTTATCATTCTGTTCTCCTTATTAATTCATCTTAATCCGTGGGTCTACAATCGCATACACAACATCGGCGACAAGTACAGAAGCAAGGCTTAGTGTCGCGTAAAACAAGTTCAGTGTAATAATCAAATTATTATCAAGACCAAAGACTGCATCTACGAGCAAAGTTCCCATTCCATGGTACTGGAAGACCGTTTCGGTGATTGCAGAACCAGCAAACAGAGAGAATAGCGTCCCCACGATAATATAAGAGATGGGAATGAGAGCATTTCTAAATGCATGTCTGTATATCACGATTTTCTCTGACAGCCCCTTCGACCTTGCGGTACGAATATAGTCTTGGCTCAGGGCTTCTATCATGGCGTTTCGAATGTATCGAATGGCACCGGCTAGGCTGACAATCGTCAGGGAAATTACGGGAAGTGCTAGAGTTTGAATCCATGCCAGGATGTATTCCATCCCTTGGCTTGTGGCAGAACTAGGCATCCCGCCCATTGGAAACCAGCCGAGAGTTACAGAAAATATATAGATGAGTAAAATTGCGATGAAAAAGGTAGGGGTTGAGTGGGTGATGAGCGAAAAAATTTGCCAACTGTTGTCGAAGAACGACATGCGCTTCACGGCACAACGAACACCTACGGGAATGGCAATCAGCAGATAGAGAAAATTTACACCTAGATTCAGAATCAAGGTATTTCTCATAGGCTCTGCAATGATATCAGAAATAGGGCGATTATGGGTACTTGAATAGCCAAAATCGCCTTGAAATATGTTCGTGATCCATATGAAATATTGTTCGACCAAACTTCTGTCTAGTCCGAGTCTTTGATACATTGCATCATAGGAGGCTTCATACTGAGCCTTCGTGATATCCGTTGGTAATGCCAGGCGAACAGGGTCGCCAGGCATAATCTTTACGAGTGCAAAGGTAAGGATGGATATCAAAATCACAACAGGTATCAAAATCAAAATACGTTTTAATATGTAGCGTAACACGAAATCACCTCTAGTTTTAGTTCTTTGTTATTTGACAGATTATATCTTCATAACCTGCATAAGGTCCAGTATTTACACCAGTAAGGGCTGTGTTGTAGATATCGTAATATTCATTGGAATACAGCGGCACTTGTGGCATGAGTTCATTCCAACGAACTTGATAATCAGTCCAAGCATCTAAATAAGCGTCTCTGTCATCTGGTTCTGTCTCGCGCATTGCGATGATCAGCTCGTCGAGTTTGGAATCGCTGAGTTGCCCTTTGTTCTGTTGTGTCTCCATAAAATCAGAGTGCCAAGAATAGTAGCGATCGAATATGGCAGTGAAATTCGCAGCCAAGTTAAAGGTGTGATAGATTCGTTCCTCATCTGGTGTCTCATAGGCAAAATAGAACTCATCTAAAACGGCACTGTACTCACTTTTTTGGACATTGAATTCAAGTCCAGCTAGAGGAGCGTTGGCCGCATATTGAATTTC
>CAYJFY010000043.1:0-304 GCA_964369755.1 uncultured Lachnospiraceae bacterium
CCCATACAGATGGTTGTATCAATAACGCTAAGAGGCGCAACTGCTCCAAGTGTATAACAACCGATATCTCCTGCTGCATGAATCTTTAATTTGTTCAATACATGGAATACACTTCTGTGTGGACATCCTGAACATAGGATTGGTGGTCTTGCTGGCACTTGTGCTGGTGCGTTTAAGGTTAACTCTTCTCCTAAAATTGCTTTGCGCAACATATTTGCACTATATTCGCCAAATACTGTGAAGATTTCCTTACCTACGCATGAGATCCCCCATGATTTTACTTGCATTTCAATCACTGGGTCTA
>CAYJFY010000043.1:314-21561 GCA_964369755.1 uncultured Lachnospiraceae bacterium
CCCAAGTTTTAGAACCGATGCATTCGGCAATGCTTCCTTCACATATAAATAAGGAATTCCGCTTGTGATAACCCCAATCTTTGTATCATTCATCTCAACCGAGTTAATCGCTAACTTATTCGCCATCTCAGCCAACTCTTGATTCTTCTGCTCTATCACAACGTGACGCGCTTTTGCACATCCAGGCATCATAACATATTTTGCCATATCTCTTTCATAAGGCTGATCCTCAATTTCCTCTCTATCATAAAGAGTCACCAATCCTTGTGAATGCGCAAGACGTGTAGTGGTTCTTAGGATAAACGGTCTATCATATACCTCACTCAATTCCATTGCTGTCTTCACAAAATCTTTTGCCTCTTGGCTCGTTGCTGGTTCTAATACTGGAACTTGTGCCGCTCTTGCAACCATTCTCGTATCTTGCTCATTTTGAGAGCTGTATAGCCCTGGATCATCTGCCACCGCAAGAACCAATCCTCCATTCACTCCCATATAAGATACTGTATATAATGGATCGGCTGCCACATTTAATCCAACATGTTTCATAATCGCCATAGAACGAACGCCAGATACACTAGCTCCAATCGCCACCTCAGTAGCTACCTTCTCATTTGGTGACCATTCACAATAGACATCATCTTTGTACTGCACCATATATTCACTAATTTCTGTACTAGGTGTACCTGGATATGCGGCAGTTAATTTTACCCCTGCTTCATATGCCCCACGCGCAATCGCTTCATTACCTAGCATCATTACTTCTTTCGACATAATCTTGTCCCTTTCTTTAGATAGTTAATGTGATAGAAAACAAAGTTTCCTATCACATCAGTATAGCATAAGGTTGCTTTTTATTCAACTACTGCAATCAGTTCTACTTCAACTAAAACATTCATAGGAAGTGTCTTTACAGCCACACAGCTTCTCGCTGGTTTTCCTGTAAAATACTTTGCATATACTTCATTAAAAGCCGCAAAATTCCCCATGTCACTTAAGAAACATGTTGTTTTAAGTACCTTCTCATAATTTGTTCCTGCAGCTTCTAACACTGCTCCTAAATTTTTACAAACTTGTTCTGCTTGTTCCGCAATCGTTTCTACTTCAATCTTTCCACTCTCTGGATTGATTGGGATTTGACCTGAAGAATAGAACATCCCATTGTGAACAAATCCTTGTGAATATGGTCCTACTGCCTGTGGTGCTTTTTCTGTTGCTACTACTTTCATACGTTGACCTCCTTTAGTCTTCAAATGTTTCTTTTAGTTTGTCCATGAATCCTTTTTTCTTGCCCTTGTTTCCATCATCTTTACCTTGATCTTTACCTTGCTCTTTATTCTCTTCCCTCTTTAGCGAATTGCTTGTAATTGCATCAAACTGTCTCAACAATTCTTTGGCTTCCGCACTTAAGTTCTCTGGAGTTTGAATCACAAGCGTTACATAATGATCTCCTCTTCGTTTCTCATTATGCAATTCAGGAATCCCCTTACCCGATAGGCGTACTCTCGTTCCCGTCTTCGTTCCTGGTTTTACATTGCATAATACTTCACCATCGATGGTTTTGATACGTACATCATCCCCCAAAGCTGCTTGAGCATAGCTAATGGTTACCGATGAAGTAACCGTCATGTCTTGGCGCACGAATATCGGATGACGCGAAATCACAACTTCTACGAGTAAGTCTCCACGTGGTCCACCATTTTTACCTGGTTCACCCTTATCACGAAGTCGAATTCTCTGTCCGTTATCGATCCCTGCTGGTATCGAAACTTGTATCTTTTTCTTCTTCGCTTCATATCCAGTTCCTCGACATTGTCCACATTTTTCCTTGATGATTTTACCACTTCCACCACACTCTGGACAGGTTTGTACATTTTGAACCATTCCGAATAGAGACTGTTGTGTATAAACCACCTGTCCCTTACCGCCACATTTTGTACATGTAGTTGGAGATGTTCCTGGTTTCGCACCACTTCCGCCACAAGTACCACATGGATCCTTAATAATCAGATCCAATTCTTTTTCACAACCAAAGGCAGCTTCTTCAAATGAAATGCGAATAGAGGCACCCACATTTGCCCCTTTCATTGGACCATTATTGGCACGTCCACGCGAGCGGCCACCACCGAACAAATCTCCAAAGATATCGCCAAAGATATCGCCAAAATCTCCACCATTGAAGTCAAAACCGCCGAAACCACCAGCTCCGCCTGCTCCCCCTTCAAATGCTGCATGACCAAATTGATCATATTGTCTTCTCTTATCTGCATCACTAAGTACTGCATACGCCTCAGATGCCTCTTTAAACTTCTTCTCTGCTTCCGCATCTCCTGGGTTAACATCTGGATGGTATTTTTTTGCTACCTTACGATATGCCTTTTTCAATGCCGCTTCATCTGCACTTTTATCTACACCAAGGACTTCATAATAGTCTCTTTTTGATTCTGCCATTTTATTTCACCTTTCATATCTTCTATAACGCAAGGAAATCTACAGAGTATCTCCCTGTAGAAACTTCCTCGCATATTTAATACTCTTATACTTCTTTGTAATCTCCATCAACTACATCGTCGCCTGCATCTTGTTGTGTATAGTTTGCATCTGCTGCGCCACCCATATCTGGTCCTGCACCTTGTGCACCACTTTGCTCATACATCTTTGCAAATACTTTTTGTGCGCTTTGCATTAATTTCTCTTTTGCTGCATTGATTTCTGCAACTTGAGCTTCTGATAACTCTTCTGCTGGTGTACCTTCTAACAATGCTTTTAATGCATTGATGTCAGCTTCTACTTCTGACTTATCTGCCGCGTCTACTTTATCGCCAACTTCATTCAAGGCTTTTTCTGTTTGGAATACCATAGAATCCGCATCATTTTTTGCATCAATTGCTTCTTTACGTTTTTTATCTTGAGCTTCGTATGCTGCTGCATCTTTCACTGCTTTATCGATATCATCATCTGACATACTTGTTCCAGAAGTAATTGTGATGTGTTGCTCTTTTCCTGTTCCCAAGTCTTTTGCTGATACATTTACAATACCATTGGCATCAATATCAAAGGTTACCTCAATTTGTGGAACTCCTCTTCCTGCTGGTGGGATTCCATCTAATCTAAATTGTCCTAACGACTTATTGTCTCTCGCAAATTGTCTTTCACCTTGCACTACATTGATATCAACTGCTGTTTGGTTATCCGCTGCAGTAGAGAAAATTTGGCTTTTCTTTGTCGGAATAGTTGTATTTCTCTCGATCAATCTTGTAGCCACACCACCCATTGTTTCAATAGAAAGTGAAAGTGGAGTTACATCAAGAAGAAGGATGTCTCCTGCTCCTGCATCACCTGCAAGTTTTCCACCTTGAACCGATGCACCAAGTGCAACACATTCATCTGGGTTCAGCGCCTTAGATGCTTCTTTTCCTGTTAACATCTTTACTTTATCTTGAACTGCTGGAATACGTGTAGAACCACCTACTAGTAATACCTGACCTAGTTCTGATGCAGAAATTCCAGCATCTGATAATGCTCTTTTTACTGGTTCTGCTGTTCTTTCAACCAAATCACTTGTTAACTCGTCAAATTTCGCTCTTGTGATGTTAAGGTCGAAATGCTTTGGTCCTTCTGCTGTTGCTGTAATAAATGGTAAGTTTACATTTGTTGTTGTCGCAGAAGATAACTCTTTCTTTGCTTTCTCAGCAGCCTCTTTTAGTCTTTGCAATGCCATTTTATCTGTAGATAAATCTACACCTTCTGTCTTCTTGAACTCAGCTAACATATAATCTGTAAGCTTTTGGTCAAAGTCATCTCCACCTAGTCTGTTATCACCAGCTGTTGATAATACTTCGATTACACCCTCACCGATTTCAATAACAGAAACGTCGAATGTACCACCACCTAAATCATATACCATGATTTTTTGTTCTTTTTCGTTGTCTAATCCATAAGCAAGCGCTGCTGCTGTTGGCTCGTTGATAATACGTTTTACATCAAGACCTGCAATTTTACCTGCATCTTTTGTTGCTTGACGTTGTGCATCGTTAAAATAAGCTGGAACAGTGATTACTGCTTCTGTAACACTCTCGCCTAGATATGCTTCTGCATCTGCCTTCATCTTTTGAAGAATCATAGCTGAAATCTCTTGTGGTGAGTATTTTTTGTCATCAATTCCTGTCTTGTGATCTGTTCCCATTTCTCTCTTAATTGAAGAAATAGTTTTCTCCGCATTTGTAACCGCCTGGCGTTTTGCTGGTTCCCCTACAAGACGTTCTCCTGTTTTTGAAAATGCTACGATTGAAGGTGTTGTTCTAGCTCCTTCTGTGTTTGTGATTACAACCGGCTGTCCACCTTCCATAACTGCCACACAACTGTTTGTTGTTCCTAAGTCAATTCCTATAATTTTACCCATGATAAATATCCTCCTAATTTTAATTTTATTTTTTATTTATGTTATATTTAATTAGCTACCTTAACCATACTGTATCTTACCACTTGGTCTCGGTAGGTATAACCTTTTTGAAATTCTTCAGAGATAGTATTTTCCCCGAAATTCTCATCTTCTATGTGCATCACTGCATTGTGAAGTTCTGGATTAAATTCACATCCAACCGCTTCGATCGGTTTCACTTCGATATCCTCTAGCATCGTCAGTACTTGCTTATATACCTTATCCATACCATCTACAAAAGGATTTGACTTTTCTTCCTCTGTAACGGTTTGAAATCCTCTTTCAAAATTATCCACAATTGGCAATAATTTCTCTATGACACTCTTTGCACCAACTTCATACATCGCTGTCTTCTCTTTATCTGTTCTCTTCCTGAAGTTATCAAACTCTGCCATCTGTCTGGTAACACGATCTGTGAGTTCCTCAATCTTCTCATCTCTTGGATCTACTTTCTTTTTTTTGAATTTTCCAAGTTTTTTTTCTTTTTTGTTCTTATCATTTCCTTCTTCTACTTCTGATGATTGGTCATCTGAAGCTTCTACCTCTTCATCAACCACTTCTGCTTCCATAACCTCTACTTCATCGTTCCGCATCTCAGAAGATACGTTGTCTTGAAAAGACGCATTATCTTTTGCTTCCTTAATTGCTTCTTCTACTTTGTTTGTTTCTTGTTCCAAATCCAACTCCACCTTTCTTTCTACCATATATTATAAACACTATTTCTTGTGATATATGTGATCCAATTCTGTCTTCAAAGTATTTAAGGTCTTCATAACATGTTCATAGTCCATTCTTTTTGGACCGACAATTCCAATAGAACCTCGCATTCCTTCTCCCAGATCATATGTTGCAGTAACCACACTACAATCTTTCATACTCTGTACGGATGCCTCATTTCCAATATATACCTGAATTCCTTCCTGAGTCTCATCTGTTAAAGTCTTTGTAACCAAATCCTTGAGCTGTTGCTTCTCCTCAAATGCACTTAAGATTTCTTGCACATTTTGGCTGTCACTCAGTTCTGGATATTTCAGAACATTCATAGCTCCACTTGTATACACTTCCAAATCTTCATCTACACGAATTACGTCGGCAACTGCATCTAAAACTTCACTAATTACTCCGCTATGGATTCCAGCCTGTTCTTTCAATACTGCAATCATCCCTAAGCTAATCTGGTCAACAGACATTCCATTCAAATTCGTATTCAATAACATATTTAGCTTTAGAATCGTTTCATTGTCTAACTCTTCATCCACTGTAATAATCTGATTCTTAATGATATTGCCTTCCATAACAATGACTGCAACAATCTGTTCTTCGTCTACCTTAGATAACTGAATAAACTTCAATTTATTACCTTGATGTAGAGGCGATGTAATCATCGTCGCATAATTGGTACTTGTAGCAAGTACCTTCGCCGCTTGCTTCAATACTTGATCCATCTTATCAACCTTCTCAAGCATCTGCTCTTTGATTTCTTCTACCTCTTGCTGTTTTTCCTCCATCAACATATCAACATAGAATCGATATCCTTTATCCGATGGAATCCTACCAGAAGATGTGTGTGGCTGTAAAATATATCCAAGCTCCTCCAAGTCTGCCATTTCATTTCGAATCGTGGCTGAACTAAGATTCAAATCTGAATACTTAGAAATCGTTCTTGAGCCAACTGGTTCCCCTGTATCGAGATAATTTTTTATAATTGCATGTAATATCTTATTTTTTCTTTCATTAATCTCCAATATCGACTCCTTTCTAAGCTATGATTTTTAGCTTGTTAGCACTCGTTTGTTTTGAGTGCTAATATTTACGTTATAAACATACCACTCTTGATTCACATTGTCAACCATATTTCACAATTTTTTCACTTTTTTCATAACTATTCGTTACTTTTCACAGTCACACTATGTGCTCCTGCAAAAAGCAACAAATCACGTCCATGTACAAATCGCCTTACGGCGAGGGACGTGATTTATCAGTGTGCCTAGCATGGGCACACTTTTCACATATTAGCCCATCACTAATCAGCTGAGTGATTAGTGTGGGACTGAAATATAACAACTATTCTGTCTTGCGACTGAATACAAGTGGGACATATTTTGACCTTATATCTTCATTTTACTTTTTTCACTATCATAAAATGCTACAAATTCCTCCTGCTGCATCGGTTTCGCATAATAATAACCTTGGACATAATCACATTCCATTTGTTTTAGCAATTTAACATGATCCAATGTTTCAATTCCTTCTGCTACTGTTTGCATACCAAGTCCTTTTGCCAATTGAATCACACTCTTTACCACTACGATACTACGCTGATTGATTTCCGTTGTATTGAAAAAACTCTTATCCAACTTCAACACATCTACAGATGTATTCTTAATCAAACCAAGGGAACTATATCCTGATCCAAAATCATCCATCAATACCCGAAATCCTTCACTTTGTAATTGTGCAATGAGAGCATTTAAATCCATATCGTTGTTCAGCATACTCGTTTCAGTAATCTCAATTCCAAAATTCTGTGGAGACACCTGATATTTCTCACATATCTCTACTAAATTATGAACGAAGTCATTGGTATATAAATGTTTCCGTGAAAAGTTAACCGAAACATATATCCCTGTCCGCTCCTCCTTAATCCACTGTCGCTGAAATTGACACGCTTGTTCAAACATATACATGTCTAACTTTATAACAAATCCATTGTCTTCAAATATTGAAATAAATTCATCTGGTTGCATAAATCCTTCCGAACTTTTCCATCGGACTAATGCTTCTGCGGCCATCAATTTTCCACTACTTAATTCTAGTTCTGGCTGCAAAACCATAAGAAATTCGCCATTTTCTAGTGCTTCTTCCATGCGATTTTCTATTTCCTTCGCCCTTACCGCAGTCGTCAACACCTCTTCTGAATATACTCGCAATAGAGATTTTGTTTCTTTCGCTAAATGATGGGCAATGTTTACACGTTCAATTGCCGTAGATATGTCGACATTGGTAGCTGTATCTAAATAATAATACCCTGCAACAATTTTGAGCTTGTAGTTAAAATCCTCACCCAAAAGCTCTTGTAATATCTTGGCATACTCATCTCTCCAGCTTTCAATCTGTTGTGTATCATATGCAATCAATGCTAGAAATTCATCTGCATGAATATGAGCACCGATACATTCATATGTAGATTGATACGAAATAGCTTTTGCCATCTTCTTCAGAATTCGATCCCCTTCTTTTTCACTGAGCGACTCATTGATCAATCTAAAATTTTCTATATCTAATTTAACCAACAAGAATTTTTTTCCAGTATTATTCCTTACAAAAGTTTTTACATCCAATTTAAATTTTATTAGGGTATTGATTCCAGTAAGTTGGGACACATATGCAATTTCAGCCACTTTTTCCAAAGTACGTCGTCTAGTCGAGTTAATAATAGCTGCAAATATAGCAACAATGATCATGATTCCTACCGAAATAAAAGCTGTAACCATAACAATGCTACTTGTAGTTGCTTGTGTAACAGATTCTGGGATAATAGAAACAATCACCCAATCTTCAATTCCGATTGGCTCATAAATCACCGAGTGTTCTTCGTCATCAAATTTTATAATTTGTCTTCCACTCATATTGTTAGCGATATCATCTTGCAAGGATTGAAATTCTTCTGTTTCATTCAGGTTTTTATCCTTCATAATATCATACATATTAGACGAGTGAATAAAATCCGATCCAGCCACACCATTTGATATAATATTACCTTCCGAATCCACGATTAAATTCGCCTTTAGCCCATCAATCGTAGAATCAAACATATCATCCAATGTATCCACATATATGAATCCTGCAAGCACTCCTCTCGTCTCTCCATGCGCTATCATCGGTGTCGCTATGATTACAATCTGTTTTCCATCAAAATAAGATTCCAAAGGTTCATTAATCACAGTTGCACCATCCATCGCTTCGTGAAAATACTCACGTTCAATCAAATCACTGACTTCTCCATCACTTCCGACTGCATATCCGCTTGGATTCACTACCACCATATAATCAAAACTTCTAGCTAAATATTGATAATCATCTGATTCAAAATCTATATAGCGTAGATAATCCCACACTGGCAATAAAGATGCTGCTGATTCTAGCAAGTTAACATTTGTTTCGAAGCTTAGTTGAAATGTTTCCGCATTGTTATTTACCAATTGTTCTAAATTTTGATCCGATAGCCCATCAATCTCTTCCCCTATGTATAAGTTATAAAAAAATATGGAAACGACAAGTGCTAGAACAGCACCTGATATAACTAAAAGTCTAATAAAATGATTTTCCTCTTGTATATGCATGACAAAACCTCCAACACTATCCTAAACTTGTCATTCCTCATTCTGAAAACATTTGTGGACTAAATTGGGAATTCAATTTTTCCGCATATTCATCCGCTGCTATTTCTACATCTTTTCCATTAAATATCATTTGCAACATTTCATACCAAGCAACCCTCTGCTCTGGCCAACCTAATGTCACCTGATAATACTCTCCTAGGTTCGGTAAAAAGGACATATATATTTCCATTCGCTCCTCACCCTCTGTGTCCGTATAAACATTGCCACAGCTACTATTAACTGGAAAGAAATTGGTTGCTCGAATACTCTCTTCCCTCTGCGTCGGATCATCCACCAAAAACTCTATGAACAATTTTGCCGCTGTAATTTTCTCTGGATCTCCATTATTAAAGATTCCAAATCCCCAGATTCCACCTTGTAGCTCAGCACTTCCATCATTCGATGGAAAATTCATCGCAAAAGGTGTAAATTCTATCTCATCCGCATAAGTATCCTCATTGGTGGCATTCCAAGCCAATGTAATTGCACTTTCACCAGCTGCGAATGCTTGTAATTCCTCTACCGCTTGCATTTCTGTATTGTAACTTAGAGATTTATCAGACACCATCTCGACTAATAATTCCAATCCCTGTATTCCTCGTTCTTCATTGATTAAATATTCATTGTAATCTTCATTTGTAAACGGGGCATCATATAGATTCGTCACAAGAGCTCGCGTTCCCTGATCACCACCTTGGCCTCCACAATAAACAATTCCAGGAGTCTCCACAAGCCCACTATCTCGAACCAATTCCATGGCTTTCACAAAATCATCCGTTGTCCACGAGCGTGTCTCTTCATCAATATATCGAAGAGCTCCTGCTTCCTTAAAAATATCGTAATTAATTGCCATCACATGGGTTGTCATTACCATAGGATATTGATAAAAGGCTCCATCTGGTGCTTGACAAGCATCCACCACTTCCTCCGAAGTTGCTGAAATATCAGAGATAGTCTCATCGTCCCACATATCTTGTAGATCTATCAATAGCCCTCTTGCACCCCAGTTGGCAACGATTCGTTCCGGTCCCTCCATAATAAGATCTGGAGCTTCCCTATTCTGAATCGCCTCTTCTACCTTCTCATCCCCTGTAGCATAGTCAAGAATCTCAACATTCACCTTTATTTCAGGATATAATTTATGAAACTCAGATACAAAACCATTCACAACGTCTTCATCTCCAAAACCACCAATTGGAAATGTCCACATTGTAATCTCCGCCTCTACTGCCTCTGCTTCCATAGTCTCTTCATCCTTAGCTTGAATTTCCTCTTCAGCTTCTATTTCTATTGAACCATCCAGACTTTCTTCTAAATCATTTAACTGCCCTGCCGCTTTATTCAATCCTACACCACAAGCTGAAATAATGAAACATACAAAAAGCAAGGTCAATATCCCTGTCAAGCATCTCTTCATCTAGACTCAACCTCCGTATATGTCAGATAACTTTTTTCATATTCAACCATTTAACATCTTATACAGTTTTATTTTATCAACTTTACCAGATTAAATCAATAAAATCTGACATTTTTCGTAAGACTAATCCCCTACGCATGGGATAAGCTTGGAAACATAAGCTTATTGTCTACAAAAAATCCTATATACCTTCCTTTAACCATTTAATTGCATTTTCCACCACCCTCTGATACATAGGATGCATCCAAACATCTAGAATATGTCCTGGCGTCAGTACACATACTTTACCAACTCCTATCTGCTTTACATACCCACCTACTTGTATTCCGCCTGTTTCTGATTGTGTTTCCAGAAAAACCCCATCATTTTCTCCACACAATGCAAGTTCATAATGTTCATCACGAAGCGTAAAATTCTCCACACCTTCTATAATCGGATGACTTCCCACTGTCCGAACCTCCACCTGACAACGCTTGGGATGATTCACAAAGTAACTTCCTACCATTTCCACATAATCTTTTGCTGCCTCTTTATCAAACCAGGTTCCCGCATGAATTACGAATAAGGACATTCCGCCTTCTACATAGTTTCTTAACTCTTTACCCCCTACTTCTGTAACACCATCTTGAAACCAAGCTCCTTGGTCACTTTCTGTTCTCTGATTTCCCTTACAAATCATCACAATATCATAACTATTTAGCATGGACGGTGTCAAAATATTTGCTGCATCAGTTATATAATCAAATTCATCATCCGTTAGATTCATTGATTTCATCCCCATTTTGACCACCTCAGCTGAGTGATAATAATCCCCACAAATCACTAATATTTTTGTTTTTAATTTGTCCATCATCTTCTCCTTATGGTTTACCAACCAATTTCTTCAAATGCACCAATAGTAGCACTAATGCTTCTCTATTTTCTTCTACCTAGACAATAATTAAAAATAAAAGCCACAGTATCACCAAAATACTACCAAAAACCAAAAATCCTATACCATTCATTTTACCTCTTTTAAAGCTAAATTTATTATCTATAATAACCGTATTCACATCCCCATTATAAATCCGAATATTAACCGAATCTCCTATAGCAAATTTCTTCCCATTAGGCAATTGATTTGGTTTCCGAATATCAACTTCTACACGTGTTTTAATAGAATGAGATATGTCGTGATATATAAAATCAACGACAGGATAATATGAAATCAATGAATAACTCCCTGGTGAATTCTTTTCTTTGACCATATCTGAAATCGTCCCAGAAATCAGAGCAAAGTTTTCAGTTTTCAACTTTTTATAATCTTTTAATAAGTAGCAGCCTATTGCCAAGAGAATAAATGCCGAAAGCAATAAAATAATAGATATAGCAATTATGACAATCATATTTAAAATCCTCCTATTCCTCCTATTTCTGAATATTTGTACAATAAGTGAGTATTATTTTTTAGAAGTTTTTCAAAAAATTCCATCTCCTTTTGTTTATATCCAGTTTTTTCAATCCAATTATATTGTGGTAATTCACACCTTGCTGAATCAAATCCTTTTTCTGTAGGTCTTTCAAAATGAACAACTACACTCTTTACACCTTCATGTTCGATAATATGAGAATGTACAATTTCCGTATTATCAGCTAACTTCATATATGGATACATCATCTTGCATCTCTCCTTCCTACTTTTCTTCATTATACACTATGATTTATTCTATTTGAATACTAGTTTTAAGCTTTGGATTTAATTTTTTCTTGAAATCATTTCACTCATATGGTAAACTCTACCCAAAGCATACAGAGTCTATCACTCTTGCACATCCGTGCATCTTAGTCATAGGACTATCTTATTTCGAAACTCTTTTCATGCTTTGCGTACCCTTATCAACCATAGCAAGGAGAAGAATCTCGAAGTAGATACTCTCCTTCCATATTCAAGCACATAAATCGGAGGTAATACTTGTGAGCATTTTTGAATACGATGCACAAAAACATATCGCACAAGAGAAAGAAGAAAGCTATAGTGAAGGACGAATTGAAGAACGGATTCAGTGGATTATGAACAGTTATCAAAAATCCACCCCTACGGACATTGCAAATATGTTCGGGTGTGACATAGAACTGATTGAAGGAATTTACAGTATTATGAATATCCATGGTCAGGATGTATCTCCTATATTCGTTTTCAATGAATTAAAAAAACAAGATATCAAGCTATAAATATTGAAAGTCTCTGTGAAATAAGTTACTATAGGAATCGTAGGATTACATTAGGTTATACTAGATTACTTTTGAGGAAAATGAGGGAGATATCTTGAATGAAGAAATTAATTAATTTATATTTAAGCTTTTTTAGAATTGGACTCTTCACCTTTGGTGGAGGATATGCCATGCTTCCTATGCTAAAGCATGAGGTAGTGGACAAGCACAAATGGGTAACAGAAGACGAGATGTTGGACATCTATGCGATTGGACAATGCACCCCCGGGATTATTGCCATTAATACTGCTACCTATATCGGGTATCAACAGGCAGGTGTCTTAGGCGGCATTGTAGCAACTTTGGGAGAGATTACGCCTTCTCTTATTATCATTACGATAATAGCTAGTGTTCTACAGCAATTCATGGATGTTGCAATCTTAATGAATGCATTTAACGGAATTCGTATTGCTGTCTGCGCTCTACTTTTTAATACCGTATACACTATGGCAAAAACAAATCTAAAGAGCAAGTTTGCAATAGCTTTGTTTGCTGTTACTCTCGTACTATGCCTATTTACTTCTATTTCTACCATATTTATCATCATCATTGCAGCCGCAAGTGGATTGATTATGGAACGCATAGGAGGTAGAAAATAATGGTTTATTTTTATCTATTTATAGAATTTTTTCAAATCGGTTTATTTGCAATGGGCGGAGGAATGGCAACTGTACCATTTTTAATTGATTTGACTGAACGATACGATTGGTATACTGCAGCCGAATTTGCCAATATTGTGGCGATTAGCCAGAGTACTCCTGGTCCTGTTGGAATTAATATGGCAACTTATGCTGGTTATCAGGCAGCAGGTATTCCTGGGGCACTCGTAGCCACCTTATCATTGGTGCTGCCATCTCTCATCATCATTATGTTAATTGCTCAATTTATGAAGAACTTTCAAGATAACAAGACCGTGAAGTCCATCTTCAAGGGGATACGTCCCGCTGTAACAGCCTTAATCTTATATGCTGTTTTAGAACTATGTAGACTTGCACTTTTTACCACAACAACAGAGGGGACACTTCAACCAAATATAATCAATATTATAATCTGTGTTGCACTCTTTGTGGCAATGCAATTTAAGATATTCAAGAAGATGCATCCCCTCTATTGGGTGCTAATTGGAGCTGTCATCGGAATTTTCATTCCATAGTTGCTCCTTTATCCTTTCCCAATAAATTTTCTAATCTGTGAGATTAGATAAAGTGTTAGAAACTCAACTTTTCCTACGGGAAATGAAAGTGGTTTTGATAATGCAATGCCCAGAAGTGAACCTGCTCGCATTTTTCATACTTATTATGTCATCTCAGTTAAAAATCGTCAATTTAATCACATTTTACTGAAAGAAAAATAGTCCTCTACGCTTGACTCGCCATCTCGTAGAAATTGTAATAGATGCCTCTTCGTTGCAATAGTTCCTCGTGATTCCCCTCTTCTTCGATTCCTTGATCTGTCAACACAATGATTCTATCTGCATTCTGTATGGTACTCAATCGGTGTGCAATCGTGATTGTGGTTCTTCCAATCGAAAGTTTTGAGAGTGATTTCGCTACTGCAAATTCACTTTCGTTGTCTAAGGCAGAGGTCGCCTCATCCAGTATGATAATTGGCGGATTCTTCAGAAATACTCTAGCGATACTAATTCTCTGTTTCTGACCACCTGAGAGTTTCACGCCGCGCTCTCCAACATAGGTATCATACCCATCCTTTAGCCCCATGATAAACTCATGTGCTCCTGCAGATTTTGCAGCTTCTATAATCTCTTCTCGCGAAGACTCTAGTTTTCCATATCCGATATTCTCTGCAACTGTCCCACTGAATAGATAGACTTCTTGCTGTACCATCCCAATCGACTGTCTCAAGCTCTTCAATGTATATTCCTTGACGTTATGCCCGTCAATGGTAATCTCTCCTTCACTAACATCGAAAAAACGCGGAATCAAATTGCAGAGCGTGGTCTTTCCACCACCACTTGGTCCTACAATGGCTACCTTCTCCCCTGCATTGATGTGAAGATTTAAATCTGTAAATACAACATTATGGTCATCCGAATACATGAAGGATACTTCCTTTAGATCAATTACACCCTCCGGGTTTTTCAGTTCTTTCGCATCTTCTTCATCAAAAATCTCAATATCAGAATCCATAATCTCGAAGAAACGTTCAATCCCAGTCACGCCCCGTTGAAATTGTTCTGCAAATTCTACAATCTTACGAATGGTTGCAATCAAAGTAGTCACATACAATACATAGGCCATCAAATCCCCTACTGTAATCATTCCATTTACAAGGAAGATACCACCTGCACAGATCACAACGAGATACATCACTCCATCAAATGCCCTTACTGTAGTATGGAATGCCGCCATGGAGTGATAACCTTTTTCCTTTATGGCCTGAAACTTCAAGTTGTTTCCTTCAAACTTCTTATTTTCTTCCTCTTCATTGGCAAAAGCTTTTACCACCTTTTGACCTAGAAGGCTGTCTTCTACCCGTGAAATAATCTCTCCAATTTCAATTCTCTGCTTGCGAAATACTGCACGGAGCTTCAAGTTGAGTGGAATACATACACAGAGCATAACTGGAATCACTAGGAATACAATCAAGGTCAAAAGTGGACTGATCGTTCCTAGGATAATAATCGAAACAATGGTTTTAATCCCTGCTATGAAGAATTCTTCTGGACAATGGTGTGCAAATTCTGTAACATCGAACAAATCACTGGTAATCCTACTCATGATTTGACCAATTTTCGTATTATTATAATAAGTGGTGGATAATTTCTGTAGATGTGCATAGGCATGATTTCTCATGTCCGTCTCCATCCTCACACCCATAATATGCCCCCACCCTGTCATAAAATAAGAAGCTGCACAATCGATGATTCTCAAAACTAAGTACAGAAAGCTTAACTGCAAGATAGTAGAAATCGTTAAGTTTGCTAAATCTTGGATCCCTTCATTGGTAATATATCGAATAATCAGTGGCAGAACCAATTCACATACTGTGGTCAACGAAGCACAAAAAAGGTCTGCGAAAAGTAGTTTCTTATATGGATAAAAATATGGTATGAATCTCTTTATGATTTGTCGTCTATCATTCATCTTCGTCTCCCCCTTATAACTGTAAAAATAATTCTGTCAGATACACTCCTACGCAGGCAAATACTGCGACCAACAGAAGGTTCTTCGTCTTAGTCGCAACCAAAACTGCCACTACAAATCCAGCTACCGCACTCCATATACTTCTCGTAGATGCGAAGATCGACGGCACTGTCATGGCCGTTAGGCATGCATAGGGAACATAGTAGAGAAACGATTGTAAAAATGGACTCTTCACTTCTTTTCGAAACAAGGTAAGCGGTAGCATACGAATGAGATATGTCGTAACTGCCATTGCTAATATATATAGATACATCTTAGGTACTCCTTTTATCTTCCTATAGTTCTATTACTTCTGTTTTATTGGATATAATAGCGATGCCAAAGCCGCTGCCAATATCGTACACAAGATAATGGATAGGTCTTTCAAGATTGGCACAAAGTAATATATAACACAACTAAATAATATTGCTAAGATTACAACAACTCGAATTTCTTTCTTCTGCTTCGCCTCGGGTACTACGATCGCAATAAACATTGCATATAGCGCAACTCCTAAGGCTGCCGAGATACTAACAGGTAGAATTTCTCCTGCATAGGCACCACAGAAGGTCCCCAATGTCCATCCACACCAAGGCAAGGTTGCAAGTCCCAACATATAGCTAAAACTGAGTTTTTCCTTTTGTCCGATTGCTACTGCAAAGATTTCATCGGTATTAAAGAATGCGACTACAAGCCTCTTGAAACCACCCACATTTTTATCCAACTTCTGGGACAATGACAAACTCATCAGTGCATAGCGAAGATTGATAATCATCTGGGTTAGAATTACCACCAAAATGCTTGAACCTGCAACGATATTCTCCAACCCCGCAAACTGTCCCGCACTGGTCAGATTGGTCATGCTGATTAGAGTCGTTGGAAATAATCCCAATCCCCCTTTTACGGCCAATATTCCAAAACTAAAACTGACAGAAAAATAGCCCACTCCAATGAATACACCGTCCTGGACTCCTTTTCCATAATTCATTTTATGTAACATAACTTTTCCTTCATCTATCTAAAATTTATAACTTCTAGTTCTTTCTCCAAATACTCACTCAAAATACAGATCTATTCCATTGGATATTCCTTCAACTATCTTTAAGCGATATTCATTATCCGCTAGTTTTACATCTTCCTTGGGATTGCTCATATACCCCATCTCAACAATCGTAACCGGTATATCGCACCAATTAATCCCACTCATGGTATCTGTCTCCCACACTCGCTCTCTCACTGCCCCTGTGGCTGCAACCATTTCATCTAAAACAGCATCTGACAATGCTCGACTCTCTTCATAAGTAGCTGATACATATGGATTTTCTGGTGTTTGACATATGGTCATCATGCCTTCTGCACTGCTATTCTCAGACCCATTGGCATGGATTCGAATGAAGATATCGGAGTCTGCTTCCTCTGCAATAGTCGCACGCTCAGAATTACTAATATCCACATCATGAGTTTCTCGAATCATGACCACTTCATATCCACGATTTACTAATTCTTCCTTTAGCATAAGTGATATATCCAAGTTTAACTCATATTCGGCAATTCCAGTGGATACCCCTTGTGTTCCACTACTAACCTTTGCCTTCATAGTGCTAGAACCTGGCCCATTGGGCTCTTGGCCATAATTTCCCTTCGCCTGATGTCCAGCATCAATTGCCACAATATATCCCGTTTTCTGCACATCACTTGTATCATCTTGTGACTCTTCTGCTTCTTCTTTATCTTCTGATTTATCTGATTCTTCAGCTGATTCTTCAGTTGACAAGTCTGGTTCGATTACGAGTGGAACAGGCTCAGATAAATCCTCCACTTCATCAACATCAGACTCTGTCTCATCACTCTCTACAGAAACCTCTTGTTTATCCACATCTTCTGTGCTCGTTTCGTTATTCCCACAAGCTGCTGCAACTACCAAAAACATACAGATGAGTAGAAACAACAAGATCTTCTTCATTTTAAACATTTATATTCACCATTCTATTTTTTGAAGCAAGTAAATTCTGCATTGCCATATAAGATTTTCATAACGATATCCTGTACTTGTCCCGATGCAAGAATCATAGGGATTCCATGATCATTACAGATTTTAGCCGCCTCAAGTTTTGTTTTGATTCCTCCCGTGCCATATGCATTGGTTCCACCAATTTCGATTCGCTTCATCACTTCATCTACATCGGTCACTTCATAGATTATCTTGGCATCCTCATATTCACTTGGATTCTTATCATATAGTCCATTGATATCACTTAATATCACAAGTGCATCCGCCTTCCAAAAAGTCGCACACATTGCAGCCAAAGTATCATTATCCCCAATTTTAAGCTCATCGACACTTACTGTATCATTCTCATTTACGATTGGTACTACTCGCTCTTGCACCAAAGTTAATAGTGTGTTTTGTATATTGTGAATTCTATTCTCATCTTTAAAGTCATCATTTGTAAGCAAGATTTGACCCACATTGATTTTATGTTTCTTTAGATGATCCGCATATGAGTTCATCAAACGAACTTGTCCAATTGCACATAAGGCTTGCTTATAGTGAATATCTTCCTTCATGCCCCAGTTGTCAATGGCTGAAACTCCAGCAATTTTCGCTCCAGAGCTTACGATGATTACTTCCTTCCCCAGTGACATTAGCATCGCAACGTTTGTGGCAAGGTTTTCTACAAACTCCTCATTAATCTTCCCCTCAGAATTTGATAGGGTATTACTTCCTATTTTGATTACTATTTTATTGATATCTGTCATCATTATCTTATCTGTCCTTCTCCGAAAATCACATATTTATTGGAAACCAAATGTTCCAATCCCATCGGTCCTCTCGCATGCATCTTCTGTGTACTGATTCCTATTTCTGCCCCTAATCCAAACTCAAATCCATCGGTAAATCTAGTGGATGCATTCACATAGACACAGGCAGAATCAATTTCCTTCGTGAACTTCACAGCATGCTCATGATTATTGGTCACAATACACTCTGAATGTCCAGATGAATAAGTATCGATATGTTCGATTGCTTCATCAATATTACCTACCACCTTAATCGCAAGTACATAATCTAAAAATTCTGTTGCATAATGCTCATTTGTTGCTTCATTACATGAGATGTATGTTCTTGTCTTCTCACAACCGTAGAATTCGACTCTCTCTCCCATTCTCTCCACAATAAGCGGCAGAATCTGAGCAGCTACATCCGCATGGATCAAGACAGACTCCAATGCATTACATACCGACGGTCTAGAGGTCTTTCCATTTTCCAGGATATTGAGTGCCATATCTATCTCACAATCACAATCGATATAGAGATGACAGTTTCCTACTCCTGTTTCAATGGTAGGAACGGTAGCATTCTTCGTTACAAAATCAATAAGAGAAGCTCCGCCTCGTGGTATAATCAAATCGATGTATTCATCCAATTGTAATAATTCTTTTACAATTGCTCGGTCTGTATCTGCCAGTAACATGATACTGTCTGCTGGTACCTTTGTCGCCTCTAGCCCACGACGCATAATCTTCTCCAATGCAACATTGGAATGAAAGGCTGAAGAGCTCCCACGTAACAACATCGTATTTCCACTTTTGATTGCTAGCACTGCAGCATCTACAGTCACGTTGGGACGGGATTCATAGATCATCGATAGCACACCGATCGGCACCGTCTTATTCAACACTTCAATTCCATTTGCTAATGTCTTTCCAGAGCGAACCACATGGACTGGATCTGGTAGCTTGATTACATTATCAACCCCATGTGCAATATCTCGTAGTCTAGATTCGGTCAAAGACAATCGATCAATCAGACTCTCACTTGTTCCATTCCCTCTAGCGATTTCTATGTCTTTTTGATTTTCTACTAAAATATAATCCATATTGCCCAAAATCGCATCTCGAATCGCCTCTAATCCCTGATTCTTATCATTGGTGCTCAGATTTCTTAATATCTTTGCTGCCTGCTTTAATTTCTGTCCGTAGATTTTTAACTCCATATCGCATTCTCTCCTATACTCTGTTTGGAAATCCTACCTTACGCTGCACTTTTCTCAATGTCTTATTCGCAAAATATGTCGCTTTTTCTGCATTTTCTTTTATAATTTCATCAATAAATGCTTTCTCTTTTTCTAATCTTGCCACCTCACTCTGGATTGGTTTTAATACGGATACAACAGACTCTCCCACTGCAAGTTTAAAATCCCCATACCCTTTTCCATCAAATTCCTTCACAACATCGTCTTGTTTCATTCCAGTACATGCACTATAGATATCGATGAGGTTTTTGATTCCAGGCTGCTCATCGCGATATAACACCTGTGCCTCCGAATCCGTCACTGCTCTCTTACATTTTCTGATAATCGTGTCTGGGTCATCCATTAGGAAGATGCTTGCATTTGCATTCTCGTCTGATTTTGACATCTTCTTCTCAGGCTCTTGCAAGCTCATAATCTTCGCCCCTACTTTGCCGATATACGGTTCTGGTACAGTGAATGTGTCTCCATATAAATTATTGAATCGTTGCGCGATATCTCTGGTAATCTCGAGATGTTGCATCTGATCGATTCCAACCGGAACCACATCTGCTTGGAATAACAAGATATCAGCCGCCATCAACACAGGATAGGTAAATAAGCCTGAATTGATATTCTCTGCATGCTTTGCTGATTTGTCTTTAAATTGTGTCATTCGATTCAACTCACCCATATAGGTATAGCAATTTAAAATCCAAGATAATTCTGCATGCCCCGATACATGTGATTGGTAATACAAACAATTCTTCTTCGGATCAAGTCCTGCCGCAATATATAAAGTTAACAACGCCCTTGCACGCTTACGAAGTACTGCTGGATCTTGTCTCACTGTAATCGAATGCATGTCAACCACACTGTAGAAACACTCATATTCATCGCAGAGTGTTATCCAGTTCTTCAATGCTCCTAAGTAATTTCCAAGCGTCAAATTTCCAGTCGCTTGCATCCCACTAAATAAAACCTTTTTATCATTTATCATCTCATATACCTTCCTTTTCTCACTGTCTGGCAACTTTGGTCCAAAGATACCTACGGATTCTTTTATTAATCTATCACATTTTAAAGTAATTCTCAACTTCATCATCGTATAATACGATACCATCTTCTACAATCGTGGCTTGATTCCCATCATAATCCACAATAGACACTGCACAGTTTTTATGCACTCCACCTTGCCAGAAATCTTTCAATGAATTTCCCTTGATCCAACTCAAAATCCCACGTATGGTAGCTCCATGTGCAACAATCAAAATTGTTCGATCTGTAAATTTCTCATTTTGATACAACTCTGTCATGAATGCCTGAAGACGTTGTTGAAATTCTAAAATAGTTTCTCCACCTTTCGGTGCACCATATTGTTCTGGATTTTTGAAAAAATCTATAAAATCAGGATCTGGAATATTATATCCTTCTTCTGCACAACACAATCCCTCAAATTCCCCAAAAGAAATTTCGGTCATCCTTTCATCGACCTCTATCTTCAAGTCACGATTTCCTATCAAAATTTCCGCCGTTTCATAAGCACGAATCAAAGGACTCGAAATCACATGATCAAAGGGAATCTCTCGCATCTTCTCCTCTGT
>CAYJFY010000044.1:0-20755 GCA_964369755.1 uncultured Lachnospiraceae bacterium
CCAATTGGTTGTACTGTCCGCCAAAATCAATTACAATTACTAATTCTTTCTTCACTCTAATAACCATCCCTTTCTCGATGTCTGGCAACTTTGGCCCTAGAGGGACAAATTGCCGTGTGAAAAATTATATTTTTCACACTATCCTCCTACGTGTATTATCTATATTTCTCCTAGAGTTATCGTGCCGGAGCACTTCAATCGTTTACGCTTTTAATTCTCGCAGAATCATCTCCGCAACCTTACCTGCAACAAGTCCTGTCAAGAATGTGCACTGTTCGATGTGTTCCTCTGTTCCAAGCTCCATACCCTTTGTAATAATTCTACAACAAAGTGCATTCTTACCACTTTCTACCTTGAACCAATCGTGTAATTCTGCTGCCAATTCCATCATCTTCCCGATCTTCGGATCACCTGGCTGTGTCCGACCAAAGAATAGCCCGAGTGCCATAATTCCTCCGGAGATTGCACCACATACACACATAGAACCACCGATTCCCACTGGAAATCCTGACGCCATACTAATAATCTCTTCTGGCATGTCCAATTGAAAATGTGTACGAATGACGCTCACAATCGCCTCTGAACAATAGAGCGGACCATAAGCATCCTCTGCGTCCTTTCTTACTTTATCTACATCAACATCCAATATGTATTTCATTTATTCACTCCTTATTTAGCAACATCTCTGCAATGTTCTTAGTATACTACATTTTTCTTCCTCTGTAAACATTCGCAAAATAGCATTTAAATCTTGACACTTAATATTATTAGTGATAATATCAGAAGTACTATTAGCGAAAACGAGGTACTATATGGATAAAAAAACTTATAATAATTTTGTTCAAATTCTTCGCAGTGAACTTGTTCCAGCACTTGGCTGTACGGAACCTATCGCCATTGCATATGCAGCAGCAAAAGCACGTGAAATTCTTGATGATTTCCCGGATAAAGTTGAAATGATTTGCAGTGGAAATATTATTAAAAACGTAAAAGGAGTTACCGTTCCAAATTCGGGTGGACTTTGTGGAATAGATATTGCCGCTACCCTTGGAATCGTAGGCGGTAATGCCAATGCTGAACTAGAAGTTTTGTCTAATGTCACAAAATCCGATATCGAAATGACACAACGATTAGTAGCAGAAGGCTATTGCACCTATAATCTACAAGAATCAGTTGAAAACCTATTCATTTCTGCCCATGTTACAAGCAAAAATCATAGTGCACAAGTCACCATCGTGAACAGACATACCATGATTACAAAAATAGAAAGAGATGGAGTTGTACTATTTAATCACGAATGGAATGAAGACTCACCCAATTATATTGATAAATCCTTCTTATCGGTTTCCTCTATCGTAGAATTTGCTAATAATTTAGTATTATCTGATGTTGAGGATATTATTTCTCAACAAATAGAGTTGAATTCTGCAATTTCTAAAGAAGGATTAAGCCAGAACTATGGTGCACAAGTGGGGTGTACACTTATGACATTCTATGGCAATGATGTTAAGACTCGAGCGAGAGCTTTTGCTGCATCTGGATCCGATGCTAGAATGGGTGGTTGCTCCTTGCCTGTCATTATCAATTCTGGCAGCGGAAATCAGGGCATAACTGTCACACTTCCTGTAATTGAATATGCCAAAGAATTGAATGTTTCAAAAGATTCTTTGTACCGTGCCCTAGTTATCAGTAATTTAATCTCTATTCACCAAAAGAAATACATAGGCAATCTCTCAGCCTACTGTGGAGCTGTAAGTGCAGCATGTGGAGCTGGCGCCGCCATTACCTATCTACATGGTGGAACATTAGAGCAAATCGGTCTAACAATTATCAATACTATTGGAAATGTAGGTGGAATTGTGTGTGATGGAGCCAAATCATCTTGCGCTGCTAAAATTGCCTCTTCTGTCGATGCAGCAATTTTAGCCCACAATATGAGCATGTGTAATCGTTCCTTCAAACCTGGAGAAGGCTTAATAAAAGACGATATCGAAAGTACCATTCGTAGCATATGCTACATCGGTCGAAACGGAATGAAACATACAGATATAGAAATCATAAATGTTATGACAGAAAAAACGGATGTAGAACTGATGCTCAATTACTCTACTACATCCCCTTAAAATCATCCAAATCCATCCTCAAATGATAGAGTGCGTTATCAATATCTTTATTTATAATGCACTCTATTATTTTATTATGATTCTTCATATCGGAGGGGTTATACTTACCATCCCATTTATCCCAATAAAATTGCCCATATGCTCTTCTTAAAACCTCCATTGATCGCGCTAGCTCCTTCAATATATACTCATTTTTGGCAGCTTCGCATAACTTTAGGTGAAATTTGGCATTGTACTCCCAGTGAAGCCACATATCGTTTACCGATTCATTACATTTACCATCCAGTTCAATGAGTGCATCTAATATCTCACTTGATACTGTTTCAATATTTCTTTGTAAAATCCCACTCTCCAAAATAAATCGATATTCCAGTATTTGCTTTACCTCTTTACTCGTGAGTCGAATCACCTCATACCCATAACGCGGAATATTCCTCAAAATCTCATCATTACACAATGCAATGAGCGCCTCTCTTACAGGTGATTTGCTAACCTTGAACCTATCTATAAGCTCTTGCTCATGTATGATTTCACTTGCCTTATATTCTCCTATTACAACACTATTCAACACACCATCATATACAACTGCCTTTAAACTTGTTTTATCATTTTTCATATCAATTTCACACCTATTATTATTTAATATTTGGTTTAATTATAACAACTCATTTTGCTTTTTACAATTATTTTGTAAATAAAGGAGCACCTCCCCACGAGTGTTGTTGTGTAATAGGAACCAATGTTCGCTATTACACAACAAAAGTCCCTGAAGCAACGGTTCGCTCCAGGGGCTTGGTCACTTACAGTGCCGAATTCCATCACGCAGTGACCTATACGCCACGAATTCTGACACAGTCCTCTTAAAATAAGTGTGTACTTCATCTTCCCTCTTCAGCAGTAATTCACATGATAGGGAAGAAATTCCCTATCATGTAAGAAAAGCAGCAACAATGATTTTATTACCACCATCCTTCAATGGTTAGCTAGGTCTCCCTAACTCACGAACCAGAAAACGTCCCAGTTCTTTTTTTAATTCCTCACAAGAATCATCATTAATTCTTAGAGTAATTTCGTTTGAAACTCCCATGTTCATAATTCCTAAGAAAGATTTTGCGTCTACCATGAATTTGCCTCGTGATAAATCCATATCATAAGGATACTTTCTAGTAATGTTCACAAACTCTTCTATTGATTCAGGAGAATCAAATTTTACAACTACCTTTGTCATTTCATCACCACTTTCTTAACTGCCACACAATCTAATACACTGAAAAGATACTCCCTTAGGAGTATCTTCATCTTAGCATACATATTATACATGAAAACTCTAAATAATTAATAAAAGTGGAGTATTCCCCCTATTCTGACAAAATTTTCGTTTTTCGATATTCATTTGGAGTTATTCCGACAGAATCCTTAAAAACCTTACTCATATATTTTGGATCTGAATAACCTGCCATCTTAGCAATCTGTCCAATCTTATAACTTGTTGTGGTCAACAACTCTTTTACGCGCTCAATCCTCACTGCACGGATCATTTCGGAGAATGTGAATCCGACCTCTTTTCGAAATACAGAACTTAAATATTCGTCTGTGACTTTCAACTCTGTTGCGATCTCATCCAAGGTAATTCCTTCACTATAGTACTTAAACATTAGCATCTTGGCTTGCACGACAAGTAGGCTCTCTCCTTTTGCCTCGTGTTCAAATGCAAATATATCATTGTCAAAATCACACAACGCTTTATAGATTTGTGGCCAACTGACTGCCTCTGCTATCGAGAATAACACTCGATAGAACAATGTATCATCACGATGCATACCTTGTTTCTCCGAGAGTTTCATGATGAAACATGCAAACTGCATATATGCCGATTTCATTTCCCTTGGATAATGAGGCTGTTTTCTGCTATCATATAACATTTTTCTGATTAGTCGCGTCACCTTCGACAATTCGCCTTTGGCTACCGTTTTTTCAATAATTCCTTCCACTTCTGCAGGATACTTCAGTGGTGTAATATTCAGATTTTCTATTCGCATCTTGGTGATCAAGACCCGGTCTCCCAACAAAAGATTCCACTCTAATTGGCCTTGCATCTCTCGGACCAATGGCAACAAGTTCAAGATCCCCTCACAATATCGTCCGATTGCGATACTATTTTGCGGAATAAACTCGCTCCATTCCGAAAGCAATTTTTTTTGAAAGAAATCTAGAATCTGATCTGGTAGATGGTTATAAAATACTGACACCACCATCTGATAGATATCTGCACAGACTACACTCTGCTCAAATCTCATATTCTCATAGTTGCAGTTTCTGAGCCCTTCTGCCACTTCTTCTGCGCACTCGTCATATTGTTCCCCGAGCCAAACCCCTATTACACATAGTTTTGTATCCATTGCCAGTGCATATTCTTTTTCCAAATATGCCACTGTATCATCTGCTAATTTTAATTTCCTAAATATTGCATCTAAAAACAACCGTTCTCTATCATACCTTCTCAATAACCTGCCATCATCGTTAAGCTCTATCATATGTAAGACTCCTTTAGTACAATTTTAAGTTTTCTCTTACTATTATAACAACTATTTCTAAATTGTCAAAATTTTCAAGCATTTGATTGTTGAAGGTACTTTGCTTTTGTGGCAAGTCCTCCTCGAATATGGCGCTCTTGCTTATTTAAATCCAAGATTTTTCTAGCTTCTGAGGCGAGGCCTGGATTGATTTCTTTCAATCTATGCGCAATATCCATATGAATTGTTGATTTACTCACACTAAATTGTTTTGCGGCTTGACGCACGGTTGCCTCATGCTCGATGATATAATTGGCAATTTCTACTGCTCTTTCTTCAATATAATCTTTCAAAGATAATCCCCTGCACAATTTGTTTTTACAATGTATGTAAATTCCTCAACAATTAGAACAGGAGATTGTCTCTATGCATGCTGTATAGTTGTAGTGAATCCCTATTTTTCTTCCTTGCTCATAACCCTCCACTCTGACTTTATCGCGCCGAATTTACAGCTTCTCTTGCAGTCTCCACAACGAATACATTCTGGTGAATTGACATCCTTCGTCACAGGTACATTCATCTTGCATGTTCGATTGCAAGCATTGCATCCCACACATTTTGATTGATCATAATGCATCTTGAATATGCTCACCTTATTAAACAGTGCGTAAAAAGCCCCCAAAGGACATAGGTATTTGCAAAATGGCCTGTAAATAAAAATTGAGAGTATAAGCAATATGATTAAAATGCTAACCTTCCATGTGAATAAAGCCCCTACCATCCCTTGTAGGTTTTCATTGGTAGAAATAAGTGGCAATCCGCCAAACAAAGTACCTGACGGACAAATCCACTTACAAAAATAAGGTGCGCCCAATCCGAATTCATCTGTTAAAAACATTGGAAATAGGATAACGAACAACACCAAAATAACATATTTCAACCATCTCAATACTCGATCTAATTTTTCCGCAAGATGAAGCTTTGGCAGCTTAATCTTATGTAGTAGATCCTGTACCAAACCAAATGGACAGAGAAATCCACAGACGAGACGCCCTAATACGACGCCAAATAAAACCAAAAATCCGAGTACGTAGTAACTTATATAATTTCCACTTCTACCCAAAACCGCTTGCAATGAGCCCACTGGACATGAACCCAAAGCACCGGGACATGAATAGCAATTCAGCCCCGGCACACAAACTGCCTTGGTATTTCCTTGAAATATTTTTCCACTAATAAAACCAATAATATATCCATTCGTCAAGGCGAAGAATGCTGCCTGTATTATATGCCTCTTATTATTGTTTTTCATATCATTACCCTATCCCGATACATTCTAGACAGATGCGGATTGACTTCTGTAACACAGAGACATATTCCCCTGTTGCAATCCCCGCACTCACCAAAACAATCCCACCTATCAATAATGCAATTCGAATCAAATTCAATTGTGATTGTTTCATTGTGCTAACATCTCCATATGTTCATCTGCTGCTTGTAGGTAATACTCCACTGCATTTTGTGGTGCGCCTTCTATCTTACCACCAAATATATTTCCCTCACGATCCACAAATACTGTTGTAGGGAAAGCCAATATCGTAGAGATAAATTCAGATCTCATTTCATTGCTGACGATAAGTGCATCGAAATTACATCCATTTTCTTCTAATATCTGAATAGCGAGATCTGTCTCTGCCGAACCATCATCACAGATGGTCAGTAGGTTTACGTTCTCTGGTAATTCCTGATATACCTCTTCCAACTCGTCCATTTCTCCGATACATGGCGGACACCATGTTGCCCACACATTAATGATTGTCATATCGTACTCTGCAAACACGTCTTGCGTCACCTCATGTCCATAAACAGAGGTTGTCGTGAAGTCCCCAAACGGAACTCCGTCTGATGCTACTCCTAGCGCTCCTCCTTGCACGGTTTCGTCCATGTCCTCTTCTAGTTCGCTTTCTTCCATTGCTTCCTCGTCCGCAGTATCCTGAGTCGGCTCGCTCTCTTCACCCATATCATCGGATTCCTTTGATTCCATACTTTCATCCATCATATCTTGCTCTTGAGCAGATTCCTCTGCACAAGCTGTAAACAGGGTAGCTGAAAGTAGAACTATCGCTAGTATGCTTAATAATTTTTTCATAATTCAATCTACTCCTCTCTTTTTCGAATAATTGATTGGTTTCATGATAACACACTTCAAATTATCTTGCAATATGTTGAATTATGTTAGGTTGTTATTATCACACACTGAATTTCTATCATAAAATTAATATAGTACTTACTTATGGAATGTATATGTATTCTTTCCTGTCTTCTTTGAACGATACATCGCTTCGTCCGCTAGTTTAAATAGAGTCTCGAAATCCTTTCCATCTCTTGACGCCACACTAATCCCAACACTACACGAGACTTCAATACTAATTCCGTCCTCTCCATGATAAATCTTGTTCAATGCATCGCATATCTGAATCGCCTTCTTCTCGATGATTTCCTCACTCATATTTCCTGGTAGGAATACTAGAAATTCATCGCCACCGGCACGTGATATCATATCCGTTGGCCTAAATATGGTAACCGCCTTCTCATATACTTCTCTTAAAACCTCATCCCCCAAGGTATGTCCCATGTTATCATTGATTCCCTTAAAGTTATCTAAATCAAACATATAGAGTGCCCCTTGACCATTATTCCGAAGGATCTTATCTACTCTTGCAGCAAATGCCGCCTTATTATAAGCACCAGTCAATGGATCTGTCTCTGCTTTTTTTCTAAGAGTCCTTGTTAATGCTTTCGTCTGATCCATCTTAACTTCCAATTCCTCTGTTTTCTTTTTATAGACTCCTAGGTTAAAAATTCGAATCAAAAGAAAGAGCAATACATATAAGAACGTAAGTGCAAATAGTGCTATGACAATCTCTTGTACCGCCAAATTAACGGAAAAATAGTCGATCGTAAACATATAAGTATTGTAAATCAAATAGATACTGATCAGTGCTGCTGCGCCCCAAAGACTCGTATAAAAATTCTTGTCATCCATAATTTTTCGTACAATTTTTAATGGCATTAAATAGGTAAACAATGCCAAGGTAATAATTTGCGATGCAAATGAAAGTAGATTCACATGTGGAAAATACAATGGATTACTGTTCACTTCATACATAGAAATGCCCATTATAATGGAGCCCCCAGCAACTATAAATGCGCGGAGCACATATAGATGAATCAGCGAACCAAAAACGACTCCCAATATGGATGTAGCTTTTCCCTTGAACAGGAAGAAAAATTCCACCACCAAAAAAATCATGCAAACGATATATTGAGTCATTGGACTATCGTATCTTGTAAACAAGAAAAATGAACCAATTAAACCATTAGCCACACATGTAATATAAAGTGAAGCTACACGAAATCTTAATGAATATCCCAACCTCTTACTCAAGTTAAAATTCATAAAAGAATGTATGCTGATGACGATTACAGAAATCAAATAATAATATAAATTCACGATACTAAACAACTCCCAACTTTTCACTCTTAATAAATACCATATATTTCCTTACTTCCTTTCTATTATACTACAGTCCTATATAAAAACAATAGGAGGTTTCTATAAAGATTTTATTAAATTAGTTGGCTAATTCAAATGAAAGTAGTATAATATAGTTACCTTTCAGTCCCAAGCTAATCACTCCGCTAATTAGTAATGGACTAGTACGTGAATTTCATGATATGTTCATAGGACACTTTATTAATTCTCAAATGATAGGATAATTGGTATGAAATACAGTCAGGACAAGATAAAAAGAATTACAACAATCAGTATGTTTACTATTTTGGTAGTTTCCATCGGGTTACTACTGTTTCTACTCTCGTATTCAAGTAATCGACTTCAGACAACCGCCGAGCAAACAGTGAATGAATCCATTATCTCTCATCAGGCAACGCTGAATGATGAGTTTAAAACCATCAGCAACTATGTGCTCAGCTTAGCAAATTCAGTAAGCGAATATCAAGTAGATTCTTCAAAAATCCATTATTTTTTACAAGATCAAAATGAAATATTTCACTTTGAAAATATATATTTTATTGACATCGACGAGACAGTGATTTCTGCAACTGCTGTGGAAGCGAGTCTGCCAAATGATTTTTCAATTAAGACGGCAAACTCCACCGATTCCACTCTCGTAACGATATCCGAACCCTATACCAGTGAAGTGTCTGGTGCTCAGCTCCTAGGGTTGCATGTTCCAATTATATATAACGGTAGAATGATCGGTGCTGTTTATGCCGAATATTCTCTCGCACCTATCTTAGATCGCCTAAACACTACTGTTTATGCAGATGGATTTGCATTTATTGCTACGAACTCGGGTACCCCGCTTGCAAGTACGAGCGCAGACGCTACTCCAGACTATTCCTTGTCTCATGAGGCATTTAAATCCATCACCTATACGGACAATGCAGTGTATCGGATGGTGACACATGCTCCACTAGATATCAACAATTGGAATCTCGTGCTGGATGTAAATGAATATCAACTAACACAAGATATTCGAACACTTTCTACTGTATTGATTATATTTGTTATGGGATTATTTGCAGGATTTTGGTTCTTCCTCTTGCATCTATGGAGGGGACGTAAGAGACTAGAAAACGCTGCATACTACGACGAACTGACGGGGCTCCCTAATTTGACGAAGTTGAAATTAGATATGGTCGATGTCTTAAATCACCATCCGAATAAAAAATACGTAACGGTCAAGATGGACATCAGCAATTTCAAGGCAATCAATGAAATCTTTGGATTCTCCGTGGGGGACAAGGTGTTACAAGCATTCTATCAGACCGCAGCGATTGTCCCAGAGAAATCGTTTATTCTAGCACGTGTTGGCGATGATGAATTTATTATGTTTGCTGGCAATAATTTTCTAGAACAATTAGATGCGATAACAGATCACTATGAGTCTTATCTCAAAAAATTAGTTCCAGAGCTTGAGAATCATTACCTTACCTTTAACTATGGTCGATATTTCATCGAGCCTGGAGAGACCGATGTCAATCAGATTATTACCAAGACGAGCATCGCGCATCACACTGCAAAAGGAAGTCATAGTGGTGGCATTTGGGATTATGATGCAAAGTATAAAGAGCAACTTCTGTATCTAGCCGAGCTGACAAACAAAATGGATTCCGCCCTTGATCATGGTGAATTTGTTCCATATTTGCAACCAAAATTCCGCTTGAATGACAACGCCCTCATTGGTGCAGAAGCATTGGTTCGCTGGATTCAGCGAGATGGTTCCATGATTTATCCAAATGATTTTATTCCACTGTTTGAATCCAATGGATTCATCCTAAAGCTTGATAAATATATTTTGGAATATATCTGCCAGACCCTACGTTGTTGGATGGATGCTGGTTATAACTGTGTTCCTGTTTCCGTGAATTTTTCAAGGGTACATTTCATCAACCCTACATTTGTGGATGAGATTCTGCGGATTGTTGATCGCTATGAGATTTCGCATGACCTGATTGATATCGAGGTAACAGAGACCACCATCCTAGACAAAGAGGAGGCGATGGCAACGCATTTGGTGAACCTTCGCGATTCTGGATTTTCCGTTTCCATCGATGATTTTGGTTCTGGATACTCTTCGCTTGGTATGTTAAAGGATTTTCAGGTCGATACATTGAAATTAGACCGCAGTTTCTTCGTAAGTGAAACGCAGAGCGAACATGTCGACCGTGTGGTTGATGGAGTAATCAAGTTAGGTCATAGCATTAATATGAATGTAGTCGCTGAAGGCGTAGAGAGCCAAGAACAGGTTGAATTCTTGAAGGATATGGACTGCGAGTGCGCTCAAGGTTACTTCTTCGCTAAGCCGATGCCGATTGCTGAATTTAACAGACGATATATCGAACAAAAATAAAATACACTAAAAAATATAAGAATATAAAAGTGAGTCGCACCAATCGGATACGACTCACTTTTTTACTTATATCGCACTAAATGTATAAATCTGTGAGGTGAAATCCCCCTTATCTGTTCCTGGATGATATACTCCTTTGAAGTCATCTGCCTGTAGTAAACCGGTAAATTCTGTTTCTAATACCATTCCTACATTCATAAGTTCATCTCCGTAGTACATCAATCCTGTCTGTTCGCAGCTATACTTCACATTTTCATCTAGTCCCTGCAGTAACAGTTTCTTAAGAGAGGGATTCGGTGTTGCTAGTATTTTGTAATATCCGACGATTGCTTGTTTTTTATCCTTAGATACTACCATCCAGCTATACGCTTGTTCACTTCCATCCTTGATTCGATAGAAATCGCCAAATTGAATCAATTCTCTGTATTGTTTGAAGAATTCTACTTGATTGAATACCTCTGCCTTCTCTTCATCTGTCATTTGGTTGACATCTAATTCATATCCAAATGTCCCAAAATAAGCTACGTCTGCACGCATCTTTAGGCTTGTCTTTCGCGCCACCTGATGATTCGGAATTGCTGCAACATGGCTCCCCATTGAAACAACTGGATAGGCAAAACTTGTTCCATATTGTATATGTAATCGCTCTACCGCATCCGTGTCATCACTGGTCCATGCTTGTGGTGCATAGTAGAGCATTCCAGGATCAAACCTCGCTCCACCACTTGCGCAGGATTCAAATAGAATATGTGGATATTTTTCAATCAACTTATCGTAAAGCTTATAAACACCTAGGATATATCTGTGGAAGAATTCTTTTTGCCTATCTCGTGGTAGTCCTAGTGAAAACGCTTCCGTTATATTGCGATTCATATCCCATTTGATATAACTAATATCTGATGTTTCTAGAATCTGATTCATCTGCTCAAAGATATAATCCACAACCTCATCTCTACTAAAGTCTAGAACAAACTGATTTCGACCATAGGATTTATTGCGTCCTGGTACACTGATGACCCAGTCTTTGTGTTTGACATATAGATCACTGATTTCATTGACCATCTCTGGCTCAAACCACAATCCAAACTTCATACCCAATTCGCGAATTTTATGTGACAGTCCTTGGATACCATTTGGTAGTTTCTCAAGATTCACCTTCCAATCACCTAGTGATGTTGAGTCATTGTTCCGCTCTCCAAACCAACCGTCGTCTAGCACAAACAATTCAATCCCTAGTTGTTTCGCTTTATTTGCTATTTTGAGAATGCTTTCTTCTGTAAAATCAAAATACGTCGCTTCCCAATTGTTAATGAGAATTGGTCTTACCTTATCTTTCCACATCCCTCGCATAAGATGGTTACGATACAAGTCATGATAGGTTCTGCTCATTTTTCCAAGACCCTCACCGCTATATACCATGACAGCTTCCGGTGTCTGGAACTCACCACCTCGCTCTAGTGTCCAATTGAATTCAAATGGATGAATTCCTAGCTGTACTCTTGTAACGTCATAACTATCTACCTGTGCCTGTGCTTTGAAGTTTCCACTATATATCAAGCTAAATCCATATGCTTCCCCTTGATCTTCTGTGGTACTTTCTCGCTTCAAAGCTAGAAATGGATTATGATTCGCGCTACTTGCTCCTCTAATACTTGATATTTCTTGAATTCCTTTTCCAAGTTTCCGATAGGAAACATGGCGCTCTCTCGACCATGCTCCATCCAACTGTAACATTTCGTAATCACAATCATACAAATCCAGACTTGTTGACATTGCTGTTGTTATCAGCACTCTTTCATTTCCATAATTTGTAAAAGTATTGCTTCGAATAATCGCTCCATAGTTTTCAAATATATGATAATGCATCACAATATCGCAGTGAAGCTTCTCATCATGCAATCGAATATCTAGTGTGGTGACATCACTTTCATTTCCATATGTATGTGGCAATCCTACCATATCCATTTTTCCGCTATATATACTGTGCTCCACATATTTAAAATCTGTGATTCGACTTCCGTCTTCTAACTCTAATTGATATGCTGGCTCACGATAATCTCCTGTCCCGTATGCAGGGTATTCTTGCTTTAGGGTCTCCATGGAAAAGTCCAAATCTCCACGGAAAACTCCCGGTGCTAGAATACAACTACGAAGAACCATCAGGTGATCAAATGAGCTTCTATCTCGTATCGCTTGTCCAAAATACAACTGCCCTAGCTGCCCATTTCTCATAATCTTCATTATATAGCTGACATCTTTGTTAAACAAATGAAATGTCTGGCTTTCTTCATGAAATACTATTCCCATAATTCTATCCTTTTCTCAATTCTTTCTCATGTTATTTCTATTTATATGTTATTTTTATTTACATGTTATTTCTACTTACATGTTATTTCTGCTTACATGTTATTTCTGCTTACATGTTATTTCTGCTTACATACTTTCTTTTTACTTCTTCTTTCTATCTGCAAGTTTTTCTAACCCAACTGCACCTACTGCACATGCTACTGCCAATACAGCGAATGCAATATATGACTGCACTCCCAATGCCCCTGTCTGTGCTAATCCTAAATCTGAGAATACGATATACATCGATAGCATAACAAATACTACAAAGGCACTAGCACGGTAACGGTTTTTCCATGGTTTTACATCTACCAACTCTTTGTCTTCTAAGACAAATTCGTGCTCCATTGGTTTTACCTTTCCTATCACATACATGATTAAGCAGCTAAGTACAAATAAAATCGCTGATATATATAGATAGTGAATTCCTGTATTCCAAACCAATTGTGTAATTGCATAAACACCTACGAAGAAGGTAATTCCGACTTTTGCTGCAATTGGTGGTACTTTCTTTGTCAAATATCCCATGAAAATAATTGTGAAGATTGGAACATTGAAGAATCCGTTGATTGTTTGAAGATAATCGAACAATCCTGCTGGAGCATACATAATAAATGGTGCGCCGATCATTGCGATGAGTGCTACAATCGTTCCAAATATCTTTCCTTTTTTCACTAATTCTGCATCTGATTTTCCCTGTCCCCATTGTGGCTTATATACATTGAGTGCAAATAGAGTAGATGCGCTGTTTAATACACTATTGAATGTACTTAGGATTGCTCCCATCATAGCTGCTGCAAATACACCGATGAGTGGTTGTGGCAATACTGTGTTTACTAACATTGGATATACGGTATCCATGTTCTCGATTTCTCCACCAAAGATTTGGAATGCCATGATTCCAGGGATGATTACCATGAATGGTGTAAGAACTTTTAATAGTCCTGCGTAGATAACCCCTTTTTGGCCTTCTTTCAAATTCTTTGCACCAAGTCCACGCTGAATGATGGATTGGTCTGTTCCCCAATAATATAAGTTTACAAGCAACAATCCTGTGAACATTGTTCCGATTGGAAGTGGATCCGAATTGCTTCCAATGGCATTGAATTTTTCTGGTGTTGATGTCAAGAACATATCAAATCCTGCTCCGATGTCTCCTGATCCCATGAAGATAAGGGCAAAAACAGGTACCAGTAGTCCCCCTATTACCAATGCAATCCCATTGATGGTATCTGAAATTGCAACAGCCTTTAATCCTCCGAAAATAGCATAGATGGATCCAATAATACCGATTACCCATACCATAACCCAAATCCCTTGTGCGTATGTAATCCCAAAGATTCCTGAGATATCAAAAATCTGACTCATTGCTACCGCACCAGAATATAGAGTGATTGGCAACATGTTTACGATATAACTAACTAAGAATAAAATGGTAATGAATTTTCTTGTGCCCGCATCAAATCGTGCTTCTATAAAATCTGGAATAGTTGTGATTCCCTGCTTCAGATACCTAGGCAATAGCAATAGTGCTACTAGAATCAATGTGATTCCCGAACCAACTTCCCATCCCATTACACTCATATTCGCCTCATATGCCTGTGATGACATCCCTACGAAACTGACTGCACTTAGGTTTGTAAGTAACAAGGACCCTGCGATTACCTTTCCTGTAAGACTTCTTCCTCCTAAAAAGTAACCGTCTCCTGAACCTAAATCTCCCTCTTTTGTCTTAAAATAGGTGATAATACCTACAATCGCTGAGAACAATACAAAACATCCAATTACCATTAAACTCATTTTTTTCTTCCTCCTTCTTTACATGAACGCGCGTTTATTGTGATTTTTAAAAATTGGTGCGACCCTGAGGCGCACCCGCATCATATTTTTTTTACACTGTTTCTTTCAATTATCTCTGGTTTACAAATTTCATGAACACTGCTTGATTTGGAAAATAGCTTTCCTACACTCAGTTCCGCCACCTCCGATAACGGAGTATGCACGGTAGTCAGCTGAAGATCAATCCACTCTGCAGACTCTAGGTTATCAAACCCGATCACTGAAATATCCTCTGGAACATTTAATCCAATTTCATTGATTGCTCGAATCGCCCCCAATGCCATAATATCATTTGCGACGAAAATTGCAGTTGGTTTCTCATTCCGCAGAAGTTCTAGCGTTACTTTATATGCCGTAGTATCCCTGTAACTTCCACGAACTACATAGTTTTTTCTCTTTTTAATTCCAGCTTCTTTCAGCGCCTTGTAGTACCCCTCTTCTCGCTCTATGGATGATAACCTGTGATCACCAGCAATATGTGCGATCTGAGTATGACCTCTCTCTATGAGAAACTTCGTTGCTTGATATCCACCCTCCACATTATCTGTGTTAATCAGCTTGTATCGATTCTGCTTGTCATCTTTTAGCGAAAGCTGATCAATCATTACAATGTTATGTCCCTTTTGAGCCAAATCTTCCAGTTGCTTTGTTCGGTATGGAAATCCTACAAATATTCCGCCAAATATCATTCGGTTCGAGAAGTACTGCTCCATCTTCTGAAATTCGTCCAACTCCGTAATCGTATAGACTAGGGTAAGATATCCCCTGTTTTTACAACTATGGATGATATTAGCTAGCAATTCCGTATTGTACGGTGAGTTTGCACCTACCCACTTGCCACCGCTTCCAGATTCATTGACATCTGCGATAAACAATCCAATGATGTTATTCGCCTTTCCCGCTAGCGTCCTAGCCGAAACATTCGGTGTATATCCGTATTCGTCAATCACCTTCTGCACTCGCTCCCTTGTTTCCTTAGGAACATTCTTGTAATTATTAATGACTCTTGATACCGTACTCCTAGATACATTTGCTATTCTTGCAATCTCTTCACTGTTCATATCCACCTCGTGAACGCGCGTTTATTACGCGTTAATCATAATATATTTTCCAGATTTAAGCAATAGAATTCTCTCTTAAAATTTATTTTCTGCAATATTGCACAAAATGACACTCCTCAACTTGTGCAACATTCCCTAATTCTAATACTTACATTCCACGTGCCTTGCTCACACAAGCTTTCATCGCTTCGATTACAGAGCTTCTAAGACCCTTATCTTCCAATTTTCTCACGGCCTCAATTGTTGTTCCGCCTGGAGAACACACCATGTCCTTTAGGGCTCCTGGATGCATGCCAGACTCCAATACCATCTTCGCCGATCCAAGAACAGCCTGCGCAGCAAATTGATAAGCTAAATCCCGTGGCATGCCATCTGCTACCGCTCCGTCTGCCATTGCCTCAATAAACATAAACACATATGCTGGAGAACTTCCACTCACTGAAACCACAACATCCATTAGAGATTCTGCGACCACCTCTGCCTTACCAAATCCTCTCAAAACTTTGCATACCTTCTCTAGTTCGTCTTGGGTTATAGAATCACTGGCACATACCCCTGTCATCCCTTCTAGAACCATCGCTGGTGTATTCGGCATCGTGCGAACAATCTTTACATTCTTTTGAAAAATTTCTTGTAACCAATCAATTGTTTTTCCTGGTGCAATAGATACAATGATCTTTCCCGAGGTCACCGAGTCTCTAATTTCTTCGATTACCGACTCATAATACTGCGGTTTTACTGCTAATACAATGATGTCGGATTTTTCCACCACTTCTATATTACTCTCTGTCACACAGATGCCTAAGGCATCTTCTGCCTTCTCTCGCCCCTCAACGGAAACATCTGATCCAATAATATCTTCTGCTTTTACAACTTCATTTTTGATAATTCCTGTCATCATGGCAGATGCCATATTACCTACTCCAATAAACCCTATCTTCATAATATAAATCTCCCTTGTCATTATTTTTCATATTACTGTTTTCTTTTATCTACGCTTCTATATTTTCAACACTCTATACTTTCATCCTATATAGCAAATAGACGGATACAATCACTGTAATCGCATCAGCCACGGGCACTACCATCCATACACCATTTCCAGCAAAAATCAATGGCAAAATAAGAATTCCTAGGACAATAAAAAATACTCCACGACTACCTGAAATAAGTATGGACTCCTTTGATTTCCCGATTGCTGTGAAAAATGATCCATTGATAATATTAAATCCACAGATTAAGAAAAAGATACCATGAATTTTAGCACCTGAATATGCCATCTCTACTAGTAATGGATCACCTTGTACATAGATAGAAATCAATGCTTCACCAAAGAACCATATAATTGCATATACAATCACACCTGATATCATATTAATTCCATAAGAAGTTTTTCTGGCCTGATTCACACGGTCTGTCATTCCCGCTCCGTAATTGTAGCTGATAATCGGTGCCAATCCATCTGCCACACCAAACATGGTAAGTGTCACCATAGTAGATATATAATTAACTGTAGTAAATGCTGTGACGCCATCTTCGCCGAAATATCTCATGAATGTAATATTGAATAGGTAAGCAGTTAATGCAGCTGACAATGCCGTAACAGCCTCTGAAGTTCCATTGTACAGCACTTTTCCAAGCATCCTGAAATCAAATTTTCCTTTAAATATATGAAGGGAATTCTTGTGATCAAACATTGGGGGTAACGCAATTAGTAGCGCTACTACATTTGCTAGTCCTGTCGCCAATGCCGCTCCGGTCATCCCCCATTGTAGAATGATAATAAAAAGTGTGTTTAAAATTACATTAGAAAGGATTCCAGCAATATTACTAATAAGATACCGCTTTGCATATCCCATCACTCGAATCATAAATGAAGTCATAATTGAGAACATAATAAGAGGAATAAACAGAGAGTAGGTTCGTAGGTACTCATCTGTTCGTGGAAGTAGCACTTCGTTTGCTCCTAAAATCATCCCTAATTCCTTCGAGAATATAACCCCTATCATTGCAAAGAATATTCCCGAGCATAAAATTGAAATCATCACTGTACGATAAATGTCTCGTGCTCTGTCTATGTGATTCGATCCTAGCATAATTCCAATGTATGCTGTCCCTCCAAGCGTGACTCCAAAACACACACTATGTGTAATGGAGATATACGGCTGTGCAATATTCACGCTCGCCATTGCATTTGGCTCAATAAAATTACCTAGAAACACCCCGTCCACCATTGTCTGAATCCCAATAATAACCATGGAGATTACCGATGGTAAAACAATAGAAACAAACAGTTTCGATATCTTCTCTTTTCCTAATATATTTTCTGAACTAACTTCTATATTCTCGGTTATCATATTCACATACCCCCATCTTTCGTTGGTAATTATATCATGATAATACTCAAAATACAAACAACGAAAAAAAGCCCTTAAAAGGGAGGAGGCCAAGTGATAAAATCACTTGGCCAGTATTATGAAAAAGATTTTTTCTTCTGTTAAGCTATTTAGTTTCAAATATGTTTTATTTGATAATCTTATTTTATGGGATAAAAATGAAGTAACCATGTTAAAAAAGTGAATAAATAAACAATATATTATGAACAAAAAATGAATGAATCTATCAAGGCTGTAAAATATAGGATTGACAGGTTTCGATTATAATTGATATAATCTATCAGTAACTACAGAGTAGAAGAGCTTGCGTTAAGTGCCTTGTGAACGGGGAGTTGTCATAGGGACGAAGATGAAAATTGCGGTAAGCTTTTCGCATCCCGCTGTGAAAAGGAGATTCATATGCATTCTATTAACAAACAATCTGTCACTCGTAAACTAGCAATCTTGGCCATGTTGATTGCAATTCAAATCGTACTATCACGGTTCTTGTCTATTCAGACTCCATTTATCAAAATCGGATTTGGAATTTTACCAATTGCAATTGCCGCACGATATCTTGGCATTGCAGCCGCCCCGATCGTTGGTGGCACCGCAGATCTCATTGGTGCGATTTTATTTCCATTCGGAGCATATTCCCCTGGATTTACTCTAACAGAGATTATCCGAGGATTGATCCTCTGGGCTTTCCTTCGCAAGGAACCTAATGTGTTGAAAGTATTTCTGGGTGTATTAATATCTGAGATATGTTGTTCGGTTTTACTAAATAGTTTTTGGCTATATTTTTATTTTGATTTAGCTTTCCTATCAATTGTACCTGCAAGACTTGTAGAGTCATTGATATCAACAGTAATTTTTACTGCTGTATTATCTCTGCTGTTCAAAAAATTAAATTCTGTATTTGGGGGACAGGTATAATTAAAAAAAAGGACAGGCTTAGAAAAAAAAGGGACGGGGAGTTGATAAAAGAGGGACGTTGTTTTTCTTCGAAAAACAACGTCCCTCTTTTATCTTTTTTATACTAGTTCTAGTAATACTTCCATTGCTGCATCACCTTTACGAAGACCGATTTTAACGATACGTGTGTATCCACCGTTACGTCCTGCATATTTTGGTGCGATTTCATCAAAGATTTTTGATACTAAATCAACTTCTTTGGCGCTCTTCTTCTTGCCACCCTCTGGTCTTTCTTTTACAGGGTAAAGAACTTTAAGCATTTCTCTTCTTGCATGTAATCTTGATGGCATATCTTTTTTGATTGTCTTTTCAACTTCTTCATAAACAGTTACTTTCTTACCGTCTACTACTTCTTTTACTCTCTTACCATCTTGATCTTTTTTCGCTACTTTAGCCATAACTTTTACTTCTTCAAAGTTATCTTTTTCTTTTACCGCTTTTGCAATGATTCCTTCCGCAATTTTACGGATTTCTTTTGCTTTTGCTTCTGTAGTAACAATTTTACCATTGTTTAACAATGCTGTTACTTGGTTTCTAATTAATGCTTTTCTTTGAGAAGATGTTCTTCCCAATTTTCTATATTTTGCCATTTTGCTTTTCCTCCATTAGTTCACATCTAATATGCCATCGGTCTTACTATTAAATGCTGCCGACATACCCTTCGGATTTACTGTCGGCATACACCTAGTTTCTATTCTTCTCCTTGGGTTAATTCGAATCCAAGTTCTTTTAACTTCGCTAAAACTTCTTCCAATGACTTACGTCCCAAGTTACGAACCTTCATCATATCTTCTGGAGTTTTATTTGTAAGTTCTTCTACTGTATTAATTCCAGCTCTCTTTAAGCAGTTGTATGAACGAACTGAAAGTTCTAATTCATCGATGCTCATCTCAAGAGCTTTTTCTTTTTCGTCATCTTCTTTCTCGATCATAACGTCTGCTACTTGAGCAACCTCTGATAAGTCAACGAATAATTTCAAATGCTCGTTTAACACTTTTGCTGCCAAGCTTACTGCTTCATCTGGTGCCAATGTACCATCTGTATACACATCAAGTGTTAACTTGTCATAATCAGTAATCTGACCAACACGTGTGTTTTCAACTGTAAGATTCACGCGCTCTACTGGTGTGTAGATTGAGTCAATCGCGATAACAGTCGAAACCATGTCTTCTGTTTTGTTTTTGTCTGAACTGATGTAACCTCTACCTTTTGTAATGGTTAATTCCATATATAGTTTGCTATCTGCACCACCGTTTAATGTTGCGATAACTGTCTCAGGATTCATGATTTCGAGGTCTTGATCAACTTGAATATCAGCACCTGTAACAACACCTTCCCCCGAAAACTCGATATATGCAGTTTTAGGCTCATCTGTTTCTGAAGTGTTCTTAATTGCCAATCCCTTCAAGTTCATAATTATCTCAGTCACATCTTCATTAACACCTGGAATTGAACTAAACTCATGTAATACTCCATCAATCTTAACTTGACTTACTGCAGCACCCGGTAAAGTTGATAACATGATTCTTCTCAAAGAATTTCCTAGAGTTGTACCATATCCTCTTTCCAAAGGCTCTACTACAA
>CAYJFY010000045.1:0-10650 GCA_964369755.1 uncultured Lachnospiraceae bacterium
ATGTAAGCCAAAAGATATTCTTTAAGAACCCTGAACGATTCGCAGATTTTTGTAATGCCGTACTTTATGATGGAGAGCGACGCATTTTGGAATCGGAGGTTCACCCACTCGATTCTGATGTATCGGGAGTCATTCGAGGGAGTTATGGGGAGGAATCACTGGAGCGGAGGCGCGATGTCTTGAGTCAAGTAGAAGGTAGAGGAAATATCTTGATTGTAGGGATAGAGAACCAATCCCATATTCATTACGCGATGCCTCTTCGCACCATAACCTATGATGTACTAGGCTATATCGACGAAGCAAAAGCAATCGAAAGGCAGCGTAGAGCACAGCGGAAAGAAACTGGAATTCAAGAGACAAGCAACGAATTTTTATCAGGTTTCGGAAAAGATGACAGTTTAACCCCGATCATTACAATCATTCTCTATTATGGAGAAAAACCTTGGGATGGTCCAATGAGCTTCCATGAGATGTTAGGTGGGGTGCCAGAGGAGTTTAGGGAATATATTCCCAACTGTCGATTAAAGATCGTGGAATTGAGCAGTGATAAGAGGTATGAGTTTCACAACGAGGAACTGAAACTGCTATTTGATATCGCACGAGTGTTTTTGCAAGGGGATAAAACAGCACTAGAACAATATGAAGAGATAGCAATTGATTCTGAGCTTGCGGACATTCTAGGAACAATAATAAAATCAAAATTTATAATACAACAAAGTGAAACGAAGGGAGAGGTAAAGATGTGTACAATGCTTGATGAAATGGAACGAGAAGCCGAGGCGAGAGGTGAAGCTTGCGGGGAAGCTCGCGGTGAAGCTCGCGGGGAAGCTCGCGGTGAAATTCGACTAGTTTACAAGAAACTTCAAAAAAATAAATCAACAGCAGTTATTGCCGATGAGCTCGAGGAGGATTTAGCAGTTATAGAGATGATGATAGCCATCATTCAAAAACATGCACCAGATTATGATATCAATGCAATTACAAAGGAGTATCAAGAGAGTTTCAATCCTCACAACTAGACCTGCTATCTCTATGTCCTATTACACAAAAAGGGAGCCTAGCCAAACGCTAGACTCTCTTCATTTATATCATATTATTTTGCTTTTTTCTTCTTGATTACTACTACAGTTCCCGCTCCAGCCAATAATGCTGCTGCTACGATTCCGATTACAAGTGGAAGTGTGTTTGCTGTCGCTTCTGCTCCGCTTGATAATGGAAGTTCACTGTCTTCAATCTCTGTTTCCGCTTGATCAGCTCCATCTGCTAATGGCACTTCTGCATCAGCGATATCTGTTGTCGCATCATCCGCAGCATCCGCTCCATCTGCTAGTGGTGGTGTTGCATCAGCGATATCTGTTGTGTCAGCTGGCGCTGCCGGTGTTGCCGCTGGTGTCGCTGGTGCTGGTGTTGTTACTGTCTCTACTTCTGTTACAACATCTGGAATCGTTGTATAGATGAAGTTGATTTCTGTTCCATTTGTATCGTTTACTACTGCACTTTGTGTTGCATCTTCAATTGTGTATCCTTCGATTGCCGGTGCATTCTCAAACACTTGCAATCCCAATTCCGTTGTCACAACTTTTTGTGTGAAAATGGAATTACCAAAATCATCTAGGTAATTTACTACATAAGATGCCTCTGTGATGATTCTGTTGTATTGTGCGATTAGTTTCATATTCTCAACCACTGTCACATCTTTGCTTTCTCCTGTAGACCAACCTGCAAATGCATATCCATCTTCTGGGTCAACCATTGCTGCATACGCATCCAAGTTTATCGGATTGTTATATTCTACTATAACATCTATACTTCCACGTCCATCAATTGTTCCATTTACCCCTGCCTTGAATGATACTTCGTAACTTGGTGTTGCCGCTGCCGCATCTACTACATTCGATGGAATCAACATCGCACAAGATACTACTAACAATCCTACGATAAATGAACTTGCGTTGTTCTTACGGTTTTTTTTCTTCAATGCTACTAATAATGTTCCCATAGCAACTGCCGCTGCAACTGCTAATCCCATGTATAGGAAGATTTGAGTCTGACTGTCATCACCTGTCTTAACCGAGTCTCCACCAGTCACTGTTTGAGTGATTGTCTCAGTTACTGTTGGTGCTGGATCGATTGTTTCTACGCTGAATTGTAATTGAATATTTCCTACTTGGTCTTGGTACGAATTTTCTGTCGCGCCATCTAGGTGCAATGCAATTCGAACACTTGCAGATTCCCCTTGATTCAATGCATCTACTAAGATTTTATTATTTGCATTCATCAAGTCTGCTCCTGCAGAAATATCTACTGTCTTCCCTACTACTGCCGAGAAGAATGGTGCGGTTTCATTGTTTCGATACATATCAAAATCGTAAACCGCGCTTCCATCACCGCTTGCCGCGATGTTATCGAGTAAGGCTGCACTCATGTAAAAACGTAATTCCGAAGGATCGTCATTGGTTACTACAAAACTAACCTCTTTGGTCTCCCCTGGTAATAATCCTGTAAATCCTGTTCCTTGTAGATCTGTTACAAACTGTTCTGTATTGCCGTCAAACACGATTCCATTGGACGTGCTGCCTGTAGCCCCAACTGTCATAGCAGGTAGCAATGACATCGCTGTGACTGCTAGAACTGTAATTAATTTTTTCAATCTCATCATTGTGCCCCCCCTTATTGCTCTACGATTGCCGTAATATTGTTATTTGCATCAAATGTTGCTACCATACCCCATTGTGCTAACATCGCTTCGTCTCCTGCAAGTGTTTGCACGGACTCGATGTTATAATCCATCTTAAACTGTAGGTTGGCGTATTTGTTGCTGTTCTCTGTCGGATTCGCCAGTACTGAGAATCCTTGTAGAAGTTCTGTTGTTGAATCTCCAACAGCTACTGGGTATTTATAATATCCATACACATCTTCACCATCGCGAATAACAATCCAATCTTGCTCATTCAATGTAAATTCTACTCCAGATGTTTCCCCTGATCCTACGTCGAAGTATTTCTCTTCATTTTGATACCAGCTAGCATTGAGGTGAATCATCATATAACTCTCTGTGCTTCCTGTGTTCTCTGCACCTACTGTCATCTCTACTACACTTCCTGGTGTCATTCCTAGGAATTCTCCTGTCGCCTCATCGTATACCCATGATGCTCCGCCTTCTGGAAGCTTCACTTCCTGTTTTGCACCTACACCAATATTGGTTGTGGTTACTTGTTGGTCGATTGGGTTTGATGCTCCCCTAAATGCTGCGTAGGTACCACCCAAACCAAATACGACACCCATACTAAGTGCGATAATTAATACTCTTCTCCATTTCATAATTCTCTTCTCCTTCTCTATATGATAAACTATTTAATAATTACTTCCTACTTTACTACTTCTTTTTCTTCTATCAATATACCTTGCACCACGAATCGATTTGCATCGGATACGGTACACGTGGATAATGTTACTAGCTGTGAATACTGGTCATATGGAACCCCCGTTTGATAAATCGAGTTCTCTGCCATCTCATCTAGGTGTGCTAGGAATGCTGCTTCATCTGCGAATTGTACCGTGTAGATGTCGGATGCATCTTTTACTGTTCTAGCACTTGCTATCTGATATTTTTTCACCTTGCCATCTGGTGTATAGATGTAGAAGTAAGGATTTTCCTTATAAAACTCTTCTTCATCATATTCATCTAGGGAACCAAACATGGAACCATTTCTCATGTTATGCCCGTAGAGGATTGCATGCATATCTGTAAATGTTGGCGAATTATACATATTCAGAAATACGGTTCCAAAATTGCTTTTTTCTCCTGTAAAATCTTCGTGTAGGTATTTATCGTTATCTTCTCCTGCTACAATCGGATAATCAATAATCTCCGGCTGATCAAACCGAATCCAAGCGACCACTTCTGAGTTGATGGTTGCCAACTCTTCAAAGTCATAGACATATGTTTGGTACTCTTCTATCGTCTCGTCATTCGCTTCTGTTCGCTCTGCTTGTGCAACTGACAGTATTTCTGCATAGGTTGCATCGCCTTTGGCATATTCATTGAATATTCCATATAATTGATATGCTGAGAACCCGAAGACCCCGATACATATGAGCAGTATCGGTATATACCAAAAGGACTTTTTCTTTTTTTCCTGTCCTTTATTTCCCATTCTTTATTTCCTTCCTTAGTCGCTAATTAAACTAATACTATATTCTAACGACAAGACATCCTTCCATTCTGGCTTTTGGCTTAACCTATATCCTATTCTCTGATTCAGAATCTTCAGAATATCTCCATCGCAATTTGGAAATATCATAAGAAACTGTGATTCCGAATATCGACAAGCCACATCTTCTTCACGGAATGCTTCCACCAACATCTGCTCTACGCAGTCCATTGCTGCTTCCATGGGTACTTTATCTTCTAATGTGAGTGACATCAAAACAATATACCCTACAGAACCGTCTCTTCTTGAGCGGCGCTTCTGCAATTGATAAAACCGTTTGAACACCTCATAATTACAGACAAAGACTCCAAATGCATCCCCCAAGTTGAGGTCATCCGTTATCTTTACTACATTTTCTTTCATAGTTTTTCCCTCTATAATCATACTATTTTACTTCTCATTTCATGCTATTACGCACTACTACCATAGTCATCATACAAAACAATTGTCACACGGCTGTCACTTGAAAATAGTTTTTTAGTAGTTTTTTAACATTTTTTCAATTTCTTTCTCTTTGTCTAACCAACGCTCGAAGATGTGTTTTATCAACTCCTCCACCAACTACTTCTAGACCACCTTTTGGCAGTCACGTGAATTTCCATACTGAATTTTACCATATACGAAGGATTCATGCAAGCTTATTATTAAATAAAAGAAGCACCTCTTTCGAGGTGCTTCTTTTAAAGATATATATTACTTGTTTATTTCATTTTTTATTTACTTGTCGTTCAGTGCTGCTTGAGCTGCTGCTAATCTTGCGATTGGCACACGGAATGGTGAGCATGATACGTAGTTCAAGCCAATCTTGTGACAGAATTCTACGGAACTTGGATCTCCTCCGTGCTCTCCACAGATACCAAGTTTTAATCCTGGCTTTGTTGCACGACCTTTCTCTGCTGCCATCTGTACAAGTTGTCCAACACCTGTTTGGTCTAGTCTTGCAAATGGATCTGACTCGTAGATTTTTCCTGCATAGTATGCATCTAGGAATGAACCTGCATCGTCACGCGAGAATCCGAATGTCATCTGTGTCAAGTCGTTTGTTCCAAATGAGAAGAAGTCTGCTTCTTCTGCAACTGCGTCTGCTGTAAGGGCTGCTCTTGGAATCTCGATCATTGTTCCGATATGGTATTCGATATCTGAACCTTTTTCTTGTTTCACTTGCTCTGCAACTTCCACAACGAATTCTTTTACGAATGCAAGCTCTTTCTTCTCGCCGATCAATGGAATCATGATCTCTGGCACGATGTCAAATCCTTTTTCTGCCTTCACTTCAATCGCTGCTTCTATAACTGCTCTTGTTTGCATCTTCGCAATCTCTGGATATGTTACTGCAAGACGGCATCCACGATGTCCCATCATTGGGTTGAACTCGTGTAGTGAATCGCATTTTGCTTGTACTTGCTCTGGTGTCAATCCCATATCTACTGCTAGGGCAGCGATGTCTTCTGGATTTGTAGGAACAAATTCATGAAGTGGTGGATCTAAGTAACGGATTGTCATTGGCTTTCCTTCTAACTCTTCGTACATTGCCTTGAAGTCAGATTTTTGGAATACAATTAGTTCTGCCAATGCTTCTTCTCTCGCTTCCACTGAATCCGAAAGAATCATCTTGCGAATCTTAGGGATTCTATCTTCTCCGAAGAACATATGCTCTGTACGGCAAAGTCCTACACCCTCTGCTCCTAGTTCAATCGCTTTCATTACGTCTTTTGGTGTATCTGCATTGGTACGAACGATCAATTTTCTATATTGATCTGCCCATCCCATGATACGTCCAAAGTTTCCATCTATTGAGGCTTCTACTGTTTTGATATCTCCATAGTAGATCTTTCCTGTTGTTCCATCAAGCGAGATATAATCTCCTTCGTTGATTGTCTTTCCACCAAGCTCGAATACTTTCGCTTCTTCATCGATCTTGATTTCTCCACAACCACACACACAAGCAGTTCCCATACCACGTGCAACTACCGCTGCATGTGATGTCATACCACCACGAACTGTTAGGATACCTTGTGCTGCATCCATACCTTCGATATCTTCTGGTGATGTCTCAAGACGAACAAGGATAACTCTTTGTCCTGTCGCTGCTGCATTTTTCGCATCGTCTGCTGTAAAATACACTTTACCTGCTGCCGCACCTGGTGAAGCCGCAAGCGCCTCTCCTATTACTTCTCCCGCTTTCAATGCAGCCACATCAAATGTTGGGTGAAGCAATTGATCCAATGATTTCGCTTCGATACGTGAGATTGCAACATCTGGTGTAATCATTCCTTCATCTACTAGATCACAAGCGATCTGAAGAGCCGCTGGTGCAGTTCTCTTACCACTTCTAGTCTGTAGGAAGTATAATTTTCCTTCTTGAATCGTGAATTCCATATCTTGCATATCTGCATAGTGATTCTCTAATTTCGATGCAATTTGCATAAATTGCTTATAGCACTCTGGCATGTCTTCTTCTAGTCTAGAGATTGGAAGTGGAGTACGGATACCAGCAACAACGTCTTCCCCTTGTGCATTGATCAAATATTCTCCATAGATCTTTCTCTCTCCTGTAGATGGGTTACGTGTAAATGCAACACCTGTTCCAGATGTATCACCCATATTACCGAATACCATCGCTTGTACGTTAACCGCTGTTCCCCAGTTTCCTGGAATATCATTCATACGGCGATATACAATCGCACGTGGGTTGTCCCAAGAACGGAATACCGCTTGAACTGCACCCATCAACTGCTCTTTTGGATCTTGTGGGAACTCTGCTCCCATTTTCTCAAAATAAATTCCTTTATATTTAGCTATTACTTCTTTCAAATCTTCCGCTGTAAGATCCGTGTCAAGTTTCGCACCTTTTTCTTCTTTAATCTCATCTAAGATTCCCTCAAAGAAAGTCTTACTCATTTCCATAACAACATCCGAATACATCTGAATAAATCTTCTGTACGAGTCGTATGCAAATCTCGGATTTCCTGTCTTTTGAGCAAATCCTTCTACAGATACATCATTCAAACCTAAGTTCAGAATCGTATCCATCATACCCGGCATAGAAGCACGTGCTCCAGAACGAACCGAAACCAATAATGGGTTCTCTGTATCACCGAATTTCTTACCTTCAATTTCCTCCAAATCTTCAATCGCCTTAAAGATTTGTTCTTGTACCTCTGCTGTAACCTGCTTCCCAGACTCATAATAATTCGAGCAAGCCTTCGTTGTAACTGTAAATCCTTGTGGAATTGGTAGTCCTAAATTTGTCATCTCTGCAAGGTTAGAACCTTTTCCCCCGAGAAGGTTCTTCATTGTAGCGTCACCTTCCTTGAATAAGTATACCCATTTTGCCATGTGGTTTATCCTCCTAAAATTTCCATAAAATTTGTGCTGGGCGGCACTAGTACATTTTATCCTCTTTTTAGTGATACGTCAAGTGTTGGGGACGTAGTTTTTTGACGTTTTTCTACGTCCCCAACGAAAAAATCCCTGTCCCTTTTGCATTTTCTAGTATTTTTTACTCATTTTCTATCATTTTATAAATTCGCTTCGACTCATTGCATGAAATCCTCATTTGTTCTTCCGCTCTCTTTATGCACATTTTTGCATAAGGTGCATATTCACGTACCGCCTCGACACTAATATGATTTTCATATGCAATTTCCTCAATCACATTCCTCATGATATGTTTTTTCAAAATAATAGAATCCTCTTTAACATCCATTACCAACTGGTCAACTTCTTTCTCGTGGTATTGAAAGAACTTCCGCTGAGTCGGAAACCGATCTCTCACAGTCTGCTTAGCATTATCATGAATTAGATTTTTAGTATCCTCATAGTATTCTCTGATGCTAGAATACCCGAAATTGACAGCGTTTTTAATCATATTAGCCTTCGCTGGATTACAATGAATATACCTCATGCATGTCCAAAAATAGACTTCTGTATCAACGCATTCGCTCTTGAAACGATCTTGAAACACATGTCCTTTTCTTTTGTTTTTGTAATTGTAATATTTAGCGTATTTGGCTAAGAGTATAGCCATAAATGATGATAGTTCTTGAAGTTCTTCTGACTTAATTAAGAAGTGAAAATGGTTTCCCATAAGGCAATATGCATATAACTCAACCTCATGTTCTTCCAACTCCTCTGATAGAAATTCCAAAAAGCGTTCTTTCTCTCTTTTTGTTTTAAGCATGGATTCTTTGGCAATTCCATGCCCCATAACATGGTAAAATTTTGTTGGACTCTCCCTTCGTTGTTCTCGCAAATTAACCTCCTTCTGCGATTAGGGACAGGCTTTTTTTCATTGGGGACGGGGGAAAACGTCAAAAACCTCCGTCCCCAATGGACCAATGGACTAAAACTTGAATTTTTCTTCAAAGTACCCTTTTAGGTCTTCGATTTTGATGCGCTCTTGCTGCATGCTATCTCTGTCACGTACAGTAACTGCTCCATCTTCTTCTGAATCGAAGTCGTATGTGATACAGAATGGTGTTCCGATTTCGTCTTGGCGACGATATCTCTTACCGATGTTTCCTCTGTCGTCGAATTCGCAGTTGTATGTTTTAGATAATTCTGTAAATACTTTTTCTGCGCCCTCGTTTAATTTCTTGGATAGCGGTAGCACTCCAATTTTAATCGGTGCTAGTGCTGGGTGGAAGTGCATAACTGTTCTTACGTCTCCACCTTCTAGTTCTTCTTCATCGTATGCGCTACATAGGAATGCCAGTACCATTCTATCTGCTCCCAGTGATGGTTCGATTACATATGGGATGTATTTTTCTTTTTTCTCATCATCGAAGTATGTCATATCTTGTTTCGACACTTCTTGATGTTGTGATAGGTCATAGTCTGTTCTATCTGCAATTCCCCACAACTCTCCCCAACCGAATGGGAATAGGAATTCGATGTCGGTTGTCGCCTTGCTGTAGAAGCTTAACTCATCTGCCGAGTGGTCTCTTGCTTTGATTTCTTCTTCTTTTAGTCCTAGTGAGGTCAACCAGTTTAGGCAGAATGACTTCCAGTATGCAAACCATTCTAAGTCTGTGTCTGGTGCACAGAAGAATTCTAACTCCATCTGTTCGAATTCACGAGTACGGAATGTAAAGTTACCTGGTGTGATTTCGTTACGGAACGATTTTCCGATCTGTCCGATCCCAAATGGAATCTTCTTTCTCGAGGTTCTCTGTACATTCTTGAAGTTTACGAAGATTCCTTGTGCTGTTTCTGGACGTAGGTATACTACATTCTTCGCGTCTTCTGTAACACCTTGGAATGTCTTGAACATCAAGTTGAACTCTCTGATTTCTGTAAAATTATGCTTTCCACAAGTTGGGCAATCGATGCCCTTCTCGTCAACATATTCTTTCATCTGTTCTTTTGTCCACGAGTCTACACTCTCATCGAATGTCACACCGTTTTCTTGTGCGTAATCTTCGATTAGCTTGTCTGCTCTGAATCGCTCGTGACATTCTTTACAATCCATAAGCGGATCACTAAATCCTCCTAAATGACCCGATGCAATCCATGTCTGCGGATTCATGAGAATCGCACAATCAACTCCTACGTTGTAAGGATTTTCCATGATGAACTTTTGCCACCACGCTTTTTTTACGTTGTTTTTCAACTCAACTCCTAGATTCCCATAATCCCAAGTGTTTGCTAACCCTCCATAGATTTCTGAACCTGGATATACAAAACCACGTGATTTTGCTAGTGCCACTATCTTTTCCATTGTTTTTTCCATAATTTCTTACCTCACCTTATCTTTTTATCTCATTTTTTTCAAACATTATAATCAACCGTCTAAATCACAACTTGTACAGAATACTACCCCTCTACAACTCAGGTGCAACCAATTCTTTCCCTGTCAAATCGTAAACTTCGATGAAACCATCACGGTCTTTCAACTTACTGGCAGCTGCTGTTGCCACAATGATCATTCGTTCTCTTCCAATTTCTTGGATGAAATTCAGCACTGCTGGGGGAAATGTCCCCGCCCAAATCGGGAATACTAGCACAATCTCATCTTCCGTCCCAGGCTCTTCATAGGAGATATTGATTTGCTTTGGCTTTTGTGCCATATAGCCACCCTTCACAAAATTCAGCGGTCCTTTCCAGTTTATCCCGTCTTCTATCTTATTCGCCACCATATCATGCTTTCTTGCAATTTCATTTGCTATCTTCTCACTACGTCCCGTCCTCGAGAAATAATATACTTTCACAATTCACCCCCAGATATCTGTGTTTAAAACACTTTCACGTCTTTACAAATAAATTTCGCATGTATATAATATACTCGAAAAAGGTATGTAATGCAAGCAAAACAAAATTGTTTTATTTGCATTACGTAACTATTCAGCCTAAACATCTCGGATGGATCACTACGTGATCTATTCCGCTGTTTCACAGCTGCATCCTCGATTACGGCTAAGCGCCTTATGACTGA
>CAYJFY010000045.1:10660-20435 GCA_964369755.1 uncultured Lachnospiraceae bacterium
CACAGTCCCACTTGTATTCAGCCGCAAGGCTGAATAGTTACCGCAAAACAATAAATGAGATTCAGATAAAAGAGGGGAATACATATGGAAATCGAAAGAAAATATTTAATAGAAGACTGCCCAAAGAATTTGAGCGACTTTCCTTGCCGTCACCTAGAGCAAGCCTACCTCTGCACGGAGCCAGTGGTTCGAATCCGTCGTGATGATGACCGCTATGAACTAACTTATAAATCAAAAGGGCTTATGATTCGTGAAGAATACAATCACCCACTTACAGAAACTGCCTATCTCCATCTGAGAGAGAAAGCAGATGGAGCCATCATAAGCAAGACACGCTATCTCATTCCATATGAGACTTATACCATTGAATTGGATGTATTTGAAGAAACACTCGCTCCATTAATTCTCGCAGAAGTAGAGTTCCAGACCGAGGCAGAAGCATTAAACTTCGTACCACCATCTTGGTTTGGAGAAGATGTGACTCTCTCCTCCAAATACCATAACAGCAATCTCTCAAAAATGACGATGCCAGATTAAAGGCACCGTCATTATATTAGTTCTTCAGTTCTCTCGCCATCAAGACACCCATTGCCGAGGCCATCATAAGCCCCCGTGTCCAACCACTCGAATCACCTAGGCAATACAACCCTGCTATACTCGTGTTGAATTGTTTGTCCATCTTCACACGATTACTGTAGAATTTCAATTCTGGCGAATACAATAATGTCTCATCCGATGCAAAACCAGGCACAAGCAGGTCCACTGCTTGAATAAAGTTGATGATATTTGTCATCGCTCGATACGGCATCGCCGCCGTAATGTCTCCCGCAATCGCATCTGGAAGTGTCGGCGTGAGGTTTGATCTCTCTAGCTCATCTTGCCATGTTCTCTTGCCATCCAAGATATCACCGAATCGCTGCACTAGAATATGTCCATCTGCCAACATATTCGTCAACTCGCCAACTTTCTTCGCGTATTCAATAGGCTCTCTAAATGGTTCCTCAAAATTATGGGAGCACAAGATGGCTAGATTGGTGTTATTCGATTTTAAATCCTTGTAGGAATGACCGTTCACCACTGCCAAGTCATTATCATAATTTTCTTGGCTAACAAATCCTCCTGGATTCTGACAGAATGTACGCACCTTGTTCTTAAATGGCTTCGGATACCCGATCAACTTCGACTCATACAACACATTATTCACATGTTCCATCACCTCATTTCGAACCTCCACACGAACACCGATGTCCACGGTTCCTGGCATATGCGCAATCTTGTGGTTCTGACATAGTTTCTCTAACCAGTCCGCTCCACGTCTACCTGTTGCAACTACAACACTCTCCCCCCTGATCTCAAAGGTTTCTTTCTGGGATTCCACAACCACTCCCACACACTGCTCTTCTTCTATTATAATGTCTTTTGTCTCGTGATTGAACAAAATCTCAACCCCGCGCTCCAATAAATATTGTTCTATCTTATAATAAATCTCTTGCGCCTTCTCCGTCCCCAAGTGACGAATCGGACAATCCACCAACTTCAAACTCGCTTGAATCGCTTTTTTTCGAATATCCTTAATCGCTTCTGACTGACCGACCCCTTCGATTTTATCATCTGCTCCAAACTTCAGATAAATCTTGTCCGTATAATCAATCGTCTCTTGCGCCTTCTCCGCACCGATGAGCGTTGGCAGGTCTCCACCCACCTCATAACTGAGGGATAATTTCCCATCTGAAAATGCTCCTGCTCCAGAAAATCCAGTTGTAATATGACAATTCGGTTTACAATTCACACACTTCTTCGTCGTTGATTTCGGACAACTTCTCTTCTCAATTGCACGACCTCTCTCAATGATGACAATACTCTTATCACATCCTAATTCCACCAGCTCCAACGCTGTAAAAATCCCTGCTGGACCCGCTCCAACTATAATCACATCTTTTTTCATATAAACCTCCCTTTCGCAAAAATCGCAACTTTGACCTTCTCTTGCCAAAAATCGCAACTTTGACCCCTCGATACAAAGTACTGTGCAAAATCTTACTTTCGCACTATACTCCCTCCAACATGTTCAGACTGTGAAAACTTTTATCCACATGAAACTCCATATACTGATTCATGATCCTCTTCAAGTCCTCTAAAACTTCATCACTCACTGCGAATGTGTACAAGTTACCAATCTCGCTGCTCACCACATACTGCATCGTATAGATGGTAGAGGTATGCCAGCTTAATTTGCTCCCTAGAAATCTTTCCTTCTCTAGGCAAACCTTACAGATTGTACCACCTCTACTAGGCATAAAGCAAGTGTTTTTTTCCATATCTTCGAATTTATTTTTTCCACAGTTCACACACTGAAATACTTGTGGTCCTTCTCCCTGAATCGTCATCACCTTCAGTTCAAACACACGCCGCACCAACTCATAGGGAATCTCATTCTTCACCAGCACTCTCAATGTCTGGTACAACAGCTTGAGCATCTCTGTTTCATCATTCCCCTCACGAGAATAGTAGCTTGCAAGCTCCAGAAAATAAAACCCAAGAAATGCCCCCTCTATATTCGTGCGCAATTCCGCAAAATAATTCTCCACCTTTGCCTGATTCAATGTATAGGAATTTCTGCCTTGATACAAGGTAAATGTGCCAAATACAAAAGGATTGGTCGCGCTGACCAAGGAGCTATTGGGTCTTCTAGCCCCCTTTGCAAATGCCGAGATTCTCCCCCGCTCTCGCGTCAGAATCTCGACCCTTCTGTCATACTCACCAATCCCACCTGCTACAAGAATCATTCCCGTCACTTCTATCTGATTCACTGTATTCCATCTCTCTTTCCGCACATGATAACATGCGACTATCTGAAATCTATCTTCAAATTCTACTTCCAACCCTCTTGATTATCTTGAGAGTAACCAAAATTCTTCATGAGAAAGTCACTATCTCTCCAATCCTTCTTCACCTTAACCCACAATTTCAGATTTACCTTCTGCTCTAACATCTGCTCTAGCTCATATCTTGCATTGGTGCCAATTTTCTTCAGCATTGCACCCTGCTTTCCGATGATAATTCCCTTGTGGGAATCTCTTTCACAGATAATCGTGGCATCGATTTGTGCAATCTTCTTCGTAATCTTCATTGCATCGATGACTACTGCAATCCCATGAGGAATCTCTTCATTCAGAGCATGCAATGCTTTTTCACGAATCACCTCAGCCGTTACTTGACGCATCGGCTGGTCCGTCACCGTATCTTCGTCATAGAACTGTGGTCCATATGGAAGGTATTGGAAGATTACCTTCTCCAACTCTGCCGTATTCTCCCCACTTCGGGCGGATACTGGGACAATGGCTGCAAATTCAAATCGCTTGCTATAGGTATCGATGAACTTGAGAACTTCATCCTTTTGCACCATATCTATTTTGTTGATTACTAACACCACTGGTGTATTCACCTTCTGTAATTTCTCTATGATATGTTGCTCACCGGCTCCGATAAAGGTACTCGGCTCCACAAGCCACAGAATCACATCCACCTCTTTTAGAGTTCGCTCTGCAACATTCACCATGTATTCACCCAACTTGTTCTTCGCCTTGTGAATCCCAGGTGTGTCCACGAATACAACCTGCCCCTCATCACGAGTCAAAACGGTTTGAATCCGATTTCTCGTGGTCTGAGCCTTATTCGATGTAATCGCGATCTTCTGCCCGATCAAATGATTCATCAAAGTGGATTTCCCCACATTAGGTCTTCCTATTAAGGTTACAAAACCTGATTTATAATTATTTTCCATCTTCAATAACGTCCTTTCCCCAAAATCTACAAAGTCTACAACCTTGGATTTTTCTGCACTCGTAAAATAAGTCATTTCCTATACTAGAACAAATCCTTGATCTCATCAAATAGGTCTTTGTTCTGCTCGATCTTCTCTTCACTCCCTATAACGCAGATACTTCTCTCGTCTAGAATCGCCTTCACAACCTTGGACAATGCACGGATATCCGCATTGGTTGCTTCTAATATCTGCATCCGCTCTTTCCTCAGCATCTCCTCGTTGATATGATTCAAGTGTAAGTTAAGAGAACGCTCTCCCTTCGTTGCTGGAGTCATCGGCTGATCCACACTACTAATCGCACCGATGATAAACTTTGTAATCTCCTCTTCACTAGCCTCGAAATTCTCTAGATACTCTACAACGCCTTCATAGATGTCCATGGTTTCTCTCAAGTTCGGATCACGGTAGGAAGTGAAATATCCCTCTCCAATGCGATTGAAACCACTCATGCAACCATAAGCGCCTCCTTTTACCCTTACATTCTGCCACAAATATTCATAGCTTAGTATGACTCTCAGAATCTGCAACGCTCCCGTATAGTCGATTCCTCTATCCACGAAATTCCCTGTTCTTGCAACATACTGCACCTTCGAAGCTGTCTTAAATCCTTCATTCTTCTGCTCGATTGCAAGTTCATACGGATGGTCATTCTGACCATTCTCATAGAGCGCCTTCTTCATCATACTTACTAGAGGCTGAACCACTGCCTTGCCGTCATTTCCAGCCGTGTAACTGATCATCATATTCTTTTCACTAAATACAAGGCTCGCCACAAGATGAATCTTGTCGGAAATTTCATCTGATTTTTCTTCAAATTCATCAATCAGTCCACACACAAACTTATAGAAACTGATGCCATTTGTCATATCCTTGAATTTCGAGATCACAGAGTGGTAGGAATTCGCTCGCGCAACTGCCAATGTGTGACCTGCCGATTGAAACTTTGCCTGCATTCTTGATTTCATCATATCAAGGATCTCTCTCAACCTCTTCTTATCCTCGTATTTGGTAGAACTCAGCATCTCCATCATAAATTCCACTGCCTTTGGCAATTTCTCGTACAATGCTTTCGCCTTGATATCTAATGTCGCCTTATATTTCTTGTCCTTGATCGCTGTTACATCTGGATAAATCTCCAGATTGCTATAGATTCCACCTGTGTGCACATTGATTTCATTGAACAACTCTCCATACTCATAGTTCGCCGTATCCATCATTCCTAGAGCCGCTTGCAAAATTCCAAGGAATGGTATCAACTCAGTTGGAACATTTTTCACATCAAACAAGAAGTCAAGATAACCGATTCCATTGGTCTCCACTCCATGATACAATACCGTTGTTCCATCCACTTGCATTTCTTCGTTATAGATCGGCGCCACTTCCCTCGAGATATCCTCCCGTTTCAATACCGGTAGCGTCTTCACTGCTTCCTCGCTGCTCGGTGTATCTTGATAGTTCTCTAGTCGCTTTGTACTCTCAACCAAGGCCTCTCTCTCTGTTTCAGATAATCCCGCCTTATATGCCTGCAATTTCTCACGCAATTCATGATCCAAACGCGCCGTACGCCCTTTCTCAGGCGAAACAATTACAATCGCACCATGGGTATTGTCTAACAGATACTGCTGAATGAGTGACTCAAAATACCCACTCGAAATGCACTGCTTTAGCTCCGCAAAAATATCAAGAATCTCGATCGCATTAAACGGCTGCATATCATCATATAGCCAGCTATCAAACAAGTTCAGTCCATACATCAATCCTGTTGGATATCGTCCAAAATCCGCCTCTCTAAAATGGAACTCGATATAATTCAGTCCCGCTTCTAGTGAGGTCTTATTAATTCCATGTTCCACCAAATCCTTCAATGTCTTCTCGATCGTTTCTATAAACAAGGCTTTTTGCTCTAGATTGGCACTTTTTGCAACAATGGTGAAAAACGGTTGATAGACACCATCATCGAAAGAGCCTAGAACATCCTTCCCGATCTTCGCATCAATCAGAGCCTTCTTGAGCGGTGCTCCTGGCGCCGACAACAAGGCATAATCCAATACCTCAAACGCTGTCACCAGCTTCTTGTCGAGTGCCGACCCAATTACCTTATTCCATGATAAGTAGGTATTGTCCTCTTCCGATTCATTGCTTACAATGGAATATTTCACTTCTTTTTCTACCATTGCAGCAAATGGCTCTTGGAACTCAATTTGCGAATCAATCTGCTTCTCATCAAAATTGCTCAGATATGTTTCATCCAGCCATTGTAGCTTTTCTTCCATATCAGCATTTCCATAGAGATAGATATAGCTATTCGACGGATGATAATACGTGGCGTGAAACTCCAAAAACTGCTCATAGGTTAAATCTGGGATAAACTCTGGATCTCCACCCGATTCATTTGCATATGCCGTATCTGGAAATAACGCATTTAGAATCATTCGATCCAATACACCATCTGGGGATGAGAACGCACCCTTCATCTCATTATAAACCACCCCGTTATACTCTAGCTCTGCATCCAAATTTTCCAACTTATAGTTCCAGCCCTCTTGTCGGAATATCTCTTCATACTGATAGATATTCGGATATAAAACTGCATCCATATACACATGCATCAGATTCTGAAAATCCTTTTCATTGCAACTCGCAACGGGATAAACCGTCTTGTCTGGATAAGTCATCGCATTTAAAAATGTATTCAGCGACCCCTTTGCCAACTCTACAAACGGATCCTTCAACGGAAAGTTCTTAGACCCACACAAAACAGAATGCTCCAAAATATGAGGCAATCCTGTACTATCCTCTGGCGGTGTTCGAAATCCAATTGCAAAAACCTTGTTCTCATCCTCATTCTCAATCACAACTACTCTAGCCCCGCTCTTATTATGTCTCAACAGGTACCCCTTGGATTGGATGTCCTCCAACTCCTTTTCTTGCACTGTCGTATACTGTGTTATGTTGTTTGAATTCATATTCAATCTAGTCTCCTTATTTTTATTTTTGCAATTCCACTATCTAGTATAACCAGTTTCTTAAACTACACTACTACTTCGCAATACTAATTTCTACTTCTTCTGCCACCGACTCACCCTTGAGACACTTCACAATCTCCAAGGCAAAATCAAGCGTAGCACCCATGGCCTCGCCTGTAATATAATTTTCTTCTCTCACAACCTTGCCCCCTACATAATTCGGCAATTCGCCCTTCAATGCAGGAAACACGGTACATCTCGCGTTAATCCCTAACCCGTATAGCACCTTTGGAGCCGCACAAATCGCACAAACTAGCTTTTTCATCGCGTACAAATCCACAAATAAATCGCATGCGTCCTTGCACTCCAGAATATTAGAAACACCTGGTCCACCTGGCAGGATCACCGCCTCTGCATCTCCAAAATCACATTCTCCATATAATTTATCTGCTATCACATAAACTTGAGTAGAACTTAACACTTCCTTCGACGAAGTAATCGATACCGTTGTAACATCAACCTTCGCCCTCCGCAGAACATCTACGGTTCCTAATGCTTCCACTAACTCAAAATCCTGAACTAAAAATACATATACCATAATGATATTTCCTCCTGTATCGTTTCATTGTACCAAAAAATGGATACAATGGCTAGTTTTTATTTCATTGGGGACGGGGGTAAATGGCATTTACCCCCGTCCCCAATGAAATTTGCCACTGTCTCAAATATATGTTAAACTCATCCATAACGACAAGGGCGAAGCTCATAGCTCTCCCTATTTCATAACCAGAAAGGAGAATTTAATGAATTCTAATACACATACATTTAATCGACTAAAAAAATATATCGATACACTAAAAACCACACAAACCTTATCAAAAGAACAGTTCACGGAGTTAATCGAACATCGCTCTCAGGAGCTTTCAGACTACCTATTTCAACAAGCTCGCGAAGTACGTCATATCCACTATGGACATGACGTCTATATCCGGGGTCTGATTGAATTTACAAATTATTGCAAAAACGACTGCTACTATTGCGGAATTCGTTGCAGTAATCGAAGCGTATCGAGATATCGTTTGACCAAGGACTCCATCTTGGAGTGCTGTGATTACGGCTACGGACTAGGATTTCGCACCTTTGTCCTACAAGGCGGTGAAGATCCTCACTTTACTGAGGAACGAATGGTGGACATCATTTCCTCTATCAAGACCAAATTTCCAGAATGCGCCATCACCTTGTCTGTGGGAGAAAAATCTTACGAAGAATATCTAGCATATAAAAAAGCAGGTGCAGACCGCTATCTCCTACGCCACGAAACCTATGACCATGAACATTATGCAAAACTTCACCCTGACAACCTGACTGCCTCATTCCGACAAGAATGCCTCTGGAACTTGAAGAAATGTGGATTTCAAGTCGGAACAGGATTTATGGTTGGATCGCCGTATCAGACAACGGAACAACTTGTCAACGACTTGCTTTTTATTAAAGAATTAAATCCTCAGATGGTCGGAATCGGTCCTTTTATCAAGCATAAGGACACTCCGTTTAAGGATTTTGAATCCGGCAGCCTAGACTTAACCCTATTCATGTTAGGTCTTCTTCGATTGATGATTCCAACACTTCTGCTTCCAGCGACTACCGCTCTAGGTTCAATCAAGCAAGGTGGCAGAGAACTTGGGATTCTCGCAGGAGCAAACGTGGTAATGCCAAACCTCTCCCCTGTAGAGAATCGCAAGAGCTATTCGCTCTACGATGGCAAGCTCTGCAGTGGTGATGAAACCGCAGAGATGCTCACCCAACTAAAAACTACCATGGAAGAGATTGGGTATTCGATTGTCAGTGCACGTGGAGATTCGAAGAATCTTTAAATTAGGGACAGGGATTTTTTCATTGGGGACGGGGGAAAATGTCATTTTCCCCCGTCCCCAATGAACGCAAGTATGTCTCTATAATTTTCTTCCTTATTCCACTCGTTCAATATCTCATGTCGATTGGCATCAATTAGTTTCAACACTACCTTCGTATGTGTTTTCTTCAACCGTTCATAATAGATTCTCGGAGCCTTCCCTTTTTTTCCTACCGGGTCTTCTGCACCTGCAATAATTAGAATCGGGATGTCTCCGATGTTTTGTCCCCATTTTCGGCTACCAAGGCGTCCTAGTCCCGATATCATCTCCATATTCGCCGAGTCGCTAAATGGAAATCCGCAGAGTTCGTCGGCCACGTATTTTTCAACCTCTTTTTTATCAGACACTAACCACGCCTTCTGTTCTACGATTTCTTCCTGGCTCTTATTCTTATCACTGCCCCATAACAAGTCATTCCATATGCGTGAATCATAGGTGTAGCCATGTTTCTTCACACAACGTGCTAGAATCCATGCCACAACTCCCGCCATTGGATTTGGCATGGGCATCCCACTTAGAATCAGTTGATCCAGATAATCATAGCGTTCTGCGAACAACCCCGATAGAATGCTTCCCATGCTATGACCCAACAATATGCACGGTATCCCCACATACTTCTCTCTCATCTCCTGAAATAACAAGTGCATGTCTTCTATAACAAAATCAAAGCCTCCTGCCTGATTCGCAAATGTCCCACGGTGCCCACATAGACTCTTTCCATGACCAAGGTGGTCATTCGCACATACCACATAGCCATTGGACTGCAAAAACCGTGCAAACCCTTCATACCGCGCAGAATACTCCACCATCCCATGAGAAATCTGCACAATCCCTTTTGGATTCTCACACTCATAGCTGCTAGAGAATATCTCGCCCTCTCCACTTGCCGACATTCGATACCACTCTCGATACATACGCTTCTCCCCTTTCTACCAAGCATAAATGCTCACTGATTTTCATTTTCATAAATTGTACCACACTAGAATAAAACACGTCAATTTCCTGTAACTTCCCTGACAGCGTAAATTTATCTTCGGATTTAATGGTGTAGAGTTCACCTATGACTCGCT
>CAYJFY010000046.1:0-19943 GCA_964369755.1 uncultured Lachnospiraceae bacterium
CTGTTAGTGCCTATTTTTTTATTCTACGTTTTTCATACCTCACTTTACACTATCTCATTTGTTAGTCATATTATAGCTATTCTATATTCAAATAAAAATATGACATACTCTAGATTGAGTATGCCAAATTCCATCACATTAATTTTTTCTATACTCTGTCGGTGTCTTCCCCTTATATTTCTTGAACAATCGAAGAAAATAGTTTTTATCTGTAATACCAACATCATCCATAATCTCATATACCTTCATATTCGTCTCTAACAGATATCTTGCCGCCCGATCGATCCGTTTCTGATTCACATATTCCACGCAAGAAACTCCTAGTTCCTTCTTAAATAAGTAGCCCAGATAAGAAGCATTTGCATAAACAATCTCTGCCATAGATGTCAATGTAATATTTTCAGTATAGTGCTCATCAATATAATTTAGCGTCTCTTCAATCACCTTGCTGCATGTGATATTCTTGCTTTCTTCCTTTCTTTTTATAACCTCTTGATAGGAGTAGCTGATTTCGTCTATATCATCAACAAGCACACCGTGATAGCATTTTGTCTGAAGCTTCACCTTCTTCGCAATGATTTCATCTATTAATTTTTGGTTTTCTCTGATATCTTCCTCACTTGCAATGCTGTCATATATAATCACAATATCCTTATTAGGATGAACAAACGCATTTCCCATATTCATTCGGTTCAAGATCTTGTTATACATGTATGTGATGGTATATAACACGGAATTGGAAACTTCACTCACCGGATTAACAATCGAAACACTATACTTTCCATATCTTAAATCACAACCAAGTTGTTCAAATTTTTCTTTCACTTCTAGCCGTGTAATCATTCCTTGCACCATACGATAAAGTGTATTTTCCCTTAAGACTGCCGTCTCGTCAACATAGATATTGTCAACATTTAATTTATCAATCACCGCCAGCAGCACATCGTTGATTTCTGCACCACGAATCGGCTTTAGAATGTAGTCGTTCACTCCATGTCGAATGGCAGACTGTAGATATTCAAAATCACTATATCCACTGATTACAATGATGTGTGTTTTGTTATCTCTTTCCTTAATCTTGCGAATTAATTCAATCCCATTCATTTTCGGCATTTTGATGTCTGTTAATATAATATCTATCGTATTTTCTTGAAACACACGAAGTGCTTCTTCTCCATTACTCGCTTCTAGAATCTGATCAATTCCTAGATTGTCCCACTGAATTGTCTGTATTAACCCGCTTCGCACAACCTTCTCATCATCAACAATTAACGCAGTATACATGATAGTTCTCCTCCTTGTTCCAACCTTATTTATTTCATAAGTGGCAACCGAATTTCAATAACAGACCCTCTGATAACATCCAATTTGATGTAGATTCCATATTGCTCTCCCATCAAGAGTTTGATTCTTTGATTTACATTTCGTAGTCCAATGTGATAAACATTATCCATCTTGTCCATCTTATCAATCTTCTTTTGAATCTCCTCTGCCTTCTGATTATCCATCCCTAATCCGTTGTCACAAACCCAAATCGACAAATATTCCTCAGAATATTCTGCTTCAATATAGATTTCTAACTCTTTGGCATTCTCGCCCATGCCATGCTGTATACAATTCTCCACAATTGGCTGAATCGTTAATTTCGGTATCTCACATGCTCTTGCTTTATGCTCCACGCTATACTCACAATACAATGTTCTACCGTATTTTAGCTCTTGTAGCTCAATATAATAATCTAGATAGTCTAGTTCATCACCAAGCGTAACGATATCCGGCTTTCTTAGATTCCATCGATACATATCCCCTAGGACACCTACCATGTTTGCACTATCTTCGCCTCCATTTGAAACGGCAACCGAGCGAATTGTTTCTAATGTATTGAACATAAAGTGTGGATTAATCTGCAATTGCAGAGACTTGATTTTTGCTTGTTTTAACTTGATATCCGTTACATATTTATCTTCAATATGACTTTCTAGCCTCTGAGCCATACTATTCAGTCCCGATTCTATAACCGTAAACTCATCATCTAATCTAATGGGTATTCGCTTGTTTAACTCGCCCACCTCTAACTCTTGTGTGAATTGCACAATTCGATCTATCCTCTTTCCCATTAGATAAATTGCACAGAGAACAAACAAGAACGATACCACAATACTAATCACAATAATCATTGCGATCTGACTTGCCATTCTTAAATAATATCCCTGATACATCTGTTCCCGGTCGAGCACGGATACATAACTCATCCCACTCCACGAAACCAAAGATTTCTTCCGAATGATATAACGGTCATCTTCCTCATACTCATTATAATTTTCCAAAAGCGGAATCTCCGTCCCCACTGGGGAACTCGAATAGATGATTTCCCCTGCTTCATTTTCAACCAATGTCAATCCTATTTGATCCTCGTCATGAATTCCTTGATGTTCGAACAATGTCTCTGTAGGTACATTGAGAATCACTGCCGCTTCTGACTCCTCATAGCCCAATGTATAAATATTGACTAATTTATGCCCGAAACTACACACATCTCTCGTTGGGGTAAACCCAACCCCCTCATGGCTGCCTTTAAAGATAATTGGCTCCTCGCCTCCCAAAATCTCCTCTACAAACAAGTTTGAAAACCAATCAAAAGATTCGCTAAAAGATTGCGATAAAATCTCACTTTTTGTGTAAACAGTCTCTGTCTTTTTATCAAGGATAATCATATCTGAAATATATGGATTCCCTCGAATAATCTGCTCCATATACCTCATCACTTTATCCTCTTCTATCTCATCTACCCCATCACTTAACAACAAGGAGACACTATCTAAGTCATCATCAAAATAATACCCCTGTGTAAACACATCACCTATACTTATTAACTTTTCATTTAACTTATCGCCATTTTGTGACATTATCTCATGCTCATAATTCTTCTGCGCTTCTACATATTGATCCGCAGTCATTCTTGTGATTGAAATGCCCGTTCCCAAGATCACGGCGATCAAAACAATCGTAAACAGCAAAAAAACTCTGAGGATAAACTTATGGCGTTTGATTATTTTTCTCAAATTCTATTCCCCCACATTCATCATAATGACATTATATAGTAGGTTCTTGTGTGATTCTAGTATTATTACAAGAAAAAACATAACAATAGTCATACAAGGTTGAAACATAATGATAGGGCATAGGGGACTGCGTCCCCTATGCCCTATCTCTTCTAAGTATTCTTCAACCTTTTTACAAGCACTTGATACAACAGGTTTTCCCAAAGAATGCAACCCCATATACCAATATGTCCGTATATCCCATCGCCTGCATCCCCTCTACATATTTCTTCTCTTCGATCTGTCGCAATGCCTCCGCTGCCTTTTCTTCTAGTTGGGAAAAATCCTTCGTTATCTTAAACTCAAATATCACTGCCTTTCCATCTGGGATTGGGTAGCTAATTAATAAATCTGGTCGTCCTAGTCCACACTCTACATTGGACTGTACACGATAGTCTTTCATGCCCTTATATAAACCACCGATGAAACCATGATAATAACTTTCATTATAATCATAGTAGCTAATCGTCTCCATCATCGCTCGTTTCAACTCAGCTTCGATTGCTTGTGTATCTCCCGACAATGTTGCCTCATAGAGTTTCGTCATATCCCTCTGCTCTATCTGCTCCTTTACCCACTCCATCATCTGCATTTCATACACATACTTCACTTCTTCATTCGGTATTTCCAATGTTAGGAACGTCGTTCGATTCTCAAACCTTGTGCCCACTTTCTTCAAATAACCAGTAAAATATAAGAAGTTCCACAAGTTATCATTACTTTTATAAATATCTACATACGTGATATCCTCATGGATAGGTTTCTCAATACTTCCACCTTGCACAAGTTTTTCTAACTCTTCTTTCGTTTCCCAGTCTGCTCTTTCAATCAAATCTCTTATAATACTATTGGAACTTGTATTAGACCAATATGGTTGTGGAAGATATTCATCATCTTCCATTGCTGTCGCCACATACTTAACCACGCTCCATGGATTGTACACCTGCTCATTCCCAAATACGTATCCATTGTACCATTCTCTTATGGTTTCTATATGCACTTCCTTGCCAAAATATTGTAACATCGCATCTACTTCTACTGGTGTAAAACCAAAGTATTCTCCATATCCTGGGGTCTGTATGGAGATAATATTCAAGTTATTGAGACCCGTAAAAATACTCTCTTTCGTAATTCTAAGGCATCCTGTTATTACCGCAAATGCCAAGGAGTCGTTTGTCTTTAATGCCACTGATAACAGCCCTCTAATAAACCCAATCATCTCCTGATAAAAGCCTTTATAATACGCATTCTCAAGAGGGACATCGTATTCATCGATTAAGATGATCGCCTTTTCTCCATAGACTTTTTCTAGGCAACGACAGAGAAATGCCACCGAATCTCTGTAGTCATCTAATCTCCCTTCCTCATCTTGAATACAGCTAAATTTTTCTCGCTCTTTCGAACTTAAGTTTTCTGCTTCCAATATCTTTTCATGCCTACGATATTCATTCGCAATATTACGCTTCAATGAATCGTAAGAACTTTCAAACGTATCTTGCTTTCCCTCCTTAAAGTTCAACATAATCACAGGATACTTTCCCCTATGCTGCGTATACTCTTCTCCTGCAGTGGCGATATCGAGTCCTTCAAAAAGTTCTGCGTTGTCTATCTCACTTTTCTCAAAGTAATACTTAAGCATGCTTAGATTCAGGCTTTTCCCGAACCTTCTCGGTCTAGTAAACAAGCTGACTTTTGATCCACTATCTAGTAATTTTTTTATAAAATCTGTCTTATCTACATAATAACAATCTTTCAAAATCATCTCTTCAAAATTATCGATTCCGATACCAATTCTTTTACGCTTCATATAAATAGTCACCCCTTTCACACTAAGCACCTCTCGGTTTATACCATTCAGTGTACACTTTTCTTGTGCCTATTTCAAGATTTTAGTATTTCTTTTAAGCAACAATTATACATATATATATTATTTAGATAATGCTTATACTCAGGATTCCTAAGATTTATATTATCAACACCCCTTAAATAAGAAATATATAATTCAAACATACTGCAATTTGAAACAAAAGTATCTATACAATCTACATATGCGAAATAGATTTGCGCGTCATCAAAAAATCTTAGAGTTTGGTATTTATAAAAATTTGAAGAATGTATATTTTTTTGTAACTTCCAAATATTGTCACTGCTAATATCATCAATTGAGATTATGTCAAACAAATTTTTTGCATGCGTTTTTTCCACTATTTCGAAGGAATAATATGGATATAATTTTTTCAACAATTCAACCTTATTGCATTTAGGCGATATGATTTTATTAAAATAAAAATCATGTAAGTCCTTTATATAATTTTGACCTTCCGTATCAACTATTTGAGGAATACTATAAATTATATGATCCATTTATCTCATTCATCCTTATCCAATAATCTCTGTCATAAAAATATGCCTTAAGACCATTTGTCCGTATTCGTACCCTATCTACATTAGTCGGTATAACACAACCCCCAATGGTGCGAACACCTCCTTCGAAATTTGAAATGATCAATATCAAACAAAGTAAAAAACGCCTTACAACAAATGCACCGGCAACTCACTTCCCAGCTTGCAGAACTGCTCTGCCTTGCTCGTTGCACTCTTTTTTACTGTCTTTCTTGGTGTGCTTGCCTTCGTGGTCTTCTTCGTTACTATTCTTGTAGTTGTCTTTTTCACCACAGGCTTTTTCACTGGCTTAGCCTCCGCCTTCTCTTCCACCTTGGTTTCACTTACCACGGGCTCACTTGCTATCGTTTCCACTTGATCTTTTTCCGCTTGATTCTTTGCCGCTTGATTTACTCGCTCGATGCTACCTCTTCCTACTGCCATACTCGTCCATCTCCTTTGCTAATTCCATATATTCTTTTGCGCTTCTACTGCTTTTTTTATAATGTACCACTGGCATACTCTGGTCTTGTGCCCATTCGATTGCACTGTCGATTCGTATGCAGGATTTGAATACATTCACATCTTGTAACTCATCTAGAAACTCCACTGTTTGCTTATAGTAATTCTTTCTCGTATCCACCTTGGTAATCGCAATTCCCATCAGTTTCAGATTTGAGTTGAATTCTTGTGCGTTGTGAAAAAAATCTAGCATATTCGCTAACCCGAATAATCCCCATGGAGAGGCTTCGATTGGAACAACTAGATAATCGGATGCAACCAGTACTGCCATGACCCAATTCCCTAATGTGGGCGGGGAGTCAATTAGAATATAGTCGTAGTTCCCACTCTTCTTAATCTTTTCCAAGCATTTCGCCAGCACAAACTCTTTGGAGTTCAGCTGGCTGAATTTTGCCTCCATTGTGCTCATCTTGGTGGATGCTGGAATCAGGTCCACGCCTTCATATTGTGTGTGTTGGATGATTTTTTCTAACTCGCCATCCTCTTGGATTCCGCAGTAGAGGTTATTCTGACCTTGGTCAAATTCCATCACCTGATTTTCATCAAAAAAAGACAAAGATAAATTCATCTGCATATCTCCGTCTATCATTAACACTTTTTTCCCTAAGGAACTTAATGCATATCCAACATTGGAGCAAGTAGTAGACTTACCACTTCCTCCCTTGTTATTTGCAAAACAAATTGTCCGTGTCTGTTTCAATTTTTTCACCTCTCTATAACCGATATCGTTTTCTCTACGGATATAAACACTTTACCTTTTCGCTAGCCAAGATTGCTAGTACCTCGTCGCTTGGTTTCTCATCTGTCACAATCATATCTACATCTTGGAGATTTGCGAATTTTGAGAATGCGAATTTTCCGATTTTGGATGAATCAATCGCAAATATAATCTGCTTACCGCAGTCCATCATCGCTTGTTTCGCCTTCGCAAATTCTTCCACACTATCTGAAAATCCTTTTTCTGGATCAAATGCTTTGGCAGAAAGGATTACTTTTTCCACATTATACTCTTTGATGTTTTCTACCGTTCGTGGCCCAAATAGCGCTAGGTAACCTTCCTTTAATTGACCACCGACGGAGAATATATTCCATCCCGACACATCGGATAGTTCAAATAAAATCTCCAATGAATTGGTAACAATTGTTAGTCTCTCTTTTTGTTTTAACGCTTTGGAGATAAATACTGCTGTGGAACTCGCATCTAACATAATGTGTTCCCCATCCTCTACTAACTGGGCTACTAACTTTGCTATGACTTGTTTTGCCTCCACATTACTTCTCTTACGTATATTAAATGGAAGGTCTGTATTATAATTTTCGTTGACTACGGCTCCGCCATAGCTCTTTGTACACAATCCATCGTTATGTAATTTTTCTAAATCTCTCCGAATGGTCTCTTCGGACACAGAGAATAGCAGGCTTAATTCGCTGACTACTACTTTTTTCTCTTCTAGTAATTTCTCTAATATGGTATTTCGACGTTCTAGTGCAAGCATATCAGTGTGCCCCCTTTCACTCCCTTTATGTTATTTTAATCATGAAATCATGATACAAACGAATTGCTACTCACTTTGTGCTCTCACAATCCTTTTGCCCCTTGTATTATAAGATGGTTCGAATCGTTTTCTCGTCTGGGCTTGCAATCACAGATGAATCTAGGAGCATGCCTTCCTTGCCCACGACTTCTTTCGCCTTCGCAATCGCTGCTTCCACCGCTGCGACCTCTCCGGTTAATAGCAAAAATGACTTTCCACACATGCCTTTTGCAATGCGTAATTCAATCAACTCTACAACGGCTGTCTTTGCTGCGATATCTGCCGCTACAAAGATGGAACTTGCATCATAGGTCTCTAAGATTCCTAGTGCCTTCACACCCTCTACCTGTGTTGTCCCATAAATCGCTGGAAATATATCATCATGAGGGTTGCCTAATACAAAGCTTCCGATGAGCTGTTCTTGATTCTTATATTTTGCTACTTCGACCGCTGCATTCACCGCACTCAAATCCCCTGTGATGACTGCAATGTATTTTCCTGGGCAGACTGTCTGTGCTTCCACAATATCTACTTGGGCTGCTTTTACCATAGCATCCGTTATCGTAATTCCAGAAGCCACCGTTTTTAATTCTACCACTCCAATTGCTTTGCTCATACTAGTTCAATCCTCTCATCATTTTTACACTTTTTTTATTCTAACATATTTTTCTGTTACATGTAATACTTTTCCTTCGATAGAGGCATGAATATTGACACCCAAACCTTCCTCTACCTTGCCAATTAGCTGGCCACTCTGTACGAGTTCACCTTCTATCACTACTGGCTTTGCTGGCACTCCGATGTGTTGAGACATCAGTATCTTGACCGTCCCCATATCCACGTCCTCTTCCGAAAGGGGCGCATCCAGATTATACATCGACAATCCTAGTCTTGCTTCTAGTCTTGCTTCTGGAATCTTTCGAAATTGGCGACTTGGTTTCACGGTACTTGCCTCTACCGTTGGTGGTTTTACACCTGACTTTCTTAGACCATCTTTGTACTCTGCCATCAAAGTTCTCGGACTTAGACTCTGTGGGCAGGAATACAGCTCACACACTCCGCAAGAAGAACAGAATAGGGTGTTCACAAAAGGGTCTGTATCCGCAAAATCCAGATTCGACGCCGCTCTCATAAATAGATGTGGCTCGATTGGATGCCCTAAGGCATTTCTCGGACATAGGTCTGAACACATCTGACACTGGCAACAACTAGAAGCTGTTCTCTTCATGTCAATGGATGGATTCACTTGTTTTTTTGTTACCAGATAGTGATTCTGTGGTAAAACCAAGATTGCATTGGTCGTTTTTGTGACTGGATCATTTCCATCACAGATTCTCCCCATCATTGGACCACCTACAAAATAAACGGGATCCTCCGTGGTGCAATCACCTGCTAGCGCAACTACTTCTTTGATTGTACATCCAATCGGAACGCGTACAGTCCTTGGACTCTCTACCTCTGCAACGACCGAAATTACCTTATCTGTCACCGGTTTGTTATACTCAATTGCCTGATATATATTATAAACTGTTTCTACATTAAATACTGCGATTCCCTCTTCAATGGGCAATCCACCTGGACGTACAACCTTTCCCGTTGCCTCATAGATCATCACGATCTCGTCGCCCATGGGATAAACTCCCTCTAAGAGTTTTATCTCTACCTTGGAGAATTCGTCCACACAAGACTTCAGTGCTTGTATGGTTGACTTATATTCTTCCTTCACACAGATAATCGCTTGCTTTGCTCCTACAGCGTCTGCCAGTATTTGAAATGTTTTTGTAATCTCGAATGCATAACGCTCTAATAATTGTCTGTGTAATTTCAAGAGTGGCTCGCACTCGGCACAATTCAATAAAATCGTTTCTGCACGTTCATCCAACTTCACATAAGTCGGAAATCCCGCTCCGCCAGCTCCTACTATTCCATTTTCACGTACTAGCTCTTTTAACAACTTTAGTTCCATGTGTCAATTCACTCCATCTCTCGCTTTGTCTCATCTGCTCTTATAATTAGCTGCATTCCAGCAACACACTACATGCACCTGCAAAATCCAACTATAATTCGTCTACGATTCCAACAATGGCTGCATCAATCGGTGCCTGTTCTAAACCACACCCAATTCGTGCCGCACTGCCCTGTGCTACTAGCACAATTTCACCAATTCCGGCTCCTACATTATCTATGGCAACGAATTGATTGGCGGATGTGCCCATCTTCTCTAGCGGCTCAATAATCATGAATTTATTGCCGATTAACTTTTCATTCTTTCTTGTCGCGATCACGCTACCTATTACCTTACCAATAATCATAGTGTGCCTCCTTTTGTTGCAATGTTATTTTAAAATTGTTACTGACTGTCCCGTACCAATCTTACAGGCATTGGCTTCATCTGTATCAATATGCATTTCTAATGTATAACTTTCGTCTACTCTTATCTTCACATGGTTTAATACAATCCCACGTTCGCTGTCTATTTTAACTTTGACTTCCTGTCCATCCTGTACACCAGCTGCCATGGCATCTTTTGGTGACATATGAATGTGTCGCATTGCGATGATACACCCTTCTGTCAAATACACGGATCCTTTTGGTCCGATAATTGCAATCGGTGCAGAACCTGTTGTGTTTCCTGACTCTCGAATCGGAGCCTTGATGCCTAACTTGATGGCATCCGTTGCTGATATCTCTAGTTGAGATGCCTTTCTCACTGGTCCTAAGATTCTTACATTTTCTATAGCTCTAAGCTTTATACCTACGATGGTAACCATTTCGTTTGACGCATATTGACCACCCATAAGTTCTTTTTTCTTCGTTAATTGATATCCTTCTCCAAACAACACATCTACATGCTCTTGTGACAGATGAATGTGTCTTGCAGATACTCCGACGGGAACTAAGAATCCCATCTCATTTTTTTCTTCTTTTTTATCTAGAATGTCCACTACCATTCTAGTGATTAATTCTACTTGACTTGTCTCCATAATGCTATACACCTGCTCTCTCCGCGGTTTATCTGAAACACAAAGGGTATGGCATGCCATACCCTTCCCCTACAGAATTTACTTTACTTTTGGTAAAATCACTTCTACATCTGTGTGTGGTCTTGGGATTACATGTGTTGCCACTAATTCACCTAAGTTTGCTGCGCTTGCTGCTCCAGCTTCTACTGATGATTTTACAGCGCCTACATCTCCACGTACCATAACTGTTACAAGTCCAGAACCGATCTTCTCTGTTCCTACCAATGTTACATTTGCTGATTTACACATTGCGTCTGCTGCCTCGATTGCTGCTACTAATCCTCTTGTTTCTACCATTCCTAATGCTTCTTGTGCCATTTCTTCGTCCTCCTTTATTTGACTCTTGTTTACTTGCTCGCTACTTCTTGTTTCTTAAATCTACTTGCACTCAACTCAATCAATCTTACAATTTCTTCATGAGGGTTTGCGATGATCCCGGATTGTACCGGTTTCTTAATTGCATGCGCCTTGGCAGCTTCTATCGCTTCGGTTACCGCAGCTACATCTCCGCTTACTACCACCGTCGCTAATCTTCCGCCCAACTTTCTCTCCCATGTTGCTAATTCAACATCGGCTGTCTTGCACATGATGTCTAGTGCGTCCATTGCGGCAACTACGCCTACAATTTCTATAAAGCCATATGATTTACTCATGAATCAACTCTCCTAACCCATCGATTTAAACAGTTGGTAAAATCTTCTCTACATCTGTGTGTGGTCTTGGGATTACATGTGTTGCTACTAACTCTCCCAATCTAGACGCTGCTGCAGATCCGCTCTCTACTGCTGCCTTCACCGCTCCTACGTCTCCACGTACCATAACTGTTACTAATCCTGAACCAATTTTCTCTGTTCCTACCAATGCTACCTCTGCCGATTTTGTCATTGCATCTGCTGCCTCGATTGCTGCTGTAAGTCCTCTTGTTTCTACCATTCCTAATGCTTCTTGTGCCATTTTATTATCCTCCAATTTTTATATTTGTTATTTTATTTTAATTCTATATCAAACCTCTGTGTTTGCGCAAGCTTAATTCGTAACTATTCAGCCTAAACATCTCGGATGGATCACTGCGTGATCTGTTACATTAATTCTTGTCAAACGCATTGATCTTTAACATTTTCTCTGTATCTCCTGTCGGTCTTGGAATTATGTGATGCTGTACAATTCCACCGATTTCGTTTGCCTTATTCATCGCTGCTTCCATGGCCGCCTCTACGTCTGTTACGCTACCGCGAAACTTCACGGTAACCAATAGTGGTACTTCCAATTCATCCGCGTTTCCTGGCTTGTTCTTATCGAAATGTTCTAATGTTACATTCGCCGCCTTGCATCCTGCATCTCCTGCAATAAATGCACAGGTTAGTCCGAACACTTCTAAAATTCCTACTGCTTCGCCCATAAGTTCACCTCATATCTATTGATTAATGATGGCAATCTTAAGACCTGTCATCTCTAGGTTCTTCTTATGCCCTTCATTAATCTCATCTAATGAATAGGTGTCTGTAATCAACTTCTCTAATGGAAGTCCGATTCCTTTGGCTCTCTTCAAGAAATCAAATGTTGTCGCATAATCTCTGAGTGTATATACCCAAGATCCTACTGTTGTGATTTCTTTTGCACAGATGTCAAAGTGTGGATTAATGGTTGCGTCTCCTCCGTTAATGAAGAATCCTAATTCGCATAATCCTCCACCGTTTCGGATGAATTTGTAGATATTGGCATGAGCGATTGGATTTCCTGTACACTGGAATGCAAAGTCTGCAAGATGTCCATCAAACTTCTCTGCTACTGCTCCCGCTAACGCCTCTACACCTTTATGTTCCATAAAGTTTACCGACTGCATCGCTCCCAGTTCTTTTGCGAATTCTAAACGTTGTGCATTACCATCAACTGCTACGATATTCTCGATTCCCATTGTGCGAAGTACTGCGATACAAAGCAAGCCAATCGGTCCACAACCTTGTACTGCCACTCTTGAGTTGAATTTTAAGATTCCTGTTGTTTTTGCTCTCTCTACTGCATGGATCAGTACTGCCGCTGGCTCGATTAAGATTCTTGAATATAAATCCAATTCGCTTACATTGAAGATTGTTGAACCTCCTCTGATTACAATATAGTCAGCGAACCAACCGTTTAAGTGAACATCATCATCTGGTAGCAATCCATATACATCTGCTCCGCCTACATTTTGCTTGTTTAAATCAAACATGGTGATATCTGGATTATCTTTAAAAATCATACAAGAAACTACTTTGTCTCCGACCTTTAGATCCTTTCCTGCACTATCTTTCTTCACATTCTTACCCATCTTAACGATTTCTCCAGTACCTTCATGTCCTAGAACAAGCGGGATTAATCCAAATGGGTCGTTTTTGAATTCGTGTGCATCTGTTCCACAGATTCCACAGCCTTCTACTTTTACCAAGATATCCTCATCCCCTAGCTCTGGGATTGGGAATTCTTTGATCTCATATTTTTCAAGTGCTGTCAGCATTGCCGCCTTAGATGTTGCTGGAATTGTTTTTGTCGCTCCACTTGCTGGCTGACTTCCGCCTGCTGGGACTGTCATGTTTGCTAACACTTGTTTTACAATTTCTTCTATATTTACGTTTGTGTTACTCATCTTCTCCACCTTTCCTATCGAATGCATAGGCTATCTTGCATTACACATTTTCTTCTCTTTGTAAATGTGCTTGCACTTGTAAGCCCTTCGCCCGTTCTACTTGCAATGGTAAATGTACAGATTCCTTCTCCACCAAATCCGAGTGCTGCATAAGATGGACCATTCTTTACCAAGATTGCCGTATCCAGTGTTCTCGCGTAGTGAGTGATTCGATCCACATTCTTCGAATGAATGTGTGCAGAGTGGCGATTTCCATGCTCTAACCATAGAGCCGCCTCTACCCCTTCTTCAAAATCTTTCACTGGAACAATTCCTAGGATTGGCATCATCAATTCTTCTTCGATCAATGGATGCTCTTTTGGACCTTTGAAGATAATACAACGAATGTTGTCTGGTACTGAAACTCCTATCATCCCCAACAAGGTCTTCGCGTCACGTCCAACACAATCACGATTCAATGTTCCCTTCTTGAGAACTGTAGCGGTTAACTTCTCTTGTTCCTCTTGTGAAACAAGATAACAACCTTGCTCTTCTACCATATAGTGCATCAATTCGTCTACAATCTCTTCCATCGCAACAACTTCTTTTTCTGCGATACATGGTAGGTTATTATCAAATGTGCAGCCATTTACGATGTCTTCTGCCGCCTTCCTAATATCTGCGGTCTCGTCTACGAGAACTGGTGGGTTTCCTGCCCCTGCTCCAATTCCACGCTTTCCTGATGAAAGCACTGCTGTTACAACTCCAGGTCCACCTGTCGCTGCAATCAATGGAATATCTGGATGCTTCATCATGATGTTGCTGGATTCCATGGTCGGTTTCTCCACAGTTACTGCCACATTGTCTGGTCCTCCAGCTTCAATTGACGCCTCGTTAATCATATTAACTGCGAAAATCGATGTCTTTGCTGCTGCTGGATGTGGACAAAATACAACTGTATTTCCTCCTGCTATCATCCCCATTGAATTGCAGATTACTGTCTCACTTGGATTCGTAGACGGTGTAATTGCACCAATCACTCCAAATGGTCCCATCTCAATCAATGTCAATCCTCTATCCCCTGATAATGCTTCTGTTTTGATGTCTTCTGTTCCTGGTGTCTTCTCTGCAACTAAGTGATGCTTTAGGATTTTATCTCCCACATTCCCCATTCCAGTTTCGTCGACAGCCATTCTCGCTAATATTTCTGCATTCTCTTTTGTCTTTCTGCGAATGATACTCATCATTCGTTCCCTTTGATCCATGGTCAGCCTTCTCACAACTGTCTGTGCTTTTTTCGCTGCTGCGATCGCCTCATTCATGTCTGCGAACACACCATGTTTCCCAGTGGGTTGCTGTGCAATTTCCATCTTTGCCATCACTTGCTGGACAATCGCTTGCACTTGTTTCTCATCTATTGACACGAGATTACCTCCTCAAATATTTTTTTGCCAAAACGCGCTAAGTCTGTATCTTGCTCCGCAGTTCCGCCGCTCACACCCAAGGCTCCTACGATTTGCTCTCCTAGCTTAAGCGGCTCACCGCCACCAAAGATTACAATCTTTCCTTGGTTGGTAAATTGGATACCGTATAAGGATTCGCCTGGCTGCGCTAGTCTCCCTAGAACATCTGTCGGCATCTGAAATGCAATCGCTGTATAGGTCTTATTGACCGCCACATCGTAGCTTCCCATATAGGCTCCATCCATGCTGTGGACTGCGATTGGTTGTCCTGCTTCATTAGATACTGCAATAACGACCGACATTCCCAACTCACTTGCCTTTTCCTCTATCCTTGCAATCAATGTCTTTGCTTTATCTAGTGTCATCTTAGGAACAGCACCTTGTAACTGCTGATATACAGATTTTACAACTTCTTTGATGATTTCCTCTTTCATGAAAACCTCTTATTTTCCGATGCGGAATTACATTCCCAATTGTTCCATTACTTTTTTAGTTACAGAAGCAATCAAGTCTGCATCTGCGCTTCCTGATGTTCCACATGAGCATCCCCCACCATTGCTATGGCAGCTAGATTTTCCTGTATTTGGACACAAATCAGCTGGATGCTTTCCTGGTAATCCCATTTGTCTTCTAATCTCATATAATTTTTGAATTTGTTCCTTGTCGAATTCTTTTGGTCCGCCAAGCATTTTTGCTTTGTATAATAATTCAGCATAGAACTCTACCGATTCCATCTTGTGATATGCTGAAAGTAAGTCAACACTCCATGTCAATGCTCCGTGGCTCTCAAGAAGAACTGCATCATAGTATGGAAGATACTTCTCTAAGTTATCTGGAATCTCTACTGTAGATGGTGTACCATATTCAGAAATAGGAACACATCCTAGAGCGATTACTGCCTCTGGCATAATTGGTTGCGTCAGTGGAATTCCTGCAATCGCAAAACTTGTTGCAAATGTTGGATGCGCATGTACCACTGCACCTACATCTGGTCTCTTCTCATAAACACGCATATGCATTTTGATTTCTGATGAAGGCTTAAACCCTTTGTTTGCTTGGATTACATTTCCGTTTCTATCTACTTTACAGATATATTCTGGTGTCATAAATCCTTTGGACACACCTGTTGGTGTACATAGGAATTCGTTGTCGTTTAGTTTTACAGAGAAGTTTCCGTCATTTGCTGCAACCATGTTGCGATCATACACCCTTCTCCCGATTTCACACATCTGTTTTTTGATTTCATATTCATTTAACATCTAACTAAGTCCTCCTTGACTGTATTTTATTTGTTTTATGTGGTTTGCAATTTAATTATATCTTTGTTTTGTTTGAATGTCAATATTTTCTTGTTGTTTTTTGTGGGTTTTATTGTGATTTTCTATGTTCGTGTTATCTCACAAGCATAAAATCCCAGTTTTGTCTCTACATATTCCACAATGGCTGTCGCAGCTGCTTCTACTTCTGATACAGTTCCCGTTATAATCAACGATCCGCTTACATGATCCATAAACCCGATATCTACTCCTGATGATTTAATCGCGATATCACTGATGATAATCGCTGTTTCCGCAGGTGTAATGGTCAAGATTCCGATTGCCGATTTCGAGTAGTCTACCTGTGAGCTCAACCCCAGTTTCTCATAAAGCACTTTGTCTGGGTTTGCAATGATATGAGCCAGGGTCAACTGTTTACCTGGAACTAACTCTTGCACAATCCGCTGCTTGGAATCAAACTGCATATTCTCTGTATAGCTCATCTCACCCTCCAATCTGGCATGGAATCTGGCAAACTGCCTCCACGCTTTGTTTTAGTTTCTCCATGTGGTCGTTCGTCGGCGGGAGAATCCCCTCCATCTGATACGCCCTGTTCAAACCCGTATACTTGTCTTCCCCATACCTGTGATAGGGAAGTAGATAAATCCGCTTTACATTCTTTAGGGTTTGTGCAAACTTCGCAATGGCCGTGATTTCTTCCACCTTATCGTTGAACGTTGGCACTACCGGAATCCGAATGCTCAATTCCGTCTGTCCGGATTCTGCTATCTTTCTAGCATTTTCAAGTATTAGGTCATTGGATTTCCCTGTAAATTCCTTATGTTTCTTCCCATCCATATGTTTAATATCCATCAGGTATTGATCTAAATATGGTAAGATTTCTTGAATCACTTCGAATTTCGCACATCCCGTACTCTCAATGGCCGTTGGAATTCCAGCCTCTTTTGCTGCACGGAATAAATCTCGTGCAAATTCTGGTTGGCAAAGACTTTCCCCTCCAGACAAGGTCAACCCTCCACCCGTTCTTCTATAATAAGGTCTGTCCTTCTCCACAATCTCCATCACTTCTTCCACCGTGACATCGCGACCGATTACCTTTAGCTTTCCTGCAACTGTCATGGTCTCGATTTCGTATCGCTGAGACTCTGGATTGCAACACCATTTGCAACGAAGAACACAACCTTTCAAGAACACAATGGTTCGAATTCCCCTGCCATCATGTATCGAATATCTTTGAATATCAAATATTCGCCCTTTGGTTTTTTCGTACTCCATACTTATAACCCCTGTTCTGTTCGATTGATGATATCGTCTTGCAAAGATTTTGACAATGTTGTAAACAAGGCACTATATCCTGCCACGCGCACAACTAACTGCTTGTGCTGGTCGGGATTTTTCTGTGCTTCGATTAAGGTCGCCTTATCCACAACGTTGAACTGCACATGGCTTCCTTTTTGATCAAAGAATGCTCGAATCATATTTACAAAGTTATCAATGCCTTCTCGACCACTAAGCGCCGTTGGATGGAACTTTTGATTAAACAATGTTCCGTTGGATGCAATCCCATGGTCTAACTTTGAAACTGAATTCGCTGCTGCCGTCGGTCCCTGTGTATCTTTCCCTGCCGATGGAGATACTCCATCCGCTACCGGTGTGTATGCAAATCTACCATCTGGTGTCGCCCCTGTCTGCGCTCCAAGTGGTACATTCGCAGAGACTGGATATAGCCCACCTTGGAAGATTCCACCCCTTGGGTTTTTATATTTGAGCAACGGTCTTGTGTAGGTATACGCCACATCTCGTGCAAACATATCCACCTCGGTAATATCATTTCCAAACTTCGGTACTTCTTCAATCCAATCTAGCACTTGTTGGTATCGGCTCTGCTCTTCCTCGGACGGCTTCATATTCATAATCGTCTCGATCACTTTCGCAATTTGACTTTCATCCATCTGCTTGCCCGCCGCTTCCATCTTCCTTGCGATTTCAATGGTCATCTCCGCAGCCTTGCCACTATCAAATCCCTGTCCGTAGTTCATTGCAAGAATGTTCTTGAACTCTTCTAAGGTTAATTTCTTTTCATCAAATACTAACTTCTTGATTACATAGAGAGAGTCTGCCATATTGGCAACTCCAAATCCTTGTGGTCCCGTAAAGTTATAGATGGCTCCACCTTCTTGTACCGATTGCCCACGCTTGATGCAATCATCAATCATACAAGATTGGAACGGATTCGGACAACGCTCGGCATGAGCCAAGTCGATTGCATTATTTGCATTGACCAACAATTCAATCTGATAGTTCGACTGTTGTTTATATGCATCGTAGAACTCTTCGAAACTCGTCATGTCTTTTACATCTTTTGTGTCAACACCTATGAATACGCCTTTATCCCATCCTCGCGAGAATACCAATTCCAACGGCCGACACATATTGTAAAATGCTGCGTCATGCCATCCTTCGGTCTTGCCCGCCTTCTGTGGTTCTACACAACCTATGATATTATAGTCTCTCGCATCTTCTATGGTAAGCCCCGTACTCATAAGAGACGGAATAATCACCTCATCATTGTAATACGCCGGCAATCCAATCCCGGTTCGCGTCAACTCTCCCGCCTTTACAAGTAAATCATGAGGAGTCCCATTCCACACACGAATGGAAAGCGATGGTTGTGGAAGGAATACATGGTGAGACGCTTGAATGCACATAAACGAAAGATCATTTGTCGCGTCGATTGCTTCTGTGGTCTGTCCACCTACGATTAAGTTCTGGAACAAGCTATATCCAGCAAATCCCTCTGCACTCGCTTCATCTCTACACTTATTCAAATCGTTCAACTTTACCCAAATGCAATCGATGAGCTCTTGCGTAAACTCTGGCGTGATTCTTCCCGCTTCCTTATCCTTCTTATAATATGGATACATATACTGGTCAAAGCGTCCTGGCGAAATCGAGTGTCCACTCGACTCCACTTGTAGCAACTGCTGAACAAACCAAAAACTCTGACATGCCTCGTAGAAATTATCCGCTCCCTTTGCAGGTACCTTCGCACAGTTTCTCGCTATGGCAAGCAGCTCTTCCTTTCGCTTCGCATCCTTACATGCATCTGCTTCTTGTTTCGCTAACACCATATATCTATGAGCATATCGGATGACCGCCTCGCAGCTTATGATAACCGCCTGCAAGAACCTTGACTTCTTCCCATAGTCCTCATCACCCATATTACACTGTTCCAATTCAGCCTTCGCTCTTCCTATGATTCCTTCATATCCAATCGCGATAACCTCGTCGTACTTGACAGTCATATGACCCACACCATTATAAAAATAATTTCCAGGTGTAAAAATATTATGTTCTATGGAAAGAAGTGACTCTGGCGCCATATATGATGTTGCTAATTCACTTGTGGTCTTTCCTCTCCAATATTCGTGTACTCTTCTCAAGTCATCCTTTGTCTGATCTGAGATATAAAATGGATCTGCACTTCTATTTTCTACCGTATCAAATTCTGCCTCTAGCCATTCAAAAGAGAACTCCGGAAACGTCTGGCATCCCCGTGGTGCAATCGTTGAACTTCCAACAATCAACTCTTCAGGGCGAATCACAATCGGTATATTGTCCAAGATATGTGAAAAAGCCTTAGCCCTTCTCATCACAATCGGTTCACCCTCTGTCTGACGATAAGATTCCGTAAGCAAAATCGCACGTGCCGACTCAATTTCAGGCAACTTCTCAAATAGACAATCCACTAGTCGTGTAATCCTAGGACTTTTGTCAATTCCTACATTCCTATATGTCTTCATGGTAATTTGCTACCTCCTTTTCATACTTTCTCATCTGTATTATAGTGGTTTTCTTTTGAAAAGTCAATAAAAACCACATTTTTCAATGTGGTTTTTTGTGTTGGGGACGGGGGAAAACGTCGTTTTCCCCCGTCCCCAATTATATTTCCCTTGAACTTTATTTTTATATATGGTAAACTCTATCCAAAGCATACAGAGTCTATCACTCTTGCACATCCGTGCATCTTAGTCATAG
>CAYJFY010000047.1:0-6840 GCA_964369755.1 uncultured Lachnospiraceae bacterium
TTCCAATCTCTAGTGAATTCAAGAAGTCTTCGTCTACACTGTTCGCTTCTTCATCGCCTTGCGCCTTAAGCTCTTCTTGAGCCTCGAATCTTCCTCTCTGGTCGATTGGATCATTCAGCTCTGAGAATGCATTTGCCATTTCGCGACCATAGATGAATAACTCGAAACGCTCTGTGAACTCTTGATCGTCTGGCTTTCTCTTCGCAAGTGGAGAGATTTCCACTGGATGGTCGATTACAAAGGTTGGTTGTACTAATTTTTCTTCTGCATATTCTTCGAAGAATAATGCGATGATATCTCCACGCTTGTGACGGTTCTCGAACTCAATGTGGTGTTCTTTCGCCACTGCTTTTGCTTCCTCTTCAGTAGTGATCTGTGTAAAGTCTACCCCTGCATATTTCTTAACTGCATCTAGCATTGTTATTCTCTCGAATGGTGCTCCGAAGTCAATCTCCACTTCTTGATATGTGAATTTTGTTGTTCCTAATACTTCTTGTGCTACATGACGGTATAGGTTCTCGCATAATTCCATCATACCTTCATAGTCTGTATATGCTTGATATAATTCCATCAATGTAAATTCTGGATTGTGACGAACAGAGAGCCCTTCGTTACGGAATACACGACCGATTTCGTATACACGCTCTAGTCCACCAACGATAAGTCTCTTCAAGTATAATTCAAGAGAAATACGAAGGTGTACGTCTTCGTCCAATGCATTGAAATGAGTATCGAATGGACGTGCAGCTGCACCACCAGCATTTGGTACTAGCATCGGTGTCTCAACTTCCATAAAATTTTCCCCGTCTAGGTAGTTACGCATCGCAGAGATAATCTGTGAACGCTTGATAAATGTGTCACGAACCTCTGGGTTCATAACCAAATCCACATATCTTTGACGGTATCTAGTATCTGTATTTGTTAATCCGTGGAACTTTTCAGGTAGAATCTGCAAGCTCTTTGTAAGAAGTTCAATTTCTGAAACACGTAGCGAGATTTCTCCCATCTTGGTAGTAAATACTTCACCCTTCAAACCAACGATATCACCGATGTCCATCTTCTTAACACCAGCATACTCCTCTTCTCCGATAATATCACGCGCTACATAACACTGGATATTCCCTTTTAAATCCTGAATATTAACAAAGGATGCCTTACCCATTACACGTTTTGCCATGATACGTCCCGCGATAGACACCTCACTTCCCTCTAGGGATTCGTAGTTGTCTTTCACTTCTTGGCTATGATGTGTGCGGTCATATTTTGTGATTTCAAAAGGATTTTTTCCTTCTTCCACAAGATTTTGTAATTTCTCACGTCTTACCATGCGCAATTGATTCAGATCTAATTCTGGTTGTTCACCGTTTCCATTCTTTTGTTGATTTTCTTGAGACATCATCTACACCTCTTCTTCCACTTAATCCTATTTTCACAATATCTATATAACTATCCCATTCTCACTGTAATGTGAAAATTTATTTTCACATTAACCTCTATATCCCATAACAAGACTGCCTAGGCAGTCTTGTTAATTTGGTCTAATTTGCTCTTTCAATTTTAAGTACTTCGTACTCTACCATACCTACTTGAGTATCTAGGCTTACCACATCACCGATCTTTCTTCCTAGCAATGCGCTTCCTACTGGCGACTCATTAGAGATTTTGCCTTCTAGGCTGTTTGCTTCTGTTGAACCAACAATCTTGAACTCAATCTCTTCTTCATATTCTTTATCATATACGAATACGATGCATCCGATGCTAATCTTATCTAAGTCAACCTCGTCTTCGTCTACCACTTCAACATTCTTTAATATTTTCTCAAGTTCGTCGATACGTGCTTCGATGTCGCGTTGCTCGTCTTTCGCTGCGTCATACTCCGCATTCTCTGACAAATCCCCTTGTTCTCTAGCTTCTTTAATTTTTTCTGCTACTTCCTTACGCTTGTGAACCTTTAAGTCTTCTAGCTCAGTCTCAAGCTCTCTTAATCCTGTGTAAGTAAGTATCGTTTTTTTCTCACTCATTCTAAATTCCCTTCCTTTATGTCTGATCATTAAAATGCAATTGATTTTCAATCACACTATTATAACTTACTGAATTTTAAATGTCAACAACTTTTCCAATTCTTCATAGGTCTCCACTTGGTTTATCAAGCCTCGTAATTTGGCTGAATTCGGTAATCCTGCGGTATACCAAGCCACATGTTTTCTCATCTCGCGTATCCCCAGATAGTCTCCCTTGTAGTCCATCTGCATCTTTGTATGACGCAACATCATATCTACACGTTCTTCTATAGAGGGTTTTGGTATTTCTTGTCCTGTTCTATCATACGCAAGTAGTTCTGAAAATATCCATGGATTTCCTTGCGTTCCTCTGCCAATCATAACAGCGTCACACCCTGTTTCCTTGCGCATACGAACGGCATCCTGCCAATTCAGCACATCTCCATTTCCAATCACAGGAATGGAAACTGCCTCTTTCACTTCACGAATGATGTTCCAATCCGCCTTTCCTGAATAATATTCTTCCCTTGTCCGACCGTGAACTGCAACTGCTGCCCCACCTGCCTCTTCGATGACTTTTGCGATTTCCACCGCATTGGTATTCTCATCATTAAATCCCTTACGAATCTTCACTGTAACCGGTTTTTGAATCGCCCTTACTGTTTGGTAAACAATGTCATATACCAGTTTTGGCTTGAGCATCAATGCTGAACCTTCTCCATTTTTTACAATCTTTGGAACCGGACATCCCATATTGATGTCTAGAATCTGAAACGGGCGTTCCTCTATCGCTTTTGCCACCTCACTGACTACATCTGGCTCTGAACCAAATAATTGAAGCGACACGGGACATTCCCTTGGATCAATCTGCAGGAGTGCCTCTGTATTTTTATTCTTATATTGGATTGCTTTTGCACTGACCATCTCTGTATAGATTAGCCCCACACCTTGCTCCTTACAGAGCAAGCGAAAAGGCAGGTCCGTGACACCTGCCATAGGCGCTAATACATATGGATTCTCTATGGATACATCACCTATCTTGAACCCATAATCTTGATTTATATTTTTACTCATAGTTTCGCATTTTTTTCGTATATGATACGAAGTCCTTCTAATGTTAATGTAGGATTATAGATATCGATGGACTCTGTTTCATTTGCAATGATATTCCCTAGTCCACCTGTGGCCACAACCTTGATATCTTGTCTTCCTAGTTCTTCTTTCATCTGATTGATGATATATTCTGTTTGCCCAATATAGCCATATACAATACCAGCTTGCATACTGGTAATTGTTTCCTTGGCCAATATGGTTGGTGGCTTAATAATTTCAATTTCAGGTAACATGGCCGCATTCTCTGTTAGAGAACGTGCCGCTGTACGGATTCCCGGAGCTGTTACTCCATAGAGGTACGTTCCCGTTTCATCTACATAATCATAAGTTGTTGCCGTTCCAAAATCTGCTACAATAATAGGTCCACCATAGATATTGTGTGCTGCCACCGCATCTACAATTCGGTCTGGACCGATCTGTCTCGGGTTATCTGTATGTATCTTCAATCCCGTTTTTATCCCCGCAGACACTACAATTGGCTTGATATCAAAATATTTTATGATTGCACTTCCAAATGAGTGCATCACATTTGGTACTACCGATGTAATAATCACGGCCTCAACATCTCCTGGATCATACTTCTTATGTTGTATCAACGCACATAGCACACTTCCATACTCATCGGATGTTCGCGGTTGCTTGGTCGTAATACGAAATTGAGATACTAACTCACTTCCATCAAACATTCCAACGGTAATATTCGTATTCCCGATATCTACACCTAATAACATATTCTTCTCCCCCTTCTGTCGTCCTCATCTAGTCACTTCATTATTGACAAAATGTCTTATAGTATAATTCTAGAGATTCTAGCAATTCTTCTTTCGTTCTCTGGATTTCTTTCACCTTCAACTGACTCCCTATCTCATCATAGAGCAAATCATTTTCATCCATCTGCACATTCAAGAACAAGGAACCTTCTTCATCAAATTCTAAGGTCAAACTTCCACCTACGTCAGCTGTAAAGAGCACGCACATAATCTTTAACTCGTCCTTCACATAGTCTGGTAAATTCTCAAATTCTGGATTTAAATAATATTTTTGTTCATATGAATTCGCTCCACATAATACTACATTCTCATCAAACATAACCGTACATTCCTCTCACCGATACTTCTCCTGCGAAGATTGCTTCACACACTCCGCCCTCTCTCTCCACCAACAAGGCACCTGCATCATCAATCCCTAATGCCATGGCTTCAAATGCCCCCTTAGGGTCTAACACTTTCACTGATTGATTCTTATTCACCAAGAGCTGATTATATTCCTCTCTCATATATGATAAACTTTCTTCTCCGCAAAAATTCTCATATTGGATTTCGAATTCATTCATAATTTCACCAATTAATTCTGCACGGAGAACCAACGATCCTGTTTCATTCTTAATCGACGTTCCAATCTCCGCTAATTCCACAGGAAATTCCTCTATATTACAGTTTAATCCGACACCGATGACAACATAATTGATATAATCAATCTCTGTACTCATCTCTGTCAAAATTCCACAGATTTTTTTCTTATTTAATACGATATCGTTCGGCCACTTAATCTGAACTTCCATCTCATCGTCCTTGTTCAACACCTTAGCGATACTGTATGCCATCACCAAAGTCAGCATGGGTGCTTTCACTGGTTCAAACTTTGGTCGAATCAACAAACTCATAAAGACATTGCTTCCCGCGGGCGATTCCCAACGGTTACCACGCCTTCCCTTACCTTTCGATTGCATATCTGAAACTACGAGGGTTCCCTCAGCACTTCCTCTTTCGCCTAGAACTTTGGCCTGAATATTGGTCGAATCCACTTCACTATAATAAACCACTTCTCTTCCCATTGTCTTGGAGAAAATGTGGCTCTCTATCGTCGCTTTATTCATAATATCTGGACTTTCCAGGAGACGATAACCTTTGTTTCGAATCGCTTCGATTTCATAGCCCTCATCCTTTAACTGTCCGATTACTTTCCATATAGCAGTGCGAGAAACAGAGAATTTGTCGCAGAGCTCTTGCCCCGAAATATAGCCCTCTGTTTCCCGCAAATATTTTAAGATTTCACTTTTCACTAAAATGACTCCTATTACTCACCTAAAGTTGCAACCATAACTGCCTTGATTGTATGTAGACGATTCTCCGCCTCATCAAACACAACAGAAGCTTCGCTTTCAAATACATCCTCTGTCACTTCTTTTCCTTTGACAGCTGGTAAGCAATGCATAAAGATTGCATTTTTGTTCTCTGTTTTATCCATCAATTGTTGATTCACTTGATATGGTTGTAACAGTGCGATTCTCTCTGCTGCTTTGTCTTCCTCACCCATAGAGCACCAAACATCTGTGTACAATACGTCAGCGCCTTTTACTGCTTCCACTTTATCCGTTACCACAATATCTGCACCTGACTCATCCGCATAACCCTTGCACAGTTGAATCAATTCCTCTTCTGCCCACAAACTCTCTGGTGCAACAATGGTGAAATTAACTCCCACTTTCGCGCATCCAATCATAAGGCTATTGGCCATATTGTTTCTACCATCTCCTAAGTAGATGAAATTGATTCCTTTTAAGTATCCAAACTGTTCTTTTACAGTAAGTAAATCTGCTAGGATCTGAGTCGGATGATATAGATCTGTCAATCCATTCCACACCGGAACGCCACTATACTCTGCCAATGCTTCCACGTGGCTCTGCTGGAATCCACGGAACTCGATTCCATCAAACATACGTCCCAACACTCGCGCTGTGTCCTCGATGCTCTCCTTGTGTCCGAGTTGAATTTCATTTCCTGACAAGTAAGTCGGGATTCCACCCTCATCTACTGCCGCCACAGTGAATGCGCAACGCGTTCTTGTGGATGGCTTTTCAAAAATCAATGCTATATTCTTGCCTTCTAGAGAGTTTCCTCTCACTTTGTTTTTCTTCTTTGCCTTTAACTCCGCAGATAAATCGATTAAATATTCGATTTCTGCCGGACTATAATCCTTCAGTGTTAAAAAACTTCTTCCCTTTAGATTCATGTAAACCACCTATTCTTTTCCTACTTCTGCTAGCCCTTTTACTAATCCTGCAATCCCTTGGATCTCTGATGGGATAATAATCTTCGTCGCTTGACCATCTGCTGCCTTCTCGAATGCTTCTAGACTCTTAATTGTAAGAACTGCTTGGTCTGCACCTGCTTCTTTCAAGAAACGGATACCATCTGCATGCGCTTGTTGTACCTTAAGAATCGCCTCAGCCTCACCCTCTGCTTCCTTAATCTTCTTCTCACGTTCCGCTTCCGCACGTAAGATTGCAGATTGCTTCTCTGCCTCAGCGTCAAGGATCAATGACTGCTTCTTACCTTCTGCAACAAGGATGGTAGATTCTCTCTGTCCTTCTGCAATCAGAATAGATTCACGTCTCTCACGCTCTGCCTTCATCTGTTTTTCCATCGCATCTTGAATCGCTGCTGGTGGAATAATATTCTTTAATTCTACACGGTTTACCTTGATTCCCCATGGATCCGTTGCGATATCTAGAGATGCTCTCATCTTCGTATTGATCGTCTCACGAGATGTAAGTGTTTGGTCTAATTCCAAATCCCCGATGATATTACGAAGTGTCGTTGCTGTTAAGTTCTCAATCGCCATAATTGGATTCGCTACTCCATAACAGAACAGTTTCGCATCTGTAATCTGGAAGAATACAACGGTGTCAATTCTCATTGTTACATTATCTTTTGTGATAACTGGT
>CAYJFY010000047.1:6850-19865 GCA_964369755.1 uncultured Lachnospiraceae bacterium
CACCTTATCAATTACAGGTATCTTCAAGTGAAGACCTGTGTTCCATGTGGCTAAATACGCCCCCAAACGCTCTACTACTACTGCTTGTGATTGTCTTACAATCTTAACCGATGATGCTATTAGTACAAATATAACAATTACCAATGCTACGATTAAAAAAAGTCCCATTCCTGCTGCTCCCATAACTCATTCCTCCTGTTTTCTTGTTTTTATTTTAGTTATTTTCTTTTTACTAACAATTTAACCCCTTGAATCTCTTGAACTACGACTACATCGCCTTTTTTTAGCTCTTCCTCGGATTCAAGCGTCTTCGCTGACCACTCCATACCCTCATGTACTACCTTATATACACCTAGCTTCGGATCATATTCCTTGGTTACAATAACCTCTTCTCCAATGATTCGATCCGCGTTGGTCTTCACGGTCTTCGTATCTAGGTATTTGACTGCAATCGGTCTCGTAAAAGCCAGTAGCACCCCAGAAACCACGAAGAACAAAATAATCTGTACCACTAAGTTTGCCCCCAACATCGCTGCGATAAATGCGACCAGGGCCCCTCCTGCAAACCAGATTGTTGCCAATCCCATGGTAGCGATTTCCACAACCAACAGGAGCACAAAAAATCCTAACCAAATCCATTCATTCATCTTTCACATCTCCTTTGACGATAAACTTCATAGACAAGAATGGTTGTTGCGGTAGCCACATTTAGCGACTCTACCTGCCCCTCCATCGGAATTTTCACCCAGGAGTCTGCAGTATTTGCAACCTCATCACTCAATCCATTCCCTTCGTTTCCGATGAGAAATGCGATCTTCTTATCATATGTGACTTCATTATAACACAATTTCCCCTTTAAGTGTGCAGCATAGATACGAATTCGCAAATTTTTCATAATTTCAATTGAATTCTCTAAATTTTCCACATAGACACATGGCACCCGAAAGATTGCCCCCATGGTAGAACGTATCACTTTCGGCTGATAGATATCCGCTGTGTCGCAACTCAATATAATTCCTGTAACTCCTGCTGCCTCTGCCGTTCGAATGATAGTTCCCACATTGCCTGGGTCTTGCACCGCATCCAATACTAAAATATGTGCATTGGGATGTGCCAAAATTTTTTCTAGTTCATAACTTCTTTTTTTCACCACAGCCAAGATCCCTTGTGGTGTCTTTGTCTCTGAAACTTTTTGAAATACGATATCACTCAATATTTCTATTTTTATCCTTGTCTGTTTATATACCTCCAAGGCAGTTGGATTTTTATCATAAAACGATTCCGTGCAGTAGATTTCCAAGATATCTTCTCTAGGAATCTCCTCAAACATCCGAATCCCCTCGATAAGAAACACGTTCTTCTCATCTCGTACTTTTTTCTTCTTCTGAAGTTGAACCAACTGTTTAATCTTCGGATTACTCGTACTGGTTATCATCTCTTCACGCTCTCCAAAATCTCTACTACTTCAACTGTTGCTTGAACTTCTGCAATGCCTTATTCGATGCGATCAAGATTAAGATACATTTCTCTGGCAATGGTCGATTCGGATCCAAAGTAACTTCCACATCTCCGTTCTCAATAAGACCAACTACGTTAATTCCATATCGTTGACGAATACTCAAGTCTAGCAATGTCTTACCTACCCAACTTGCTGGAACTTCTGTCTCCACCATACTATAATCATCCGAAAGCTGAATCCAATCCGCGAAATCTGTAGATACCAAACTCTTTGCAACGCGGCTTCCCATCTCTTTTTCTGGGAAGATAATCGCATCCGCACCAACTCTTTTTAGAATCGACGCATGCAAGTCATTTTGTGCCTTGGCGATTACATAAGGTATTCCAATTTCTTTTGCAACAATCGTTGCCATAATACTAGCCTCTAAGTCATCTGAAATTCCGATCACTGCTCCGTCTAGGTTTCTCGCTCCTAGGGAACGAATCGCCCCTACTTCCGTTACATCTGCTTTGAATGCATAAGTAACAGAATCTGCTATCTCCTGTATTTTTTCATGACTATTATCTACAACAATTACATCACATCCTAAGTTCTCTAACGACAATGCTACGCTAGAACCAAATTTTCCTAGTCCTAATACTGCATATTGCTTCTTCATATCTTATTTCTCCTCTTAACCTACCATGATTCTTCTTGTAGGCAGTTCTCTCATCATTTTACTAATATCTCTTCTATTGCCAAATGCAAGCGCGATGGTCACTGGACCAATCCGTCCCATGTACATTAGAATAATATCAACAATCTTTCCTGCCGTTCCGATTTCCGATGTCACCCCTCTTGACAGCCCTACGGTTCCAATGGCTGATGAAACTTCATACAAGCCGTCCAGAAAGTCCACAGTTTCTACCAAATTCAATGCAATCAACCCTAACACTAGTGCAAAAAAGGATATGAGAATAATTGTAATTCCAGATTTGACATTACCCTCTGGTATCTTTCTTCCAAACACCTCAGTATCACTCATGCCTCTCAATGTAGCAACGCATGTCATGATTAACATAAACACTGTGGTAGTTTTAACACCACCTGCCGTACCTGCAGGCGACCCTCCTATGAACATCAAAATTGTTGTAAAAAATGCCGATGCATCCGTCAATCCTGCTTGATCTACCGAAGCAAATCCTGCTGTTCTAGTTGTAACAGATTGGAATAATGCAGCCATCATCTTCTGCCCTATGCTCATATCTCCGATTGTGGCACTATTATTCCACTCCACCACGAGGTAAAAAGCAAATCCCAAAGTAATCAGAATTCCTGTCATTAACAAAACAATCCTAGAGTGTAACGTGAGTTTGTGGTAGATTTTTCTTAATGGAATCTTCCCTTTTCTCATTAACTTCAGGTTCGCGTATAAATCTGGCCACACAGTAAATCCCAAACCACCCGCAATAATCAGTCCCATAGTGGTAAAATTAATAATCGGATTGGTCGCATATCCAATAAAACTACTATCTCCTAGAATATCAATTCCCGCATTACAAAATGCTGAGATAGAATGAAACACTGCATACCAGATACCGACCGCTCCAAACTCAGGCACAAACTGGAATGCAAACAAAACTGCACCTATCGCTTCTATTAGTAACGTAATCTTCACGATTTTTATGATCAAGCTCACCATTCCGCTCAAGGTGTCCAAGTTATAGGTTTCCTGAATCAATACTCGATCGCGTACCGTGATTTTTCTTCCAATGATTACAAAAAATAATATGGTACAGGCAATGACTCCAAGACCACCAATCTGAATTAAGATTAATAGCACAATTTTTCCAAATAGCGTAAACTGTACTGCTGGAACAATCGTCATAAGTCCCGTCACACACACTGCTGAGGTTGCTGAGAATAGTGCATCAATAAATGGAATCGACCCATCCACATTGCTAATTGGCAACCAGAGCAAAAAAGCCCCTACTAAAATAAGTGCAAAAAATCCAAGAGCCAATTTTTGCATAGTGGAAAATCTTATGCTCTTTCTCTTTTCTTTCCGTATTTCTCCGTACACACTAAAGCCATCCCTTCTATTTTCACGCTTATTTCGTATTATACCCGTCAGGATTTTGAGACTGCCATCTCCAGCTGTCTTGGCACATATCATCCAAGGACTTTGTAGCCTCCCAGCCCAGCTCTGCTTTCGCCTTGTCTGGTGAACAATAGCAGCTTGCAATATCTCCTAATCTTCTCGGCTTGATTTCATAAGGAAGTTGCTTTCCACAAGCCTTACTGAATGCCTCAACCATCTGAAGTACAGAGCAGCCATTTCCAGTACCTAAGTTATAAACGGATACCCCTTCTTTATCTGCTAGCTTCTTAATCGCCTTCACATGACCCACTGCCAAGTCTACAACATGAATGTAATCTCTTACCCCTGTTCCGTCTGGTGTATCATAATCTCCACCGAACACGCCTAATTTTTCTAATTTACCAACCGCAACCTGTGTGATATAAGGCATCAAGTTGTTTGGAATTCCTTTTGGATCTTCTCCAATTCTTCCACTCTCGTGCGCCCCTACTGGGTTGAAGTAACGAAGTAAAATTACATTCCATTCATTATCTGAAGTATGTATATCTGTCAACACTTGCTCTAGCATCCACTTCGACCAACCATATGGATTCGTACACACTCCTTTTGGGCAATCCTCTGTAATCGGAACAAATGCTGGATCTCCATAAATTGTCGCCGATGAACTAAAGATAATATTCTTAACTCCTGTTTCTTTCATAACCTCTGTCAAAGTCACAGTTCCATGAATATTGTTATCATAGTACATCATCGGTTTCACTACCGATTCTCCAACTGCCTTCAACCCTGCAAAATGGATAACCGCCTCTGGTTTCTCCTTTGCAAAGATCTCTAACAGCCCCTCTTTATTTCGGATATCTTCCTCGTAAAAAGTAACTGTTTTTCCTGATAATTCTTCTACACGATTCACTGCTTCCTTGCATGAGTTGTAAAAATTATCTACCACTACAACCTCATAGCCTTCTGCTAATAGTTCGATACATGTATGGCTTCCGATATAACCTGCTCCACCTGTTACTAAAATCTTCATAATCTTGCTCTCCTTTTTCTACACTTGACAACCTGTTACCATTTATTTCAATAAATGCATCTTTATACCGTATCTTTATCCCCATAATTGGGTCGGATATTTTCCATCTTCCTTCATCTGCTTCACTGCGGCCATTACCACAGGTTTGTCTTCCTTATATGTCACTCCATACCATTTATCACTAGAAGTCAACACTCTTACCGTCGCTTTCTCTTCTAGTAATAATTCACTTACTACTGTGGGAAGAAAATACTCACATTTCAATGGATTATTTTTCAATCCTTCATCTAATGCAAGAGCAAATCTGTCTCGTAATTCCTTCAGAATGCTCTGTGAGAATCCCCACATATTCATAGACACCACAGTCCCCTCATCGAACACTGTCCAGCTATCACCATCATCTTCTGTATATGCAATCCCATTCTCTGTCTTCTCTATCCTGGTTCTCTCATTGATATCAACAAGATTCCCCTCTTCATCCATGGCACAAACTCCGCGCGCCACATGACCATTGTCTGTCACCGTATTCTCTAGTTGATATCCTACCATGGCATAACGATATTTATCATCGTCTTCCTTTGTCGTAAGAAACTCGTATATATTTCGAAAAGCATCTCTACCATAGTAATCATCTGCATTGATTACAACAAAAGGTCCAGCAATATTGTTGATACAGCTTAGGATTGCATGTCCAGTCCCCCAAGGTTTCTCTCTTCCTTCAGGCACTGCATAGCCCTCTGGCAGATTGTTCAGATCTTGGAACACATATTCCACTTCCATACTCTTCTCTAATCGATCCCCAATGGCACTTCTAAAATCCTTCTCATTTTGTTCTTTAATAATAAAGATTACTTTTTCAAAGCCTGCTAACTTGGCATCATAGATCGAATAATCCATAATGATATGTCCTTGCTCATCAATCGGATCAATCTGCTTCAGTCCGCCATATCGGCTTCCCATTCCTGCTGCCATAATTACCAAAACTGGTTTGTTCATTCCTCTACCTCCACATGGATAAGTTTCAAATCGCCTCTGCAATTATCTCCTTGCTAATTATAATCTATTTTTTCCCAATTGTCTCCTCTTTTTTTACTTTTCATACTTCCCTTTTTACTTACCGATACTTTTCACAGCCACACATTTCTTTTCACAGTCACACTACTACCTAATTACTTTTTCCGTATTTCCTGCGTATAGGCTTGGAAAGCTGTCGGAATCGGATATCTTTCTTGAATTTCCTCCACAAGACTAAAGATAAGTTCTCCAGACTCCTCTGCACTCTCCCCTATCTGTCCTAGTTTGCCCTCTTCCCAATATCCCAACTGAATTTCTTCCAATTCGTCCACCCGAATTTCATACCCTATCATATGCCACTCAATATGACTGAAGATATGTTTCGCTGATTCTAACTTGCGAATTTTAATCGGCATCACTCCAACAGACTTACTATACGACGTCACCTCCTTCATGGTAAGATGACCTTCTACATTTGGAAATTCATACAATCCTGCTAACAACCCCTTCTTCGGTCTTTTTCGAATCGCAATCTTCTCACCATCTTTAAAGATTAGCACGGTTCTCTTCTCAATCCTACGATCTTTGGATTTTGTCTTTACAGGAATTTCGTGAATCCGTTCCTCCTTCTTCGCCAAACACCACGCTTCAACTGGACAGTCCTCACACCTTGGTTTTCCGTTCGGAACACATACAATTGCCCCAAGTTCAATCAATCCTTGGTTAAAATCACTCGCTCTGCCCTCTGGTATCACCTCCTCCAAAGCATTTTCAAATCGCTTCTTCACCGAAGCCTTCATGATATCACTATCATCCCCAAGAATTCTAGTTATGACCCGCAATACATTCCCGTCCACCGCGGGCTTCGCCTCTCCAAATGCGATAGAGGAAATCGCCCCTGCTGTATAGGTTCCAATCCCTTTTAGCTTTCGAATCTCATCGTAAGAATCTGGAAATTCACCACCATAATCCTCCATCACCTGCCGCGCAGCCAATTGCATGTTTCTCACACGGTTATAATAGCCCAATCCTTCCCACATCTTCAAAAGCTTCTCTTCCTCTGCACTCGCCAGATCTCCAACTGCAGGAAATGCCTCTAAGAAACGGTGAAAATACGGTTTTACCGCCTCCACCCTCGTCTGCTGTAACATAATCTCAGAAACCCATGTCCGATAAGCCGAAATTCGATTCCTCCAAGGTAAATCCCTTTTATTGCTCCTATACCATTCTACCAAGGACTCCCTCATCTCAAACAATCTAGGTTCCTCCAATACAACCGGCACTTCCTTCGCAATCTCAATGGCATCCGACTCCACCTTACAATCATATGCGATCACTTCTACCCCTTTGTTCTTCGCCACCCTAAGGGCATCGGCAAATGCTTGATGAGTCACACGATTTGGAGTGAAATAAGAAACATCCTTCATCTGAACCACGAAGAAAACATAAGCCTCATACCCCTGCTTCTTCGCTTCCACAAGTTCCTCCACATGCTTAATCGCTCGCTCACTCGGGGCATCTGGAAACTGAACCACTCCATCATTCTCTAGGGTCACGCCCTTTACCTCGATAAATATCTTTCGATTCTCAGTCTCCACATATAGGTCAAATCGCGACTTTCCAAACGTCACCTCTCTCCTAAGCGATACCACATCCTCAAAGAGATTCCCTTCTCTAATCCACTCTTCCACCACCACATTCGTAATCTGAGAATCCATATTCACCATACGATCCCCTTTTTGCACCGCAATCAAATCCCACTGCGTTTTCCGCTCTGGATTATTACTCTTCTGCACAAAAACAGTAGCATGATCCGTCAAAAGCTCTGCACAACGCCCTGTATTCTTCACATGAACCGTTTCTATCTCGCCATCTATCTCCACATGGGCGATAAATCGATTCGGCCGATCGATAAATCTCCCCTCTTTCATTCTTTCATATCTCACGATAATACCTCTCCCCTTCTGGAAGTCAGTGTAAAACAATCTATTTCCCACTCAAACTATCTAGATTTTAACATACACCAAACAACTCCAATGCGCAAGAGGGATTTTTGTTGCATCAGACCATGAAACAAATTGACAGATTTATTTTTCTTGAACTATGTTCTTTTTGTATATTAGAACATAATTAATTGACAGATTTTTCATTGCTTTTTCATAGTTTTTACAGTATAATCAACTTATACATAAAGATTTTCGTATGTATAATATAACGAAAAGGAGTTGACATTATGAAATTTATCATCAGTGGAAAAAACATTCAAGTGTCGCAAGGATTAAAAGACGCAATCGAGCAGAAATTAGGAAAACTAGAAAGGTACTTTACTCCTGAAACCGAAGTTATCGTAACGCTAAGCGTTGAGAAAGGACGTCAAAAAATCGAGGTAACCATTCCTGTGAAAGGGGATGTAATCCGTTCAGAACAATCAAGTGAAGACATGTATGTTTCAATTGATCTAGTAGAAGAAATCATCGAACGTCAATTGAGAAAATATAAGACAAGATTAATGAACCGTTATCACGGCAGTGGAACATTCAAATCATCATTCTTCGAAGAAGAAGACACAGCAGATGATGACGACATCAAAATCGTAAAGACAAAGCGCTTCGGAGTGAAGCCAATGTTCCCAGAAGATGCAGTAGTACAGATGGTATTACTCGGACATGACTTCTTCGTATTCAGCAATGCAGAAACCGACGAAGTAAACGTAGTATATAAGAGAAAAAATGGTTCCTACGGACTGATTGAACCAGACTTTTCATAAAAATCATTACAGCCGCCTAGAAAACTCTAGGCGGCTGTATTCTATTATTTCTTAAACTGTCTTTTTGTAAGACAAACCATACCCATTGCTCCCACAAGTGCAACCATCATCCATATTGTACTATTATTAGAGTCACTCGTATCAGGTGCTTCGCCTGAACTTGGCATAGCACTTGCTGTCCAGTTTGCTGTGATTGTTGCATCATTCGGCATCATCACAAATTGTGTGCTATTAGTCGACACGCTATCAAGTGTTACCCCCGTCGCTGTCCATCCACTAAATGTATAGCCGTCTCTCGCCCCCGCATTAATTGTTATGATTTCTCCTACTATTCGGATAGAGGTACCACTTGTGCCGTTGCCCGCATTATTAATTGTAAGACTATGGCTTGTTTTCTCTGGTACTGTCATTGTTGTTGCACTTGTCGTTCCCGCACCTGTTGTAGTGGTTACACTTAAAGTGTACTCGCCTGCGGGCAAGAATGCCAAGAACTCTTTATATAGAGTAACACCAATACTACTCTCATACACTTTACCAATCACACCGCCATTCAGTGTATATCCTGGATATCCACTCAAATCTCCATTCAGGGCAATATTTAAGTTTATATTATTCAAGATTACTTTATCTAGGTCTGGAAAATTTCCTTCAAAGATTGTAGTTTCATCTGCACCTATACTTATCGTACCATTATCTACAGTAATATTATAACTCGCTGTTGCAGATTCATATCCCAAACTTTTCTCTGCGGTAGCTGTAATGCGTACTGTCCCCGCTCCTACTACGGTAACTTCTCCTGTCGCACTGTTTACTGTCGCTACCTTTGTATTACCACTTGTATAAATAACATTTGTTTTCGCACCATTTAATATCGGCTCCACAATCGTAGCACCTACTGTTGTAACAATACTTTCCTCCGCAAACGTAAGTACTTGCGTGTTCTTCAATGTACCAGTTTGAATCGAATTTGTGAATGCTACTTGCGCGGTTTCCAGTGCGCTAATTGCATCTGTTACTTGCACATCTGTAGTTGCAGTATTTACAACCTTTTCAGCCTGTGCAATCGCATTATTAAATTCCATCATGACCAACGTTGATACAAACTGTGAGCCATATGCTACACTGCTTGGAGCACCATCATTTTCAGTAATGATATCCTTTGCATTTTTCGCATTAGCAATTGCTGTTTGCAGTGCTGTTGTATCTGCAAGTTCCATCGCTAAAATAACGTTACCATTCATATCAGTCGCCCATGCACCCGCTCCACTCCCCGCAGAAATTTGTGCTAAAAATTCAGGAGTGTTTATAGCCATAACTTCGACCGCTTGGTCATTGAGAGCTGGATTCGCAGAAACAGAAGAGTTTAAATAAAACAAATTACTTGAGATAATTTCCGCACTTGTAGGTTCACCCTTTATAGCAAATCGTCCGTATACTGCTCCCATACTTGCACTGCTCCCGTTCAAACTACCTGTTGAGAAACAATTATTTATTTTCACTCCAGAAGGAGTGTTTGATGTGTATTGGACAGAAGATACCTCCCCAACAATTCCGCCTGTATAGTGCGCTCCTATTGCATTGCTTGTAAGTACACCTGCATTATAACAGTTTGTAATTTCAGAATAGCCTGCGTTACCTCCGTTATAGGCAGAACCGACTATACCGCCTACACGACTGATATCACTGCTAATATTTCCCTCGTTTTTGCATGAGATAACAGTACCTCGCTCTACAGCTCCAACCACACCGCCAACATATCTGGCACCTATACTGACAGTGGATAAGTCCGTTATGTTTCCGTAATTAATGGAGTTTGATAGTGTAGCGCCTTCCCCTAAATATCCGACTAAGCCTCCCATCCAACAAGTATTATAATGTATTCCATTAAAAGTCATCTCCACATCTGCGGTACAATTATCGATATTTCCTTCTAAATAACCAACGATTCCTCCATAAAAACTGTAATCACCATCTGCATTGACAATCATTTCCCCCTTAACATTCAAATTCTTAATAGTAGCTGAACTGATTCCAAACAAACCATTAGTATCAACTTGGTACTTTGTATCTACCGTAACAGACATGTTTGAAACGGTATAACCTTGTCCGTCGAAAACGCCACCAAAAGAATTGCTCGAAGCGTGGTAATTACCTATCGGTGTCCATTTTATATTATTTAAATCAATATTGTTCGTAAGCACTACATGCGATGATTCAAATGTAGGTGCATCAGCTTTGGTAAATCCATCTGAAAAATATGCCAGCTGTGCCGCTGTTGCAATTTGATACGGATCTTCTTGTGTTCCTGTACCACCGTTAAACGCAGTTGCAATTGTTCCGTCCCACACATCTGCAGTGGCATTTGTTGGTGCTGCCATAACCGTCAGCTGAGTCATGCCCACCACCATCATTGTTATCATTAGCCATGACATCAATTTTTCCATAGTCTTTTTCATAAGTCCCTCCATACCTATCTGTCATCTTGTGACAGCCTCTTATTTTTTTCATCTATATAAAGACAGCTTCTATTCTGCCGAAATAAGAAAACAAAGTTTCCTGCTATGCAAAAAGACCATCACTAGCCCCTCAAAGGGCATAGCGATAGTCTTTTATTATACATAAATCATCTATGAAATTAAGGTAGATGTAACAAATAGACAGAGCTAACCTCTGCTTGCTTGCTTGCTTGCTTGCTTGCTTGCTTGCTTGCTTATCGATTATAATCGAATTTCCCATAATACAACCATCCTTTTTCCAAAGACTGGCAACTTTGAATCTTTCAGTACAAATTGCCGTGTGAAAAATTCTATTTTCACACTATCTTTTTCTGATTTATTAAATATTTTTTCTTAACTATACAAATAAATTTATCACACCTAGATACCGAAAGTCAATCAAAAATTTTTGAAACAACGATATGGATTATTTGCATATATCTTTCTAACAAATAGTAGTGCTATTGTTGTAGCTCCTACTAGAATCACCATCCATATATACGGAAACGTGTTGTCTCCTGTGTTCGGTGCACTTGGAACTACCGAAGATGACGGATTCTGCCCCGACTCTTCATACTCGACATTTGACACTACATATGTAGAAGCATGTGAAATCGGATTCGTCGTTATATACCCATCTCTATCAACCGTAAGCACTTGTTTTTCTAACAAATTTTGGGTAGAATCTATCCAATATAAATATACCGTATCGTCCGATTCATATTGATTTCCAACATAGATCTTCATTGTCATTGGCGCAGGGAACTCACCACTATGTTCAAAATCTATAAAGAACAGTTTGGCATCCGCTCCGAACTTTTCTTTATTTCCATCCTCTTTTATTGTCCAAAAATCCGGCTGGTCTTCCGCTAACCGCAGCAATGCATGATGTGTTGCATCCATAGTGATTTCAAAATTCTTGTTCTCGGAAAGGGATGTTAAATTTGTTGAACCTATCTCTCCTATATATGCTTTTGTCAAATCAACATCTGCCTCTGAAACACCCTCATTATTTGCCACCGGTGTCTTCCACAACCTAGTAGTCGCCACCATACGTCTTCCATAGCCTAGTAGCCATATACGTCTTCTATAACATAGTAGCCACCATCACGGCTCGTAGAAACCATTGCGTCCATACATGAGGATTTTTTGTCGATTGTTGTAGGGGAAAACCACTGTCTGAACAACGTTCTGGCAACACCAGAACGTAGTGAGTTTGGTTTTTCCTACTGAATAAAACAGAGACAAAAATCCCATGTATAGCAGGTTTCGAGAGTTATGATGGTGGCTACGGAGGTTAAAAACATACCGTAGCTACGGATGTCAGACTCTCTGCTTTTGCAATTACCCCAAAAGTCAATCTAAAAATCTTTGGAACAACGATATACCTCCATAATTGCATCTATATCATAATCTGGAGCATACTTTTGAATGGTATCTACCATAGTATTTATCGTTTCCACATCCTCCTCAAGCTCATCCGCAATCACTTCGACTGATTTGTTCTTCTGAAGTTTTTTTATTACTAATTGAACTAAACGTAACTTACTTCCTTCTTGCCTTCCTTCTTGTCGCCCTTGGTTCAACAGGTCACAATCATGTGCATACAAAGACATATGCTCTCGCCTCCACTCTGCATTCTCTTTTACTTTTTTCATCTCTTCATCGAGTTTTTTTGCAAACTCACTATCCATAGTTCCATCTTTTACATACTTTAAAAATGCTTCTAATTCTTCTCCTATATCATCATTGATATCACTTGCATTCAGGAATATCTTCGTTGCCTCATCTCCAAGATGAATGCTCTTATCTTCCAAACATATATGTTCGAAAGTATAGACACTTCGCCCTTGTCCAAAGAGATCAAAAGGGCAAATAAAGATGATAAAACTCTTCGGCAACTCGCTATATGTTCTTCCCTTTTCAATCAAATTTAGGTCAATCATTCCCTGATAATAACGACTTCTCTTAGGTAGCTGCTTGGTATCAGTTGCTTGCATTTCGATATCATAAGCTATTCTATCTTCATCCTCTTCTTCAAGGTATACATCTAATCGTACACTTTTAGCATCTAAGGATAAGTCTAGCTCCTTTTCTGTCTCCTTGTAAACAATTTTTCGAATCTTTACTCCTAGAACCACTTCTAATAATTCCTTGCACAATTCAGTAT
>CAYJFY010000048.1:0-18737 GCA_964369755.1 uncultured Lachnospiraceae bacterium
CATATCGTGGTAAAGAATTGAACTTGTATGCTTGTCTTCATGATAACATAGCATGTTTATATTGACAAGAAAAAAATCAACTTTGAATGGCGTTGAATGGCATTTCAACGGTTGAACAGCATAAATCCACCTGTTGAAAAGTAATGGATTTTATTTTATAATGTACCCATAGTGGTTGACACATCGAAAATACAGTTCCCTGTTTTAAGATATTGACTCTACAGATAAATTATTGAATCCTCGCTCAACAATAGGCTTATATGAAATTCTAACTTTTCAACCTAAAAGATTTAAAAAATATATGGTGTAAGAGTTAAATGAACTATTGCTACGCTTAATAGCTGCAAGATTCTGTGGGATTCCTTAATGCCGAAAGCTACTAAGGTGGAGTGAGCATAGGCGGCGGATGTTTTGGCGGTGGTGGCATTGGATGTATCGTCTACAGAAGGAAGGTGTAAAACAGATAGCAGGATAGCAATACAATAATAAAACAACAAAATAGGGACAGGGATTTTCTAATTGGGGACGGGGGTAAATGTCATTTACCCCCGTCCCCAATGAAATTATAGTTTATTTTTATAAACAAAAGATGTATAATTATAAACAGTGGATTTTGAGAAGAGAAAGAAAAGGGGAGAAGTTATGGTTGTTGTTAGCTTTCTTGTGGCGCTATTTGCGTCTACGATTGGAGCAATTAGCGGAATAGGCGGGGGAATTATTATAAAGCCTGTTATGGATGTAATTAATGTGTATTCGGTGGAGACGGTTAGTTTTCTGTCAGGATGTACGGTTTTGACGATGGCGATTTCATCTTATATACGTGGATTGAAAAGTGAAGTTAAGATTAATTATGGGATTACTGTTTATCTGGCAATCGGAGCGAGTGTAGGTGGTTTTTTGGGTAAGCAGATCTTCGATATGCTTCCAGGAGATGTGGGAAGAGTTCAATCGGTTCTTCTGCTCATCGTTAACCTTGGGGTTTTGCTCTACCTCATATTCAAGAAGAAGATTACAACAAGACAATTAGCGAATCCAGTTGTGTGCTTGATTATTGGTTTGCTTCTAGGGACAGTATCTTCGTTCTTAGGTGTCGGTGGTGGTCCGATTAATATAGCAGTGCTATCGTATTTCTTCTCTATGGGAACGAAGGAGACGGCGAAAAATTCTCTGTTTATAATCCTGTTCTCTCAAGTGACAAGTTTGGGAACTACGATTGTGACAAACAGTGTACCTGCTTTTGATGTTGCGACACTCGGGTTGATGTGCCTAGGGGGAGTATCAGGAGCGATGATTGGTGCCGCGATTGAGAAGAAGACGGATGACAGGATTGATGCAAAGATTTTCCAGATTGTACTACTTGGATTGATCGCATTGAATCTATTTAATATTTTTAGATAAATAATAGAGTGAGATAAGGGGAGTGGATGTGTATGCCGCCGATTAGTGTGTTGATGAAACCTGCCTCGAGTATGTGCAATATGACATGTGACTATTGTTTTTACTGCGACGAGGCGAAGAAGAGGGAGTTGGAGTCCTTTGGATTTATGTCAGAGACAACTTTGAAGAATGTGATACGAAAGACTCTGATTCCGGCAGAGGGAAGTGCTACATATGCGTTTCAAGGTGGAGAACCGACGCTTCGCGGGCTGGATTTCTTCAAGAAGGTGTTAGAGTATCAGAAACAATATAATAAGAATCATATACAGATTCACAATGCGTTGCAGACGAATGGGTATGCAATCGATGAAGAATGGTGCGAATTTTTACATGACAATAACTTTTTGGTAGGGATTTCCGTTGATGGGACAGAGGAAATTCATGATTGTTATCGTCACAGTAAGAGTGGAAAGCCGACCTATGAACGGGTTGTAAAGACGACGGAGTTGTTTGATAAATACAAGGTGGAATACAATATATTGACAGTTGTGAATAAAAAGGTTGCGGCTTCTATTACGGAGATCTATCAAGAATATAAAAAGAGAGGTTGGATGTATCAGCAGTACATCACATGCTTGGATCCGTTGAACGAGGAACATGGCAATAGTGAATATGCTTTGTTGCCTGAACAGTATGGGAAGTTTTTGATGGAATTGTTTGATCTATGGTACGAGGATTTGCTGAAAGGGAAGCAGCCGTTTATCAGGCAGTTCGACAACTATGTCGCAATAGCCAAGGGCTATCCGCCTGAGGCTTGCAATCAGAGAGGAATTTGCGGAATTCAAAATGTGGTCGAAGCAGATGGAAGTGTTTATCCTTGTGATTTTTATGTGTTAGATGATTACAAGATCGGGAACTTCAACGAGGAACGACTCCATGCAATCAATGAAAGGCGAGTCGAATCAGGGTTCTTGCAACGGTCGCTACAGTTGGACGCAAGGTGTGTAGAATGCAGATACTATACCCTATGTCGTGGGGAATGCCAGAGAAATAGAGATTATAATCAGGAAACACAGACATATAGCAATTATTTCTGTGAGGGGTACAAGATGTTCTTTGAGCATATCTGGGACAGGGTGCACGAAGTGGCAGGTAATATCAGATAAGAAGTGAAAATTTGTAAGAGATAAGATGGTTCTGGGAAAGACAGATGTTACGAAATGGTAAATGGGATAGAAAGCAAAGAGTAGAAAGTAAAGAGGAAAAGAGATGAAATTAAAGGATACAGGTTTAACGGCGCAGGAAATCAAAGACATGGCAGTGAAATATATGATTCAACCGTATGAGCGTTTTGATTTTATTGTGGAGTCAGCAAAGGATCAATACGTATATGATGAGAATGGAACAGAATACTTGGATTTTTATGCAGGTGTAGCAGTAAACTCGGTGGGGAACTGTAATGAAAAAGTAGTGAAGGCGGTTCAAGAACAAGTGGAGCAAGTTATTCACTCGTTTAATTACCCTTACACAGTTCCACAGGCTTTGTTGGCGAAGCTAATCTGCGAAACAATTGGAATGGACAAGGTGTTTTTCCAAAGTTCAGGAACAGAGGCCAATGAAGCAATGATCAAGATGGCGCGTAAGTATGGTGTGGAAAAATACGGGCCACACCGATATGAAATTGTGACAGCGAGAAAGAGTTTTCACGGGAGAACATTTGGGGCGATGGCTGCGACAGGGCAACCAGACAATGGATGTCAGATCGGATTTGGTCCGATGACGCAAGGATTCTCCTATGCGGATTACAATGACTTGCAGTCGTTCAAAGATGCATGTACAGAGAATACGATAGCAATTATGCTAGAGCCAGTGCAAGGCGAGGGCGGAGTATATCCTGCGAGTCAAGAGTTCATGAAAGGGCTACGAGAATTTTGTGATGAAAGAGGAATGCTACTCATATTAGATGAGGTGCAAACAGGCTGGGGAAGAACCGGAGAAATCATGGGGTATATGAATTATGGAATTAAGCCAGACATCGTTTCAATGGCGAAGGCATTAGGAGGTGGAATTCCAATCGGTGCGATTTGTGCGACGAGTGAAGTGGCAAAGGCGTTTACACCAGGTTCTCATGGAACTACATTTGGGGGAAACCCGGTAAGTTGTGTTGCTGCATTAGCAACCATCGAAGAGATGCTAGATAGGGATATGGCTGGAAATGCGAAAAAAGTAGGCGAATATTTCATGAAACGCCTGCAAGAACTACCAAAGGTAAAAGAAGTCAGAGGACAGGGACTAATCGTCGGAGTGGAATTTGAAGAGCCAATCAATAGTGTCCAAGTGAAGCGTGGATGTATCGAAAGACGTTTGCTAGTAACCGCAGTGGGAACGAGTATCATTCGTATGGTGCCACCATTGATTATTACGGAAGCAGATTGTGACAAGGCGATTGAGATATTGAAGGAAACAGTGGAAAGTTTACTATAAAAATTAGATAGAAAAAAGAGACAGAAAAAATTTACAAAAAGTTAGTTGACGCAAACTCTGAGTTGTGATATTATGGGTTAGCAGAGGATAACTCGATGTGAATTTTTTCGGTTAAATGAAAAGGAGATTCTTATGAATTTAATGGAAGCAGAAATAGGAAGAGAATACACAATAACCGAAATACTGACAAACGATGAAGAGTTAAACAGCTTCTTGTTCACATTGGGATGCTATCCAGGAGAGAGCATTGTTATTGTTTCGAAGATGGGTCATAATTTTGTTGTGGCTGTAAAAGATGGTAGATATAGCATCGATGGGGAATTAGCAGAAGCAATAGCAGTTCAATAGAAGAATGTATGAGAGAGATTCTGATGTGGAATTGCAGGAGGTATGGAGATGAGAATAGCGCTTACGGGAAATCCCAATAGCGGTAAGACGACATTATATAATGCGCTTACAGGTAAGACAGAGAGAGTTGGAAATTGGGCAGGTGTTACAGTAGATAAGAAAGAAAGCCCGATCAGAAGGCAGTTTTCTGAGGGGACAGAAGAATTGATTGCAGTGGATTTGCCAGGGGCATATTCGATGTCACCCTTTACATCGGAAGAGAGCGTAACGAATACCTATATTAAGAATGAAAATCCAGATGTTATCATCAATATTGTGGATGCGACTAATTTGAGCCGAAGTTTGTTTTTTACAACACAATTGCTAGAATTGGGTGTGCCAGTAGTTGTTGCATTGAATAAAAAAGATATCAATGATAAGAAACAAACGAAGATTGATGTCGAAAAATTAAGTAAAAAACTTCAATGCCCTGTGATTGCAACCGTATCGACGAATGCTAGTGATGCAGGTTTAACTGCATTAGTAAAAAAAGCACAAGCGCTAAAAGGAACAACGCAAGAAGCGCCGTTTTATCAAGCGGATATTGATTTGAGTGATAAGAAGGCAGTGGAAGAGGCGGATAAAAAGCGTTTTGAGCTCGTAAATGGAATTGTTGCGAAGGTAGAAAAAAGAAAAATATTAACCAGTGAGAAGAATGCGCAAGATAAGGCGGATAGCATTGTTGCACATAGATGGTTTGGAATTCCGATTTTTGCAGCAGTGATGTGGGCAGTATTTGCTCTTTCACAGACATATGTAGGTGCGTGGATTGCGGACTTTTTGGTTGGATGGATCGAAACATTCCAGGGATATGTGGCAGGGTTAGTAGAAGGTGCATCGCCAATTCTACAGGCGCTACTTGTGGAGGGAATCATCGGTGGTGTGGGTGCAGTCGTTGGATTCTTACCGCTTGTTATGGTTATGTATTTCTTAATCGCATTGTTAGAAGATTGCGGATACATGGCACGTGTTGCAGTTGTAATGGATCGCTTCTTCAAGAAAGTTGGTTTATCTGGGAAATCCATCATTCCTATGGTAATCGGAACAGGTTGTGCGATTCCAGGAGTTATGGCAAGTCGTACCATTCGTAACGAAAGAGAAAGAAGAACCACGGCAATGTTGACACCATTTATGCCATGTGGAGCAAAGATGCCAGTAATCGCTTTATTCGCAGGAGCATTCTTTGGTGGAGCTACATGGGTTAGCCCAACGATGTACTTGGTAGGAATTGGATTGATTATTCTTAGTGCATTGATGGTGGTTCGAATTACAGGACATAAAAATAGAAAATCATATTTTATTATGGAACTTCCAGAGTATAAAATACCAAGCATCAAGCGAGCTACGCTTTCGATGCTAGCAAGAGCGAAGTCTTTCATTATCAAGGCAGGAACAGTGATTCTAGTTTGCAATGCTGTAATACAAATCATGCAGACATTTAATTGGAACTTCCAAGCAGTTGCAGAAGGCGCAGAGAATACTTCCATCCTTGCAACGGTAGCGAGTCCATTTGCGGTGTTGTTGATTCCATTGGGATTCGGCACATGGCAACTAGCGGCAGCGTCCATTACGGGATTTATCGCAAAAGAAAACGTGGTTGGAACACTTGCAGTTGTATTTGCAATCACAAACTTTATCGACCCAGAAGCATTAGAATTAGTTGGCGGGGCAACGGATGTTGCATCGACAATGGGAATGACTTCCGTAGCGGCATTGGCATACTTGATGTTCAACCTATATACACCGCCTTGTTTCGCGGCAATCGGTGCGATGAATGCAGAGATGCAGAGCAAAAAGTGGCTATTTGCTGGATTAAGCCTTCAGTTAGGAACAGGATATGTGGTAGCCTTCCTTGTATACCAAGTTGGTACATTAATCACAACAGGATCTGTTGGGGTAGGATTTGTACCAGGACTAATCGCAGTCTTGGCTATGTTAGCAATCGTGTTATATCTGATGAAAAGAGGAGATGCAAAGGTTGCAGAATATAAGATTTCACCAATCAAAGGAAGTAAAGCCTAGAGGAGGTGTTGGCGATGACAGATATCATATTAATTATTGTGGTGGCTTTAATATTAGGTGCCTCAATTGGATACATCATCATGGCAAAAAAACGTGGAGACAAGTGCATCGGCTGTTCTTGTGCAAGCGGAGCTTGTAGCGACAAAGAAGGCCAGTGTGGTTGTAAAAAGGATTAAATAATAAGAACTGCTGTTTCTGAGGTTGAAGAATCTTGGGAATGGCAGTTTTTTATGCAGATTGAAAGTATTAAATTTAGAAGATATAATAAAAGTAATTGTCAGTGAATACAAAAATTACATGAAAAATATATGTGAGGGAATGGGATAATGTTATTTGTTTTATTATGTAATCTGAGTGATGAAAATAGAGATTTGGTTGAGAAGATATTTAGAGAAAATAAAAACAAATTCTACAATATTGCATATTCTTATTTGAAATCTGATGCAAGTGCCAAGGATGCTGTATCAGAATCGATGATAAAGATTATAAAAAATATACATAAATTAGTTCAGTTATCATGTCCCCAATTGAATGCTTTTTGCGTTACTATAGTGAAGAACACTTGTATTGATTTGTTAAGAAAAGAGAAAAAGGTTTTGGTTTTAGATGATAATGAACTGCAACAGAAAGTCAACGAAGTAAATTATCATGAACCGACAAATCACCATTTTGATGATTTGCTCATAGCTGTGAAGAAATTAAGTGAAGAGGAAAGAAAGTTCATATACTTACGATTTGGGTTAGATAAAACTTTTAAGGAAATCGCAATCATATTAAATATATCTGAAGATGCAGCTAAAAAAAGAGGTCAACGAACTCTTACCAAATTAAAAAAAATGTTGGAAAGCGAGATGATAGAATGAGGTATAGTGAATTCGATAAAGATATAGCCACTTTATTGGATCAGGAATATGTAAAGGCGGAAGATATCACAGTGAGTGAAAAAGTAGAAATCACGAAGCAAGAAGAGTTGTGGCTTACAGAGTCTGTATTAGCCTTACCTGAGAAGATTCAATTCGTTCTATATGCAATATATGAATTTGACTTATTGTATGGAGACATTGAAAGCTTATATAATATTGAACATGCAATGGGAATAGATAAATACTATAGAATCTTATTTTCTGAATCTTTAAACATTGAATCTGGATGTGTGATTTCAGATTCAAATATGAAAAATGCTATACATGCAGCAATGATTGAGTTGTGTAAAACACCAGAAGATTCGAAGAAAACTAAAGTTGTAATAGGATATTTTACCTTTGTATTAAAACGAGTTGCAGTGTTTCTGTTAGTAGCGATTTTAGGCCTAGGATTGGCTATTGGTATAAACCCAGAAGTAAGAGCGTCGGTGATTATCTTTATCATGGAAATATATGAGGAGTTTACAGATTTTGAGTTTATAAATAATAGCGAAAATACAAGAAATGCAGATGAATACGAAGTACAATATATGCTAGAAGGGTATGTTCTGGAAAGTAGAATTGAAGAGAAAGAATATTTAATTGAATATTATATTAATGATTCTGGTCAATACGTAGAAGTGTTAATAAATACCCAAGATAGTAAACTATCAGCAGACACAGAAGGTTCTGATGTCCACGAGACTAAGCTCAATGGTTATAAGGCTTATACATGGAACAAAGAAAATGTTAACTATATCACTTATAGCGATGAAAATGCATTAATAATTGTCTCTGGAAGTATCTCTATAGAGTCATTAGAAGATATAGCAAAAAAAATCGAATAATAATAAAAAAATTGTCCCTAAAAGTCCTCCTTAAACGTTTCTAGAGTATCAAGAAATGTAAAAGGAGGATTTTTCATGAGAAAATGCAAATTATTAATGATGCTATTGTTATATGTGTCAGTATCAATGGTGTGTGTTCCAACAGTGCATGCACAGGAAACCAGCTATGAGGAAAGTGATATAATCAATCCTTACACGGACACTAGTTGGGTCAGTGTAAGCATAAAGCATAGTGGGACAAAAATAACTTCCACCACTTTAGTTTCACCATATTCAAAATACACAAGTGTGGAAGGTGTGATGTATGTAGAAAAATTTTCTAATGGGATGTGGAATACAATGAAATCTTGGAGAATTGATAAAGTAGGTACAGTGGCTATGTCAGGTACATATGTAGGCAGTGCAGGTAGTACTTATAGAACAAAAATTGTCATCAATGTTGGTTCAGATTATATTGTGAAAACATCAAGTAGTATTAGAATATGATATATATGTAGCGTCAATAGGCTTGGGGTGTTTTCGGTAGCAAGACACAAAAAACTTAACTGTCTCTAGCTAATGGGTGTAAGCCTTATAATTGATCTATCTATGACGAAAGGAGGTGAATCCAATGGGACAACTAAAAGATACCAAAACCATACACAGTTATGACTGTAAGCGCCTCGAAACAAGGCGTAGTGATTGACTAAGGTAAAAAAGATTGTAGATATTTAGCGAATTAGATATAGGAGGATCAGTCCATTGGATACTAAACCATATATGAGAAGGTGAAGAGTGAATTTAATATAATATGTATAAATAAGGAGATGCGATGAATATATCGAAAATAAAATCGTTGCAGCGTATGAGTAAAAAGAGTATGAGACGCTTTTTGTTGATAGGAATAGGAGTGTCGCTTCTAATTACTTGCTGGGTTTTTTCGAACTATAAGAATGAACCGGACAGGTTTAAGTCTGAATATTATTCAGGGGGTGGCAGTCGTTGGAGTATTGCTTTAAGTTATCATCAAATGAATCTGGCAACAATCTATATCATGCCTAAAAGAGATGATTTTATACTTCCTGAAGTTATAGGTGTTGAATTATATTATGAAGATGCTGAAGATGATGCGTACTCGAATTATGCAATACACGAGCAATCAAATTCATCTTTATCAGGCGAGTATACGTGTGAATATAATATGGAGAAAGATGAAATTCACAAAATTCACAATGAAGATTATTTGTATGTTAACATTATAATGAAAGGTTATATTGAAACTGTTAAATTATTGAAAACGAATGGAGGTTAGCTATGAAAAAATGATAATGGTATTGTGCTGTGTTATATTGTATGGTAATAGTATTTCTGTTGAAGCAAAAGAACTACAAGAATTAGATAAGAATAAAGAAATGCAAGAGTCGACAATGGTGTCAGTTATTGATTTGTCAAAACTAGAATTAGGTGAAAAAATCATTTTAGAAGATGGGGCAATACTAACTCCTATTACAGTAGAAGAATATGCAAAAGTTGTAGAGAATGAAAAAAGTATCCCTATTGACGAAACACTAAGACTAGAAGAAATAGCAAAATCAAGCTCATCGATATATTATTATACATATACAAAACAATTTTCGTATCCTCAAAATTCAGGATTTAAAGCAACTATGGAGGCAACAATAAAATGTAGCAGAGTGGGTGTGCACACACAAATACAAGCAGTATATGGACTGGCCACTCGAGGAAGTGCAGGTACATATTCATATACATGGATACAGACTGCTGCTTTCTATGATGCGCCATATTGGCCTGCAAATAATGTAAAATTATTTGGAAGGGGATATTTTGAAGTTAATACTGCACTTACAGGTTCGATATCAGGAGGGTTGCCAGGTTTTTCAGTATCGGCATCGACAACAAATAATATAATTTATAGATCCGATACTTTGTATATGAATGGACAATTTCAAGCATATTAATATATGCCAAATAAGGGTTAAGAGCATACGACAGATCGCGATAATAGCTTTCTTGTGACCACGGCGTGCTTTTATACGTTAGGAGAGACTTGTAATCTCAAGATGTTTCTTAGACCGCAATAAACCATTTGCAACTTGCACTAGTCTTGGTTTAAAATAGGAACCAGCATGAGAGATTTAAGTGGATTCGATTTTTTTGTTGCTTTGGTCATTGTCGGGAAAACGTCCAGCTCATGAAATGAGGTGTTTGGCTGGGGAAAAACAGACATATCGCCGTCGATTTTAGATAGGATTTGAATTGCAGCCATAGGGTCCTTGTTAAACACGGGGCAGTACGAATAAGATCAAGAACTGCTTGGTTTTCTTCCATTTGGGTTTTGCATTGTCCATGAACAAAAGGCTCTACATCAAAAAATCCCAATGGATGATCAAGGATATGTTCAGTGATAGAACGGGGCGATTTACCAAAACATCGCTGAATACATCAGCAAGATTGAGATTAGATACGGTAAGGCGGTTCTGGGCAAGAGCGAGTGATATTTTCAAACCAATTACACAGTTCCTGCAACCCTTTTGAAAAGGATGAGAAAAGAGTTTGTTTATATTCTGTTCTACTGTTGGTATCAGTAATATCAATACAGGCATAGATCCAAGTATTGTAGATGTCTAATCCACAACAGTTTTTATGAAAGATTTCAAAAGCCAATAAAATAATCTCCTTCATATTTATAGTGATAAAACTGACAATGACTGGTCATCTGGAAAAATCGAGTTGACTTTGGAAGAGAGAAGTTTACGGGCTGCGTTATGAACCATTCATTGATGCCTTAACAGATGACCGACAACATATGATTATGCGAGGTTGCCGCTATGCAGAGCCACCGTGTGTTCTGTGGTGTGTCGCTCTTATAAGGTAACTATAGCAGAAGGAAGAATAATAATAAATTAGATAGTGAGAGAACCAATCAAACTTCATGACGCATTGGGGTCTTTCTCAGAAAGACGGGAAATAATTATGAAGAAGATTTTTTACTTGATCACGAATGCACTAATTGTATTTTTTTATTCAATATATTTAGCATTCGAAGCTTTTGAGTTGGAAATTACAACAGTTGTTGATGTTGATGCAGAAAAAATTGAAACTGCGTTTTTATTTGCTGATTATAGTAATTTTATGGAAATTTTAATATTAATATTGGGTTTTGCTAATTTGATAATGCTTTTAAAACCTCACGAATATGAAATTAAAATTCATACAGTAACACTATTAAGTTGTTTAAGCCTATTTGGTATTTTTTGTTTCATATTTAAAATTCAGGTTATTGGAAATATGTTACAACCACTGTTTATTCCGTACATTTTTGTATTCTTTGCCATAATATATCGTATTTTTATTAAAGTTAAAAAGTTATATTTATAACCAATGTGAACAAAGTATTTTGTGTCTTTTATTATGGAGTGGGTATTTGCTCCCTCCCAGTTGAGGTTGCGTCCTGTCAGATTCAAAATCATTTCCTAGGTGGTGTTTGTTTCATATATTTTAAAGTTTAGTTGTATCTCTATCGAAAAGAGGCTTGCGTGAAAATGTAAAGTCTCTTTTTACTGTTTAGAAGAGGCAAAATATGTTATGATAACGGAAGATGTGAGATTACATTAGAGATATCATAGGGGGCGTTATGAAAAATAATATATTTTTAATTGGATTTATGGGAACGGGAAAGAGTGCAATTGCAAAACAAATCAATAAAATAGAGGGGTTAAACATCTGTGAGATGGATCAGATGATTGAGTCTGCTGAGGGAAGAAAGATTACCGAGATATTTGAAACAGATGGGGAAGAGTATTTTCGTGAAGTGGAGAGCAAGATATTGGAGCAATGTGGTAGTGGAGCAAATCATGTTGTTTCTTGTGGTGGCGGTATTGTGTTGAAATTAGAAAATGTTGAGTTTATGAAGAAAAATGGAGTTGTGGTCTGGCTTACAGCGACGCCAGTTACAATTTTTAATCGTGTGAGTAGGAATAAAAATAGACCACTTCTCAATAATAATATGAATGTTGAGTACATTGCGAAGATGCTAGAGGCGAGATATAAGAAGTATCAAGAGGCAGCAGATATCCAGATTGTGACAGATGACAAAACACCAAGGGCGATTGCAGAAGAAATTATACACGAAATCAAATAAAATTGAAAAAAATCCCTAGGTGAATTCTAGAATAAATCTTGACGCAAAAAAGGTGCTTTGATAAAATGGAAAATAAGAAATTTACCAGTAATTAAAAATGTTTACAAGCAATATTTTCCAGAAGTGATTTTATACAAAATAGGAGGGACTCAGATTGACATTAACATTTGCAGAACAAGTGAAGTTGATATTAAGCCGTAAGAAGATGACGATTAAGCGATTGGCTGAAGAGATGGAGGCTGAAACCGGAATCAAGATGTCGAGGCAAAACATGACTCAACGCTTAAAGAGAGATAATTTTCAAGAGCAGGATATGAGAATTATAGCAAGAATATTGGGATGCCAATTTCAATTAAGTATTTTGGAGCCAATTCCAGAAGTGTTGGAAGAGGAAACGATAGAAGAGGTGCTGGCAGTTCCAGAAGAGGAAATGGTAGAAGAGGTATCGGAAGTCTCAGAAGAGGAAACAGTTGAAGTGGAATCGGAAGAGCCGGAAGAAACCGAGGAAGAGATTTCGGAAGAGTCAGAAGAGGAACTAGCTGAAGAAGTGGCAGAAGTGGCAGAAGAGTCGGAAGAGGAACTAGCTGAAGAAGTAGCAGAAGAATCAGAAGACGTTGCAGAAGCAACTGAGGAAAAATCGAATGTGATAGAGATGGAGAAGATTCGAAATGTCGCAATCGAAGAGGTGGTGGAAATTGCACCTCATTTTGAAGAGAATGCGGAGCAAGGGGACATCAACCCATATACACAGAGAGAATATTTGCACAATAGTGTAAGAGTTCATCCGAAGCTGATCGGATATGTTCAGGTGTATGATCGAACATCCCACGCTTGGGTAGAGATGACGGAGTGGGCATACCTAGGATTCCAAGAGAATCAAAGGCGTATATTAGGAAAGAACTATGTTGAACCGAACTTCTTAGATTAGCGAGGAGGATTGTTATGGAGTGGAAGCAACTACTCTGTTGTCAGAGGCAGAGAGAAAGCAAGAATACATACCAATATAAATCTACGGATTTGAGGAGTGAATTCGAGAAGGACTATCATCGTATTATAGGAAGTGCATCATTTCGTCGGTTACAAGATAAGACGCAGGTATTCCCATTAGATCAGAGTGATTTCATTCGCACTAGACTGACTCATTCTCTTGAGGTGTCTTCGGTTGCGAAATCTTTGGGGCAAAATATAGGAGCAAATATTCTAGAACATAAAAAGAATTCTGGGTTTGAAAGCTCTATGAAAGAGGATATCTGTAATATATTGGAGTGTGCAGGCCTGATTCATGATATTGGGAATCCTCCATTTGGACATTTCGGAGAGACTGCGATTCGAAATTGGTTTCGCGAGAATTTGTCGAAGTTGAAATATAAGGGACAGAGTATCCACGATATGCTTGAGACTCAGATGCGGGAAGACTTCTATAATTTTGAAGGGAATGCACAGGCGCTTCGCTTGGTTTCCAAGTTGCATTATCTCGTGGATGAAAATGGGATGAATTTGACCTATGGGCTATTAAATACGATTATCAAATATCCAGTATCCTCAACAGAGATTAATAAATCGAGTGGAAATATCAAGGATAAGAAGATGGGGTACTATTATGCAGAACGTGACTTGTTTCAGCAGATTCAAGAAGCCACTGGAACGAAGGGAAGAAGACATCCTCTTACATTTATATTAGAAGCAGCAGATGATATTGCTTACAAGACGGCGGATATCGAAGATGCATTTGTGAAGGGGTTTGTGTCCTATCATGCGTTGCGAGAGGCGATCAAGCAGATTAAGGATGACAAATCAAAGCTTGACTTGATTGCCTTGCTAGATAAGCAGTACGAACGGGGGCTTATGCTTGGATTGGCAAATGTAGAGGAGTACGCGGTCAAGAACTGGATTATTCGCCTTCAAGGATTTATGATTCAATGTGCAACCTATGGGTTTACTTCGAATTACAGTGCGATTATGGCGGGTAACTATCCTTATGACTTGTTTCATAATACATTTGGAGAAACTTGCATGAGTATGTTGGGTGATTTGGCGTATGATAAGGTGTTCACATCTAGCAATATATACAAATTTGAGGTGAAAGAATCTGTGATTATCAATCACTTGATGAATTTGTTTGTGTCGCTGGCGATTAAATATGATACGGAAGAAAAATTAGATGCAGTCGATGTGCGCCTGCTCTCATTTGTTTCGAAAAATTATATAAAGGCATACCAACACCACGCGGCAGGCAAAAGTGAGGCTGAAAAACTATATCTGCGATTGTTGCTGATTACAGATTATATATGTGGAATGACAGATAGTTACATTCTTCGCTTGTATCAAGAGATACAAGGAGTGTCTCAGGTATAAAATTCTAGGAATAAATAAACACACCCATGAATAAACTTTAATAAAAGTTAAAAATGAGGTGTGTTTGTCTATGAAACAATTAGTGTGCTATATCTATGAATATGAAAACAACAAACAAAAGCGTAATGTTGGATTTGTAAAATGTATGAGACGAGAAGACAAGGTGATAGTAGAGATGCATGGAAAAGGAATGAATTGCGATGCGGGCAATGAATTAAAGATGTATCTCCTATCAGCAAAAGAAGAAGGAAGCGAAATTGAAAAAGTAGGCTTAGTAGAAGGGCAGAATAGAGTGGTCAACTATCAAATGGAGATAGAAGACATTTCGGAAGATAAATTTAAAGAATATGATGGAATTTATCTTTGTTCAAAACAGGACAACGTATATATTGCAATGTGGTCAAAAAGGAAACTCAATCTAGGTAATGTCTGGGAGAAATCTACGCAAGAGATTTACGATGTGGGAAGTGAAGAAATTGCAACGGAGATTACATTTGGAGAAGAAGATCTAGTAGATGTTGAGGAAGAAGAGGAAGAGCAAGAAGTAATCGAGGTGTTAAAAGAAGAAATCGAAGAAGTGGTTGAATCAGGTGAACAAGTGGAAGAAGCGGATGCCATTGAATATGAAAAAATAGAGAGACAGATGCTCTCGGCATTGCCGCAGAGAGAGTGGCGGTTGGCGAACAATAGTTTCTTATTACATGGATATTATAATTATAAACATCTAATATTTATACGTGAGAAGGGGAATTTGTTTTTGGGAGTCCCTGGTGAATACCACTCCAAAGAAGCTGAGGCGGCAAAAGCGTTTGGATTTCCACAGTTTCACAAAGCGCCGCTAGAGGCAATAGATTTAAGTGAGGAAGAATTCAGTCGAGGTGAAAATTTTGGTTATTGGTGCAGACCAGTGAGTCAGAGAAAAGGGACTGAAAGTTAAGGGTGATTGAGATGACAAATGATGAAAGATTTATGAAGGAAGCTTTGAAACAGGCAAAGAAGGCATATGCGCTGGAGGAGGCTCCGATTGGGTGTGTGATTGTATATGAGGGGAAAATTATTGGACGAGGATACAACCGAAGAACAATTGACAAGAATGCACTGGCACATGCAGAATTAATGGCAATCAAAAAGGCGAATAAAAAAATAGGGGATTGGCGATTGGATGATTGCACGATGTATGTAACCCTGGAGCCGTGCCAGATGTGTGCGGGGGCAATTGTTCAATCGAGAATCAGACGAGTGGTAATGGGGTGTAAAAATCCAAAGGCAGGATGTGCGGGGTCGATATTAGATCTACTAGATGTACCAGCGTTCAATCATCAGGTGGAGAAAGAGTTTGGAGTATGTGGGGATGAGTGTAGTGGGTTGTTAAAGTCATTCTTTAAAGAATTGCGTGGCAGGAGAGAGTGATTTGAGAGAAGTAGGAAAGTGATTGGATTAATTAAAACTGATGGTAATAAGATTGGGGAAAAAGGTAGTTAAAATGAAGTGCAGCTTCATTTTAACTACCTTTTTACTATTTCTGTGATTCCCAATTTTCGTTTTAAGCATATCATAATAGAAAGCTTTAGGGAGGATTGCTATGAAGCGTTTTTTCGCTGCGGCGAATTCGTGTACAGGGTTTGTGAATTATTTTGAAAGTATCTTTCAACGAGAGGAATGGGAGAAGATTTACTTAATCAAAGGAGGGTCAGGAGTTGGGAAGAGTACTGCGCTGAGAAGGATTGGTAAGTTTTTCATGGAGCAAGGATGGGGAATAGAAGAGATACTGTGTTCGAGTGATCCCCGAAGTTTGGATGGGATTAACATTCCTAAGTTGAAAATTACATTCTTAGATGCGACAGCACCGCATGCAATGGAGGCAACTATGCCAGTTGCATTGGAGGAAATTATTGATTTTGCTCAATTTCTAGATGAGAAAAATTTGAGAGAGAAAAAGGAAGTGATAAGACGGCTCTTACAAAAGAAAAAAATGTGCTATGTATCTTGCTATGAGTATTTGAAGTGTGCGAATGAGCTTATGGTCATAAATGAAAAACTATCTTCATCGCATATTGATGTGCTTGCAATAGAAAAGATGGCTAAACAGATTGGTATAAGTATTTTGGAAGAGAAGGAAAAAGGACAGACGAATGTGAAAAATAGGAGATTATTTGCTGAAGCATTTAATGCAGATGGAATTTCAGAGGTGGGGGCGGATCTGCTAAATGGGCTGGATGTATATGCAATACAGAATAGTAATGAATACGCAAGTGATACTTTTATGAGTGCGATTGTGACATTGGCAAATTCATTAGGCTATAGTGCGGAAATATATCTATCTGTGTTTAATCCAGATAAAATTAAAATGGTAATTATAGAAGAAAGAGGGGTGGCATTCTCGAGCTATCAATGTGAAAATTGCAAAATAATAGATTCAAGCAATTGGGAGAGTTTGGGTGTTGTGGAAAGCAAAGAAGAAGTGGAGGGGAACTTGGTTCTAATAAAAACTATTTTGGTAAAAGCGAAACAATGGCTAATCAAAGCGAAAAGCGAACATGAAAAACTTGAAAAAATATATTCGGCAAATATGGACTTTGTTTCGCTTGATAATTATATTCTAGAGCTTTTAAAGCCTTATAGAGGGAGGTAAGTATGGGGATTGTTCATTATGTATATCTATTGTTTATTGTATTAGTGTTTGTGGCATTGATTTTGAAGAAAGAAATTGTAATGCCATGTTTTGTAGGAATTTTTACAATCGGATGCATGGTTAACGAAGGGATACTAGGGGGAGTATACGCGCTGTATAATGCATTGATTTTGGCTGGAAGTGAATTTTGGCCGATTATCTTAATTATATCCTTGGTGGTGAGTATGAGTCGAAGTTTAACACATGTTGGAGCTGACCTTGCGATTGCATCTCCGATGAAAAGGTTCATGGTGAATAAAGAGATTACCTTTCTGGTGATTGGATTTATTATGCTTGCATGTTCTTTGGTTATATGGCCGAGCCCTGCAGTGGCGCTAGTAGGTGCAGTGATGCTTCCGTTGGCGTCTAAATTAGGTCTAAATCCGATTTGGATTGCAGTGGCTATGAATATATTTGGTCATGGGATGGGATTATCTGCTGATTTTTTTATACAAGGTGCACCGACAATTACGGCTAAAAGTGCTAATGTAGAAACAATAGAAGTGATTAAGGCATCAGTTCCGATTTGGATTGTTATGAGTGCGGTGACATTAATCGTTGCATTTGTTATGATGCGAAGAGATATTAAGGGAGATAACAGCAAAGTGAAAGAGGGAGCATTGTTCAATAGAGAACAACGGATTTCTGTGAAAGCAAAATTACTAGCAGGTTTCACGAGTGTAGTATTTGCAGTAGATTTATTCTTACTAGTGAGGCTAAAATTAACAGGAGGTGATGCGACTGCACTAATTGGGGGAAGCGTTATCATCATAAGTATTGTGTGTGTATTTGCGAGCTATAAGCCAAAGGAAGCCCTTGATGTATGTGTGGATAACTTGAAAGAAGGGTTTTCGTTTGGAATCAAGGTGTTTGCGCCTGTTATTGTAATTGGTGGTTTCTTTTTTATTGGAAATGAAGAAATGGCTGCAAAGATATTTGGAGGCAGGGAAGTGAGCATATTGAATGATATTAGCTATGCGCTGTACTCGAAAGTAGGATTAAATTCTGTTACTGCAATTCTGACACAAGCTACAGTGGCAATTACAGCTGGATTAGATGGAAGCGGATTTTCTGGCTTGCCAATTGTAGGAACACTAGCTTATAGTTTTGCCACTAATATTGAAATTGATGTTGCGCGGTTAGCAGCGTTTGGACAGATTGTTACGATTTGGATAGGGGGAGGAACTGTTATACCTTGGGCTGTAGTGCCTGTAGCGGCAATATGTAAAGTGTCGCCAAATGAATTGGCTAGACGAAATCTAGTGCCAGTTCTTGCAGGTCTTGGAGCAACTACAATTTATATGATTTTAACTCTGTAAAAAAGATGTAAAAAAAATATAAAAAAGTGTTGACAAAGGTCGAGGAGTGTGATAATCTATAAAAGTTCCCAACAGGAACAAGCGAAATAGAAAAAATAAATTTTGAAAAAAATTTAAAAAAGACTTGACAAAGAAAAACAGACATGTTAATATAGTCAAGCTGCTACCGACGAGGGAGCACAAAACGAACATTGATAATTGAACAATAGACAACGAACCCTGAAATTTCTT
>CAYJFY010000049.1:0-17983 GCA_964369755.1 uncultured Lachnospiraceae bacterium
TGCCTGCGTGAATTTTATTATCCGAATAGTAGATTTACTAAATGCTGTAAAAAAGGAAGAACGACAAAAGCGCATTACCGAACTTAAGTTTCGTCAAATGCAGATCAATCCGCATTTCATGCACAACACACTTTTTACTATTAAATGTATGATTGACATGAACCGAAGCGAGGAGGCCTGTAAAATGTTAGATGCGTTTAACCTGATGCTACGTGACACCCTCGAATCGAACGACCTACTCGTAACAGTGGAGCAAGAAATACGAACCCTGAAGCAATATGGCTACTTACTCCAACAACGATATGGTTCTTCCTTTGAGATAACCTATAACATCTCCGAGGATTGTAAGGACGAGCTAATCTTACGATTTATCTTGCAACCGATTCTAGAAAATTCCATTTTCCATGGAATAGCCAACAAGACCCAAAGTGGTCTTGTTACCATAGACGTGTCCGCTAATCCGCACTTTATATTTCTCAGGGTAAGTGATAATGGGTGTGGAATGAGTGAAGATACCTTAAACGCACTCCTCAATTCACCATCTACCAACACACAACACATCGGAGTGAAAAATGTATTTAGCAGATTGAGCTTACACTACAATGATAATGCAAGCTTTAAAATAACAAGCGAACTAGAGAAAGGAACCACGGTTTCCATCACGGTTCCACGCTACCATATCTCTCACCCTAATAATTTATCGGAAGGAGCTTAGACACTTAATATGAGATTTTTAATCGTTGATGATGAAACAATAATCCGTGAATGGCTTCAAATGAGCCTAATGTCACTATCCCCTAATATAGAGGAGGTCATCCTTGCCACCGATGGTATTGATGCATTGGAAAAACTAGAAGGCACAAGTTTCGATGCCATATTCATCGATATTCAAATGCCACGGATGGATGGTCTGGAGCTGATGAAACGTATCCGACTCACAGATGCCACCACCCCTATTATTATTCTCAGTAGCCATACGCGATTCGATTATGCGAGAGAAGTCATGAGGCTTGGTGCCCTAGAATACCTTTTGAAAACTGAATGTACCAAGGAATTTTTATTGAAGATATACGAGAAAATAGAAGCGCTAACCCCTGCACTTTCCGAAGAAACTAGACCACTTCTTTCGAAAGAGCACTTTGTACGAGATTTGTTAAACGGCTGTCCAGTTTCTGCGGATAATCCATTTAGTGAATGTGAGAATAGAGTCTACGCCATAATTGCTACATTTGATATAGACATCAGCCTAAAACTTCCTGATAACCATTTTGAAAAAACAGTGCTAAACTATATTACAACACATGAGAAAACCACCTATTATGAAGTTTTATATCCATATTCCGAGGATATGTCTGCTGCCCTCCACCTTCATAAAACCCTATTAACTCATCTTTGTGATCAGCATGCCATTATGATTGGCTCTAGCAAACTGTTTAGAACCTTAGAGGATATAAGCTCGGCTATTTTAACTGCAAACATTGCTGTCAATCAACTATTTTATGGTAATAGCAACTACTGCATCTATTCCATACGCTTCTCCAGCGAAGAGAAACATATGGTGAAAAACAATTTGCAAGCTCACTCAAGCAATATTATTAAACATATTCGCAATTACAATAATCCAGCCATTATCGCTTCTATAAATGCCTTAAATACATTTATTTTAGAAACGAAACCAAACGATGTCACTTTGGTAAAAGAAACCTATTACAATACCCTAAATGCCTTGTATCTACATTATTTTTCGGACGATACCCAGCTCATGCAAGTACTAGAAGATATCAAGGCGCAGATTCATACATTTCAGCGGTTTGATGATTTAATCGGTTTTACCAATCTATCCATCAACCATGATATATTATTACTCTCACCAAATAAGGAGTATAGCATCCACATAAAATCTGCACTTCTTTATATTGCAGAGCACTTTGATGGCATAACATCCGTTCGTGAAATTGGAGATGCCGTCCATCTAAATTTTGACTATTTTACGCGTCTGTTCAAAAAAGAAGTTGGACAAAACATCAATACTTATTTGAGGAATTATCGACTAAATATGGCTGCTCAGATGTTAAAAACTACGCTTTTTCCGATCAATGATATCGCTTTTCGGGTAGGCATGGAGAATATCAGTTATTTATACAAAACCTTTAAGGACATATATAACCTTAAACCACTAGCCTATAGAAACCAATTTAGAGAAGAGTAAGTGCTACTGCTCTTTTCTAAACTCCTGTGGTGTTGTGCCTGTAATCTTTTTAAAAATTTGTGTGAAATTAGAGAAATTATCATACCCTACCTTCCCTGCAATAATTCCAACCGGGTAGTTCGTCTCTCGTAGCAAGCGCTTGCAGTACTCGATCTTTTGCGACAAAATATACTCTTTAAATCCGTATCCTGTCTCTGCCTTGAAGAGTTTCGTAAAGTAATCCTCACTGAGGTATGACATCGCCGCTGCATCTGCTCGTGTAATATTCTTGTCAATATTTTCTTCAATGTATTGCTTTACAATTTGAATCCGCTCTGGAATGGTTAGATTTTCTTGGTTCTTAGATTCACTCACTACCACTTCATTAAATTTATCTATGATAAACTCTACCGCGTGGTTAAATGTTTCCATTGTCTGGTAGGCGTGTCGAAACTCTTCATAACTTCCACTATCTTCAAAGAAATCTTTTCCATTTACCTTCTTCAAATAGCAGCAAACAATCCACACATCCGTGAATAATTCAAATAGGCTTTTCATATATTCTCTCGTCAATTGCCCTTCATTCTCTGCATAATCGAGGAGATTTCGAATTTGATTTTGAATGAGGCGACCATCGCCTCCCAACATCCATTGCTTCCAATCTTCGATTTTTGGCTCGCGTAATTTCAGGGTGTATCGGCGCTCACGCTGAAAAAAAACTCCCTCCTTCAATAATACATTATCCGCCTGTGTTTCCTTTATCCCCTGTATTACCTTCAGCAGTTCGTCTTCTACTACCTTGCCTGCGTAAACTGCAACCTTACCTGTGACTTTTTTAGAAAGGTCCATATATAGTTGTTCGAAAAATTCTACAAATTCATCTTCAAACTCTTCATCCTTATATCCACAGATTATAAACGCACAGGAACGGTAGATGCTGCGCTCTTTCAAGCTTGTTCCAACACACTGTCCACGATCTCCCAGGTGTGAATTGATCAACATCTCAATCTCTTCTACCCGCTCAATCTCACTATCCACAATCAGTGGTAGGAACCACTGAAACCTTTCTTTCTTTTGGATTTCTTGCTTCCACTCTTCCTCTTCTACCTGAGGATTCTGTGATTGCTCAAACATCACCTGAACTAGATTTTTCAATACTTTTTCGTGCATATCGTCGTATCCGCTGCCCTTTTCTACCAGTGATTGCATATCTCGATTTTGATGGACATACTCTATACAGTTTCTGATTACTCGCTCAATTTCTTCTGTTTTTGCAGGTTGTAAAACATAATCAAAACCACCGTATTTGATCGCTTTTTGCGCGTAAGAAAAATCCGCAAATGCAGTCAAAAAAATACATGGAATATGCGGATAGTGCCCTACCATCCATGCTGCCAATGCCATCCCATTCTCCACAGGCATCTCAATATCGGTAACCAAGATATCTATTGCATTCTCGCAAACAATTTTCTTGGCCGTAGCCACACTTTCTGCGGTAAGCACCTGTTCAATCCCAAGCCCTGCCCAGTTCACACGTCCTACTAAGCCCTCTAATATCACTCGTTGATCATCCACCAATAAAATCTTCATCTCTAGCTCTCCCTAAGTTCTCTCATTCTAGTTCTTATCGCAAGGCAATAATAATTCAGATACTGCTCCACTCTGATTATAAAAGTACCAACTATAATCTGATTTGTAAATCAAACGAATTCGTTTCTTCAAATTAGAAATCCCCACTCCAATTTCTTCACTATCTTCTTTCACATCATTTAATTGGGATAGCATATTTTCTGGAAATCCCATCCCATCGTCTTTGATTGTAATGTTAATGAAGTCGCCTTCTCCCACTTGCATGTACTTTACATATATACTGATCATCAATGCTTGATCCGCTGTTACCCTTGCGTATTTGATAGAGTTTTCAACAAATGTCTGGATTGCCAGCATGGGAATTCTCTGCTCTCTCGCTTCATGATCTACATAAATACATGTCTTTAGTTTCTCGACAGACATTTCTTTTGCTAAATCCACATAGTTATTCACAAACCGCATTTCTTCATTCACCGAAGTTAACTTCATCGCCTGCTGCATCAGATACCGAAAGTGTGCGGATAGCTGGACGAGAAAATCATCTACATTCTCTACCTGCCCCAACTGGATTTTCGCTTGAATCAACTTGAGGCAATTGATATAAAAATGCGGACTCAGCTGTAATTGGAGATGCTGCAATTCAGCATACTGTTTCATACTTTTTTCTTCGTATGCCTCTATTTTTAGACCTTCTATTTCCTTAATCATAACTTCTAGCGCCTTCTTCACACTATTGATTTCCTCGAAATTCGTATCAATCTCAAATTCCGTGTCCCATCGCCCTTCTTGAATCTTCCGCATAATCTGGATCAACTGCGCCAAGGGGAATAATATCTGTCGCTTCAACAAATCATATAGCTTACGCGCTGGGTATATACTTAATATCATCAAAATCAAGATAATCAACTGCTGCCTTGTGAGATAATTCCACACTGAAAATGAGACCATGCAGAAGATTTTCAAATCTGTGTTTCCAACATTCTTCAGGTATACTGTATTGGTACCGATTTCACTTCGTCCTTCTTGAAGCAATCCTAGATTGAGTTTGGCTAACATGCTTTCATCTCCGCTACTAACCGCAATATCTTGTCCGATCAACACCCCTTTCGCATTCTGCACCCACTCATCCGACTCCGCGGAATCAGCAATCGCTTCATCGATATTAATCAATCCCATAACAGCAACTCCGTCTTGCACATAATAACGATTGTAATATGTTTCCCCACCAATCTCTTGCAACGCATAGCCCACACCATTTACATTTGTATTCAAAAAACTAGAATTATGTGCAAATAATTCATTCTTCTCTTCAATGGTAATCGGATTGGCCATCTGATACATAACATCATCCCCATGATTGTAATAGATAAAAATCCCCTCTATTCCCTGATTGGTTGAAAGCAGCAACTGAATATCATGGGACAATTGATAACTCAATCGATAAGACTCTAACTCCCCCTCCTCATAAATCAGCTTTGCAAAAGAGGTATTTTCTAGATAAATCTGCGAAACGATATTGTGGATCTGCTGGATTTCTGTTTCCAATCGATTCGCATATTCATCTACTGTATTTGCGTAAAATTCTTCCTTGTTCTCTCTATAATTAAAAATGGATATGGATAAAAATATAGCAGCAACCAAAAAAATGGATAGATATACCCCTGCAAACGACCGACTCAATTGCTTCTCTAGACTGATATTCTTCTGCTTCCTAAACATTTATCCCCTCTCCCTTCCATCAAGAATACTCTTGCTCAAACCGATAACTTCCCGATTCTAGAGCCATATCTTCATCACCTAGAATGACTCTAGCGCGCCGATTAAATGGTATTTCAATCTGATAGAAAGCCTTTCCCTCTTCTATCTTCCACCTCACCTGATATCTTCCACCTGCGGAATCAAACGAGCAATTCACCCATTCGAATCGCCCATCAATCTGTGGTTGAATCACCACCTCAGAAAATGCCGGCTTAGATTCATCGATTCGAATCGCACATACCACCGTATAGAACCACTCCATAACGGCACCGTACGCATAGTGATTGAGACTGTTCATTCCTTTCGGATTCATCGAATAGTCAGGTAAAACAGAATCCCAACGTTCCCATATCGTTGTAGCTCCCATGTTCACCTCATATAACCACCCTGGAATCTCTTCATTCAGGAAAATTTCATATGCCTCTCTATTATACCCCATCTGTGTGAGTACGGGAAGTAAAAAAGGAGTTCCGCAAAATCCTGTCTCTAATTTCATGTCATTTTTTCTTAACTGTGTAACCAAATCTTTCGCAACCACTACACGATACTGTTCTGGAATTAGTTCGAATTGCAGGGCGAGAACCTTCGCCGTCTGTGTCTCTATCACACAGCTTCCATCCTCGCTAAAATAATGTTCGAATATCGCCCCTTTAATTTCCTTATACAACTTGGCAAACTTTCCCGCATCCTCCTCTTTCCCTAGTACTTTCGCTGCTTTTGCAGTCAAGCTTGCTGAATATGCATACCAAGCAGATGCAACATATGTGTTGTCCGTTGCTCCAAATGGACTATCCGGATTTTCATAATTGTCTAAAGCCAACCAGTCCCCAAAGTGAAAACCATTGTCCCATAGCCTTCTAATCCCTGAACTTTCTTCTACTTTTCTAATATGATTCACCCAATCTTTCATCATTGGATAGTGTTCTTCTAATAGGACCTTATCTCCATAGAATAAGTACATCGTCCATGGAAGAACCGTTGCGATATCTCCCCATGCACATGCACTGTGCTTTCTTAGTATGGAATCCGCCTTCACCGTCTTGAGATTTGGGATAATAAATGGAACCCCTCCATCTAATTCCAATTGTTCCAGTCGTGTGTCCAATAAATGCTTCTTATAAAATGCGGCTGTATCCATCTGATAGGATGCTGTCGCTGCAAAAATCTGAGTATCTCCTGTCCAACCTAAACGCTCGTTTCGCTGAGGACAATCGGTGGGTACATCGAAGAAATTCCCTTTTTGTCCCCACATCACATTTTGTATCAATCGATTGACTAATGGGCTTGATGTTTCCACCTCCATCGTTTCATCCATATCAGAATAGATCGCATAGGCACGGAATTGCTGCAACAATTTCTCATCCATCAACCCTACTACTTTCACATATCGAAATCCAAAATATGTAAAATGAGGTCTCACATAGGATTTTCCACCACTAGAAATATAAATATATCTCGCCTTAGCACTCCTTAGGTTCTCTCGATAGAAGCATCCGTTTTGAAGAATTTCTCCATAGTGCAATTCAAATTCTTGATCGGTCGCTAACTCCACCGGACCCTCTACCCAGCCTGCCAGATTCTGTCCAAAATCTAAAATCGTCTCCCCCGTAGGGGACTTCAGGATCACTGGTTCAAATTCCTCTCTCTTCCTTATCGGTATTCTAAGTCTATCTCTCAACTTCCTTGTATCATTTCCTCCGCTTTTTACAGAGATCCAATTTTTCTCAACGAGATATTCCGTACTCCAATCCACGATTTCTTTTCGAGCATCATATACTTCTCCATCGTAGATATTATTTTCAACAATAGGACTATTTTGACACTGAAACATTTCATCAGTAACAATAATATTTCTTTTATCATGATTGTCCACGAAATGTAATTCTCCGATAACCATGAGCTCACACCCATAGTTATTGCAATAATCGCCATCGTATCCCAACCGTCCTCGATACCAACCATCCCCTAACATGAAACCAATCACGTTCTTCCCTGGTTTTAGATATGGTGTTACCTTGTAGGTATGTACTTGTTCCCATAGGTCGTAAGAACTATAACCTGGGTCCAAGTAGTCTTCTCCAACCCTTTCTCCATTAATATAAATCTCTACCAAACCCCTGCAAGCAAGATAAAGGGTCGCCTCCTTGCATTCCTCTACCATGAACTCTCTACGCAAATAAGGGGAAGCATGAAACGGTGCCTTGATCCACCTAGCTTCCCATGCTTCCTCCATTTTACCTGTTTCGAAAAATGCAGTTTCCTCAACGTTTTTGTTATTGTCTGACTCTACGATTACCTTCCAGTAATATCTCGTTCTCGGTTGCAGTTCCATATCCACTGCAATCCCGATTCCATCGATCTCTGCCGAACTACCAGAATCATATAAAACATGCTGAAAGTCCGCATCCGATGCAACCTGTACTCTCGCACTTCGTTGCATCAGCCCTACCCCATCCACTTTCCAAGACAGATGAATCTTATCCATAGCATACCCGATTGGATTTGTAATATGATTCACCTTCATTGAGCGTATCTTCATATCTGATTATCCCTCCACATCCTAATCTTTAGTATTCAAACCCTCTCGCATCATCCGTAATCGGAACGGTATCCGAAGTCTTTAGATACCAATCCAAGAGGCGCCTCTCTAGGTTATTTCTAACCTCTATACAATTCTCATTATGATACAAGTTATGTTGCTCTCCCGCATCCCTCTCCAAATCATACAACTCATTCTCTCCAGAAGTTCTCATAACTAACTTATACTGCAATGTCCGAATCATCGTTGTTCGACACACGCTCTCTGGATGTTCCTTTTGTTGTAAGATCTTCGGATAATAGATATTCTCTGGAACCCTCATCACAATATTTCTATCGCTGTGCAGCTCTCCCTCATAAGCCTCCGAACAATGAGGCTCGTGGGTGTCGTATCCACCTTCACAAAAAGCAGCCCTTTCTAAGTCCCCCTCTTCTCCTCTTAACTGTGTAACCAAAGACTGTGCAAAATGCGTGTGCCACACCTTCTTGCCTGCCAGCTCCATTACCGTTGGCATAATGTCAAACATCTCCACCTGTGCACGTACCACATGTCCCTTTGCATTGTTTGGCGAACGAATGATCAAGGGAACTCTGACCAAGTCATCATCCATAGCATTTGGCCATTTCTCCACCAAACCATAATTCCCTGCCCAATCCCCGTGATCTGAGCATACGATGACGGTTGTGTTCTCGATCAATCCTGTCTCTTCCAAAGTTTCCATCAGACCGCCTAGCATGGTATCCACATAGGAATTCATCCCAAGATACACTGCATAGATCTTCTCAATGGTCTCTCGGTCTAGGGAATCCAACTTCCTATATCTTCGAATCAATTCCATAAAGCTAGGTTTCTGAGTTGTATCTTCTGATTTTATCAAATCGTCCCTCACATCCTCTGGCAAATACATGTCATGATATTCTCTCAATGTATTATAGGGTGGGTGAGGCATCGTCGTCGGAAGATACAAGAAAAACGGTGTATCATTGTCTTTTCGTGACTTTAGAAAATCAATTCCCCTTGCCACATTTTCATCCCATATCAATTCCCCACTCTTTGTCTCAATCGGATCGTACAAAAATGTATAGTATCTTGGGTCATCCAAATCATATGGATTCTTCCCCTTGCACACATGACCGTATGGTCGTGATGTGTTCGATGTATATCCTGCTCTTTTCTGATCCAAATCACTACAGATTTCTTCGAGATATTCTTGCGAGTATAAATCATTCTTCCCATACCAAGCGATATCATACCCACCTTCTTTTAGGTATCGAAACATACTAGGCTCCTGCTTTCTCAGTAGATGCCATAGCGTTCGATGTCCATCATTATGTACATAGCGTCCAGTCATCAAGGAACAACGCGAGGGAGAACATACTGGGTTCTGTACGATACAGTTCTCGAAGCGAACTCCCTCTTGTGCCAATCTGTCATAATTCGGCATCTTTACATGCTTGTTCCCATAGCATGATACACTGGATGCTTTCATTTCATCTGGAAAATAAAATACAAAATTCATTCCCACTTCCCTCCTGAGTATGACCTACCCTTTTACACCGCCTACTACAATTCCCTTTACAAAATACTTCTGTAAGAATGGATAGATACATAGAACTGGTATAACTGCTACTACCGCAATTCCCATACGAATTCCAACAGCTGGTAGGTTCGGAGCAACTTCTCCACCCATAACCGAAGCCGAATTCGCCAAGAATCGAATGTTTAACAACATGGTGTTCAGAATCATCTGTATGGTATACTGATTTGCATCGGTCACATAGTACAAACCATTTACCCAGTCATTCCAATAAGTAAGACCGATCATCAATGTCAATGTAGCTAGCATCGGTTTCGAAAGCGGAACAATGACCTTCCCTAGGATGTAGAATTCACCTGCACCATCTAATCTAGCCGCTTCAATCAATGAATTCGGAATATTACTTGTGAAAAACGATCTCATCATAATGACATAGAATGCCCCTAATAAATGCATCGGCACAATATATGCCCATAATGTGTTTTTGATGTCGAATGTATTCACATACATTAAATATGTAGGAACAATCCCTCCGCTAAACAACATTGTAAAGAATACAAAAAACGAAAAGAAGTTCTTGAATGGAAGTTCTGGTCTTGATAACGGATATGCAAAGAGTATGGTGATTAAGACACTCAATGAAGTTCCCGCCACCGTAACCAACATGGTCAAAGCGTATCCTTTGAAGATCGAGGCTGCACTTCCAAAAATATAACTATAGGTTTCTAAGCTCCACTCTTGTGGAAAAAAGCTATATCCATTTGCTGTCAAGGATGCTTCCGATGAAAAAGATGATACTACTAGAAGCAAGAACGGCAACAAACAGGATAGCGATAAGATGATCATTACTGCATTTAGAATCACTTGTTGAATTTTATTATTTTCTACCATTTTATATTTCCTCTCAATTCGCTCAATTTATTGCCATACTTAGAAAATAGCACTATCTTCGTCTATCTTCTTCACTACAAAATTCGCTATCAATACTAGAATAAAGCCGCAAACCGCTTGTATAAATCCTGCCGATGATGCTCGACCAATATCATTTAGCTGAGTCAACGCATTGTACACATATACATCAATGGTAGTGGTTACATCACTTAGGATTCCTGAATTCTGCGGAACTTGAAAGAATAGTCCGAAGTCTGAGCGAAAGATTCTACCGATTGATAATAATGTCATGGTAATCACTGTAATCTTGATTCCTGGTAAGGTAACATGCCAGATTCTTTGCCACCGCTTCGCCCCATCAACCGTTGCTGCCTCATAGAGTCCTTGGTCAATCCCGATAATGGTTGCATAGTAAACAATACTCATATAACCAAAGTTCTTCCAGATATAAACAAAGGTTAAGATAAACGGCCACACTTCTTTCTTTGTATACCAGTTAACCATTTCGCCTCCCAAAAAGAGGGAGTTTACCACCCCATTCTCTGTGCTTAAGAATGCAAATACGATATAACTTACTACAATCATGGAAATCAGATAAGGAATCAAAATAACCGTTTGGTATAATTTCTTGCCCATCTTGCTCTTTACTTCATTCAAGATAATCGCTACCCCTACGGAAGAGACCGTTCCTAGAATAATAAACACAAAGTTATATCCGAGTGTATTGACAATCATATTGACTGCATCATCTGATTTGAACAAATACGTGAAGTTGTCAAACCCTGTCCAAGGGCTATCCCACATTCCTAGAGAATAGTCATAGTCCTTGAACGCCAAGGAGATTCCAGCCATCGGAATATAGTTATTGATTAGCAAATAGGCGATTCCTGGCACCATCATCAACATGAGCATAAGTGACTGCTTATTGATTTTTCTTTTTCTTACTTTTGTCTTCAATGTTATTCCCCTTTTTTAATACAAGTGTGATTAGCAACCTAACCACACTTGTAGATTTGATCTATTTAGTTTCCATAAATTCTTTTAATTGTGTTGTTTGAGATTCTGTAATTGCTCCCATACCAGCCGCTTCTAATTCCTCTAATACTACTGGAATTGTCTCCTCTGGATCCAAAAGCCCTGAAATCAACGGAACATAATATTCATCATATACCTTCGACACTGCTGCCATCTCGTCTTCTACCTCTGAGTAATCCCATTGGAATCCCATAATTGGCGAAGGTTCTGCAAAGTCCGCATATGCTGTAGCTTGTTCCTTAAATTCCGCACCCATAAATGGTGAAGGTAGTGAATTTAACGGGTTAGGATAGGTCCAGAACTGGTGTAATCCGCCATATGTGGTAGATGTCGAATCTTCACCTTCCATGAATTGAGCAACACCATCTTCTTCTGTATAGTTTACATCCTTAATTCCATCTGTTAATAATGTAGAAACATCTGGGTCTGTATAAAGTGCCTGTAATACGGTCCATGATGCGTCTTTGTTCGCACTATTTGAACTAATACCGTAGCTTACTACATTGTTAATATTCGAATAAGCAATGGATGGTCCAAGGGATGCCGACGGAATCGCATCAATGTTGTCTGTCAATGGCGCTGGGGCTTTGTATCCATTTCCTTGTTGTCTTACGATAAATGCAAATGCCTCACCATTTTGAATGTAAGTACCACCTGAAATCGAGTTACTTAATACGTCTGGCAAAACCAATCCATCGTTGTACCACTTATATGCATAGGAACTGATTTCCATAAATGTATCTGTTTCAAATACTGATTTTGTCTGAATGTTATTTACATCGAAATCTTCATCAAACATAGGAACAACCCCATAACGACCTCTCTCGTCTGCCATTCCATCTCCAAAATACCATAAATCCATCAACTTGCTTGGCTCAACCCCTGGTACTAATGCATACATGTCTGGGTATTTTTCTTTTACTTGGTACAATAACTCGTCTACCTTCTCGATTGAATCAATTGATTGAGGGTCAATATCCATCTCTTCAATAACTTTCTCAGACATAAACAGTGCTGACTCTTGTCCATCCCACCATTTTCTAGGCAAACTATATACTTGTCCATCGAATGTGGTTGCCAATAAATCCTCTGCAGAGAATATCTCATTGAATTCAGCCGATGCTTCTGCGATATATCCATCCAACGGCTCTAACTGTCCATTGTTCACAAATGCTGCTAATGGAGAGTTTAAGATTGCAATAACATCAACCTCATCGGTAGTCAATGCTAAGTTCGTCTGTTGTGTCCAGTTTCCTAAGTCAATATAATTTAGTTTTACTTGTACATCATATCTCTCTGCCATAATTGCATTAATCTCAGCTTCAACATTGGCAATTCCTTCATCTGTAAAGTTTGCAACTCTTGGAATATGTACTCCAACTGTTTTCATATCTCCAGATGCTGCATCACCTTCGGTTTCTGCACTTCCACCTTCTGCTTCTTTGCTCTCCGCACTTCCACCTTCAGCATCTCCTCCGCCTGATCCACATCCAACTGCACCAAGTGTGAGTGTCGCTGCCATCAATAGTGCTGCGATTCTTTTCCAATTTCTCATAATTCTCTCCTTCTCTCTTTTATTTTTAACTTGTACCTATCATAACCTCATATGCATTCTATTTCTATTTCATTTCCGTTATAAAATTATTGTTTTTCAGTAATATTGAAAAAAAGATGTTATTCACTCACAATTTAACAATTGCGGGCAAATAACATCTGATCTCTTTCCACCTATTCAATGGTTGGTTTTCGATTGAAATAATTCTGACTTCGGTTGAATTCCTCGATATCTCCATGTTTTTTCACAAACTCTAAGCCATCTAACAGTTCGTCATTCTTCTCTATGTGCTCTGACAACAACTTCCAGAGTTCTTCTTGAACTGTTCCATATTCGCTTCTCTTAGCAAGGTTGTCTTGTTGATACGGATCTTTTTCATTGTCAAACAACAACCAATTGCGCTCCTTGGCTGTTACGGCATAGGTATATTGCTTTGTTCGAATTGCCCTCCATGCCTTTCCACCTTTATCTCCCCAGTTATGTGCCGGAAAGTATTCGCTCAGATAAGCACTTTCATAGCTCTTTGCTTGTGGATCTAGAAATAACTGATGTAGGTCGATTCCATCGGTCGGTACCGTAAACTCCTCGCCTACCAAGCCTGCGATACTCACTGGAATATCATTTAAGCCGATTAATTCATCGCAAATCCCGTGATAGATATGGTCTTTCCAGTATGCAATCAGCGGAATCGCAATGGACTCTTCAAATGGCACTTGCTTGTCAAGCATCCCCTGACTCCCTAACATATCCCCATGGTCTGAACTATACATAATAATTGTGTTCTCTAATTGTCCTGTCTCTCGCAGCAACTCCACCATCTTTCCCACTTGCTCATCAATCGCCGAAATATGCCCATAATATCCCTTGGCATTTTCTCGGTATTCCTCTGTGTCGAAATACTCATTTAGATTCAATGCCACTAGCTTCTTGAATAAAATCTTATCTTTTGCATTCTTCCGTAGTGGTATATCCGATTCCATGTATGGTGCTAGATACTCTTCTGTAATCGCTTGATGGGGATCATGGGGCGTGGCAAAGGATACATACAATGCCCAGGGCTGTTCTCCTTCTCCATTTCGCCGAATAAATTCTCGCGCTAGTTCTCCATAGACAACTGGCTCATATCCCTCTACGATATGTTTTTGATCCTCTTCATCGTAGTAATAAGGGCTGAGATACTGGTGGTTGCAATTATGAACCTTCCACTCTGTGAATCCTAATCTCTTTTCTTTTGGAATCGCCTGATCTCTTGGCACTCCGTTCAGATGCCACTTTCCATAATATCCTGTGTGGTATCCCGCTTGATTCAATACATCCGCAATACTCATACAGCTTGGATCAATCGCCATATCATTCATAAGTGCACCATGTTTGTTTGGATAAAGCCCCGTTAATAAGGTGCCTCTTGCCGGTACACAGACTGGAGAATTGGAGACACAATGATTAAATCTCACCCCTTCCTCTGCAAGTGCATCTAAATTCGGGGTCATCACGTCTTGATGTCCATAGCACCCCATATCGAACTTTCTATGTTGGTCTGAAAATATATATAGTATATTTGGTTTCTTCATACCTTCTCTCCTCGTAATAAGTCTATCTTCCCGAAAAATGATTGGTCAACCATTTGAATTCATAACTGTCCTTTTGGTTAATCGAGGTTTCATAACCTGGTATATGAGGAATGGTAGCAGGCAAATCTTGAAACAACAGATATGCATCTGGACTGCGATTCATGGATTGCTTCCCATACTTTCTCCATCTTCCATTCTCTACCGCATCCTCATATCCTGCTTCTTCAAAATACGTGATTAACTTATTGCGCATCTCTTCTGTCTTACCCATGTATAATGGATTGTAGGCTCGATTTTGTAGTTCGTCTGGGTCCACCTTGGCATCAAACAAATACTCCTTCTCATCTGGTGCTGAGTAAATATACTTGTACCTTTCATCGGTAATCATATAGGCTGCATATTCCTTTGATTCATATTGCCCTATGATGGATTCTCTCTCCTCTTCTCCCGTCATAATGCGTCGCAAGCTGACCCCAGACTTTCCATCTGGAAGTGGAATTCCTGCATAATCCATAAGAGTTGGATAGATATCTAACAAGGAGACTGGTTTGGTGCAAATCTCCCCTGATGTCTTCCCTGGTTCCCATAATAGCATCGGTATTTTTGCAGCCGAATCTAAGAAACATCTCTTTCCAAAACAATTATAATCTCCTAGCATCTCACCATGGTCTGCTGTGAAGATAATGAGGGTCTCTTCTAGGACGCCTTCATCCTTCAAGGACTCAATTAATCTGCCCAAGTTATAATCTACAAACGAAATCTCCGCATAGTAATGTGCCTTCATCTGACGCACTAGATTCACATCGATTCCATGATCCCGATACTTATAACGATTCTGAAAATGATTCCACAGACTCATCACATCTTCATTACAAACACCTTGTTTTGGAAGTGGCATATCTGGTCCGCGATATAGACGATTCCATGGTACTGGTGGAATAAACGGTGGATGTGGCTTCTCGAAAGATGTCATTAGGAAGAACGGGCGATCCTTGTCCCTCTTCTGCACATACTCGATGCTCTTATCCACAACCCAATGAGAATGGTGATGTTCTGGCGGCACTTGCGATACTTGCGGGATATAATACATCTCACTTGCTATCCCCTTGTAATCCTGCACATAGCCGAAGCCTTCCTTCTTCATATATTGATAATAATCATTCTTCGTCATATCATCGCTTTCATCGCAATTTTGACGTTCATCAAATCCCCACATGGTTGTAAACCCTGTCGGAAATGCGAAATGCATCTTCCCTGCACCAAATGTTTGATAGCCATTCTCTGACAAGGTACACATAAAACTTTCATTCTCATCCTCATCTGGCAGAGGATAATTCTCAAAAATTCCCGTCTCATGTGGCATCTTCCCTGTATGCAGGCAGTAGCGCGCTGGCACACACACGGGACTTGGAGTAAATGCATTGGTAAAACTCGTCCCGTTTTTCACAAGTTCGTCTAGAACAGGTGTCTTAATAATTGGGTTTCCTAGCGCATGGATGGTATCATGTCTTAGTTGATCGCAAAATACAAATACAATATTTTTATTCATTCTCTCTCCTTCTTATTCGAATACTATTCGAACCGGTCCTAGTAATCCTGATGGTTCTTGCACCATGGATCGATCAAAGTAATTATCGCCCTTTTCATGAACATTCGTATTAACCACCTTAATCTCCAAACGATTCTCTTCTGCTAGCAAGTTCGATAGATGAAAGCGATAAGGTGGAACAATTTTACTTCCTACCTTCTGGTCATTCAAGGTTACATCACAGATCTCATGGACTTCTCCTAACTGAAGGCAAGCCTTCTTCGTCAACTGATTTTCCCCTACCTTAAATTCTATCTTATATGTGATTTCTCCAGAATAATTTGGCAAACCATCAGGTGCTGCTAGATTTCTAAGCGTAGACATTTCCTCCAAAATAGATGAAAGGTTCGCATCTGGAACTGTAATCTCCCATTCATCTTCTAATGCTATGACCGCTCCATCCATATCCCAAGTTTCCCTCTTTGGAATCGACTGCTCCGATTCTTTTTCTTCTATTATAAAGGTGGACTGATATGGTTCGAGTTCAATATAACAGCAACCTTCCTCATTTTTTTCTAATCGATACTTCTTATCTTCCATGGCATCGTAAGCAATCCATGATTTTCCGTCTGGCATAGTGATGTAATGCTTGGCAATATTCACCGTACTTTCATTTGTAATAAAATACAAATTCTGCTCATCTTTCTCATAATGATAGCAACGGATATCGCTATTGTAATCATCCAATAGCACATCATAATATTGTCGATCCTTAAGCCAAGAAATAATTGATGAATACTCGCTCACTTCTGCCTTGCTCGCTTGCAGTTTCTCTAACAGATCCTCTCCGTCTACCTTATAGACTGTTTCTGGATATCCATTCATGAAGAGAATCGGCAATCCCGCATCTGATAGCGCCACAAGATTTTCCAATAGTTCTTCTGAGATACATTGCATATACGGAATAATTAGAACCTCATACTGTTCCTGATTGATACTCAACTTCTCTCCTGATACACTTCTTCTACCTTCGTCAATCAAGTAATCTGCTGGGATGATATCCGAATCAATTTGACTCTCCGCAAGGACTCTAACCACCTTCTCAAAAGGCTCATACTCTCCGCCCCATTCCGCTTCCGCATGGTATAACACCGCTGCCGTTGCATGATGTATCCCCTCCGAAAGTAAACCACACACTCGATTCGTATATCCCGACCAGAGGTCAAAGTATTGCCACTGTGGATTTTTCCCTCTCGCATAAAAATGCGGTGGGCAGTCTGGATCGTCTTCCCTTGGGGTAAAGGCATGAGGTACCAACAGATTGATTCCACGTACACATACATGATCCGTCAGCCACTTCATGAATTTCAAACCTAACTGCCAACCATATGCACCAAAGATTTCACATAGAGCTACGCCTTCTTTCTTTGGATCTATGTGAGCTGCGGAAGAAGTCATTTTAGAAATCCCCCAATAAAAGAACTCTGCATTTAGGTAACCAAATGGTGTAGTATATCTTCCCTCTTTTTGATTTGGCCACACCTGATATACCAAGTCCATTCCAGCTGCATCCATCCCCTCCATATTTCGAAAGAAATGCCCTGCTCCATATCCTAGTCTTGCATGAACCCCATTGTCTTCTACCATATGTCCGATAAATTGAACCGAATGATTTCGACACCAATCTCCGATCTGTGTCATAAAATTCTCCGAAAACATCTTCGACACCACATTCATATAGCAATAGTGAATATCACGGCAGATCTCATCTTCGTTACTCCATAAGAACGG
>CAYJFY010000050.1:0-1095 GCA_964369755.1 uncultured Lachnospiraceae bacterium
GTAACGCTATTTGGTATTGTAACAGATGCAAGACTTGTGCAACCACTAAATGTATTTTCTTCAATTTTAGTAATACCATTTGGTATTGTAACAGATGTAAGACCTGTGCAACCGCTAAATGCGAGCTGATTAATAGAAGTAACACTATTTGGTATTGTAATAGATGTAAGGCTTGTACAACCAGCAAACGCATTTTCCTCTATTAAGGTAACACTGTTTGGTATTGTAATAGATGCAAGGCTCGTGCACGACGAAAACGCAGAGTTCTTTATAATTGTAACGCCGTCTGGAATATTTATCGAAGCAAGGCTGTTACAATTTGTAAACGCACTGCTCCCAATAATTGTAACACCGTTTGGTATTGTTATCGAAGTAAGGTTATGGCAATTTGAAAATGCAAGTTGCGGAATTGTAGTAATATTGTTTGGTAATGTAACAGCTGATAGCGCTTCGCAATCCGAAAACACACCTGCACCCATATAAGCAACACTGTTTGGTATTGTAACAGATGTAAGGCTTTTGCAACCACCAAATGCAGAATTTCCTATGTAGGTAGTGCTATTTGATATATTTACTGTTGCGAGATTTACGCAATCATTAAACGCATAATCTGATATAGAAGTAATACTATCAGGCATGGTTACAGATGTAATATTACTGTTTTCCGCAAACACATTGTTAGCGATAGTTGTAACACCGTTTGGTATTGTAAAATCTCCACCTTTAGCTTTAGGGAACATTAAAAGCTCTGTTTGAGCTTTATTATACAAAACCCCATCTAAAGATGAAAAAGTAGCGTTATTTGAATCAACATCAAAGGTGGCTAATTTATTGCAATCATAAAATGCGTTTTCACCAATAGATGCAAGACCACCTAAAACAGTTACAGAATTAAGCTCTACGCATTTTTTAAATGCAGAATCTCCTATAGAAGTAACATTGGCGGGTATGATAATAGATGTAAGCATGTTGCACTCTTCAAACGCAGAAGTTCCTATTGTTGTAACGCCGCTTCCTATTGTAACTGAAGCAAGCGTTCCACAGTTTTTAAAGGTGTTATCATTTATTACAGTAACGCTGTCTGGTATTGTAATA
>CAYJFY010000050.1:1105-17355 GCA_964369755.1 uncultured Lachnospiraceae bacterium
GCCAAATGCAGAACTCCCAATAGAAGTAACTGTGTCTGGTAAATTTATAGTTTGTAAGCCGGTGCAACTAAAAAAAGCAAAATCACCAATAGAAGTAATACCTGTGGGCATTATAATATCCTTTAGATTCTTGCAACTATAAAACGCTGAATCTCCTATGGCAGAGACAGTGTAGGTAATATCATTATGAGTTATAGTTGCAGGTATTGTAAGAGGCAATGCTGTTGCTTGGTCTATTGCAGATACCCCGAGATCTCCGTTTCCTATCTGTACTGTGCCTGTGGCGCCGTCCTCACTAAGCACTTTGAAGGTCATGTCAATATCATCGGCAGAGTCTGCAGGTGTGTTACTCACGTCAACTTTTACAGTAAAAACCTCTTCCACCGCCGCAAATGTCGGAAATGATATCATTGCTGACATTAGCATCGCCGTGCATAGGCAGAGCGCATATGATATGATTTTGTTTTTGAAATTCGTCTTTTCCATAATAACACCTTTTTGTAGAATTTTTAATATTTTTTTCATAATTACATACTGAAGTATAACATATAGGCGTACGAAACGTCAATCGGATAAGGAAAGGATGAAATCATCAAAAGTATTTCAAGGTTACATTTCAAATAAGTGAATTCAAATAATTGTTGCCATTATATTGTGTTTTTTGCATAGTAGTTTTATAATCTCAATTAAGTGAAAAATAATAGAGAAAACAGGGGGATGTGCAATGAAAATTGGAATCGATATGGGTGGTATGAGTATTAAAATAGGATTGGTCAATGAACAGAATCAATTAATAGCTACCAAGGTGATTAAGACAAGATTAGATGTTCCAGCATTGGAATTTGTCGGAGAGATTGCAGAGAGTACCAAATTATTACTGGAAGAGAATGGTGTGGGCGTTTATGAGTGTGAAAGCATGGGAATTGGCAGTCCAGGTACCATTGATGAGAAGGAAGGTGTCATCATCTTCTCCAACAACTTTGGTTGGGCGAATGTTCCGATTATTCATGAAATGAAGAAGTATTTCCAGATACCGATTCATATAGCAAATGATGCAGATGCGGCTGCGCTCGGTGAAATCTTAGAGGGGGCAGCAAAAGGAAGCAATAATGCCGTACTGCTTACACTCGGAACGGGCGTTGGAGGCGGTGTGATACTAGATAAGAAAATTTTTAGTGGGCCGATGGTTGGTGGCAGTGAATTGGGACATATGGTCATTGTACATAAAGGGCAACTGTGTACTTGTGGACGGAGAGGTTGCTTGGAGATGTATGCTTCGGCTTCAGCGCTTCTTAGAATTGCAAGGGAAAAAGTGTTTGATAGCACAGAAGGGACTACGTCTGTCATCTATGAAACCTGTCAGAGAATACCAGAAAACATCGACGGTAAGATTATATTTGATGCAGCACAGTCAGGGGACTCAATAGGTCAGGAAATCGTAGATGAGTATTTGGATTACTTGGCTTGTGGGATTGCGAATGTAATCAATATATTCCGTCCTGAAAAGGTTATCCTTGGTGGTGGAGTATCAGCACAAAAAGAAAATCTAACGAAACCACTTCAAGAAAGAGTGAATCAGCTATGTTTCGCAAAAGAGCAGAGTGGAATTGCAGAAATTGTTACTTCTATATTGGGGAACGATGCTGGAATTATAGGGGCGGCGAATTTGTAAGTATATCAAGAAAATATTGAGATTTAAAAGGGGAATGGGCTTAATCGGCACGTTCCCTTTTTGAGATTAAAAACAAACATATTGAAAAGTCAAATATTTTATATATAATATACATTGAAAAGTCAAATGATATACAGTGAAATAATATTGAAAAGTCAATAATGTTGTAAAAAATGAAACTTGCGTATGGTATATAAAAACAAATGATTGAAACTTGCGTATTATAAAAGTGCTGAGTATAATGGGAGACAATGTGTTTATAGATAGAAAAATATGGTATACTATCTATGAATGATGCAAGGACGAGAAAGGATTTATTAAAATGAAGAGAATTAATGCATGGAAGAAATATAGTGATGAGAATCTACAGGAACTAGAGAAAGTAAATAAAGAATATATCAAGTTATTGAGTATGGCAAAGACAGAGCGAGAGTGCGTGAATGAAACCATTCGCATGGCTGTGGAGCATGGATATCGCGATTTGAATGAGCTGATTCAGAATAATGAGTCGCTGAAGGTTGGAGATAAGGTTTATTATGCGTATATGGGAAGAGCGATTCTACTCTATCACATTGGGGAGGAACCGATGGAGAATGGGATGAATATCATCGGATCGCATATTGATTCACCAAGAATTGATGTGAAACAGGTGCCTTTATTTGAGGAGAAGGGACATGTTTATTTGGACACACATTACTACGGTGGGATTAAGAAGTATCAATGGCTTTCGACACCGCTTGCACTGCATGGTGTGGTTGTGAAGAAGGATGGTACGGAGGTAAATATCTGTATTGGTGAGAAGGAGGAAGATCCAGTTTTCGTGATTACTGATTTGCTTCCACATCTGGGAAAAGACAGGGAACAGAAGAAGGTAAGCGATTTTGTTAAAGGGGAAAAACTAGATCTTCTGATTGCTTCGCGTCCAGAAGTTCGTAAGGGTGAAGGTGCAGAGGAGAAGGAAGAAAAAGAAGCGGTGAAGAAGTTGGTAGAAAATATCTTGGATGAGTATTATGGGATTGATGAGACTGATTTTATTTCTGCGGAACTTGAAATTGTTCCTGCGATGAAGGCGCGTGAGTGTGGAATTGATCGTAGTATGATTATGGGATATGGACAAGATGATCGCGTGTGTGCATTCACATCATTGATGGCTTTGCTTGAGATGAAGGATTTGAAGAAGACCGTTTGTTGTATTATGGCTGACAAGGAAGAGATTGGAAGCGTGGGTGCTACTGGTATGGCATCTAGGCTATTTGAGAATACGGTTGCGGAGGTTATGGATAGACTGGGGGATTACTCTAGCTTGAAGGCGAGACGTGCGATGGCGAATTCTTTCATGCTGTCATCAGATGTAAGTGCAGCATTTGACCCGATGTATGCTGAGTATTTTGAATCGAAAAATGTGGCCTATATTGGAAATGGTCTAGTATTTAACAAGTATACAGGGTCTCGAGGAAAAAGTGGTGCCAATGATGCAAGCCCAGAGTATATTGCGAAGCTTAGAAAGCTCATGGAAGACAATCAAGTTTGTTTCCAAACTGCGGAGCTTGGAGCAGTGGATGCAGGTGGTGGCGGAACCATTGCATATCTGATGGCAGAATATGGAATGCATGTGATTGACTGCGGAATGGCAGTTCTTGGAATGCATGCACCGTATGAGGTGACGAGTAAGGCAGATGTTTATGAGGGATATAGAGGATACAAGGCGTTTTACATGATGTAGGATATGATAGAAATGCTTTACACGATGATAAAATAGGAAAATAGGTAAAAGAATGGAAATTAGTATATTACTAGGCGAGAAAATATTATCCATGTTGTTGGCATGCTTTGTGGGATTTGTTGTAGTTCGAGTTGGAATTCTAAAAACAGAAGATAGCAGCGTGTTATCCAAGGTGTTGGCGTTTATTTGCTCGCCTTGTGCAATTGTTTCGGCGTTTCAAGTGGAATTCACCAGTGATAAAGCGGTGGGACTCCTCATTGCTTTGAGCTTGGCCATAGCAATTCATGTGATTTATATAGCAGGGGCGCGGGTATTGGGCGAGGCGATTGGTATGAGTAGAGTGGAGAGGGCAGCAGTGGTGTATTCCAATGCAGGATACCTTGTGATTCCGCTAGTTTATTCTGTCTTAGGACCAGAATGGGTATTTTACACCTGCGCATACAGTGCGGTGCAAACGATTTTATTGTGGACGCATTGCAAGTCGTTGGTTGGGAATGATCGGCAGATTCAGTGGAAAACGATATTGGTGAATCCCAACTTTTTAGCAATATACGCGGGAATATTTATGTTTTTAACAGGGGTGAGATTTCCATGGGTGATTCAAGCTACATTGAGTGATTTCTCAGCGCTGTTAGGACCACTAAGCATGGTGATTATTGGCTTATTAATCGGAAATGAAAAATTGCCAGAATTGTTTAGAGTAAAACGGAGTTATTTCATCTGTTTTCTAAGATTGATGGTCATTCCCTTATTGACGGTTGGATTATTTTTCTTGCTAAGCAAGGTGATATACCATCCTGAGCTAGAACGTATTATGTTGATTGTGTTATGGGCTACGGCAGCGCCGGTAGGTACGATGGTAGCCCAACTCTCTCAAATATATGGAACCGATGGTCAGTATGCAGGGCGATTGAATCTGATATCTGTATTGTTGTGCCTGGTAACAATGCCGTTAGTTACATATGTATTTGAAATGGTAATTAAATTTTAAAACGAAAACAGTTCAAGACAGTGGTGATGTCTTGAACTGTTTTTATTTAATGATGGAGTGTGCTGTCTACAATTCCAGAAGGAATGAATTCAACATAAGCATCCCCATCGTCTGCTCCATGAATCTCTACACTGAGTTCGGCTCCCTCAGGAAGATAATAATTTTTATATTCCGCAAATATTTCCGAATCAAATTCATTGTCTATGTATACATAATAACCAGCAAGAATGTCAATTGCAGAGATGGTGTAAGGTTCATAGGTATCAGGTGCAGTATAATTTAGATAAGCATAAGCTTCCGGAGAAACTTTTACATCATATGTTCCAGCAGGAATGTCCATTCCTACAAGTAACACTTCGTCTCCTGCTGTGTATGTTTCGGAATTTGTATTATTAGCACCATACTGTACGGAGTAATCCGCATTATCGGATTTCAAATGCATAGACATTTCTTTTATTTCCACAACGGAGCCATTATATAGGCGAACACCCTCGTATTCGAGACCAATTTCTTGACTATAGAATGGCTCTAATAATCCAGTAGAATGTTCGTAGTCAGATATATATAGGACGCCTACAGAATACTCTGCCATGAGTTCTTCGCAAGATACAGTATAGGTACCCTCAGGAAGATGCACACCTACAGTATAACTTCCAGGGGCTAAACTCATCTCAACAGATTCTCCAGTTTCAGCCAATTCTCTCTGCACATAAGAATAGTTAGGAAGCGTGAAGCCAATTTCCCCATCGGAAGTAGTATTCTCGAAATCGTCTAATATTTCGGAGTCTATGTCAAAATCAGAATCAAAGTCGTAGTCAGAATCAAAATCGTAATTAGATACCATTGAACTATAAGAAATCTCATCTATGATATCAGAAACAAATTCAATGATCGCAGGCCCTATAAATGTAAAAACAGTTACAATAATACCGATAAAAAGTGCCAGGTTTTTCTTTTTGGTCGTTGGTGCGGTATTGCTCGATTTGTGAGTGTTTGTACTATTTGTTGTATAGGTAGTTGGATTACTTGCATTTGTGGTTGAAGTATTTGGTTGTGTGTATTTTTTTTGATAGGTGTTGCTTGTATTTGGTTGCGTTTGATTTGCTGGCGTGGTATAAGTATGCGCGTTCTCGGCTGTTGACATCGAGTTGGCATGGAAACCACACTCAGTACAGATGCCATTGGATATCCTACCGCCGCATAGTGTGCAATGAAATTGAGCCATGATAGAGCCCTCCTTTAATTTTAGAAGTTGTTATTAATTAGTGTACCGTAAGTTCGGGAATTTGTAAAGAACTTCATTGGGGACGGGGGAAAACGTCGTTTTCCCCCGTCCCCAATGAAAAACTTGACGAACGATTTTTTGACAGTATGGACATGCAATGTGTTAAGATGTTGCTATAGAAGAGGAGGTTATAGTTATGGTAAATTCACACTATGTGATATCCGAAGTATCTAAGAATGTCGGAGTTGAGCCACATGTACTTCGACATTGGGAGAAAAAACTGAGTCTACAAGTCAAACGAAATGACACAGGACATCGTTACTATACAGAAGAGAATATAAAATTATTGCAGTGCATCAAAAAATTGATTGCACATGGGGTGACGCTGAATGAATTGCGTATTTTAGTTCCAGAGATTCAGAAGGTTAAGGCGGAGCTAGAGGAGAAAAAAAGAAGAATGATCGTTCAAAAAGATACCAGAAAGGTGAAGAATGGAGAGTTTATAATGACGGAAGAAATATTAGTGAAGGTTCTAGAAGGAAATAATAGTGTACTAGAAAAAAGCATTTGCGAGGCAATCACAGACTCTATTAAGAAAGAGATGACGCATCTGCTAGACGCAAAAGACAGACTAGAAGAGGATCGATACAAGAAGCTAGATGCATTGATTAGGCAGCAGCAGGCACACAGAAAAGAGAGTGCACGAAGGTCTACGATTTTAAATTGGGGACGAGGATAAAAAGGGACAGGCTTTTTTTCATTGGGGACGTAGTTTTTCTTCAAAAAACTACGTCCCCAATTGGTTGATGAGTGCGAGAGAGAACACAAATTGTGTCCCAACGCCTTCGGTACTAATGATGTTGATATGCTCTCCATGAGCCTGTACAATTTCTTTGACGATGGCAAGTCCTAAGCCAGTGCCTTTTTTGTCTTTTCCACGAGAGGCATCTGATTTGTAGAAGCGATCCCAGATTTTGTTTATGTCTGATTTGGGGATTCCGATTCCGTAATCTTTTATGGCGATATATGCTTTTCCATTTACGATAGAGGTCTCAATGTCTATCGATGAGTTTGTATTGCTGAACTTGATTGCATTGTCTATTAGGTTGTAGAGTACTTGATGAATCTTTCGTTTATCGGCAGATACAACAAGTGGTTTTGACTCTAGTATAAGTTCTATCTTCACTAATTTTTGTTTGCAGATACCTTCAAAAGAGGTGGCGACATCTTTTAATAATTGTTGGATATCAAAGGCCTCTTTGTTTAGTAAGAGTTCTTTGGTGTCAAATTCGTTTAGTGCAAGTAAGTCTTGGGTCAAATCTGTTAATCGGTCAGTTTCTCCTAGGATGATTTTCAGATATTTCTCATGCAACTCTGGTGGAATGGTGCCGTCTACCATTGCCATGATGTATCCTTTGATGGAGGTCAGTGGCGAGCGAAAATCATGGGATACATTTCCGATGAATTTCTTCTGGTAGTTTTCAATATCGTTGAGCTGTGAGGTCATATAATTGAGTGAGGCTGATAAATAGCCCATCTCATCCTGGGTGTACACAGGGATTTCGTAGGTTAAATTTCCTGATGCGTATTGTGTGGCTGCTTCTGTGATTTTTCGCAGGGGCACATAGATCAAGAAATGGAATGCCAACATGATTCCGATTGAAAGTAGGTAAACGATGGCCAATGTCAGGTAAATGATACCCATTGTGGAAGTTTGCCCTATTGTGATGTCTTCATGGGGTTTGTGTATCATGAGATACCCACGGATATAATAGCTTTGAGTAACGGGCGCGATTACAGTGATCGATTTTTCCGATAGGTAGTCATGGTAGTTTCCGATTAGGGCGTAGGAACTTCCGGACTCTGCAGGGTTAAATTCTTCGATGATAGCAGGTGGGGAAGAATAATCGGAAATATTTGATGAGAGAAGCATATTTCCATCGGAATCTAGTAGCCAAATGGCTGCATCCAAATAGGTCTGCAAGCCATGCAGTTGTTGCATGGTGGCAGAGGCGCTTAACTCTTCTGAAAAATAATCGGGCAATACTTGAGCGGCCATTATATTTGCTTGTTGGTAAAGCTCATAGCTTGCATCATTCTCGCTTTTATTAATCAATAGTTCATTGGTCAAAGTGGCAGTCGTGAAGATGATTAAAAAGCCGAAAATAATATAGATAAATGTAAACTTTAGATAAAGAGTACTTCGCATTATTTCACCTCAAATTTATAGCCAATTCCCCAAACAGTTCCGATTGACCATTGTGAGTGGTCTTTGATTTTCTCGCGCAACCGTTTGATGTGTACGTCAACCGTTCTAGTATCACCAATATACTCATAGCCCCAAATTTGGTCTAGCAGTTGCTCTCTGGTAAACACTTGGTTTGGTGAAGCGGCTAGGAAGTATAGAAGCTCCAATTCTTTTGGTGGCATTTCAACTGTTTCGTGATCGCAAACAACAGAATAATTGGTCAAATTAATCGTAATTCCTTCATATTCCACAACCTTGCCTTTTGATTCAGTAGGTTGTTCTTGTTTCACAGGCTGATAGCGTCGTAGCACAGCTTTGGCTCTGGCAACAAGTTCTTTGGAGTCAAAGGGTTTTAGCATATAATCATCGGCACCAAGCTCCAGTCCAAGTACCTTGTCAAACACTTCCCCTTTGGCGGATAGCATAATGATAGGAGTGTTCGAAGTAGTGCGAATCTCACGGCAGACTTGGTAACCATCGATGCCAGGAAGCATCAAGTCTAGCAAGATGAGATTTGGGTGATAGCTGTGAAAGGCTTGGATTGCCTCTTCTCCATTGTGGACCATTTTTGTCTCAAAGCATTCCTTCTCTAAGTATAAAGAAATCAACTCTGCTATATTTTCATCATCATCAACAATTAATATTTTTTGTTTTGTAACCATAATTTCCCCCTTATATGTTTGGATTATTTAAATTCTACAACTGTGACGCCTGCATCACCTTCACCAAATTCACCAAGGCGATAGGACTTCACATACTTGAGTCGTTTCAGGTACTCATGAATTCCCTTTCTCAATGCACCAGTTCCTTTGCCGTGAACAATTCGAACAGGACTGATATGAGAGAGATATGCATCATCTAGGTATTTGTCCAATTCTCCCAACGCTTCATCGACTGTTTTACCAAGCAGATTGATTTCAGGACGAATGTTCATTGCTTTACTCAGGTTCATCTTTCCGGTTGAAACCTTTGCGGTCTGTTTTGGATTCGCAGTCGGTGTGTCTATGATTTCCAGATCAGAAATGTTTACTTGTGAGCGGAGAATTCCCATTTGAACGAAGCAATTTCCCTTGGCATCTGGCAGGGTGCTAACCGTTCCTGCTAGGTTCATGCTTAGAACACGAACAGATTCCCCGAGCTTAAAGTCAGATGCTTTGTATACCTTCTTCGGTTGTGGTGTTTGGATATTACTACGAGGCTCGTTTTTCTTCATCTGAGACCGAAGTCTCTCACGTTCCTTCTCCATTTCGGCAGCAGAAATATGTTGGTTTCCAAACTTTCGGAAATTCTTCATGGTTTCGTCTGCGACATTTTTGGCCTCGCGCAAAATCTCATTGGCCTTTTCTTTGGCTTCGTTCAGAATTCGTTCTTTTTGTAACTCGATCTTCTCTTGTTTATCTGCCTGAACAGATTTCAGGGAAGCAATCTGTTTTTTGTAATCTTCAATTTCTTTCTTCTCTAATTCGATGATCCTTCGATTTTCCTCGAGGGTAGAAAGAACATCTTCAAAAGATTCTTCTTGCTCACTTAGATGATTCTTTGCATCTTCTATAATATAATTTGGTAACCCTAGTTTGCTTGATATTGCAAAAGCATTACTCTTACCAGGGATACCGATTAGTAAACGATAAGTCGGGCGTAGGGTGGCAACATCAAATTCGCAACTGGCATTTTCAACACCGGTTGTGGATAGGGCATATACCTTTAATTCACTGTAATGAGTGGTTGCCATTGTTCGCACACGTTTCTTGTGTAAATAGGATAAAATGGCAATTGCCAGGGCTGCTCCTTCGGTTGGGTCAGTTCCAGCACCCAATTCATCAAAGAGCACGAGTGAATTATGTGTAACCTTATCCAAAAACGATACAATATTCGTCATGTGAGAGGAGAATGTACTTAGGCTCTGCTCAATACTTTGCTCATCTCCGATATCTGCATGGACATCTTGAAATACTGCTAACTCGGAGCGGTCTAAGGCGGGGATATGCAGTCCTGCTTGTCCCATTAGGGTGAATAATCCTACTGTCTTCAAGGAGACAGTCTTACCACCAGTGTTTGGACCAGTGATGATCAGCAGGTGAAACTGATCTCCGAGGGTCACGGTGATAGGGACAACTGTTTTCTTATCAAGGAGAGGATGACGACCCTGACGAATATGGATACGTCCATCTCCGTTGAATATAGGTTTGGATGCATTCATAGAAACTGCCAAACCACCTCTTGCAAATATAAAATCAAGTTCTGTAAGTACTTCGAAATTCGTGCGAATCTCATTGATGTATGGAGCGGTATCTTCGCTGAGTCGTGCCAAAATCACTTCGATTTCATCTTGCTCTTTGCCAAAGAGTTCCTTCAAGTCATTGTTGAGTTTAACGATTGCCATTGGCTCAATAAATAAAGTAGAACCAGAAGAAGATTGATCGTGTATCATTCCGGGAACTTGATTGCGATATTCTGATTTTACAGGTACGCAATAGCGATCTCCCCGCATTGTGATCAAAGCATCTTGCAAATAGGTACGCAGCGAACCATTTACCAGAGTATTTAGCGAGGAGTGAATCCGATCGTTGGTAAGTTGGATGGAGCGGCGAATATGTTTCAATGTAGAACTTGCATCATCGCTGATTTCATCATCATCCAAAATACAACGATTGATTTCCGTTGTGATAAGTTTCAGTGGGTCTAGCTGCTGAAACATGGCATCTAGGCTATCTTCTTCTAGGTCAGCATTTTCTCGATTGCCATAAGTCTTTACCCGATTGGTTACCTCGAGCAATTTGCAGATATTACGCAGTTCGCTGATTGTAAGAGCGCCACCTATTTCCAATCGTTTCAGAGAGCTTTCCACAGGGTAACTTCCACTAAATGAAATTCTTCCCTTCTTGACAAGTCTGGAGAAAGCATCTGCGGTCTGCGCCTGCATACCCTCGATTAGGCTAAGACTTGTGCTAGGAATCAGGTTTTGACACAACTTTTGTCCACTTGGGGAGGACGCGCTTGCAACCAATAAATCTATGATTTTATCAAATTCTAGTTTTTGAAATGTTTTTTTGTTCATAATTACCTCGAAATTTCTATTGAATCATTCTAAAAATGATAATATTTATATAAGTTCTATTCTAACCTATAATCTATCAGTTGAAAAGAAGAAATCTATAATGTATACTATTATTAGTATTTTCATGGTTACAATGAGGTGGTCAAAGGAGAAGTGTTTATGGGTGATGGACCAGAACCAAAAGAAGAATTCTCATTCTTACAGGAACGAGTAAAGCAAGGAAGATGGAATAAAAACAGAATCTTACTATACATAGCCGTGGCTGCGATTATGGGGTTGGTGTTCGGATTGTCCGCAAGTGCGGCATTTGTTTGGATGCAACCACAGATCAGGGCTTCGATTGACGAGGAAGAGACCATTCGAATTCCAGAAGATGAGGATGCAGAAAACTCTGAAGAAGAGAAAGCGGAAGAAGCGCCTGCTGAAGAAGAGAACGCATCGGAGGAAGGAACGGATTCAGGCAGCGAATCAGCAGATGCCGAAGGTCAGGGAAATGAAGGTGTGCCTAGTGGTACTGGAACCAGTGGGAGTGCAGTAGATGAGCCAGAACAAGAACCGCTAGAGATAGAGTGGACGATTGAGGATGTTGACAAGATGGGACAGCTTCTGTATGATGTTTCATTGAATGCATCAAAAAGCTTGGTCATCGTACACAGTGTGGATGAAAATGAAGTCGTGCAAGAATCCTATGATTTTACCAATGCAGAAATCAATCAAAAACAATCGACGGGAATTATGATAGCGAGTACATCGACTGAGATTTTGATATTAGTTCCGATGAACCATTTGCACGAGGGTGATTTGATCATGGTGGAAATGGTAGGAAATCAATATGAGGCAACTATTAAGATGCAAGATAAAAACACAGGGTATGCAATCCTGAGTCTTCCAAAAGAGGTGGTTGGAACAGAGAATCTAGTCATGGCAACCTTGGGGAATTCAAATAGCATGCAGCAAGGAGATTTCGTGATAGCAATCGGAAACCAATTTGCGTATAAAAATGGTCTAGCATATGGGGTTGTTAGCTCGGTGAGAAATACGATAAATATGACGGATGGATCCTTTGAACTGATTTCCACAGATATTCCGAGTGTGGAAAGTGGAACTGGAGTATTGGTGAACCTTGAAGGCGAAATCATAGGTTTGATTCAGGAGGATTTGCTGAGTGGATTTAGCGAAGGTGCGGTTTCAGCACTTGGAATTTCAAGACTGAAAGACGACATCGAATTGATGTCAAATGGAAAATCAGTGCCATACTTGGGTATCAAAGGAATTGGTGTTAGTGTAAAAGAAAGTGAAACAAATGAACTCGAGGCGGGGCTCTATGTACAAGAAATTGCAGTGGACTCTCCGGCAATGCAAGCAGGAATAAAAATCGGGGACAAAATCAAGGAAGTAGATGGGGTGGAAGTGGTCAATCAACAGATGTATCGCAATCAGCTTCTGGCTACGACCGTAGGTGAGAGTATCGAGATTATTGTAGAAAGACAAGGTGCGGAAGGATATGTCGAGGTGGAATTTGAAGTGACAGTCGGAAGCAAGGAATAATCAAACATATATACAAGAGTTAAGAAACAAAGAAACTTAGTTTAGATAGGAAGAAGAAAATGAAATATATTAGCAGTTTGCGAGAAGGCGAAACAATCAGAGAAATTTATTTATGCAAGGGAAAGAGAAGTGCGGAAACCCGCAATGGAAAACCATATGATAACCTCATCTTACAAGATATGACAGGAACATTAGATGGAAAGGTGTGGGATCCAAATTCGCAAGGAATCGCGGACTATTCAGAAAAGGACTTCGTAGATGTCATGGGCGAGGTTATCAGTTATAATGGAACATTGCAGCTGAATATCAAGCAATTGCGCGTGGCAGGAAGTTCAGAATATAATGTAGCAGACTATATGCCAACGACGGAGAAAAATGTAAGTGAGATGTACCAACAACTTCTAGGATATATCGGGCAGATAGAGAATACTTATCTGAAGCAAGCGGTGGAATTCTACTATGTGAATGATCCAGATTTTATAGAACTGTTTCAAGAACATTCGGCAGCGAAAACGGTACATCACGGATTTGCAGGAGGCTTGCTAGAGCATACAGTGAGTATCTTAAAAATGTGTCAGTATTTTGCAGATAATTATGAAATTTTTAACCGGGATTTATTATATGCAGCAGCATTATATCACGATATCGGGAAGACAAAGGAACTCTCGAAGTTTCCAGATAACGACTATACAGATGCGGGGCAATTGTTAGGGCATATTGTAATTGGGGTAGAGATGGCGAGCACAGCAATTCGAAGCATTGACGGATTCCCGCCTACATTAGCAGACGAATTAAAACACTGCATCATCGCACATCATGGCGAGTATGAATATGGTTCACCGAAGAAACCTGCGCTAGCAGAGGCGCTAGCCTTGAACCTTGCCGACAATGCAGATGCCAAGATTCAATCCTTGACAGAAATCTTCAAAGGAAAAGAAACGACAGATTGGTTAGGATTTAATCGCATCTTCGAATCCAACCTACGAAAAACTAAAGGTTAAGGGAAAACAATGAAAAAGAATGAAATAGCAGAATTAGAAATTATAGATATTGGAATGAACGGAGAAGGGATTGGAAAGTCGGAAGGCTTTCCAATCTTTGTTAAAGATGCCATGATAGGAGATGTGGCTGAAGTGAAGATTACCAAAGTACAAAAGTCCTACGGGTTTGGAAGATTGATGCGAGTGATTACACCATCAAAGCATCGTGTGGATCCTAGATGTCCAGTTGCAAAACAGTGTGGAGGATGCCAGATTCAAGAAATGGATTATACTAAGCAGTTGGATTTTAAGTGGAATAAGGTCTGCAATAACTTACGACGAATTGGTGGAGTTTCAGAGGACGAGCTAGAGTTAGTGATGAAACCGATTATTGGGATGGAGGAGCCATGGCAATATCGGAACAAAGCCCAGTTTCCATTTGGCACAGATAGAGATGGCACTGTTATTACGGGATTCTATGCGGGGCGCACACATTCGATTATCTCAAATTTAGATTGTGCAATTGGCAAAGAAATTAACAAGTCAGTATTAGAACTTGTGCTAGCTTTTATACGAGAGCAAGGGATATCGACCTACGATGAGTCAACAGGCAAAGGAATTCTTCGACATGTGCTCATTCGCTATGGCTTCATAACTGGTGAGGTTATGGTGTGTTTTATCATCAATGGAAATACATTGCCAAAGAGCGAGATTATCGTAGAGCGATTGAATAAGCTAGAGGGAATGACAAGTATTACCTATAGTGTGAATAAGAAAAATACCAATGTGATTATGGGGGACTCTTATGAGGTGATCTCGGGAAGAGCATATATTACAGATTATATTGGTGATGTAAAATATCAGATTTCACCCGTGTCATTCTATCAGGTGAATCCGATTCAAACAAAGAAATTATATGAAAAGGCATTAGAATACACTGCCTTGACGGGAGAAGAAACTGTTTGGGACCTGTATTGTGGAATTGGAACAATCTCACTGTTTCTAGCGCAGAAGGCGAAAAAAGTGTATGGGGTGGAAATTATACCACAAGCAATTGAAGACGCAAGAAATAATGCAAAGCTTAACGAGATTAGTAATGTAGAGTTCTTCGTGGGAAAAGCGGAAGAGGTACTGCCAAGAGAATATGCAAAGAATCAAGTATCGGCGGATGTTATTGTAGTAGATCCACCACGAAAGGGGTGTGAAGAAAGCTTACTTGCAACCATGATAGAGATGAAGCCGAAGAGAATTGTATATGTGAGTTGTGATTCGGCGACGCTAGCAAGAGACGTGAAATACCTGAGAGAGCACGGATATGGATTGGAAGAAGTGACACCGTGCGATATGTTCCCTCACACGGTACACACAGAGACGGTGTGTTTATTGTCCAAACTTAATGTCGACCATCATATTGAAGCATAACAGTTACTATTGTGTTCAATGATAGAATGATACTTTTGTGAAACAGTATATTATATTAAATTTCGCCAAAAACAATGATATAATTAGGAGAAAGGAAAGGAGGTAGGCGAATGAGACTGTTCGATTATTCTACATTAAAAGATTATGCTTGGGACAGTGAGCTCCTAGGTCTAGTTGCACAAATACATGAATACAAAGGTAGGCAAGAACTTTATTTAAAGCAAAAACCCCAATCACTTAATAAGTTAATCGAAATTGCTAAAATTCAAAGTACAGAAGCATCTAATAAAATGGAACGCAAAAGGTTCGATTTATGCCACTTCCACCTTATGAAACGGAGGGAGCAATTGATGCTATTTGTGAAAGTTTTAATAGTGTAATTGATTCTTGTGTTATTGATCCATTAGTTTTAATTCCTATTTTCATTAATGACTTCTTGTGTATTCACCCATTTAATGATGGGAATGGTCGTATGTCGAGACTTCTTACAACATTATTGTTATACCGATGTGGTTATGTGGTAGGTAGATATATAAGTTTAGAAAGCAAGATAGAAAAAACGAAAATTAAATATTATGATGTGCTTGAGGAATGTGGTATAAATTGGCATGAAAATACAAATAATCCTGTACCTTTTATAAAATATATACTTGGTATTATCCTTGCAGCTTACAGAGATTTCGAAATGAGAGTGGATTATGTAGATGAAAAACTTCCAGCGATAGAGCAAGTAAGAAAAGCAGTTTGCGATAAAATCGGTAAGTTTACAAAGAACGAAATTATGGAACTTGTTCCTACAATAGGAAAAGCATCTGTTGAAAATTCTCTTAAAAAGTTGAGAGAAGATGGCTTTATTATTAGGCATGGAAAAGGAAAAGCAACGTTCTATACAAAAGCAGATAAGTAAAATGTTTGAAAACTAAGCATCTCAAAACGAGGTGCTTTTTATATTATATCGATTAGAGTTTCTAGGAGGGATTGTTATGAGCGAAAAAACAGTATTCTTGTGATGACAGTAATTGGACGACCTATACGGGCGAAAATACCATAACAAATCCCTTAACCTACGACGACACGCTACAAACACAAAGTGTGCAGGGGATTCCATTGGATTGTGTGAAAGAAGAACTTAGGGCAGCAACCCAATGATAGTTCTTCTTTTTGCGTTTATATGTTAACTTCCTGAAATTTTACACCTGAATAATTTTTGAAAAAAATCGCTTTCCTTGTAAATGAGCATATAAAAGCACTAATTGATGCGCAAAATTTGACAAATAGAATATAATAGAGTATAATTGTATCGCAAAGAGGTGGTGCAATGAATCCATATTACAATCAGAATTACACGAAGGAAGAAATAGATGTGATTTTGGAGAAAATTAA
>CAYJFY010000051.1:0-16606 GCA_964369755.1 uncultured Lachnospiraceae bacterium
GAATCATTGAGATTCAAACACGAAATTTTAATGCAATGCGTGACAAGCTTACCTTTTTCTTGCAAACAGAGCAAGTTACCATTGTTTATCCGATTCCTCATGTAAAATACCTCCTGTGGATTGACGAAGAGACGGGAGAGATAAGCAAAAGAAGAAAAAGTCCGAAGCAGGGTAAATTCTATGATGCATTTTATGAGATGTATAAGATTAAACAGTGGCTAACTCATCCGAATTTGAGGATAAAGCTATTGCTCATCGATGCAGAAGAATATCGTAATCTGAATGGGTGGAGCAGAGACAAGAAAAGGGGATCTAGTCGTCATGAGATGATCCCTACAGATATTTTCGATGTCCTTGATATTACCAGCAAGACTGACTATCAGAAATTAATCCCACAGACAATGCCCGAACAATTTACCACGAAAGACTATAAAGAAGCGAGTAAGAGAACGATAGAGACAGCAAGAATAGCATTAAATGTATTGAAACATGTGGGGGCAATAAAACCAGTAGGAAAAAAAGGAAATACGATTGTATATGAACGGAATAAAAGTTCATATCAATGGGAATAATTATAATAGTGCAAAATTTACACCTGAAAGATTGACAAGGTGCAAAATTTTGCACTATTATAAAATTGGAGGTGCAAATGTGGATGATTTGAAAAGTTTGAGACATGTAAAAAAGCTAACACAACAACAAGTTGCAGATCTCATTGGGATTTCTCTTCGCTCATATAAATCGTATGAAAATGATACAAAAAAAAAGGATACCCTAAAATATGATTATATTAAGCAAAAACTAGAGAAAATTAATCCTATAGATGAGAACCATGGAATTATTGAAGTTACGTATATCATAGAAAATTGTGGAAAAGTATTCGATAATTATGATGTGGATTTCTGCTATCTTTTTGGTTCATATGCGAAGAATAACCCATCACCGACAAGTGATGTGGACTTGCTCATTTCTACAAATATAAGTGGGTTAAAGTTCTATGGATTAGTGGAAGAATTAAGAAGTCTATTGCATAAAAAAGTAGATGTTTTAGATGTTAAGCAATTAAAGGATAATTTGGAATTAACGCAAGAGATACTTAAGGATGGAATTAAAATATATGGATAATATAAAGAATGACAACTATTATATTCAAAAGATAAAACATGATTTAGAGTTTAATGTTGCACATATGAGTGATGTAGATATTGAAGAATTACATAAGAATGAAATATTATTAGATTCCATGCTATTTCGAATGATTCAGATTTCTGAGAATGCAAAAAAGTTAACAGAATTGTATAAACAATCGAAGGGAAATGTACCATGGAATGCATTGTATGGTCTACGTAATAGGATTGTACATGATTATGGTAGTGTAGATTTGAGTGTTGTTTATGAAACGTTGAAAAATGATATCCCAGAATTACTAAATGTAATACAATGATTTGGAGAAAGAATACATAGACCTATTACTCCTAGCCGATGAACAAGAGTTACACTTTATTGTAATGTTTATCAACACGAATAATGCATGCAAATTTATCGTCAAAAGTTCGAACTTTAGCATAGATTAATTCAGTTAATTTCTGTGAGGTAAGGTTTACCTCACAGGGAAGTACGACATCGAATATAAAGTTGATGCCATGGTCGGTTTCGACATAGCGAAACCCATGTAGATCGAGGGAAGGATCTATCTCTTTTATGATCGCAGTTAGCATTTCTTTATATTCATCAAATTGCTTGCTATCGGTTACGACAGGGTCGCTGTGAACCACAACTTGGATTCCCATATCTTCAAATTCGCGTTCGATTTTATCGGCAATATCATGGCATACTAAAAATTCAAGTTTTGCATCAAATTCAACGTGTACTGATACAAAATGACGGTCTTCTCCATAGGTATGAACCACGAGATCATGAACTCCTAGAACCTTGTCGTAGCTCATGATTTTTTCACAGATTTCACTGATGAATTCAGGCTTCGGAGCTTCTCCGATAATAGGGCTTAATGTGTCGCGTGCAAGGTCATAACCTGATTTTGCAATCAATAAGGCAAGCAAAACACCTACATATCCATCTAGGTTGATATTAAAAAAATAATAAATTCCACCAGATATTAAAACGCCCAGTGTTATGATGATATCATTAAAGGAATCCTTAGAAACCCCAATGATTGCTTTGGAGTTGATTAGGGTTCCAATTTTTTTATTAAAAGTATAAAGCCAAAACTTTATCAACATAGAAAAGGCTAAGATGACTGTGGTTAGAATATTGGTCTCAATCTTTGTAGGATTTAAAATCTTATCGAAGGAAGATAAAAATAATTGAAATCCGATGAAAAATATGACGAAAGACACAATGAATCCAGAGATGTATTCTATTCTTGCGTGACCAAATGGGTGCTCCTTATCGGCAGGTTTTTCAGACATCTTAAATCCAACCAAAGTAATAATAGAGGAACCACTGTCGGAGAGATTGTTGATTCCATCTCCGAGAATGGAAATGCTAGAGAATAGTATCCCGCAAATCATCTTACTAAGGCTTAAAAAAATATTTGAAATAATCCCAACAATACTAGAAACTGTTGCATATTTTTGGCGTTGTTCACTATCTGTTAAGTTCTTGTTTCGAATGAAGGTATTAATAATATATGTTGTCATTTGGTAACCATTCCTTTCAAATAATTATCATACCACAATATCTATGAGTAGGTCTATAATTTTAGTAACTTCCATTCTGTCAAAATTCGAGTATGATACAATAAGTGTAGCAGAATCGATTATCGACGCATCTTCCATAAAATCGGATAAGAAGGTTAACCGAACTCCATTCTGAAGGGCTATGCTTCTGATTTCATGGTCAGACTTTTGGGTGTCTAGAGTGAGGGCAAAATGAAGCCCTGCGTGTTCTTCACTGATTGTGGCTAGATTGCTTAGTTTTGAAGTTCTAATCAGAGAAATGATTTCGTCACGCACGGATTTATATATATTTTTGGTCTTCTTTAGATACCGCGTATAGTAACCGTCGTTTATAAATTTCGCTAGAGTGTATTGTTCAAATGATGATACGGTATTGCTGATAAAGGAAAGGTCGTTATGATATGCCCTCATGAGCTGATCGGGCAGAATCATGTAGCTAATTCTAAGTGAGGGCGCAATCGTTTTGGAGAATGTGTTGATATAGATGACCTTGCCTAATTGATCGAGGCTGTGTAGTGATGGGATTGGTTTGGTCGCAAAACGAAATTCACTATCATAATCATCCTCTATGATGTAGCGATTCTTCTCTTCATTTGCCCATTTTAGTATCTCCATTCGTCGCTCATAGGGCATGACAATGCCTGTTGGGAATTGATGGTTGGGGGAAATATGAAGGATGTTTATATTATTTTCTCTAAGTTTCTTATCAGAGAGTCCATGTTTATCTAGTCCGATGTATTGCAGTTCGACTTTTTCAGACCCATAGACTTGCCACATCTTCTTGTAACCAGGAGTCTCAACCCCAAAGATTTTATCACGTCCAAGTATTTTAATAATGATGCTGTACAGATATTCGGTTCCAGCTCCTATAATCATATTGTCTGGATTGACAATAATTCCTCGTTCACGAAATAAATACTTACTAATCGACTCCCTGAGCTCATAGACTCCAATTCGATTCGAGGCTTGCAATAAATTATCATAGTTTTCGCTCAAGATCTGACGCATTAATTTTGCCCATGTTGAAAATGGAAAATACTGGCTGTTTATAGAACTTTTGTATAGCCGTAGTTCTGACGGTTGGATAGAGTCAGCATGGAGAACTTCGGTAATGGTAGGAGAATCCAGTTGGATTTGCTGAACCTCGCATGCATAGTATCCGCTTCGTTCAACGGAATAGATAAAACCCTCTGATAAGAGTTGGTAGTAGGCGTTTTGCACAGTAATGACACTGATATTATAGGTATCCGATAGCTCTCGCTTTGAAGGGAGTTTTTCATGTGGTTTTATGTTTCCGATCTCAATATCTGCTTTGATATTCTCGTATAAAGTTATATAAATGGGCTTCTTGTTTTCTTTTTTTAATGTAATCATAGAAACTCCTGGTCTTATTTTATTTTCAAGTATTGAATATATTTGTATAACCAGGTTTATAGTACAATAACTCCAAAATTAATGCAATAGGAAAGGGAGAATTTGAAGATTATGAAAAACAAACAGTATAATTTAAACAAACAGCTAGCACAGATGTTAAAGGGTGGAGTTATCATGGATGTCATGACTCCAGAGCAGGCAAAAATTGCAGAAGCAGCAGGGGCATGTGCTGTTATGGCGCTTGAGAGAATTCCAGCGGATATCAGGGCAGCAGGTGGAGTATCGCGTATGAGTGACCCGAAGATGATCAAAGAGATTCAGGAGGCAGTTTCTATACCAGTTATGGCAAAATGCAGAATTGGACATTTTGTAGAAGCGCAGATTCTAGAAGCGATTAAAATTGATTATATAGATGAGAGTGAAGTTTTATCACCAGCAGATGATGTGTATCATATCAATAAGAGCAAATTCAAAGTGCCGTTTGTGTGTGGTGCAAAGGATTTAGGAGAAGCGCTAAGAAGGATCAGTGAGGGAGCGGCGATGATTCGAACAAAAGGGGAGCCTGGGACAGGGGATGTGGTTCAGGCAGTGACTCACATGAGAATGATGCAGAGTGAAATCAAGCGAATTCAAAATATGAATGAAGATGAGTTATATCACGCGGCAAAGGAGCTGATGGTACCTTATGATTTAATTTTATTTGTGCATGAAAATGGCAAGATACCCGTTGTGAATTTTGCGGCTGGCGGTGTGGCTACCCCTGCAGATGCGGCATTAATGATGCAGTTAGGTGCTGAGGGAGTTTTTGTTGGTTCTGGAATCTTCAAGTCAGGTGATCCGGCAAAACGCGCAGCAGCGATTGTAAAGGCTGTTACAAATTATAATGATTATAATATTTTGGCTGAGGTGTCGGAGAATTTGGGTGAAGCCATGGTAGGAATTAATCCGTCAGAGATTAAAATTCTAATGGCAGAAAGAGGCAAGTGATGAAGGTTGCTGTATTGGCACTTCAGGGTGCATTTATAGAACATGTCAAAGTGTTGAATCAATTGGGGGTAGAAACCATAGAGATTCGAAAAAAATCGGATCTGCTTCAGGAGTTTGATGGACTAGTTATCCCAGGTGGAGAGAGTACGGTCATTGGAAAGTTGCTCTGTGAGTTGGATTTATTTGATGATATCAAAAATTTAATAATCAAGGGTATGCCAGTATTGGGGACTTGCGCAGGACTGATTTTGCTAGCAAAAAACATAGAACATCAAGATACAAGTTACCTTGGGGTTCTAGATATTACCGTTGTGAGAAATGCATTTGGTAGACAGTACGACAGTTTTTGTGTTACGGAAAACTATCGTGGCAAGGAAATTGAAATGCCCTTCATTCGAGCTCCCTATATCAAAGAGATTGGGGATAAAGTCCAAGTGCTGAGCATGGTGGATGAGAAAATCACGGGTGTGAGGCAAGGCAATATTCTTGGGCTAGCATTTCATCCAGAACTCACAGGGGAGGATATAGTGCATAGGCATTTTATAGAAATAATAAATGAGAGAAATCAGGAGTAGTGTTGTTTTCTGTATTTCGTAGGAGACATCCCATAGATCTCTCTGAAACTTTTAGAATAATAGCTCATCTCAACAAAGCCACAGCTAAGACCAATTTCAATAATTGGTTTCGTTGTAGTCTTTAGTAGAAATGCGGATTGTTCCAATCGATAATTTTTTAGATATTTTATGGGAGAAGTATTCAGGACGCTCTTGAAGCAGCGTAAACATTCACTTTCCTTGATATCCGCACTTTGGGCGATGTCAAGCAAGGTGAGTTCTTCGCTAAAATTCTCATGGATGTATGACATCATTTGTTTACAGCGATTTAATTGTTTCATTTTCCTTGTATCAATTGTTGTGTTCGCATTCTCCATATCTTTTATTATAGATAGGATAATCGAACTTAGGTGACCTCTAACTAAAAATTCATAGGAGAATTCTTGGGCGAGGAATATATCATAAGCATCTAATAAAGAGGTACATGCGGCAGAAGTTAGCATGCATGTACTGATTGCGGTCTCTTGAAGTAGAGCATGGAAATAGTTTGTGTAAAAAATACTATTGATATCCCCATAGATAAATTTGGGGTGAAACACAAAGGAGCGAAGGGTGCAGGCTGTATCATTAAAGTTCGTGCAGGAATGTAATCGTCCTGAGTTGATAAAGATACCCTCGCCTGGCTTTAATACAAATGTTTCAAGCTCCACCACAATTTCCATTTCACCGGTAATCACCACAATCACCTCTAATTCATTGTGCCAATGATAGGGAACAGATTCTAGTTCTAAATTATCATAATAGATGGCTACAGGAAATTCTAAAGTTCCCTGATTGTTCAGTTCCTGATTTGTATGGTCTAATACTAAATTACAGTGTTTTTCTTGCATATAAATAATCATCCCTTCTCATAGCTGGGTAACCTTGGGTTTTCCGATTAACTTCCAGGGTTGGCGAAATTGTTATATAAAAATACGAAATTATAATAGAAACAATAAATTATGACGATATAATTATGACATAAATGTTTTGGAGGTGCAATATGATCGGCTTACTTTTAGCTCTTATTTACTTATCTTTTATTAGTTTGGGATTGCCAGATGCGGTACTGGGCTCGGCATGGCCGCTGGTCAGTGAAGAATTTGGTGTTCCAATATCTAATATGGGAATCGTAACAATTATTATTTCAGCAGGTACCATAGTATCGAGTCTGAATAGTAGCAAATTAATTCATAAGTTAGGGGTACATAAAGTCACGACACTTAGTATAATAGTGACAGCGGTTTCTCTATTTGGGTTTTCGTCTAGTTCTTCGTTTTTGGTTCTATGTCTGTGGGCTGTGCCATATGGTTTAGGTGCGGGTGCGGTAGATGCGGCATTGAACAATTATGTTGCAATCAATTTCGAGAGTAAGCATATGAGTTGGCTACACTGTATGTGGGGCGTGGGTGCAACCTTGGGTCCATACATTATGGGGATGGCGCTGACTGGAGGAGCTACGTTTAGAACAGGTTATCTTATATTATTTGCAATACAGGCCGTACTTTCTGTGGTTATATTTGTGAGTAGTCCTGTATGGAAAAAAGCAGAGCAAAAAGGAAATGCAATCGAAGAGGAAGCAGAGCACAAGCGGACACTTACTTTGAAGAAGATATTTAAAATTAGAGGAGTAAAACAGATTGCGCTCGCTTTCTTCTGTTTCTGTGCAATTGAGCAGACGGCAGGATTTTGGGCAAGTAGCTATCTGGTGTACGAGCGTGGGATTTCTCCAGAGATTGCAGCAGGATTCTCTGCATTGTTTTATCTAGGTATCACAGTTGGAAGAGGAATCTGCGGATTTATCACGATGAAGTATAATGATACACAGATGATACGTGGTGGGGCATCTATCATGGCAATTGGTGTAGGGATATTATTTATCCCATTTGGAGCGTATACAGCATTTATAGGAATTACATTGATTGGATTAGGTTCATCCCCAGTATATCCGTGCATTATTCACTCCACACCGTATAATTTTGGTGCAAAGAATTCACAGGAAATCACAGGCGTTCAGATGGCCTCCGCTTACACAGGGACCTTGATTATGCCAGCACTTTTCGGTGTGATTGGCAGAGAAATTAGCTTTGGGCTCTATCCCATCTTCGTTGGGATTCTATTAGTAGGAATGCTTGTGATGTATGAATTCATGCTCAAGAGAGTGAAGGGGTTAGAAAAATAAGCTAACCATCACAATTTACTATGAGAAATCTGTGATTTCCTTTATACCAAGACAAAGGGATATAAGAAGACAATTGCTCAGAACTTTGTTCCAACACCAAAGGATGAGGGGGAGTAAGAAGGCAGCTACCGACGAAGTAGCTGCCTTCTTATGTGTTTTTGATAAATTCATTTCGGCACTTTGGACATGAAATACTGATTTTTCCCTTACCTCTTGGAACGCGGATTGTTTGTTTGCACTTTGGGCATTTGTAGTATTTATGCGCTTTAGTACCAACTAACAGTTTTATACTAGCAATTGCTTTTTGCTCAAGCGGGGCATACTTACTCAGAAAGATTTGATTCTCATTGGCACGCTTATAGATATTTTTTGAGAATGTTCTATAGAAGCACCAAACTAGCGGGATATACGATAGGAATAGACCTATCTCGAGATTTAAAATATTAGTGATAGCTGAGATTAAGATAGAGCAAATAAGCAAAACAAAATTCAACTTATCTACACCATATCTGCCCAACATAAAATTTCTTAATTTATTCATACTGCCTCCATATAAGATCATTTTTGATTTTGCTATAGTATAGCATAGGAATATATGATTTTCAGCAAATTCATAAAGAATTCATATTTAATTACTCTTCGCGTCTGTATTGCTTTCCGCTACCATTTTGCTGTCTATTGCCATTGCCGTTACCACCATTACCATGTTGGAACTCGAGATTTTCCTCATATACATCGTCGCCTTCGATCATTTGACGAATCACCGCCATAGGAAGGCGGCGAATATCATCGATTTCCACAGTGGAATCAAATTCTAAGAGCTCAAGATATGCACGATATTTTCCAAATGAGATATCGTGTTCCATAGCATCATCCTTCAATTCCTGATTAGCAGAGTGGAAGGTCATATTTTGATGATTGAAACTACAAGCTTCAATGTGCTCAATTATTTCATCGCTGCTATCTGAGATTACAGTGACTTCTGTATAACTATCAGAGAAGCCTGAGAAACTCTGGGCTTCATCTAGTTGCTCCAAGGCGTCAACATAGTTCATATTATTTAAACCTACACTGTCTACAATTTTCTGTGCATCCTCGTTATTTGCAGTCACTCCAATCACACGGTCAAAGGTGTTGACCGATAGTTCGATTGACGGGTTGATATCAATACTGATAAAAGACACAGGGGTGAAATACATATTGCCGAGGAAAAGTAGCAAACATGCAGCCATAATGGGTGCTAGTTTGTAGCTCATAGGTATTGGTTTCTTTTTTGTTGATAGGATACGGTTCAAAGTTTGTTGTTTTAGGTCTTCATCAGCATGAATTTCTGAAAAAGCTTTTTTTATTTTACCATTCATGCTCATCACCTCCTAAAATTTTTTTTAATTGTTCTCGTCCGCGTGCGAGCAAAGTATAGATCGTATTTGTATTTTTATTTAAGATATTTGAAATCTCTACAGCCGAATAGCCTTCAAAGTAATGCAAATACAATGGAAGCTTATATTTTTCGGGTAGCTGAAGTACAGTTTCACGAAGATAACTACTTTCATTCACATTGCCATCTGTAGTGAACTCAGATACTTCATCAAGGGTTGTAGTGTTTCTCCTGAAAAAACTTTTAAGCATGTCTTTGCATTCGTTGATTGTGACACGAATGAGCCATGCTTTTCTATGCTCTTCATTAGCGAAATGAACAGAACTTTTATAATATTTTAGAAAGACATTTTGGAAAATATCTTCAGTATCATCTGAATTTTTTAGATAAACGACACAGATACGTTTTATGGTATCTGCATAATAATCTATGGCATCCTTCAAGTCCTGCTCATCCCTCATAACTTAACTCCTTAGTTTCTGTTTTGGCCTCTCCTTGCGCCATTTCCAGCATTCGAATTTCCGCCAGTCCCGGTAGAATTACTAGTGCCTTGTCTCGTATCGATATTATCGCAAGTACCATCATTGTTCGCATCAGTAAAATATCCACCAGTACCACTGCCGATATTGTCGCATGCCCCATCGTTGTTTGCGTCGGTAAAATTTCCACCAGCGCCACTGCCGATATTATCGCATGCCCCATCGTTGTTTGCGTCGGTAAAATTTTCACCAGCACCACTGCCGATATTATCGCATACGCTATCGTTGTTCGCATCGGTAAAATTTTCGCCAGCACCACTGCCGACATTATCACAAACTCCGTTGTTATCGGCGTCTACATAATTAGTACCATTTGTAATGTCGGTTGCAAATACTGTTGTTGCCCCAATTGTAAGTAGTAGAGTTGCTGTTAGTCCAATCGTAATAAATTTTTTCATGATGTTTCCTCCAAATAAAATATTTTAGTAAGAGTATGAGCCTCTTCATAAGTAATACGAATGAGAGAAATAAATCCTTTCAAAAAAATTTAAATTTTTATTTAATATTGAACATGCTTCGCATAACATTATCCATGGCTTTTGCAGGTAGAATTTTACTCAGTATAATAGCTGCTTTGCAGTCGCTGCCTACGGTATATCTTGCTTTTGGGTTGTTAGAATTTGTGGCCTTTAAAATAGTTTTTACAACTTTTTCAGGACCAGGTGCATTGGAATAGGCTTTCTTAAATGCCTCAACAAAATTAGAAACATTCGACCGATACTCCTGCGGGTGTTCTACTGTTTTGATTTGATTTAGTGCTACATCTAAAAATTCTGTTCGCATTGCGCCAGGTTCGATTAATGAAACCTTTATACCAAAACTTTTTACTTCTGCTCTCAACGCATCACTCAGTGCCTCCACTGCGTGTTTCGATGCTCCATACCATCCAATCATCGGAGAACCTACTTGGCCCACAACAGAGGACATATTGATAATTGTTCCACTTCTTTTGGCTCTCATGTGAGGAAGAACAGCCTTTGTAAGCCGTGCCAATCCGAATACATTTGCATCGAATAGACGTTGCGCTTCCTCTAGGGGAACCGCTTCGACCATTCCGTAACCGCCATAGCCTGCGTTATTTACAAGAACATCAATTCGCCTTGCACCAGCATATACAGTGTGTCCTTGATTTAGTAGTTCTGTTACGGCTAGTTTGCCGAATCCTGCACTTGCTCCTGTGATTAGTACGACTTTCCCCATGTGTTTTACCTCCATGATAAATTATAATGTGTTTGATAACTGAAGAGTATCATATAATTTACAACGCGTCAAGTATTCAAGTGAATTATTTACAAAATGTAAATTACGTGTTACAATTTAAGAAAGTTGTACATGAGGTATAAAATTTATGGAATTTAAAAGAGCGAGAAATAAAGAACAATTTGAACAGAGAAAAACCGATATCATAAATTCAGCGATATCAATATATGAAGAATTTGGAATTGATGAAGTTACTTTTAGTAAGATTTCTGAAAAGACGAAATTTACAAGGCCAACTATTTATTCCTATTTCAAGACAAAAGAAGAAATTCTGCTGAGACTTACGGTTATTTATTTGGAGAGATTTGTCCTCTGCCTTGAGGAAAACCTTCAGGGAGATGGAGGAAAGGATCGTGAATATGTAGCGCAAGCATTGACGAGTAGCTTTCGAGAAGTGGGAGAGTTCACTCATCTATATACTGTATTGTTTTCCATGATTGAGAAAAATGTATCGGTAGAGGCGTTGGCAGAGTTCAAGCGGGACGTGGTGGAGTATCAAAATGTTTTAGTGTCCGTGTTTAAAACGATTTACCCAAAATCTAGTGATGAAGAGATTCGAAATTTTATATTGTTTTGCCTATGCTTTGCAAGTGGACTGTGTCCGATGACTGAGGAAAATGAGATTCAAAGACAGGCGATAGAACTTTCGGGAACAGGTTATGTGACACCTGATTTTGAGGCGGTATTCAAGCATACGCTACTGATATATTTGGAAAAACTAAGGTCGTAGGAAGAGCGGAGGAATTCAGTTAATGAAAAATAAGGAAGAGAATATACTGGGTACACAACGCATTTCAACATTAATGGTAAAATATTGTCTGCCAGCTGTGATTGCAATGATAATCACAGGGGTACAAGGCATGATTGATGGTATATTTGTTGGAAACTTTGTGGGTCCAAATGCTTTGGCGAGTGTGAACATTGCGATGCCGTTTATGCAAATTATTATTGGTGTCAGCATGGTGATTAGTATTGGGAATCAAAGTTATGTGGGGATTAATCTTGGTTCGGGCAATACGAAAAAAGCACAGAATTCATTTATAACATTTGGAATTATAATTTCGAGTATCGCTGTTTTGGTTACTGTTTTGGGGCTTACCCTAAACCAGCAAATTGCAACAGTATTGGGGGCGGATGAGGTTTTGGTTTCTGATGTCTCGACATATATCAAGTTTATTTCTATCTTTGCACTACCTATGTGTATTATGTTTTACTTTGGATTCCTAGCGAGAATTGTGGGGAAGCCAGAGAGGTATCTCTATGGATCGATTCTAAGCGTGATTGTGAATGTGTCGCTAGACTATTTGCTGATTGCAAAACTTGATATGGGAATTATGGGGGCTGCTTTTGCAACAGGAATTGCGTATAGCTCCGCGCTTTTTTTTGTGGTTTCACCAATGCTCAGTAAAAACAATGTAATCAATGTATTTACAGGGAAGTTTTCAACCAAAAGTATTAAGGCGGTATTCTATAATGGTAGTTCTGAGGGAATCAACTCATTTTCAATTGCTGTCACGGCATTTTTATTCAATATCTCTCTGATGAACAGCGTTGGACCAGGAGGAGTGACCGCATTTACCGCGATCAATTATGTTGGAACATTAGGTGCGATGTTGTTATTTGGAGTTTCCGACGGCATTGGTCCGCTTGTAAGTTATAACTTTGGGATGCGTGATTATAGCAGAGTAAAAAAAATCATGAAAACATCCTATGTTTGCAACTTAATCTTTGGTACAGTATTGTTTGCGGTCTTGTTTTTCTTTGGTGAAACAATTGTAAGTTTGTTTATAAAAGATAGTCCAGAGCTAATAAGTCTTGCAGTGTCGGGTGGGAAAATATATGCATTTTCATTTATGCTGTCAGGGTTTAATATTTTGAATTCAGGGTATTTTACATTTATAGGTAGAGGTCTTGAATCTGTTTTAGTAGCAGCGAGCAGAGGGTTTGTTTTTGTGAGTATTGGTATATTTACCTTGCCCTTGCTTTTTGATATCAATGGAATTTGGCTCAGTGTTCCATTTGCAGAGTTCTGCGCAGTAATCATAGGTTTTGTGTTACTTAAAATTACAGATAAGAGGTTACATCAGAGTCACAGAATAATTACTATTAGTAGACAATTTGGCAGTGGTGGTCGTGAAGTTGGGAAACGGGTAGCGGACGCACTAGCGTGCGCTTATTATGACAAAGAAATACTGAACAAGATATCAGAAGAAACAGGATTAGATACGGTTTTGATAGATGAACTTGATAGCAATGCTTCTAGAAAGTTTGGATATACATTCTCAAGGTCCTTTATGATATATAAGCAATTGCCAGTAAGCGAAGTTAATAGTGCGAAAATCAATATATTAAAAAAACTTGCAGATAAGTCAAGTGCCGTATTTATAGGGCGGTGCGCTGATTATATCTTAAATGAATACAAGCCTTTCAAAGTATATATTTACTCATCAGATATGGAGTATCGTGTAAACCGCTGCTTTCATAAAGTACCAGATGATAGGGCATCTCTAAATGAAAAAGAGATGAGAAACGAAATATTGGAAATAGATAAAAACCGAGCCCAGTACTACGAGAACCATACAGGGAAAAAGTGGGGGGACGAAGCAAACTATGATTTATATATCGATACTTCACAAGTAGGAGTAAAAGGGGCGGTTGAAATGATTTTAGAACACTGCAAATACTAAGGTTTATCATTTTTGGTCAATATTTAAGAATAATTATTCTTGACTTTGACAAGATATTAGAGTATAGTTGCAATAAACATAAGTGAACTTATGTAATTTTAATTATAAAAAGGAGAATAGATGTGGAATTTAAAACAAAAGGCGTATGTGCTAAAAAAATTAATTATGAATTAGACGGAACAAAGATAAAATCGGTAAACTTCGAAGGTGGTTGTCCTGGAAATTTATTTGGAATCAGTCAAATCGTTGTTGGAATGGAAGCATCTGATGTTATTGAAAAATTCAAAGGAGTAAAATGTGGATTTAAATCAACATCATGCCCAGACCAATTCGCTCAGGCGTTAGAAGAATCAATTCAGGGGGAATAAATGATACAGAAATTTTCAAAGCTAATTGATGATTTATGTTTTCGGTTTTCGCTTGCTGAAATTAAGGCTGAGAATGAGTTGCAAGATGACTTGAGCCACAATAGTTCTCTTTATAGAAGAATTATTTGCAAAGAATCTGGGAAGCATACAATTTCAAGCATAGCGAAACTTTTATCAGTAAAGACAACTGCTGTTACACAAAAGGTAAATGAACTTGAGAGTAAAAACTATGTGATAAGAAAGCAAAGTAATCAGGATAAGAGAATTTCCTATCTCTATGGCATAGACAAATTTTGTCCATGCCATAATGCTTTCCTGACAAGAAATACTTTTGTGTTTGAAAGATTACAAGAAGAATATTCGGATGAAGAAATTTCGAAATTCTTAGAGATGCTTGAGAAGACAAACACTTATTTTACAGAGTATGACTCGGATTAAAGTATAGAATAGTAGAGAGGATAAACATGTAAATTTAAGAGAATAAGAAGGGCACGTTTGTAAAATGGAGAATTTGAAAGTATTTAATTGTAATATGGAACTTACACTGGATATTATTGGTGGTAAGTGGAAACCGTTAATCATTTTTCATATAGGAAATAGTAAAAAAACTAAGATATGGCGAAATTAAAAGATAAATTCCAGATATTAGTGAGCGGGTTTTGTCTCGGGAGCTTCGAGAACTTGAGGGGAATGGAATCATAATAAGAGAAGAGTTTAGAGAGAACGTTCCAAAACATATTTTACACGGTGTGAAGAAGAGGGAAAATATATGATGAAAACAAAGTGGAGCTTATGAAGGTGATGGACAAGGTACTACAAAAGAGTACTTGAAAATTTAAAAATTTTCCAGTATAATCATAATATTTGTAAAATACTTGCACAGGCAGGGATAAAGGGGAAGAAAATGCTGGATATATTAAAATCAAAAAATGAGCTTATAAAGCTATTTATTGACCATACACCGATTGCGTATGTTATTTTGGACAATCAATATAGAATTCATTACATTAATGAGAGTTTTGCAAAGCTCAGAAATCTTGATATGAATAAAGTTTATGGGGACAAATGCTATAACCTGTCAAATGGTGGGAAGCAGTGCGCAAAATGCGCGGTTGCTAAATCGCTTAAAAATTGTGAGAAAGCATTTATTTCAAGAAAAGACTTTTTGCCCAATGGTGCGATACGATATATTGATGACTATGCAATTCCGTTGCAATTAGATGAAAATGGAAAAGTGATCTATGTACTTGAAATAATGATAGATCGCACTAAAGAGATGCTTGCGTTGGAACAACGCAATAAAGACTATGATGAGATACTTCAAATTCTATCTACATTGTTAGAAGCAAAAGATAGTTACACCGCTTGTCATTCAGATCATGTGCGAAAATTATCGCTGAATCTTGCACGTGCACTTAACTTGACGCCAGATGAAGTGTTTGAAATTTCTGTTGCTGCAAGTTTACATGATATTGGTAAAGTCAGGATTCCGGATTCTATTATTAACAAAAACGGCAAGCTTACAGAGGATGAATATCGTGTAATGAAAAATCATCCGATTGAGTCATACAATATGCTTGAGGGTCTTGAAAGTTTTGGTAAGATTAGAAACATTGCAAGGCATCACCATGAGAGGTGTGACGGCTATGGCTACCCTGATAAGCTTTCTAAGGATGAAATATCTATAGGATCTAAAATTGTTGCAGTTGCAGATACTTATGATGCGATTACAACGACACGTTCCTATAGAAAGGCGCATATGCACGAGTATGCTTTAAAGGAAATAGAAAGTGTCATGGATACTCAGTTGGATAAAGATGTTGCCACAGCCTTTGTCAATATGGATTTTGACAATATGGTTGATGGGTTATATGCAGCGCGAAATTCCAGTCATCTCGAGCGAGTTATTACTCAATCGAGTGATGTAGACATTGCCGATGAAGCTGAAATGTTAAAATTATCAAGCATTGATTTATCCGCCTTGTTCAAAAAGATATTTGAAGCCACTCCTTGTGGGTATATCCTGATGGACCATAAACGAAAAGTCCTTTTTGTCAGCGATTATTTGCGTGACTATCTTGAATTATCCGAGGAAGATTTATCAAAAGAAGCATGTTTTGAGGTTTTAGATGTCGGAATAAATTCTTGTGCGAATTGTGCAGTTTTAAGGTGTTTGGAAAGCAATAAAGTGGAATATATGCAACAGGAAATCCTAAAGCATAGTAGGAGTAAGATTTTTGATGTCTTTGCAGTGCCACTTGTGCAAAGTAATGGCGAAGTGGAAAATGTAATTGAGGTCATTATTGACCGTACGGATGAAATTTTAGCACAACGTGCACGAAAAAACGATTTTGAGAAGCTTATCTCAATGCTTGAGAATATCTTCGTAAGCAAAAAAGAGCAAATAGATAGTGATAATCTGTCAGATGTTATCATTGGTCTGCAAAAACGACTTTATGAATTATTAGAAAAACAATAGGAAAGTGCTCATTTCCTATATATCAAAACGCTTCGCGAGGATGCACACGAATTCGATATG
>CAYJFY010000052.1:0-16358 GCA_964369755.1 uncultured Lachnospiraceae bacterium
ACATGATTGTGATGTGATGGAAAGAGGAATTCGTCAAGGAAGAGCAGAGGGCGAACTTTATAATGCAATAAAGTTAATTATGAAAAAACATGGGAAGATGAATTCTCATGACTTGGCTCAGTTCTTAGAGTGTGATGAAAAACTGGTGAAGGAAATATTCGGGGTAATGAATGATAAGAATGGACAAGTAAGTGCAGAAGAGATATATGAAGTTCTATTCAATCATAAGTGATTTTATTATAACGTTAATATCTGGGAGAGAAAATGCGATGAATGCATTTTCTCTCCTTCTGTTTTATTGATTTTATGTTAAGAAGTTACAACTATTTTACAAGTTTGAGAAGTCTACGATACATCCATGAACTAGAATAAAGTAAAAGAGGGATTTAAAAGTTGCTAAACTGCGAGAAAGGGAAGGTATATTATGTTAAGTAAAAAGGCTATCATTCATGTATTCATCGCTTCGTCTATCGTTGGAATTAGTACGGGGTGTTCTTTTACCGAAATAGACACTTCATTACAAGAGGGAATTCGTAATCTAACAGAGGGAGGAGAAGAGGAAGAGGAAGAGGTATATGTGGCACCCGATGGGACAATAATTGCACCAGAAGATGTTGCGCCTCTACCCAAACCTTTGGCAGAAGAGCAGAAGGTCTATATAGGATTCGGAGAGCCAGTGTCTGACTATGTTATGCGTACAGACATGAGTGGAGAAACTTGGGAGCAAGGAATCCAAGGATTGGAGTATACGATGAATGGCATAGAAATCTTTGACTCCCTCTATGAGAGTTCAATCAAGCCCGAGGAGCTTCCTTATGGAAGTGAAGAAATGTTTCAAGCCAATGGGTTTATATTAGTGGAGATGGAAGCAAGCTATATGGCACCTGAGGGTGGTGCGGATGAAATTACAGTAGCTTTGTCAAATTCGTTTACTGGTTACTATGATGAAGAAAAAGGAAATGCAGACTTTGGAGAACGAATGGGAGAATTGCCAGAGAACCACAGTATAGAACCTTTAGTTATATATTGTAGTGAACACTTACCAATAGATGACCCTGAGTTTTCTAAAATATATAGTCGGACGACGATGAAGAGCGGGGAAAAGAAAACCTATAAAATTGGAATTGTAGTAGCCAAAGAATTCATTGAGAGTGAAAATATTTATATGGAAGTTTCTACAGTACACCCAGATAGTGGAGATAATATTCATACTTTCCTCGATTTATTTGCTGATAAAATAAATGAGGAGAATTGATTATGGGAAATATAATAAAACTTGAATTGAAAAAAGCTTTTTTTAATAAATGGTTTTATCTGAGTATTGGCTTACTTCTATTCTTTGCAATCTTCAGTGCTGGCTATATGATAGAGAGTAGAAGAAACTATAATCCGCTAGAAATCGAAGCGTATTGCATGGAAGATGGCAAATTTGTAAGGAATCCTGACCTAGAGATGTTTGGGTTATATCATTCATGGATTGGAGGCGAAGAATTATCTTTAGCTTCTAGCCTTTTCTATGCATTGCTTCCTGTTGGGGCAGCACTTCCCTTTGCATGGTCTTTTCATATAGAGCGAAAAACAGGGTACTTAAGAAATGTGTTTACAAGGGTGTATAAACGAAATTATTTCTGTGCGAAAATCATTGCTGTGTTTCTATCAGGAGCAGTGGTGGTACTAGTCCCTTTGATTACGAATCTTATGTTAGTAAGTGCGTACATTCCTACAGAAAATCTGTTTGTGGGATATATCTATTATAACCACTTGTTGTTTGGAAGCATGTGGGTGGACATTTTGTATACTAATCCACTACTCCATACTATTTTATATGTAGGAATGAGCACTCTATATGGTGGAATATTCGCGCTACTGAGTTTCAGTTTGTCCTTTTTCATTAAAAATTTATTTACCGTGATTTTTTTACCGTTTCTTATGATGGTAGTCGCTAACTATTTGCAACACATTGCATACGAAAGTTTTAATTTGACATTTCGACCTGATTTTGTACCTACGAATTTCTTGCATTCGAGAACCAATACACAGGGAATCGGGGTTGCGGTTATTACAATACTACTGATTGTATCTACGATTGTAATCATATATGCGAAGGGGAAAAGAGATGAAGTTCTTTAAGCTGTTACAGGTAGATCTGCAACGGGGAGTTGTAAAACAATATAAGAAATACCTATTATTTTCTATCTTTATTCTGTTGGCTTGGTATGACTTTAGCTTGAAATTGCAAATCTCAAATGTCATGACCTACAGCCTGGGAGATTGCTTGTATTATGTGTATGGAGGCATCAAAGAATATGTCCCTAGCCCAAATGAAGAGTTTGTAATTCCTTATCTCTGGTTATTGAATCATATCGTTATCTTGTTTTTTACACTTCACTATATGTATGATGATTTGATTGGATTTGGTCAGCAGTTCATTTATCGTTCCGAAAGCAGAACACTATGGTGGCTAGCGAAATGTGTTTGCAATATGATGGCAGTTTTGCTATTTTATATCCTCGCTTGGGGGATGATTCTCGTGATTCTAGTAGTGGAACAGCAAGTTATTGGATTAGAAATCTCAAAGTTTATGTCCCAATTTATGATTGTGGGAGAGTACCAAATAATTGGAGATGTTGGACAAGAGAAAACATTGTTATTAGAAACGATAATACTACCATGTTTCGTCACTATAGCAATCAGTCTGATGCAGATGTTCTTGTGCTTGCTAGTAAAACCAATTGTTAGCTATCTGATTTCCGTTATTATCTTAATTGCATCGACGTATTATATGAATCCATTTTTCGTTGGTAATTATGCGATGGCTATTAGAAGCAATCAGTTCATTACAAATGGGTTCGATGGTTTCCTTGGAGTTTTATATGCAATCGGTCTAGGGATTGTGAGTATTCTAGGTGGACTATGGGTGTTTCGAAGATACAATATTTTAAATAGTAAGGAGTAGGTTATGGCAATTATATTTCAAGATGTATCAAAAAGACTCAATAAGCATATGGTAATCGAACATGTGAATTGTACATTGCAGAATCATCGAATCATAGGGTTTCAAGGGATTAACGGGTCTGGAAAAACAATGATGATGCGGTTGATTGCAGGGTTAATATACCCTTCATCAGGAGAAGTGCTTATAAATGGAAAACGTTTAGGAAAAGATATCAGTTTCCCACCAAGTATTGGAATCATGTTGGAGAATCCAGCATTTCTCAATGACTACAATGGGTATGATAATTTGACCATGCTTGCTTCCGTAAAAGGTGTCGTTCATAAGGAAGAAATCGATGAGGTGATGGAACGAGTAGGATTAAAAGAAAATGGAAGAAAAAAATATAAAAAATTTTCACTCGGTATGAAGCAAAGGCTTGGAATTGCAGCTGCAATTATGGAAGCACCGGATATTGTCATATTGGATGAACCTACGAACTCTCTGGATGAAGCCGGCGTGGAATTGGTAAAAGCCATTGTACTAGAAGAAAAAGAACGTGGAGCGACAGTTATACTTTCCTGTCACGACACTAAGATATTAGATGAACTGGCAGACGACATCTACCACATGGAAAGTGGAAGAGTAAAGGAGAACTAGTAAAATACAAATCAGGGAGACAATCAATATGAAGAGAAATTCTAAGAAATCTAACTATTATATTTTTGTCTTAATAGCAAGTGTGATATTGGTCGTATTTATTTTATGGTGGAATCAGTTCCACATCACCAATGAAATGGCATACAAACAGCAGATAGAAACTTTTCATGTAGGTGAGATGGTTGGTATCGGGGAAAACTTTTATTTGGATGCAGGGGAGAATTTAGATGGATATGCTGTGCGAGTAAATGGAACAGAGTTGGTCGATTATCAGGAATATATAGAGCTCCATGGTGGTGTGCTAAATGAAGAAAACTTTTCCGATGAATATCCAACCCCGGATTATATTTGTCTGCTACATCTCACTTTAAAAAACAATGGAAATACGGATGGCAGCATTCCATTATTAAATTATTCACTCTATGATAAGTCTTTGAATCTATCCGTGGATTTTGAGACATTGGAACTTATAGATGCGAATTTTGATGGAATCCCATTTATTCGTTTGAGGGAAGATACAGAAGCAGATGTAACAATACCATTCATACCATCATCTTATGATATGGGGGTGAATCGTGATAAGGTAAATCAGATGATAGAGAATGATAAATTTTATCTTCCAATCTCTTACTTCCCAATTCGAAAGGTAATTGAGGTGGAGTTTTAGTATTTACAGATCATGAATTTTTATGATATATTACTGATAGTAAGTTGTGATAAATGAGCAGATTATTAATATAGGATATGATTATGAGTGATGGCTATAATGAATGGGAGAGATGAGGCGTAATGAAGAAATTATTTATACTTGGATTATGTACGGTAACTAACATAATCATATTGACAGCATGTACATCAGTAACAGAGTCCTTAACCTCAGGTGAATGGATTGAAGATGTTCTAAACGGAGATTCTGACTCTGCAGAATCTATTGTATCGGAAGTAGAAAACAAACCAGACCAATTAATTCTTGAAGAGATTGATAATCAAAATATAGAACAAATGAGACCAACAGAAGAAATGGTAAAAGAAGTTCAGAAATTAGCTTTAGATGGCATGAGTCAAGGCGATATTTCATCAGCTAGAGGTACGATAAGTGAAATTAATTTTTCATATGAATGGGAGATGATTTATGATAATCTCTATGAAAAATTAAGCGACCCAACATCATTGAAATGGAATCAAATTACTACTTCGGGAGACATTCAAATTGGTTGGGCATTTTCCGGAGATGCGACCAAAGAGGAGATGGAACAACCAGAAATCCATGGGGTAGAAGTAATGTCACGGGATAACCAAATGGATGCAGATAGTATCAGTCAATCACTACAATTAATTAAAAGTACTGTGAACAATGAGGATTTGAAGCAAGATTTAGAAAATGCGATAGAGGCAATTCAGTTAGCAAAGGAAAGCCGTGATGTAGAAGATTTTATGCAGTTTTATGAAATTATACATGATCTAGACTGTTTTGTTTTTCGATATGCATTAGAAGAAGGTAAAGATTCAGTGCAATACGAAAGTAATTTAGGTAAGTATCATCATGCTACATTAGTTTATCAGTCAGTTTACTCAGGTAAAGATTAATCAGAAATAGAAGAAGAACTTAAGAATAGGAACATAAAAATAGGGATATGAGAAAAGCTCATATCCCTATTTTTATGTTGATTTTACGCTAATAACTTGTCTACACTTACAAGTTTTACACTTGTAACGAAGATATCAGCAGCGATTTCTAATTCTTCTGGTGTTGGGAATGAAGGAGCAATACGGATATTGCTATCTTTTGGGTCTTTTCCGTATGGGAATGTTGCCCCTGCACCTGTCATTACTAATCCAGCTTCTTTTGCTTTTGCTACGATTTCTTTTGCACAACCATCTAGTGAATCGAATGAGATGAAGTATCCACCTTTTGGTGCGAACCATGTTCCGATTTCTAGTCCTTTTAATTCTTTGTCTAGAACTTTAAGAACTGCTTCGAATTTTGGTCTCATGATGTCCCCATGTTTCTTCATGTGTGCATGCATGCCATCCATGTTTTTGAAGAAGCGTACATGGCGTAATTGATTTAATTTGTCGTGTCCGATTGTTTGGAATTGCATGTAGTTTTTGTAGTCTGCAATGTTTGCAGCAGAAGTAGCAACAGCGGCGATTCCAGAACCTGCAAATGTAACCTTAGAAGTTGAGATGAATTTATATACCATATCAGGGTTTCCAGCTTTTTCACATTCGCTTAAGATCTCTAGGATTTCGTCTTTGTCGTTGTCATATAGGTGGTGGATGCTATAAGCATTGTCCCAGAATACTCTGAAGTCAGAAGCAGCTGGTTTCAATGCCGCTATTCTCTTCACTGTTTCATCTGAGTAAGAGATTCCTTGTGGGTTTGAGTATTTTGGTACACACCAGATTCCTTTAATGCTAGCATCTTTGGACACTAAGTCTTCAATCATATCCATATCAGGACCAGTAGCTGTCATAGGGATGTTAATCATTTCGATTCCAAAAAATTCTGTGATTGCAAAATGTCTATCATATCCAGGAACTGGACATAAGAATTTAACAACCTCTAATTTGTTCCATGGTGTGCTTCCACATACACCGTGTGACATACAACGAGATACGGTGTCAAACATGATGCTTAGGCTTGAGTTACCGTATACAATCACGTTATCAACAGAAGTTTCAGACATATCCGCCATCAATTGCTTTGCTTCTGGGATTCCATCAAGGACTCCGTAGTTTCTGCAATCAAATCCATTACTTGCTTTGAAATCAGAAGTACTGTTAAATACATCGAACATCTCATTGGCAATGTCTAATTGAGTAGCTGCTGGCTTTCCTCTCGACATGTCAAGCGCTAATCCTTTCGCTTTGATTTCTTCGTATTTTGTTTCTAATTCTGTTTTTAATGCTAATAATTCTTCTTTACTTAATTGATTATATGGCTTCAATATAATATCCTCCTTGTTTTTGAACTAATGGTATTCTAGCAAATGCAGGGATAAATTACAAGTATTCCTCCCACTTTTCGTATAGTTCCACTAGTTTTTGAGCAATTACCTCCTTTTCTTGTGCTAAATTGCAACACTTTTCTACATCTGTAAAGATTTCTTCCTTTGATAGGAGAGTATCGATTTCGCTATCACGGTTTTCAAGCTCCATAATTTCTGCCTCTAATTTCGCAAAAGCAGTTTCTTTTTTTCGCTGAGCAGATTGTAATTCTTTTTGTGCTTTCCAATCTAATTTGTTGTCTGAGTCCTGCGTGTCGTTACCTGTGCTGTCTTCCTCTGTTTTTGAACTTGGTGTAAGGATGTCTTTTTTCTCTAGGTAATAATCATAATTGCCGATATAGTTTACGAATGTTCTGTTAACCAAGTCTAGGATACGAGTTGCAGTTTGATTGATAAAATACCGATCATGGGAAACGAAGAGTACCGTTCCACTGTACTCACAAATTACACGCTCTAGAATCTCTTTTGATGAGATGTCTAAATGGTTGGTCGGTTCGTCGAGAATCAGGAAATTTGCTTTTGATAGCATCAGTTTTGCAAGAGAAACGCGCCCACGCTCACCACCACTTAAGGACTGAATCTTCTTATACACATCGTCACCTGTAAATAAAAAGGCTGCTAAGGTATTGCGAATCTGAGTAGACTTCATATCTGGATATTCATCTGAAATCTCTTCAAATATAGTTTTGTCCATATTGAGTACGGTATGCTCTTGGTCATAATATCCAATGTGTACATTGCTCCCTAGCTTAAATGTACCATGATCTGCAGGGATTACTTCATTTAGTATCTTCAAGAGTGTGGTTTTACCAGTTCCATTGTCCCCGATGATTGCAACATGTTCTCCGCGTTTTATCTCAAGATTGATATCATCGAACAGTGGGAGAGTGTCGAATGATTTGGAGAGACTCTCAATGGACAGAACGTCGTTTCCACTCAAGATATTAGGTGTCAGAGAAAAATGCATGGTGTTTTCTTCTGTAATCGGTTTTTCGATGCGATCGATTTTTGCCAAGGTTTTCTCGCGACTCTCCGCACGTTTGATGGACTTTTCACGATTGAAGGATTTTAATTTTGCAATAACTTCTTCCTGATGTTTAATCTCTTGTTGTTGCTTGTAATACTCTTTAACCTTCATCTCCTGTAGGATTTTTTTCTTTTGTGAAAACTCGGTATAATTCCCAGAAAACATGGTTAATTCTCCATGTTCTACCTCTACTACTTTTGTTACCACACGGTTTAGGAAATAGCGATCATGAGATACGATGAGTACCGCTCCTTTATAATTGATGAGATAAGTTTCTAACCATGAGATGGAATTCATATCCAAGTGGTTTGTTGGCTCATCTAGTAGTAGAATATTGGGTTTTGTCAACAAGAGTTTGCTCAATGCGACCCTAGTTTTTTGACCACCTGATAATGTATTGATATTTTTTGTAAAATCAGCTTCGTCAAAACCGAGTCCTTTTAGTACTCCGACGATTTCACTCTTATAAGCATAACCGTTCTGTTGCTCAAAACTTGTTGTGTTTTTGTGATATTGTGCGAGCTCGTTCTCCAATTCCTCCCCTGAACATTCTTTCATTCTCAATTCTTGAGCTCTGATTCTCTGCTCGAGATCGATGAGGTCTTGCTTTACCGAGGTAACCTCCTCTAAGATTGTATGAGAAGAATTCATCTCCTGATGTTGTGAGAGATAACCGATGGTACTCTCTTTCGATATAATAACAGAACCAGAGTCTAGTGGCTCTAATCCCATAATGATTTTTAATATGGTTGACTTTCCAGCACCATTGGTGCCGATTAATGCAACTTTTTCATTGGCTTCTATGTGAAAATTTCCTTTTTTTACAATTACTTGTTCGCCAAAACTTTTTTCTAATTGACTACACGATAGTATCATTTAAAATCTCCTTTTTTGATATCAGGGCTAAATTACTGCTTGACCCTGATATCATTATATATGAAATCAAAAAAAAAACAATGTTTAATATTTGACTTTACCTCTTATTTTTACTATAATTGAAAAGGTTATAAATTTTTGGGATACAGGAGTGAAGTACAGTGGTAGAAAAAACTATTTCGGTGGCAGTTGTCAAAAGATTGCCGAGATATTATAGATATTTAGCAGAATTAATCGACGAAGGAGTGGAAAGAATCTCTTCTGCAGATTTGAGTGATAAGATGAATGTGACTGCATCTCAGATTCGTCAGGACTTGAATAACTTTGGTGGATTTGGTCAACAGGGATATGGGTATAATGTTCAATACTTGTATGACGAAATTGGGAAAATATTAGGACTGGATCAAAAGCATAATATTATTATCATTGGTGCTGGTAATCTAGGACAGGCGCTTGCGAACTATGCGTCATTTGAAAAACGTGGATTTCTAGTAAAAGGTCTCTTTGATATCAACCCGAGGTTAGTAGGCCTATCTATTCGTGGAATTACAGTAAAACCAATCGATGAAATAGAGAATTTTATTTTTAATAATGATATTGAGATAGCAGTCTTAACCATACCAAAAGCGAAAGCAATCGAAGTGGCAGATAAACTTGTGGATTATGGAATCAAAGGGATATGGAATTTTGCCCATACAGATTTGAAACTATCTAAGGATGTTATCGTGGAAAATGTTCATCTCTCTGAAAGTTTGATGAGATTGTCTTATAATTTATCGAAAAAAGCACAAGAAAAGAATTCATAATTAAGGAAAAGATATGATTATCGGAATTGGAACAGATATTGTAGAAATAGAACGGATAAAAAAAGCCTGTAAAAAGCAGGCTTTTTTAGAACGATGTTTTACAGAAACAGAGCAAGAGTTGATTCGCGGAGATATTGTGAAGGCCGCGAGTAACTGGGCAGTAAAAGAATCTGTGGGAAAGATGTTTGGAACAGGGATATCAGGGTTTGAAATGCAAGAGGTGGAAGTGTTGCGGACCGAGAGGAAGAAACCCTATGTGGTTCTCCATAAGAATGCGTCCAGATTAGCCGAAGAACTAGGTGTTACCACGATTCATGTGAGTATTTCGCATTCAGATGAGTATGCGGTGGCATATGTAGTAGGAGAGGGGAATGACGATGATTAAGAATATGAGAGGGAAGATCAATGTTAATTTACAAACAATAGCAGAGAACTTAACCAAACTAAAGAAAAACATTCCAGAAACAACGAAGATTATGTTAGTCGTAAAAGCTGATGGATACGGGCATGGTGCAGTGCCAATTGCACAGAATCTGCAAGGAAATCAAGATGTTTGGGGATTTGGGGTAGCCACAGTTGAAGAAGGCTTGGAACTAAGGAGTTCCGGAATAGAAGGTCCTATCCTCGTATTGGGCTGTATTTTTCCAGAGCATTATGAAGTTGCAATCGAACAGGAACTTGAATTCTGTATTTTTTCAAAGGAGACAGCAATTGCGATTTCGAATATTGCAAAAAAAATGAATAAGACAGCAATTTTTCATATCAAGATTGATACAGGAATGACTAGACTGGGATTTCATCATTCGGATAGCATCATAGATGATGTGGTAGAAGTCTGTAAGTTAGAATGTGTTAGGCTTGAGGGGATATTCACCCATTTTTCTAAAGCAGATGAGGTGGACAAAACATTTTCAGATCTTCAACATGCTCGATTCTTAGAGTTGGTGAGAGAACTTGAACATCGAGGGATTGTATTTGAGAATATTCATTGTTCCAATAGTGCTGGAACAATTGAATTACCACAATTTAGTCATAATATTGTAAGGGTGGGAATTGCATTATATGGATTACAACCCTCAGAAGATGTGAACATCGGTAGACTAGACTTAAAACCTTCCTTGAGCTGGATTAGCCATGTGTCGCAAGTAAGGTGGATTGATGCAGGCGAAAGCATCAGCTATGGAGGAATTCATACGCTAGAGGAACGTCGGAGAATTGCAACGATACCGATTGGGTATGCAGATGGATACCCACGAAGTCTGTCGAATATCGGATATGTTTTGATTCATGGCAAACGAGCGCCGATTGTTGGAAGAATCTGTATGGATCAGTTTATGGTAGATGTAACAGGAATAGATGCTGTTGAAAATGAGAGTGAGGTTGTCTTAGTCGGAGCGTCTGGTGATCAAAACATAGCTGTGGAAGAATTAGGGATTTTAGCGAACAAGTTTAATTATGAATTTGTGTGTGGCATCGGAAAAAGAATGCCACGAGAATATATCAGATAAAGCCGCTACAGTGACAGGACAGATGAGGCATGCATAAAATATAATACCACGAGTGAATACTTTCGAGAAATAAGGGGAAACTCAAACTATCAAATTAGTATGGAGAGTGAATGAAGGTGTTGGTTAGAAGAGGTGATATTTTTTATGCGGATTTAAGTCCGGTAGTCGGTTCAGAGCAAGGAGGGGTTCGTCCAGTTCTGATTATACAAAACAATGTGGGGAATAAACATAGCCCTACCGTGATTTGTGCGGCGATTACATCGAAGATGAATAAAGCAAAATTGCCCACACATGTGGAGATTTCAGCGAGCAAGTATGGAATTATCAAAAATTCAGTAGTGTTGTTAGAGCAACTGCGAACCATTGACAAATTACGTTTGCGAGAATTAATCTGTAAAACAGATTCCACATTTATGCGAAAGGTCAATGAAGCATTACAGATTAGCCTAGAAATGAATACATAACTTGTTTTTAGAAATCAATGATGATAGAATAAAGAGTACAGTACGAGAAAGGATATAAAATATCATGTCAGGACATTCAAAATTTGCAAATATTAAGCATAAAAAAGAAAAAAATGATGCAGTAAGAGGAAAGATTTTTACAAAAATTGGGAAGGAAATCACAGTTGCGATAAAAGAGGGCGGTGGAACAGACCCATTAAATAACAGCAAGTTGCGCGATGTAATCGCGAAGGCAAAGGCAAATAATATGCCAAACGATACCATTGATAAGGCAATAAAAAAGGCGTCGGGAGATGCGAATGCTGATAACTATGAGAGAATTACATATGAAGGTTATGGACCAAATGGTACAGCAATTATTGTAGAAACTCTAACAGATAATAAGAATCGAACGGCTTCGAATGTGAGAAATGCATTTACAAAAGGATTTGGAAATATCGGGACTCCTGGCTGTGTTTCTTTTATGTTTGATAAAAAAGGGTTGATTATCTTATCAAAAGAGGAAATGGATATGGATGCCGACGAGTTGATGATGCTTGCTTTGGATCTTGGTGCAGAAGACTTTGCAGAAGAAGAGGATAGTTTCGAGATTTATACAGAACCAGAGGCATTCAGTGAAGTGAGATTGGGACTAGAAAAAGAAGGCATCTCCATGGCGAGTGCAGAGGTTACCATGATTCCTCAAACCTGGGTGGACTTAAGCGACGATACAGATATAAAAAATATCACAAAGACGCTTGACTTATTAGAAGAAGATGATGATGTACAGGAGGTATACCATAATTGGAACGAATAGAGATAAATGAAGAATTAAAGAATCTACTTGGAAATGCAGTAGAATTGATGCCAAAGTTTAAGAAAAAAAACTATGATGAATTATTCGAAGGACTGAAAGTAAAATATCAGAGTGTATTATGGGGAATTCAAACTTGTTATCGAGAGGGCGGAGAGGATATCGCTTCGATTTCAGAGTTTTCAATGGCATTTGCGAATAAGGCACAAGAAGACTTTCAAGGGCTTTCAAAGCGTGCAGCTAGCTATAAACTAACAGACTACAATATGGCGATGGTAAGTCTAGTGATTCCACTTGTTACCTCCCTCAATGATGAAATGTTAGAAACATTTGCAGATCTTTGTATTGAAAATTGGAATACAGAGTTTAAAACGAGCATTCAAAAATCATCAAAAGGAGATATTCAAGGCGGATTTAGAAATGGTCTTTGCTATATTACGACAGCTGTGTGTCAAAGTCAAAATAAAGCAGATGATTGTTATGAACTATCCTTGCTTAGAAACTTTCGAGATGATTATCTCATTCACGCCTCAAATGAGGGTGGAGCTTTGGTGAGAGAATATTATAATATTGCTCCAACGATTGTAAAACATATCAATCGATTGAGCAATGCCGCAGAAGTATATCAATCCATATGGGAGAAGTACTTGAAGTCATGCATTGAATTGATCGAAGCAAATAAAAAAGAAGAATGTAAAGATTTATACATTAAGATGGTGAAAACATTAAAAGATAAATTTTTTTAGGAGGACATTATGAGTGAATTTAAATTAGGCACGAAATGTGTACAATCTGGTTGGAATCCCAAAAAAGGCGAACCACGCGTAGTTCCAGTTTACCAGAGTACGACCTTTAAATACGAGACCAGTGAGCAGATGGGACGTCTGTTTGACTTAGAAGATAGTGGATATTTTTATACAAGATTGCAAAATCCAACCAATGACTGTGTTGCAGCTAAAATCTGTGATTTAGAGGGTGGAGTTGCAGCGATGTTAACGTCCTCAGGACAGGCAGCTAACTTCTATGCTATGGTAAATATTCTCGAAGCGGGAGACCATATGGTTTGTGCATCGGAGATCTATGGTGGAACATATAATCTATATGCTCACACATTGAAGAAGATGGGAATCGAGGCGACTTTTGTAGAGTCGAGCATCTCAGAAGATGATTTGAGAAAAGCATTCCAACCAAATACGAAAGCAGTTTTTGGTGAGAGCATTGCGAATCCAGCATTGACAATCCTAGATATTGAAAAATTTGCAAAAATTGCACACGAAAATGGTGTTCCATTGATTGTAGATAATACATTCCCAACACCGATTAACTGTCGCCCATTTGAACATGGAGCAGATATTGTTACACATTCAACTACAAAATATATGGATGGACACGCAACCAATGTAGGTGGTTGTATCGTAGATAGCGGAAATTTTGATTGGAATCAACATGCCGACAAATTCCCAGGCTTGACGACACCAGATCAGACTTATCATGGAATCATCTATACAGAGAAGTTTGGAAAAGGTGCTTATATCACAAAGGCAACTACACATCTTATGAGAGATTTGGGGTCTATTCAGTCTCCACAGAATGCATTTTTACTAAATATGGGATTAGAGACCCTACATCTAAGAATGCCACGCCATTGTGAGAATGCACAAGCCGTTGCTGAGTATCTAGAGAAGCATGAGAAGGTTGCTTGGGTGAACTATCCAGGACTTTCTTCTAATTCTAATTATGAATTAGCTCAAAAATATATGCCAAATGGTACTTGTGGAGTTGTTTCTTTTGGTTTAAAATCAGGACGTGATGGAGCGTCTTCTATGATGGATAACCTAGAGCTGGCTGCAATTGTTACCCATGTAGCAGATGCGAGAACCTCTGTGTTACATCCAGCGAGTCATACGCACCGCCAGATGTCGGATGCGGAATTGAAAGAAGCAGGGGTACCAGCAGATTTGATTCGTTTCAGTGTGGGAATTGAAGATGTTGCTGACATCATTGCGGATCTAGATCAGGCGTTGGCTAAGGTACAGTAGTATAATTTACAATGATTTTTAAACGTATAAGTCTTACGAATTCCGTGGGATTTGTACGTTTTTTGTATATCTTGGAAAATAAATGTACATGATAAATACAATGAAGTGATTTTAATCAATCAAAATATTGGAGGAAGTATCATGGGCAAATCAGAGAAAGAGAATGTAGACAATACGGCGAATATAGAAAAAGAATCAGTAAAAGAATTTGGAACACAAATGTTATCAGCTGAAGAGAATGATAAAAATATTCAACTAATCACAATTATTGGTGAAATAGAAGGGCATGAATCTGCATCAGGCAATGCGAAGACGACAAAATATGAACATTTATTACCAATATTAGCGAACATCGAGGAAAATCCGAAGATAGAAGGGACATTAATTCTATTAAACACTCTTGGTGGGGATGTAGAAGCTGGTCTTGCGATTGCAGAAATGATTGCTTCCTTGAGCAAACCAACGGTTTCTCTTGTATTGGGAGGAAGTCACTCGATTGGTGGTCCCTTAGCAGTTGCTGCAGATTATTCCTATATTGTTCCGAGTGGAACCATGGTGATTCATCCTGTTCGAGCAAGTGGAATGGTAATTGGTGTATTGCAAAGTTTTCGAAATATTGTGAAAACGCAAGATCGGATTACAAAGTTTATCTCGGATCATTCCAAGATTAGTGTAGATCGAATCGAAACTCTTATGTTGAATTCTCAAGAACTCGTGAAAGATGTCGGCACAATGTTAGTTGGAAGAGAAGCGGTAAAGGAAGGACTGATTGATGAGGTGGGAGGGATCAAAGAAGCTTTTGAAAAATTACATGAGTTGATAAAAATAATGAATGACAGAGATTGACAAAAGTGGTATAATGGTTTGACGACTTTATACATTGCAGATTGTATGGAATTACATACATGCATATATAAAGCTGATATTAGGTTACATTTCAGGGGGAAAAACCATGGCAAACAAGCCTGTAAAGTCGAGAAATACTAGAAAACCAACAAATAGAAAAATAAATAAGAATACAAATAAAAGGTCAAAGCCTGATACGATGATTTATTCAGAAATTGTAGTATGGTGTCTCTTGGCGGCTTGTATTCTTTTGATGATTAGCAGTTTTGGTGTAGGTGGATTTATCGGTGATTATATTGCTAAGATTAATTTTGGAATATTTGGGATATTGGGATATGTATCACCTATTATTATATTTTTCATGGTAACTATCATTTACCTAAAGCATACCGATGTGAGTTTGATGTTGAGGATCGGGATTATTGCACTAGCAATTGTATTTATTCTTGCCTTGATTCAATTAGTCACCACACCATATAATCCAAATATGAAGTGGTTAGAATACTATATTCAATCCAGTGAAGGAAAGAATGGTGGCGGATTACTAGGTGGAACAATCGTAAAGATTCTATGTCCAGCAATCGGAGTGATTGGAACAGTCATTCTATCATTTATAACATTTATCATTACCTTTGTCATGATATCTAGACAATCAGTGTTCAAAGCGCTTCACACGGGTCAGTCGAGAGTGAGACGAGAATATCAAGAGCGCAGAGCAGCACGTCCTGTGAAAAGAGAATGGAAGAATGTTACCTTCGACTCCACCGTATCGGAGAATAAATTCGGAGGAGAACCATTTGCCAATCCCGTGTTAGAAGAGAAGAAGGATATAAGAAGTGAATCGATAGAAATGGTGCCACCAATTCAAGAAAAAGTTGTAGAAAACTCACCAGTAGAAGAGGTACAAGTAGAGAAGATTCCAAGACAGCGCAAAGCAAAGAATCTAGGCGCAGAAGAAAAAGAAAAAGAAACAGCAGAGATTATTCAGGATATCGAACAGCAACAACCAACAGATGGAAGTTATATATTTCCAAGTGTTTCGCTACTCAATCAAGTGAAAGAAAACAAATCCAACGCAACAAACGAATTACAAGAAACAGCAGCGAAACTCCAACAGACGTTGAAGAGTTTTGGGGTCAATGTGCAGATTACAGATTATAGTCAAGGTCCATCGGTAACCCGTTATGAGCTTCAGCCAGAAAGTGGCGTAAAGGTAAGCCGTATTGTTGGATTAGCAGATGATATCAAGTTGAATCTCGCCGCGGCAGATATTCGGATCGAAGCTCCGATACCTGGAAAAGCAGCCGTAGGAATTGAAGTCCCTAATGAGGAGAATGCAATGGTTTCTCTGCGGTCATTGCTAGAGAGTAAGGAATTTAGAGGTCATGAATCCAAT
>CAYJFY010000053.1:0-15388 GCA_964369755.1 uncultured Lachnospiraceae bacterium
TGTGAGTGAGTAAGGAATTAATATGAAGAGAATAGAAGTAGTAGCAGCTATCATACGAGAGGGAGAAAAGATTCTGACAACCCAAAGAGGATATGGAGAGTTTGCAGGTGGCTGGGAATTCCCTGGTGGAAAGATGGAATCTGGAGAAAGTCAGAAAGAAGCATTAGTTAGAGAAATATTGGAAGAATTAAAGGTAAAGATTGAAGTACAGGAATTTGTATATACAGTGGAATATGATTATCCTACATTTCATTTGACGATGCATTGTTATTTTGCGAAAGTCTTAGAAGGAAATATTGAACTGACAGAGCATCAAGATGCGAAGTGGTTGGATAGAGAGTCTTTACTGAGTGTGGAGTGGCTACCGGCGGATGTAGATTTGATAGAGCGGTTGAAGAAAGTACAAAAGCAACAGATGCTATAAAAATATCCAAAATATAGCAAGTGAAAGATTTGACAGACAGCAGGGGGATGACTATGAGTGAAAAAACAAAACAATGGATTATGATTTCAAGTATTGCAGGTAGTGTATTGATTGCAGGGGGAATTGCGTTATTTCTATATCTAACAAGTGTTTCGAAGGAGACAGCTTCTAATCTTTCTAATCAGACAGAGGGAGAAGCGGTACAGAGTACAGAGGAGTTTGTTGCAGATTCAGAGGATGTGGACCAGGAACAAGCAGAGGACACTGTAGTAGATGTTAGCGGGAGTGAGATCTATGAGGTTACTAGAAAAGTGGTAGAAACAGAGATGGAGACTCTTCTACATGGAATTGATGTGTCGCAACACCAAGGTAATATTAATTGGGATGAGGTGGCAGCAGAGGGGATTGATTTTGCTATTATTCGAGTTGGAAATCGGAATGTTGTGAGTGGTGAGATTGAGGAGGATATCACTGCTAGATATAATCTGCAAGAGGCAACTAGTAGAGGAATCCTAGTTGGTGCATATTTCTTCTCGGCAGCAACTACAGAGGATGAAGCGATAGATGAGGCAAATTTTGTTACTGATATCATCGATGGATATCCGATTACCTATCCAGTCGCATACAATTGCGAATTGTATGAAGAGGAGGATAGCCGTCATTTTACCTTGTCAGTGGAGGATAGAAGTGAGATTGCGGATGTTTTTCTATCAGAGATTGAGCATCAAGGTTATACAGGAATGTTTTATGCGTCACAGTCTGAGTTAGAAGGGAATGCAAAGTGGAATACCGATTTATTAGAGGCAAAATATCGTATTTGGGTGGCACAGTATAAAGAGATTTCCGAGATAGACTTAGAGAGTGATACCTCTGATTATGGAGAAGACCATGAACTGTGGCAATATACTGCAAATGGCTTAATCAATGGGATTTCAATGCCAGTAGATATGAATGTTTCTTATATTGGCTACCGTGAGGTTCCAGTTGCTAAATCACCAGAAAGTGCCGTGCACCAAGAGGCGAATCTTGAGGTGGGAGTACATATTGAAAAAGTTGATGATTCTGTAACGGCCAAGGAGCTCGTGAATGTTAGGAGTTCCATGGATCAGGCCGATGACAGCAATATCATTGGGGAGTTACAAAACGGAGAAATTGTAACGAGAACTGGAATTGGAGTGAATGGCTGGTCGAGAATAGAATATAATGGCGAAATTTACAAACGTGAACGAACAAGTGACGGCGAAAGAACTCACGAATCTTCGAGATATGCCAAGTGTGGAGGAGCCTTCGCAGATTATTGTTTCATTGAAAAATGGCGAGGTGGCGACACGAACAGGTGTGGCAAATGAAGGTTGGTCTCGAGTGGAGTATCAAGGGCAGGTTCTTTATTGTGTAAGCAGTTATCTTCAGATTGTGAACTAGATTGACTTCTTGGAAATACAGTGTATAATCAGAATTAGAAGAAAATATTTTCATAAGACGCGATGCCTAATAACCAAATATGTGGAGGGAACCATTATGAAATACTCAATAAGACAAGCAGAACAAGTGGATCAAGATACGATATTAGCTTTAGGTAGAAAGATAGTAGATAAATATGAGCGTACACATTTGGGAGATGATATTGTAGATTCCTATTTGCGTAGCGGAGCCTGTGACAAGGACTTTATTCGGAGGTATAATCGGATAAATCTATTGACTCTAGACGGGGAAATTGTAGGGCTTATTATTATTAAAAAGAATGAAATTCAAGGATTTCTAGTTGATATTCCTTATTGGGGGAGTGGCGCGGCGCAGTATTTGTTGAGCTATGCAGAGAATACCATTTTCCAGGAGTTTAACGAGGTTTACGTGGAGTGTTTTGTCAATAGTCTGCGAGCAAATGGATTCTATCAGAAGATGGGGTACAAGAAGTCTGGAATCACGAATGGTAAAGGTGGAATTCGTGCGATTTATAAGAAGAAAAAACAATAGTCATAGGTACGATTTACAGAGATGTTTAGAGAAGAGTTGGAGTGTATTTTAATATGAACAATAAAGGCGGAAGAATTAGTATAGTTTTTATCATACTCTTTATAGTGATTGCAAATATCATTGCTGTTGTATGGTTCAATAATGTTGTGTTCGATGAATTGGAACAGTCGGCAAAGTCCTCTTTGGATGATATGGCGGGAGAGCAGGGGCGTGCAATTTCTCTGATTGTCCATAATAAACAAGATAATGTAAAAGGCATCGTTGATGTGGTTCGACGTATGGATGAGGGTGGGGAGCCACTATACGAAGCCATGGATTTATGGGAAGAAGAATACGAGATTGAAACCATAATTATAACAGATGAATTAGGCAGAGGTGTTACATCTACCGGAGAAAATATAGATGTGTCCACCGAAGACTATTTTAAGACTACGGTGCAAGGGAGTGTCGAAATTACAGATGTGTATGAATCGCAGTTTTCTGGAAACTTGGTACTTGCAGTTACGGCACCGATTTATAACGAGGGTACTGTAGAGGGTGTGATTGTAGCGGAGTATAATGTCTACGAATTAGCTGAGCTACTCGTTGGAACAACAGATAGCCGTGGTTCTGCTATGATCGTGAACTCCAATGGGGATATTATGCTACATACGTATCCATTTCCAATATCCCTTGAAAATTTTCAAAGTGCCATATTTGAGGACGGTGCAAGTTACGAGAAAATACTAGAGGATTTTGCAAACTCGCAAGCTGGAGAAGTGACATTTTCTATTCAGGGGGAAAGAAAGCTAGGAGAATATATCCCTCTTGGAGTAGATGATTGGACTCTGTTTTTCGAAGTCTCTGAGAGTGCATTGTCAGATAGTGGGAATGCAATCACTTCAGGCATGTTGATTGTAAATATCAGCTTGATAATCGGATTCTCAATTTTACTAATCTATATACTTTGGATTAGGAGAAAAAGTGTAAAACAGATCGAAAGAGTTGCATATTATGATAAGCTGACGGGTGTTTCTAATTTGGTCAAGTTCAAGTTGGACTTGGCAGAAATTATCAGTCACAAGGATTTTGATGCGAGCAAGTATATATTGCTCAAGAGTGATGTGGAGAATTTTAAGGTTGTAAACGAAGTCTATGGGAGAGAGGTTGGAGATCGGGTAATATGTCAACTTGCAAAAAATGCGAAAAGCATGGGTGGCGAGGTGTTCGAAATAGCCAGAACAGGTTCGGATGAATTTATTGTCCTTGCTGAAAAAGAGAAGGTGGAAGAATATTTTGCCAAGCGAGAACAGTATGATGAGGAGCTTAAATCGGCGGTGCCAGAAGTGAAGAAACATCTATTCCAATATAGATATGGAAGATATTTTATCGAAGCGAATGAAACCAATGTAGATGAGATGATCAACAAGGTGATGATTGCACATAGTTATGTAAGGACGAAATCAGATTGGATGATGTGGGATTATGATGAAGAGTTTAAGCACCATATGTTACGCATGTCAGAGCTTACGAACAAGATGGAAGATGCGCTTGAACAGCGGGAGTTCAAGATGTTTTTACAACCAAAGTATGAACTCGCAACAAATAAAATTGTTGGTGCAGAGGCTCTTGTACGCTGGTTTGAAAAAGACGGTAGGGTCATTTATCCGAATGAATTTATCCCATTATTTGAAAAGAATGAATTTATCACAACTTTAGATGAATACATATTTGAGTCGGCTTGTGCATTTATAGCGAAGCGAAGAGAAGAGGGGAAAGCATATGTACCGATATCGGTAAACTTCTCGAGAAGGCATTTGCAAAATGAAAACTTTGTCAGTCGATTGCAAGAAATTACAAGGAAATATGATGTAGAAACAGAATATCTTGAAATAGAGTTGACAGAGACAACGGTGATAGAGCATGCAGATATCCTACACAAGGTATTGGGAAAACTGTATGAAGCAGGATTTAGAGTTTCTATTGATGATTTTGGGTCAGGTTATTCTTCTTTAGGAATGCTAAAGGATTATAAATTCGATGTGGTGAAATTAGATCGAAGCTTCTTTGTCGCAGAGGAAGAGGGACGAGAAGTGGCGAAGACGGTGTTGACGGGTATTATCAATCTCGTCACAAGCCTAGGATCCAAGGTAGTAGCCGAAGGAATCGAGTATGAAGATCAGGTTGAGTTTTTGCGCACTGTTGATTGTCACTCGGTTCAAGGATATTATTTCGCAAAGCCAATGGAGGTTAAAGAATTCGAAGGGCTGATATAATCAGAGGCGGAAAATTTGGGACGGGGGTAGGATGAGCTTTGGCTCATATCTCCCCCGTCCCGATTGCTACACATAGATGATTTTTAGACTACTGAATACGACTTCTCCCACAATGGTTATGGTTTTTGTAGGAGACTCAGGAGTACCTACGACGGTATTTCCTGAAAATATGACTTCTGCATTTACAGAAACAGCCCACTCTTTTGGGACATAAATCGTCATACTGGAGAAGACGACTTCTACTTTAATATATGCAGAATCTGATTGTAATTGGCATTGGTCTAGATAGAGACGCATATTGCTGAAGACAACTTCAAAATCTCCACGTGTAAAGTTTTGTGATGAGATGTATTTGTCACGGCTACCGAATGCGATTTCTTCATCGATGATATCGCCATGAAATTCACTTCTAGAGTGTTGCTGTGAGGTGTCTCCATTATAGTTTGAAGTGTATTTTTCATATTTTGCATATGATTTCGGAAGTAAAAGCGAGATTCCGATTCCGAGTAATACTAATGTCACGGCTACAGTAAATAGGGAGAGGCGTGGTAGATTCAGATAGTCACTACCTACATAATATAATACGCCAAATGAGATGAGTGCCTCCCAAACACGGCGCGTAATGATAGAGCGCACGAGGAAGATGGCAGAAAATACGATAATTAATAGCTGGATGATATTAACATTAGGAAATAGATTCAAGCTACTCCCGAGAAATAAGAATGCACAAAGCACAAAAAACAATCCCAAAATCATATTTTTATTTTGTTTCATATAGTTTCCTCTTTTCTTTGAATTGGATTTTAAAATCTTGATAATAACTTCTGGAGATGGACACTTGTTTATGTGTTCCTTCAAATTCGATATCCCCAAACATTGTAAAACCTCGACTGATTCCATGGATTTTCATGGTGTTTACAATTGCGGATTTGGAAATTCGGATGAATTGGTCGCTTAGTAAGTCTTCCAATTCATATAATTTTTGTTTGATTACATAGGCACCAGAGGTGGTATGTGCGAAATTAGAACGCCCCTCCGATTGAAAGAAAATGATATCTTCGGTCTTTAAATACAGTTCACGTTCCTTCTCGTATACGATTAATGTATCTGGTGTGGAATGTAGATTGGCTATGTAATTTTGAATCTGCTGGATTGTTTCACTCGGTTGTCTACAGTGAATGGTTATGGAATCTTCGCTGAGTTCATGGTCAATTACGATATTGATTTTCACTTATTCCCATCCCCTTCCTTGTGACCATTACATCATATGATGAGTTGATCCACAAATGCTCGTTTCAATCATAATCTTATGTCTCTTGTATTATATGATAGCATATTTTCTATATAAGTAAATACAACTGTAATAAGATGCAGGAAATAGGGGGTAAGTGGTAACATTAGGAGTTCTTAGATTTAAATATAGATATGAAAGGAGAGCGTAAATTGAAATTTATTGATATGCACTGTGACACATTATCATTACTATTAGAGGCGAGGGAAAAGGGGGACTGTAACCATACCTTATGGTCAAATGGTTTCTCGATAGATGGTAGAAGGTTATTGAAAGGGAAGTATGCAGCCCAGAATTTCGCGTGTTATGCAGATATGTTGCAAACACCTGTATCTCAGTCACATTACGAGGATTATTTGCAGATGATTGGAATTCTAAAAGAATTTTTGCTACATCACGAGGATAATTTTGCACTAGCGATGGATTACGATTCCTATAGAAAGAATAAAGAGCGGGGAAAGATTTCGACTTTTTTAACAGTGGAGGATGCTTTTATTCTAGAAGGTGATTTGAGTCGCATGCAAGAGTTGTCTAACCAAGGAGTGTATATGATGGGGTTGACATGGAATTACGAGAATGAGATTGGTTATCCAAACTGTATCTCGAAATTTCAAGAGAGAGGATTGAAAAAAATTGGATTTGAAGTGTTGGCACAAATGGATGAGTTGGGGATTATTGTAGATGTATCACATCTATCGGATGGTGGATTTTATGATGTGATCGCCCATGGAAAGCGCCCATTTGTGGCATCTCATTCCAATGCTAGAGGCGTGCGGAATCACTGTAGGAATTTGACAGATGATATGATTCGAAAGATTGCAGATAGAGGTGGAATAATCGGACTCAATTTCTATGGTGCATTTTTGAATGATAGGGAAGTTAGTACATATGAGAGTATGGCAGAACACATCAAACATATGGTAAATATTGGTGGAGATGAGGTGATTGCAATTGGCACAGATTGGGATGGAATCGATACACCAACACCGATGAAGGATTGCGGTTGCATATCAGAGTTTGTGGATGCAATGGAAAGACTAGGAATAAGCAATCAAATATTAGAAAATACAGCTTATAAAAATTTTGAACGATTTTTAAGTCAATATTGAGACTGCTTAGGGACGGGGGAAAATGACATTTTCCCCCGTCCCTAACGATACTCACCACATGGGGTGTAGTCTTGTGGTCGACATGCATGGCAGTTTCCACCATCGGATACAATAATTCTCTCTGGGCCGATTGCAGGTTTGCTTGCTAATACTTTGTATTTAGTGCAAGAATCATCAGGACACAAGTCAAATTGATAGAATCCTTGACAATCACTTGTGGTGTGAGCAATCCCTTGAAGGAAACACTTTCCATGGCGGTCGAAGACAACCTTAACAAGCTTCAATAATACATTGGGAACAGGCTGGCCGTGACAATTCATTACTTGCCCCCAAAGGCGCACAGAACTGTATTCTGATACGATGATATCTGCTTTGATTTCGGAGTCACAATTTTGTGGTGCGATATCTATGGAATTACCATGAGCCATAGTAAAATTACAACAATTATTATCCATATATTAGTCCAATCTTTTATTTCTATAGTCGATAATAATATATGATAGAAAATGAAAAATGTTGCATATAAATTTATAAGTTACAGGTCTACTTACATTTGTATCAGAACTTGACATTCAAAAGGTGAGTATGTATAATTGGTGAAGTAGTATTTGGAGAAGTACCCAAGCTGGCCGAAGGGGCTCCCCTGGAAAGGGAGTAGGTCGTTAATAGCGGCGCGAGGGTTCAAATCCCTCCTTCTCCGTTGATAGAGCGATGCTATAGCTAAAATTACACTCTAAGCTTTTGCTTAGAGTGTAATTAATTTGAAAAAAGATTTTGAGATGCTTGCAAATAAGTTTTTTAAATCATAGTATGGATAATAGTATAAGTATGAAGGTGAAATGTTTGACTTTTTGCGCATATCATGCTATGCTTATCAAGTCTTAAGAAAAACTTAAAGAAAAATTAGGAGGTATTTAAGAAATGGAAGCTAAAGGAAGAGGATTTTTAAAAGTAACAGGTATTCTAATGATTATCGGTGGAGTTCTAGGGTGTTTAGTGTCACTCTTGGCAATCGCTGGTGTTGGAGTTCTTATCGCAGCAGGAGTTGCAGTTGAGATGGGACTATTGATTGCAGGAACAGTTGTAGTTGTTGTTGGTGGTGTGGTACAACTTGTGGCTGGTATTCAAGGTGTAAAAAACTGTGATAATGTTGAAGCGGCAGATAAGCTAATCAAGCTTGGTATTGCAATTCTTGTAATTAACGTTGTAGGTACGATTCTTAATGTAGTAGCTGGTACAGCATTTAACGTAGTAAGTTTTGCAACTAGCTGTATTTTACCTGTTTTATTCATTATCGGAGCTAATAAAAATAAGCAATAATCCAAATAGATAAGACTGTAGTAAAAAGAAAGTAGTTAAGAAGTGGAGAGCATTCTCGTAGAGAGTCACTCCACTTCTTTTTGTATTTTGATATATTCATCTCCCCAAGTTCTGAGTGCACTTAGAACGGGAAGGAACTGTTTACCAATATCACTGAGCATATACTCCACCTTTGGTGGAACCTGATTGTATTCTTTTCGGATAATTAATCCTTCTTGCTCTAATGATTTTAATTGTCTTGAGAGTGTGGTATGTGTCATCTCTTCTGGCATCAACCGAAGGAGTTCATTGAAACGAATGGTTTGTTCAGATAATAGGTATAGGATGTAGATGGTCCATTTTCCTGATAATAGTTTCTGAACAGTGACATAGGGGCAGATTCCAAATAAATCGTTATTAGCCATAATATAGTAATCTCCTTTGCATTTGCGGTATCATTTGTGATACTGGTATCATAAAATATCGTACTTGAATTTAGTTTCCCGTAGTATTAATATAACATATATAAGAGTTAAATGCAAATAAAATTAGAGGACAGAAAAGTGAGGAGATTATGATGAAAAGATTGTTATGTGCTGTTTTGGTAATGGCTATGGTGTTCACGGGGGTAACGGCTTGTTCAGGGAATGCGGAGCAAGCTTCTTCAGAGGATGTGTTGCGTGTAGGGATAGATTTGAAATTTTATCCGTTCATGTATTTGGACGAGGAAGGGAATCCAACTGGATTCGAGGTTGATATCTCACATGCCTTTAGTGAATTCATTGGAAAAGAAGTAGAAATTGTGAATACAGATTTTTCGATGTTGATTCCTGCATTAGATACAGGGGATATTGATATCATTATTAGTGATATGAGTGCCATGCCAGATAGGGAAGAAAAAGCGGATTTTACAGAGCCATATCGATATGCGAGAACCCTTGTACTGGTGAATAAGGAGTATGCAGAGGCAAACAATATCACAAATGAGATGAGTGAGGAAGAATTTTTTGGGATTGACGGAATTACATTCGCAGGATTAGCTGGGACAATGGCTTCTACAGTGCCAATGGAATTTGGGGCGACTGTCACAGAGTTTACAGAAATAGCATCGGCTCTTATGGAAGTAACCAGTGGAAAAGCACACGCTTTAGTGGGGGTATATACTGTGTATGGAGATCATGCTGCAAACCCAGACACTACCATTGTATATGAAGGGGTTAACCAAGCATCTGCTTCGTCTTTTGCAGTGAAAAAGGGGGATACGGAGTTATTGGAACAAGCCAATGAATTCATAGCTTCGATGTATGAAGAAGGCGGATTCTATGAGCAGGCAGGAACAAAGTACGATGCAGGAATCGCTGAATTTTTGCAAAGAGATGATTTGGGACTAGACTATATCATCTACCCAGGTAACGAGTAATTCGAATATTTTAATACGAGGAGGCAAATTGTCCCTTGTTGGAGAAATTGCCAGACAGCGAAAAAGAAAGGATTATGAATATGACGATTCAAGAGATTTATGAAAAATTTGATAAAATAGGATGTTTATCTTTTACAACAGTTGACGAAGAGGGAGTGCCAGAATCTAGAATTGCTCATTTGAGAGCATATGATGAGGAGGGTATTTACTTTATGACAATGTTCACAAAAGACTTTTATAAACAAATGAAAAAAAATAGCAAGCTATCTATCTGTGGGCTTTGTGCGAAGACGCAGGTAGAGCATGATGAGAGTGGAGCTCCTATCTTTGAAGGGGGATATGCCATGAGGATGACAGGAACCGTGAAGGAAGTTTCGATGGAAGAGATAAAGGCGAAACAAAATCCATTGTTCGACTTCTGTATTAAAGATCAGGAAACCTATCCAGCTATGGTTGTCTTCTGTATTACTAGCGGATATGGAGATGTCTTTGACTATGATTTTGAGAAAATAAAACGTAACAACAAGTTACAGAGAAGTTATTTTGCGTATAATGGTGCAAAAGAGAAGTATAAGGGACTGAAGATTGATCAAGATATTTGTATCTCTTGTGGAGTGTGTCAGAAGAAGTGCTCCTTCTTGGCAATTCAAGAAGATAACGGCACCTATTCGATTGATAAATGCCGTTGTGATGAATGTGGGGACTGCTTTATGAATTGTCCTGTAAAGGCAATCTCGTATTAGGGTGTAATTTAATATGAAAGTACTCCATAGAAAGCCGGCTTTTGCTGGCTTTCATTATACCCTTGAAGAATTAGGTCGCCATTCCTTATGGTCTTATTCATAGAAAATACTTCCTTGAACTTCAACTCTGATACAAAGTAGATTTCGATGTGTCGTAAGTGTTCGAGCATTGCTTCGGAATCATCGAGTGCATCATAACAAAAATCTCCATATCTAGAATTGTTTACATGTCCTAACATATCCAGATAACTTCTACGAACCTCACGTTTCTCTACTGATTCAAATACCAATTTTTCTTTAAATGTTGGCTTGGCTTCCGTTAGGGGATTCCCAGAAACAGGCATTAGCACGAACGGTAACTCACGACTCTTGTAGATGCTTCTTTTTTCCATATCAAATAGAGTCGAATATAGAGTACAACTAAGGATAGGGGTGCCCTCCTCACTATGGATAGAGACTTCACGGCGGAAGTAGATGCCCTTGTGCTCAGAAAACCATGTTCTTCCGATTAGTTTCTGTTCACGGTCACTGATAGGATGATGGATATCAATCGTAAGAGACAATAGAACCCATGAAATTCCCTTGGCAAATAGTTTCTCAAAATTCAAATCATAATTTCTAAGATGTTTGTCCACTAGTGAAGTTGCTAGGGATTGGTAACCAGCAGGTGTATAGATGCCGCTTCTGTCAAAGTGGGAGAATTCTAATTCAATGTCATAACTTTGTTCCATTTCATTTATAATCATAATTTATCATCCTTTACTCTTTCGTTTTTTTCACTTCGTATATATAAGAGTGTATCATAGAATTACTACTTTTCAACAAGTAAATTGATACGTGCATAAAATACTTGCGAAGTGATTAGCGTGGGACTAAGAAGCAATGAATGGTTCAAATGTAACTATTCAGCCTAGACATCTCGGATGGATCACTGTGTGATCTGTTACGCTGCTTCCCAGCTACATCCTCGATTACGGCTAAGCGCCTCATGACTGAATCACAAGATGTGCCTGATGCTATGTAAACATAGCGCAGTCCCACTTGTATTCAGTCGCAAGGCTGAATAGTTACGTTCAAATCAAAACTTTTTGATTTATATATTGACATAAGGAGTTTCGTGGTGTATGATGAAATCAATTCAAAAACATTTGATTTGATAAAAGAAAGGGGAGATAAGATGCTAGAAAAACCAGAACGAATTGCTAAAATATTCAAAGCATTATGTGACGAGAATCGTGTTTTAATTGTTCAACACCTTCAAAGTGGTGAAAAATGTGCATGTAATATTGCAGATGAATTAGGTTTATCCCAATCGAAATTATCATATCATATGAAGATATTATGTGAGAGTGGGATCGTTGAGTGTTGGTATGTTGGGAAATGGACACATTATCGAATCTGCAAGAGTGGAAGTGAGCATGTCGCAGCAGTTTTTTCGGAACTTACAACTGCAAGTGAAGTACAAGAAGATTGTACCTGTGATGCATAGGTGCTATAGCTAGATAGGCCATAATTTCATGGTGTTAGAATCCGAATGAAGTTATGGCTTTGACTAAGAAGGTTACATCAAAAATTATTGTTTTAAGAAAGAGACCGCTTTGTGGTTAGGAGGATTATTATGGGACTATTTGGATTAGGTAAGAAAAAAGAAGAGCCAGTATTGGAAGCAACTTGTAGCTGTGGAGGACAATGCAGCATCGCAGACATCGAGAAGGCTAGAATCATTGTGTTAGGAGCATGTTGTCAAAAGAGTGCAGACACGTTTGAAAATGTGAAGAAAGCAGCAGCCGAATTGGGAATTATAGAAGAGGTTGTTAATATCGGAGATATGGCTCAAATCGCACAATATGGTGTGATGGCTACACCTGCTCTAGTAATTGATAGCAAAGTAGTGGCAATGGGAAAACTAATTAAAGCAGAAGAAGCGAAAACATTGCTTCAAAAAGCAGGATTTTAAGGAGGATATACGAATGAGTAAAGGTTGGTATCCAGTAATTGATTATGATAAATGTGTAGGATGTATGGTCTGTAATGATATGTGTCAGCACGGAGTGTATAAGCCGGACGAAGAGACAGAAAAGCCAAAGGTTGTGTATGGAAATGGCTGCGTGCATGGATGTCACGGTTGCGAGAAAAAATGTCCAGTAGGGGCAATTCACTATTTTGGAGATGATGGAACACAAGATATCGACTACGATTTCGAGAGTTATAAGCCGGAATTAACTTGCGAAGGAAAGCCGAAGGTTGCCTTTGTCTGCAATCACAATTCGTGTAGAAGCCAAATGGCTGAGGCGCTTGGCAAGATGTATGGTAGTGATGTGTTTGATAGTTATTCTGCTGGAACAATCATTAAGAATCAGATCAATCAAGATGCAGTGAGATTGATCAAAGAAATCTATGATGTAGATATGGAAGCAACACAGTTCAATAAGACAATCGATGATATTCCAGATCCAGATGTTGTGATCTTCATGGGCTGTAATGTAAGCTGTCCAAATGTTCCTTCTGAATATGCAGAGAACTGGGGATTGGAAGATCCGACAGGAAAAGATGATGATGAGTTTAAGCTGATTATCAAGGAAATCCATGACAGAGTATTAAAATTAAAAGAAAAGCTAAGTTAATTCAATTTAAGAAAGAAGTGTGTGTCTGATGTGGTTTTTTCCAATTCTTAGATACGCACTTTTTTCTTGTATTCATAGTATTGTATATTGTATAATAGAGGAAATTGATTCACAAAATTTAATCTACTTGAGGGGCATGACGAATGAAAAAAAACTTGAATGAATTTACAGAACGCTTTTTTAGCACAACATTGGAATTTCGAGTTAGACTCTTTAATATTTTAGCACTTGCAGCCACGCTCATGTGTGCAGTTGTCTTTGTGTTGGCTATCGTAAGTGGGTCGGATTGGACATCGGCCCTCCTCTGTTTTATCTCTATATTCTTTTCGGCAGGAATGCTAGTGTATTCACAGAAAACAGGCAAGTATAAGCATTGTTATTACATCACAATCATCACGGTTTTCTTCGTGATTTTTCCACTGATTTTCTTTGCGGATGGAGGGTATCATAGTGGGATGTCGAATTTCTTTTTGTTTGCAGTGGTTTTTACAGTTCTTATGTTGGAGAAGGTAGAAGCAATTATTGTATCTACATTAGAAATTATTATGTTTCTTGGAATATCGATTTATTCTTATTTCAACCCACAATCAGTTACATATTTCACAACGGAAGAGCAGTTTCTCAGTGATGTCTTGATTGATTTTCTCTGTGCTAGTATTGTGTGTGGAACAGTGATATTTTTTCATATCAGGGAATATAGAGAACAACAGAGACAATTGGCAGATAAGAATAAGGAATTGCAGAGGCACAATGAAGCGAAATCCACATTCTTGACGACAGTTGCTCATGAGATTAAAAATCCGCTCACGGCAATCACGGTAACAGCCCAGGATGCGATAGAACTGATAGGAGAAGACCCACAAGACCTAGAGTTGATTCGGAAGAATTTACATACGGTAAAGCGTGTAGTTGTGAACATAGACCGAATTCTTATGGATCTAATGGATACGGTCTCAATCGAGCAAGGGCGATTGGCTTTGAGTTTGGAGTCTATAAGTTTAGAAGATGTGATACAAGAAGGTGTTGCGGTACTGTCGGCAGAGTTTAAGGTGAAGAAGAATGAAATTGCGTATGAATTAGAAGAGGTTCCGCTGGTGACGGCGGACTATGCTAGGTTGTTACAGGTGGTGATTAATTTGTTGTCGAATTCTAATAAACACACGAGAAATGGAAAGATTACGATAGGACTTAATGAAATAGATGGAATTCAAGCTGTGACCATTTCTGATACAGGAACGGGAATGGCAGAAAAGATAAAAAAAGAAGTGTTTAAAGGTTATGTCTCCATGAGTGAGGATTACTGGAGACATGGAATTGGCTTATATATTTGTCATCAAATTATTACGGCACATGAGGGTGCAATTGAGATAGAGAGTGAAGAAGGAAGAGGGACGAGTGTAACATTTCGTTTGCCGAAAAGAGGGGAAGTTTTATGACAGAATGTATTCTGATGGTAGAGGACGAGATTGATGTATTAGAGGCGAATAAAAGGATGTTGGAGAGAAGAAACTGCAAGGTGCTCACAGCAACAAATGTATCCGATGCCCTACGTATACTAGAAAAAAATATTGTGGATTTACTTGTGTTAGATGTGATGCTTCCAGATGGGAGCGGGTATGATGTATGCGAAGAATTTCGTAAAATCAGTGATAAGCCAGTACTATTTTTATCAGCAAAAACCGAAGTGAAGGATCGAATAGAGGGGTTGAAGAGAGGGGCGGATTATTATATTACAAAGCCTTATAGTTTCGATGAGCTCTATGCGGTGATCGAAAGGCTTCTAGACCGAGAGCAGAAATTAGAAGAGACGAAGTCCACGGAAATTATGGTGGGGAGATTGACCTTGGATATGGCCAAGGCAATTGCAACAATTGAAGGTAAGGATATCTCTTTAACGAAGACAGAATTTGTCTTATTGTCCGTGCTTATGCAGAACAAAAATCGTGAGCTTCTTCGAGATGAGTTATATGAGATGGTGTGGGGGAATGTTTCAAATCAAGATACGAGGGTATTGTGCAAGCATATTTCCAAATTGAGACAGAAAACAGACTGCGAAAATAGCAAAAATTACGATATATTATCTAGTTATGGAAAGGGATATGTGTTTATTGAACATTAATTCTACCTTTTTCTTCACAATTTTAAATGATTTCGAAAAACTGTTATACTGTCTGTATAACAGTTTTTGTTTTACAAATATAAGTTCGGAATAACACCTGAACAAAGCAACAATGAAAATTGACAACTGA
>CAYJFY010000054.1:0-15236 GCA_964369755.1 uncultured Lachnospiraceae bacterium
GATTTGGAATAATGTCGGTGCATCTGTTTTTGCGATTTCTGACTTCAACGTAGATTCATAGTTACCACCTGCTGCTGTTACAACCTTAACTTCTACTCCAGTCTCTTCTGTATAAGCTTCTGCTACCTCTTCCCAAACTTCTGCTACCTCTGGTTTGAAGTTCAAGTAATATACGGATGGCTTGTCCTCTCCACCACCACATCCTGTTAACACTGACGCTAACATTGTTGCTCCTAATACTGCTGCTAATAATTTTCTTTTCATTTTGCTTCCTCCTTAAACTCAATGATGAAAAACGTTACCGGTAACGTTTCCAATTTTCTTTAAACTTATGCTATCATGTTTTGGGGCTTATTTCAAGCTTTTTATTTTTTTTGTATGTTATGCATTAATTCACACCTTCGTTTTTGTGCACATTATCCAATTAAATTGCTAATACGACTGCTTGATAGCCTCCCAATCTCAGTTTTTCTTCCTCGAAGTGTACTTGTCCATAGTTCGCATATAGCACGGATTTCATCTCAGCTTCAACCGGAACTACCATTTCTTCTTCTTGATAATTGCAAAGCACTAGGATTTTATTTCCCCCATCTATTCTATAATATGCAAGCAAATTAGAAATATGCTCCATATACGGAAGAAATGATCCATTTACAAACACATTTTTATATTGCTCGCTCTTTCGCAATTGAACAATCGCCTTATAATTCTCTAGTACAGACCCCTGGTCATTCACTTGCATCTCTACATTGATTTCAGGGAAATTGGCATTTGCTTTTAGCCACGGCGTCCCATTTGTGAACCCTCCATGCGCCTTAGCACTCCAGTGCATTGGAGTACGTCCATTGTCTCTACTCCTCTCAGCAACAATTGATAGCGCCTCCTCTGGGGAATACCCTGCATCAATAGCAACTTGGTATTGATCCTTCGTTGCCACATCATCATAAATATCTATGGATTCGTATGCTGTGTTTGTCATTCCGAGTTCCTGCCCTTGATAGACAAATGGAATCCCTGGCAGTAGCATATATACAGTTGCTAACATCGTCTTTCTCTCGTCACAATGATTTTTATCTACAAAAAATGCACTTGCTCCCCTCGGCTCGTCATGATTCTCAATCACATTTGCAAGAACACAGCCCTCTGGCACTTCTCCTTGAGATTTGAATATTAACTTTTTAATCTCCTCTGGTGTCAGCTGTACACATTCGTGCCAATTGTCCCCAGTTCGTGCTTCTTCAATGCTAAAATCAAAAATCGTTGAGAAACATCCATCTTCTCCGATAAATTTTGCTTTTTCTTCTTGGGTAACATTGAACACTTCACCCACGGTGAATGCCTGATATTTTTTGAATGTTTCTTCTTTGAGTTCATTTAGGAATATTTCAATGCCCTCTGCTTCTTGCAACATATTCGAGAGAGAACTCAATCCATCCTCGCGGTCTGCCTCATAGTCTTTAAATTCCAACTGCTTTTTGATATTAATAATCGCATCAATTCGAAATCCATCGACACCTTTCTCCAACCACCAACTCACCATATCATATAATTTTCTTCTCACAACTGGATTCTCCCAGTTTAAATCTGGTTGTGACTTATGGAAGGAATGAAAGTAGTATTTATCCGTACCATGAATCGGCTCCCATACACTGCCACCAAAATACGATCTCCAGTTGCATGGTAACTTCCCATTCTCAGCTTCTCTTATGTAAAAATAATCTGCGTACTCCCCTTCTGGATTTTTTAGCACCTCCTGAAACCACTCGTGTTGATCCGAACAGTGATTAATCACCAGATCCATCAAGATATAGAGGTCTCTTTTCTTCGCTTCTACCAATAATTCGTCCATATCTTCCATGGTTCCAAACATCGGGTTTATCTTGTAATAATTCGAGATATCATATCCTTGATCCAACATCGGCGACTCATAAATCGGTGAAATCCATATAATATCCACGCCCAGGTCCTTGATGTAATCCAACTTTTGAATAATTCCCCTCAAGTCACCAATCCCGTCTCCGTTTGAATCCATAAAACTTTTTGGATAAATCTGATATGCTATCTTATCTCTCCACCACATCATATCTTTCTTTCTATTCACCATAATTTCCCTCCTCATAAATATAAGGAAACCTTGCGGCTTCCTTATATAATTCTCACTCTTCTATTATTTCTCTACATGCCAAATATCATCATTGTATTGTTTGATTGTTCGATCCGATGAGAAATAACCTGCCTTACTAATGTTGACTACCATTTTCTTCGCCCATGCTTTTCTGTCTTCATAATCTGTAAACACTCTATCTTTTGTTTTTATATACTCTTTGACATCTAATAAGGTCATAAACCAGTCTTTTTGAATCAGCTCTGCGTGAATCTCCAATAGCATTCTCACATCCCCTAATTTCAGCATTTCAGGGCTGATGATGAAGTCAATCCATGTACGAATTTCTTCGTCATTGATATAATAATCCGCAGCCACATAATCTGCTTTTCTGTAGTGCTCGATCACTTCTTCACTTTCTTTTCCAAAGACATAGATATTCTCATCCCCTACTAATTCGTGAATCTCTACGTTTGCTCCATCTTCTGTTCCTAAAGTAATCGCACCATTGAGCATAAACTTCATATTTCCTGTTCCACTCGCTTCTTTTGATGCTAATGAAATCTGCTCGGACACATCACAAGCTGGAATCAACTTCTCTGCAAAGGAAACATTATAGTTCTCAACCATTACCACTTGTAGGTATGGTGCCACCTCTGGGTCATTGCTGATTAATTCTTGTAAGCAAAGAATCGTATGAATGATGTCTTTGGCGATAATATATGCAGGCGCTGCCTTCGCTCCAAAAATCATTGTAATTGGTGTCTTTGGCTTATTCCCCTTCTTAATCTCCAAATATTTGTAGATGATGTACAACACATTCATCTGCTGTCTCTTATACTCGTGAAGTCTCTTGATTTGAATATCGAAAATCGATTGATCGTTGACTTCGATTCCCGCTGTCTTCTCCAAATAATCCTTTAGCGCTGTCTTATTTGCTTGCTTCACTTCTAACAATGCTTCTAGTACTGCATCGTCATCGATCACCTCGCTTAGTTTTTCTAACTCTGTCGCGTCTTTTCTAAATCCACCGACACCATTGTCATCCAGCCATTTTACCAGTTCCTTATTACAGTGTAATAGCCATCTTCTGAATGTGATTCCATTGGTTTTATTGTTAAACTTCTCTGGATAGATGTCATAAAAAGCCTTCAACTCTTCGTTTTTCAAGATTTCTGTGTGTAAGGCTGCAACTCCGTTCACACTAAATCCATAATGCATGTCCATTCTTGCCATGTGCACGCGATCTGTTTCATCGATAATCTGAACATCTTCATCCTCATAGTTTTTCGCAACTCTGTCTGCCAAATCCTTGATGATTGGAATGAGGTGTGGCACTACTTCCTCTAAATAAGTAAGTGGCCATTTCTCCAATGCTTCCGCTAGAATGGTATGGTTGGTGTATGCACAAGTTTTTGAAACAATCGCAATTGCTTCATCGGTAGACACACCCTTTTCTGTCAACAAACGAATCAACTCCGGAATTACCAGTGATGGGTGCGTATCATTGATCTGAATCGTCACATGCTTGTACAAGTCCGTAATCGGATACCCCTTCTGCTCGCACTCCTTCAAGATGAGCTGTGCTCCATTGCTTACCATAAAGTATTGTTGGTATATGCGAAGCAATTCACCCTTCTTATCACTGTCATCTGGATATAAGAACAATGTCAGGTTTTCTTCAATGTTTGTTTTATCGAAACTAATGCCTTTCTTTATGATGGCTTCATTCACGGTATCAACATCGAATAAATGTAATTTGTTTACACCACTTTCATAACCAATCACATCGATATCATATAATTTTGATTTGAGCACAAAATCCTTAAATGGTACTTCAAAACTCTCTCCAGTCTCATTCAACCAACTCGTATTTTCAATCCATGGGTTTGGCGTTTCCATCTGCTTATTCTTCTCAAACACTTGCTTGAACAGACCCATATGATAGTTCAATCCAATTCCATCCCCTTCGTATCCTAGAGTCGCAATGGAGTCGAGGAAACATGCCGCTAGTCTTCCAAGTCCACCATTTCCTAGAGATGGTTCTGGCTCAATCTCTTCGATTTCACAGATGTTTTTCCCATTCTCTGCTAATAATTCTCTTACCTCGTCATATACACCTAGGTTGATTAAATTGTTCGATAGCAACTTACCAATCAAAAATTCTGCAGATATATAATACACTTTTTTACCTACACTTGACTGATTCGTCCCCTTCTCTTTCGTACAGATTTTCGCTGCTTCTAGAATCGCATAATAAAGCTCACTGTCCGTCGCCTCTGCAACCCCTTTTCCTAATGTGTCTACTACTTGTTCTGAAAATTTCATTCTTTACCTCCTTCGTTAAATCCATTGTTTTTTGTAGTATAGCCATTTTTATTAAAAACTTCTTGCATTATACCGTCAAAAAGTAATACAATACTATCATAAACATTATTTTATGGAGAATCTATTATGTTACAAAATGAATATCAACAATTACACGAAACCAAACCACACTCCGACTTGGAGTTCCCTTATAACACTTATATCTGTACAATTCCACTTGATTTCAATCAGGTTTCTTCTCATTGGCACGATGACATTGAAATCATTGTGATCAAAAATGGACGTGGAATCATCTCTGTAGATATGAAATCCGAAATCGTTCAGGCAGGTGATATTATCTTTATACGCCCTGGACAAATCCATTCCATTGCCCAATACGAAGAGGAAATCATGGAGTATGAAAATATTATTTTTCGCAAGGAACTACTTTATTCCAAGGCTTCTGATTTGCGAACCAAAGAGTATTTTGACCCTTATCTGAAGCTGCGCTATGAATTAAACTGGCTCTATCGCTCAGAGTGCAACTATCATTTTGCCCTCATGGCATGTATCAACGCCATCGATAACCTCTGCTCTCTGACACCTGCCTATTACGAGCTGGCGCTTAAGAGCCGACTGTTTGATTTCTTTTATATATTATTTTCTTGTCAACAAGATACGATACGAACTACACCGAACAAGTCCATTCCAAAACTCAAAGAAATCATCACCTTTGTAGCCGAACATTATAGAGAGCCCCTCTCCTCTGAGATGCTTGCCCAGCAGATCGGCTTCTCTACCTCACACTTTATGAAGTTTTTCAAGCAACATATGCAGGTGACATTTACGGAATATCTAAACAATTACCGACTCACCATCGCTGCTAGACTTCTAAGCTCAGAGGATCTTTCTGTCCTTGCCATCGCTACGGAAGTCGGGTTCAACAACCTCTCGTATTTCAATCGTTTATTCAAGAAAGAGTTTGGTTGTTCCCCTCTCTCCTATCGCAAAAATACAACTAGCGTGTCGTAGACTCTCTTTCGATTAAGAGTCCCGACACCATTACGGCCTCGGCCTTCTTCTTCGTCTTGATCATGATGAACAACCGCTTAATCGTCTCCTTCGCGATGTCCTTAATCGGTTGTTCTATGGTTGTAATCGACGGATGATAATAGAAACTCTCTGTAATTCCATCAAACCCACAGACTGCATAGTCCTCGGGAATCGATTTCCCCGCTTCATGGATTGCCTTACATGCGCCGATTGCCACACTATCTGAAACTGCAAAAATCGCAGTCACATCAACCTTGCGATCAATCATATCCTTCATCATCTTATAACCTGATTGCATCGAGAAGAACTCATAACTCTCATTCATATGCACGACCCACTCAGACTTTGGTTCAATCCCACTCGCCATCAACGCCTCTCGATAGCCATCTAGTCGCAGCTTTCCAACACTGATATCTTCCTCAAATGCTGCCAGCATCCCTACTTTTTTATGACCTTGCTGACACAAATGGGTTGTGATATTATAGCTCTCTTTTTTATCATCGATCGAAACATATGTCCCTAGACAATCATCCGACAAACGCTCAACTGCCATCGTACTAACAACAAATGGCACAGTTAAACTATTCAGCCTCTCCTCGCGCCCATGAAAATATCCTCCGAGAAATACAATCCCCTTTAGTTTCTTCTCACGAATCAACTGTATGGCCACATCTATTTCATCTTCGCTATGATCCACGTGTTGCAAGAAATAACTATACTTCCCGCCTTGAATTTCCTTTTCTAAAATCGCAATCATTTTTGAGAAAAACGGGTTGTCAATCGCCTTTGCAATCACTGCAATAATATTGGATTTCGTACTCTTGAGGCTCCTTGCCGTACCGTTTGGCACATAGCTATTCTCCTCTATGATTCTCATAACTTTTTCTTTTGTTTCTTTGTTAATGTCAGGATGGTTATTAATTGCTCTTGATACCGTGCTCACTCCCACACCACATTGCTTCGCAATATCTTTGATTGTTAGTGTTTTCATGTTCGCTTCTCTCTTTCTCGTAATACAAAGATTATATCAAATTTATTTTTTCACTGCAATTATCTTCTTCCATAAACCGTTGCAACTTTTTTAATCTCTTTGAGCAAGGTTCTACTGATTTCTCCCTGCTTCAATCTCCATTTCCAATTCTTTCCTACCGTTGATGGAAGATTGATTCTTGCCTCTCCACCAAGCCCAAGGTAATCTTGCATTGGTATGATACAGGTTTGCGCTGTACTCGCCATCGCCATTCGAATAAACTCCCAGTGAACGGTCTCTTCTTTTGATTGATCTAATCCCACGTATTCGATTGCCAATTTCTTGTCTGCCTTATCCAGCGCTTGGAACCAACTAGCCACTGTATCATTATCGTGTGTCCCCGTATAAACCACACAATTTTTATCATAATTATGGGGAAGATAATCGCTTTCTTCTCTTGAGTCAAATGCAAATTGAAGAATCTTCATTCCCGGGTAACCAGTGTCCGCCACCAACTTTATGACCGTATCTGTAAGATATCCCAAATCCTCTGCAATAATCTCCTTCTCTCCTAGTGCCTCATTAATCGCCTTAAAGATGGAGATCCCAGGCCCCTTTTTCCACTTTCCATTCTCGGCAGTCTCATCTCCATAAGGGATTGCATAATATTCGTCAAACCCACGGAAATGATCGATTCTGATTACATCATACAACTCATAACAGTGTGCAATTCGCTCAATCCACCACTCGTACCCTGTCTTCTTGTGGTACTTCCAATCATACAACGGATTGCCCCATAGTTGCCCTGTGGCGGAAAATGCATCTGGCGGGCATCCTGCCACACCTTTTGGCAATCCCTCTGATGTGAATTGGAACAATTCTGGATTCGCCCAAGTATCCGCACTATCAAACGCCACATAAATTGGAATATCCCCGATGATTTTTACACCTTTTTTGTTGGCATATTTTTTCAACTTCACCCACTGCTTCGAGAATTGATACTGCATGAATTTGTAAAATTCAATCTCATCGGCCAATGCTTTTTCATATTTCTTCATGGTCTTTGGTTTTCTGAACCTGATTTCATCATCCCATTCTATAAAACTAATTCCACCGAGACTATTTTTGATTGCCATGTACATCGCGTAATCTTGCAACCATTTCGCATTGTCCTTGCAGAATTTCTTGTATTTTTTATTATTTTTACGCTCGAAATTATTGAAAGCGACTCTCAAAACATCAAATCGCACTTGATACACCTGTCCATAATCGATTGACTGGTCATCCCAACCAAATACAATACTATCACAGTACTCTTTGGTCAGTAGCCCTTCCTCGATCAACTGTTCTAGATCGATAAAGTATGGATTCCCCGCAAAGGTTGAAAAAGATTGATATGGTGAATCCCCATATCCCGTCGGTCCTAGCGGTAATATCTGCCAGTATTGTTGTCCTGCTGTTTTTAGTTGATCGATAAATTCATACGCCTCTTTTGAAAAGCATCCGATACCATAATTTGATGGTAAACTTGCAATTGGTAATAATATTCCACATTTTCTCATATACTTACTCCTAACTATATCAACATTTCATTGGAAACGTTTTCGGTAACGTTTCCAATTCCGTAAATACACTATAACACCCATTGTCATTTCTATCAACCGTTTTTCTCATTTTTCTGTTTTATTGTGAAATTTACCCAAAAAAAGAAGACATCTACAGCAACCTGCACATGTCTCCCCTTCTCCCAACCCTTTATCGAATTAAAGTATTGATAATAATATTGTGTTGGAATAGATAATTTAATATCTGACTCTCTTCTATCATTGCAATTCCAGCCCCTCCAAAAGACGTCTGGTAGAGCGCAATGATTACCACTTGAATCACCCATATAATCAAGATTGCAAATGCAATTCCTAGAACCGCCCCTGCACTTCGATTGATTCCATAGAGCACTGGTAGATTGGCCACCGCATCTAAAGAATAGACGATTGCTCGCACCAATAAGAAGGCCACCAAAAAAGTGCACAAAAACGCGATAATCTGTATAATCCACCATGTGAGATATCCACCTACATACTCAGCAAAAGAATCCACATTCAGTTGCTTGTATATTTCCTCATTATTGTTCTCAATCAATAAATCCTCCAAAAACCCCGGCAACTCTGCATCTTGGATAATTCCCAGTTGATCCTGGAATGGAATATCGAGCATGATTGGCTCTTCTCCATCTTCTCCTTCGAGGATATACTTGCCCCCAGTAACCTCCGTGACCATAACCCGCGTGAAATATGTCTGTATGCTTTCATCTAGCGGCGTAAATGCAATAATCGCATCACATACAAGTGGCGACGCAAAAAACACCAATACTATGGTCACAATTGTAGTCAATAGCGAAACAACGATTTTAACAAACCCTCTCTTGTGCCCCACAAACATACACAATCCTGTAATAATCAAACATCCCCAAAATAACCAATTCATATATTCTACCTCTTCATACGTATTTCTTCTATACTATCTATTCCGATTGTTATATATTTATTCAACCCACTCACTGCATACATACCAAAAGTTTCCTCTGGCAACTCTCCACTGTACTTTTCTTTCCCATACAGAGTAATCACCTTACAACTATACTTATCATACATAATAATTTCATCTTCTTCAATACTTATATTAGAATATTCCCCCTGAAACGACTGAGACAATACCAAATTACCACTCCAGCCATACACATCGATTTGGTTCTCTTCATTCTCGCTGCTGTCCAAAACAAATGCAAGGAATTCTTCCGTCCAAACGAGTGATTTTATTTCGTCTTCATATTCGACCTCTTGGAGTAGTTCCATCTCATCCGCCATGGAGTAGATCATAAATCCACGATCCGTTACCAAAACCACTTCTTGCCCACTTATAAACTGTACACTTGGAATCAGTTTCCCATCAAGTGATACCGATGTTTCCGTCACACCGCTTGCTCCTTCTGCATTTAAATCATAACAGACAAACTCGCTCTCTATCTTCCCATTGATCGTCTGTAGATAGACAACTCCGATTTTATTCCCATCGGAAGATATCGCCACCTCCACCGGATACCCCATCCCACTGGTCGACACACTGTGTTCGACCAAGAGATTTCCTACCGCATCATAACACATAACCTTCGAAGTATCTTCCCCTCTCACCAACGCTGCTACAACACCTTGGTATGAGACTGCAATCTTCTCAATGGGAAATTGTGTCTCTAATTCCCCTTTGATCCCCTGTTCATCTAGCACTACAATGGTATTGGCACCCTTGTCGGCAATGGCGATACTTGTCGGAGTTGTTTCAATCATCGGATTCATAATCTGATACCCATAATTCCACTGCTCTTCACCTGTATAGGATAAAAGCGCCACTCCATCTCTACCGTACTTTATAAATCCACCCATCCAATTCTTGAACTGGCTTTCTGAGACTCCCTTGATTTCATAAGAGTTCTCTACGCTAAGCGTCGTGTAAATTGTTGATCTCTCATATATATATAATGTAATTGCAACCATCAAAGCCAATCCTAGGGCTGTCCCTGCGATGATCCACTTTCTTGACTTTTTTCTCTTTCTCAAACGTTCGACTTGCTGCTGCTCTTCTTCACTGAGCTCCACACGCGGTCGAAGTCGAATGATCTTATCTTCTTGTTCCATTCTTTCGTGTACCCTCTTAAAACTATTCTTTTTAAAAACACCATTTGGTACATTGTAGCACACTTTTTGTATAATTAACAACACCCGCTGTTTTTTTCGTCTTTGATGTAGGCTCCACCCCCGATTACGGTAATAGTAATTCTTGTCCCACATAAATAAAATCGTTCACATCCATTTCATTTAATTCACATATCTCATCTAATTTCCCCATAGACCCATATCGATTGATACAAATCTCGACCAAGGTATCTCCGACCTGAACCGTATAAGTCTCTGGCAAGTCCAAAACCACCTCTTCTGTATCTCCCTGTGGCAATTCTGCTTCTTCCTCTACCACCTCTTGCATGACCTCTTCCTCTATGTTCTCGTCCTCTATGACCTCTTCCTCTACCGACTCTTCCTCTATACTTTCTTCTATCTCACCCTCTACCAGTGTTTCCCCCACACCATCATCTTCCGATTCTATCAGTTCCTCTGCTTCTACAATCTCTTCTTGCACCAACACTTGCTGCTCTTCCTCTAAAGCAAGTAGATTTTCTTCCTCCGACACTTCGGACTGAGAGCCCATATTTAGTATCGGCAATGCCTCCAGTCCTCCATATCGATTGACTGCTACAACCCCAACGGCAGCTAACACCAGCACAATCATCATACCTGTGGCAAATCGATACTGCCCCTTTCCTTGGGGCTTTTTCGTATTCTCCTGCTTCTTATTGATTATGTCACGAAAATTCTTTGTAGCATAATCTTCATAATCTTCACTGGGTGTGGCACCCATGTCCCTCCGTGTTGCAATCATATAGTCCTGCATGTCCATATTCTTCTCGTAATAGATATAATGCCCACCAATTTTCATCAAATCATTATATTTATGCACATAATAATCTTCTTCCTTCTCAATGGCATCCTTCATAATAAACACACGGCTTTTCTTTGAAAACAACTTCTCATGCACCTTGGTCAAATTATGATTCAATGCCATGGGAACTTCTTGTGCAACCAAGAACCACCCTAATATCGTCTTATTCCCGAAATACTTCTTGCAATCCTCACAGCCTTTTCTCCACGTCTTCTCCCCAAGAACAACCTCTTTATTCTTCATCTCCAAGTCCTGCATTCTCACTGCTCCATTGATAAAGATAAATTCTTGCTCTTCCTCTCTATGTATATCTCCAATCAAAAAAGCGCCGACCGGTGCTTCCTGCGCTTTCTCTACTAGTTGTCCAAAGAATATGTCTACATAATCTTCTACGTATATTTTAGGATTGTCACTGACATTTCCTATCTGCCTTACATTTTTAGGTAGTTTTTTTTCCATACACTTTCACCTCTTCAACATATTTTTGTGTATCATAGCATACACTTTATGCCAAATTTGTTGTATGGTGGCGGTGAAAGTTAGAAATTTTCGACAGTTGGGGACGGAGGAAAATATCAGCCACTTTCCCAACAGGGTGTTGTCCCCGTTCTCTCCGATATGCTTCCCCCACATCTTCAATCTCCAATCCTTCGAATAAACGTGCTCTATCCTCCTTTCACAGAATTCTTTTTATTCTCATTTCCATAATATGCATCTGCACCATGCTTGCGATAGTAATGTTTATCCTGTAATTCCTGTGGTGCTGTCGCAATTTTTGGATTCAGCATTTCACTTCTACAAGCCATCTTGGCAACCTCTTCTAACACCACTGCATTATGCACGGCTTCGTCTACTGATTTCCCCCAAGTAAAGGGTCCATGGTTCTTACACAGAACCGCTGGCATCCCGATGTAATCTCTCTGCTGGAATTCTTCTACGATGAGAAGACCCGTATTTTTCTCATATGCTTTCTCAATCTCATCTTTGGATAGGTTTCGAACGCATGGAATTTCTCCATACATATAGTCCGCATGGGTTGTTCCATAACAAGGAATTCCCCTTCCTGCCTGAGCCCAACTCGTCGCCCAAGAGGAGTGGGTGTGCACTACTCCACCGATTTCTGCAAATGCTTTGTAAAGTTCCACATGGGTGGCGGTGTCTGAGGAGGGATTGTATGTCCCCTCCACCACGGTTCCCTCTAGATCCACCACTACCATGTCCTCTGCTTTTAGTTTCTCATACTCGACCCCACTTGGCTTGATAACAACCAAACCTGTCTTGCGATCAATTCCGCTTACATTCCCCCAAGTAAATGTAACCAATCCGTATTGGGGCAGTTTCATATTGGCTTGATAGACTTCTTCTTTTAGTTGCTCTAACATTCCTTCTCCTCCATGCCTAGAACTTTTATTTGTTTTTCTTTTTACCTAGAATACTTTGTAGTATGATAAAGAATGCCAATAATGCTGCAATCGCAATCTTTGCCCACCACGAAGAAAGATTCCCTTGGAAGGAAACAAACATCTCAATTGTCCCCTTAATCAATACTCCGAACAAACTACCGATAACACTACCAACTCCACCTGTAAGCAAGGTTCCTCCGATAACCGCAGAAGCAATTGCCTCCATTTCAAATCCCTTAGCCTGTTCCACAAATCCTCCGCATGTATTTAAACAAAATACAAATCCAGCAAGTGTGGCTAAAAACCCATTTAACATATACACAATTAGTTTTGTTTTCTTGACATTAATCCCCAACATCAATGCCGATTGTTCATTTCCACCAATGGCATAGATACTTCTCCCAAATTTTGTAAATTTCAGGATAAAAAATACAACAAACAATACGACAAAAGCTATGATTACACTTGGGAAAATATATGGATATACCATATTTCCACTCTTATTGGTTGTGGCAAGGAATGAAAATGGAAGATAAAATTTCTGATTCGCCCAAGACATAAATGTTTCGTTTGTGATACTAATCATGTCTACACTAATAATGGCTGTCATCCCACGTGCAAAAAACATTCCAGCAAGTGTCACGATAAAAGGCTGTATCTCAAAATATGAGACCAATATTCCCTGTACAAATCCAAACACCATACCGACCACTAACACAATCGCTAGCGCCGCTACTGCACCAACTCCTTGCACCTCCATCAACCATGCAAGCAACATACATGTCATAGCAACTACGGATCCTACAGAAATGTCGATGCCACCAGTCAGCAAAACTACTGTCATTCCAACTGCCGATACAATGAGTCCTGCATTGTTAATAAACAAATTTAAAAACACCTGAAAATTCCCAAAATTCTTTTCTCTAAATACAATCGTACCAATAAAATACATCACAGCAAACAGCACAATTGTGATCATCAATAAAAATTTATTACTATCATGTTTTTCAATAAATTTTTTATACATTATACCGTCACCTGCTTTCTATTTTTTAGATTTTTTATGATTTTCTTCAATCCTGTCGACTGTAATGAAACAATAATAACCACCACAATCGCTTTGTATACTGGCAGTTGATCCGCCGTAACGCTCATGGCATATAGGGATGTAGTGAGTGCCTGGATTGTAATCGCCCCAATCACACTACCCATGAGTGAGAATTTTCCACCACCTAAGCTATTCCCTCCAATTGCTACTGCTAGAATTGCGTCCAATTCAATATTTAATCCTGCGTTATTTGCATCGATTGAATACACACGGGACGTTGCTAAAAGCCCTGCAATCCCGGCACACAATCCACAAAATGCATAAGATAAAAACTGTATCTTTGTGGCTTTAAGACCTACTAATCTCGCTGCCTTTGCATTAATTCCCACTGTTTGAATATACAATCCCAAAGTCGTTTTTTTCAAAACTACGAATGTGATAATCACGACAGCAATAGCTATGAATACAGGCGTTGGCAATGGAACACCTGGAATCGAATTCCCCAAATATTTAAATGGTTCAAATCTCTGGTATAGAATAAACCCTCCTGTGAGCACCTGTGCCATACCACGTCCAGCAGTAAATAAAATCAAGGTTGCTACCATCGGTTGGATTTTCATCTTGGCAACCAAAAATCCATTCCACATTCCACATAGAACACCAACACCCAAGGCTGCTAAAATCCCTAATAGATATGGAGCATGATAAAAATCTGTGCTATTTTCTCCACCTGTTAAGAGATAGACACTTGCTGCTCCGGACAGTGCTAGGGTCGCTCCTACAGAAATATCTGTTCCTCCAGATGCTGCTACCACCAAGGTCATTCCTACTGCTATGATAACCAATTCGCTTGAACGATTAATAATATCGATAATGTAACCATAGAAAACTCCATTTTGCATCGATATCTCAAAAAAACTAGGTGTTACAATTAAATTCAATACTAATACTAATATCAAGCAAGCAAAAGGCATGAACAATCTTTGTTTTGTTAAATCCTGAAATTTATTCATCTACTCCACCTCCTGCGATTTCATCCATAATTCTCTTCTGTGTAATCTCAGCCTCATTCAGCTCTCCAACTTTTCTTCCATCCCGCATAATCACCATACGATTACAAGTTCGGATCATTTCCTCCAACTCTGACGAGATAAACATGACTGTTTTCCCTTCTTCCGAGAGTTTAATTACAAGTTTCTGTATCTCTGTCTTTGTCCCCACATCGATTCCCCTCGTTGGTTCATCTAGAATCAGGAAGTCTGGATTTGTCAATAGCCAACGTCCCAGGATACACTTTTGCTGATTGCCTCCAGATAATTGCTTGATTGGTACCTCCCTATCAGCCGTCTTAATCTGTAGAATATCTATGTATTTATCTGTAAACTCCATCTGCTCTTTTCTGCTCAACGGTTTAAACATTCCTTTTTGTGCTTGCAATGCTATGATAATATTCTCTCGCACTGACAAGTCTCCAATAATCCCCTCTTCTTTTCTGTTCTCTGGCAAATTTCCCATTCCATGCATCATAGCCTCAAGCGGGTTTGAAATCTTGATCTTTTCTCCCTTAATAAGTAACTCACCTGCTTCTGGTTTATCTGCACAATAAATGGATCTAGCCACTTCGGACCGTCCCGATCCCAATAATCCTGATACCCCTATTACATCACCTTCATTGAGCTGTAGATTATACGGCTTTATCTTCCCTTCCACTCCTAATTCTCTTGTCTCAATAATGACATTTGTATTGCCATCATTCTCTTTTGTTTGTGCATTCTTAATCGATGCTAAGTCATCAAAATCTTT
>CAYJFY010000055.1:0-14696 GCA_964369755.1 uncultured Lachnospiraceae bacterium
GGTTTCAAAAACAATAAATGCAGCACTTTTAAAGAAGATGTTTTTAGCAGGTGCGGCGAGTATCGAAAGTAAAAAAGAATATATCAATGACTTGAATGTGTTCCCTGTTCCAGACGGAGACACAGGAACGAATATGTCTATGACAATTATGGCAGCTGCAAAGGAAGTGTCAGCGCTTAGTGATCCAACGATTGCGGAGCTGGCAAAATCGATTTCATCTGGCTCATTGCGTGGAGCGCGAGGAAATTCAGGAGTTATCCTATCGCAGTTATTCCGTGGATTTACGAAGGCGATTGCAGAGTGTGAAGAAATTGATGTAGAGGCATTAACAAAAGGTTTGGAAAAGGCTACAAAGACGGCATATAAAGCTGTTATGCGTCCAAAAGAAGGGACGATCTTAACAGTTGCAAGAGGATTATCAGAAAAAGCGAGAGAGATTGCCGAATATGAAGAAGACTTAGAAACTTTCATTCGTGAAGTTTTGAGTCATGGAGAATTGGTTTTATCCCAAACGCCAGACATGCTGCCAGTACTAAAAGAAGCTGGAGTTGTAGATTCTGGTGGACAAGGATTGTTAGAAATTCTGAATGGTGCATTTGATGCATTTTTAGGCAAAGAAATCGACTATTCTACCATTAAACCATCCAAAGCGACATCTGTATCAGTGGAGAAGAAGATCTCGGCAGAAGATATTAAGTTTGGATATTGTACAGAGTTTATTATTATGGCAGAAAAAGAATTTGGTGATGGAGATGAGCTCGAGATGAAGAGTTTCTTATCTTCTATCGGGGATTCTATTGTGTGTGTTGCAGATGATGATATCATCAAGATTCATGTTCATACCAATGACCCGGGCTTAGCGATTCAAAAAGCATTGACTTATGGACAATTGACTCGAATGAAGATTGATAACATGAGAGAAGAACATGAAGAGCAATTGCGCAAAGAAGCAGAGTCAAAGGCGGAAGAAAAAGCAATGGCAGAGCGTAAACCGATTGGGTTTGTTGCGGTTTCTATTGGTAGTGGGATGAATGAAATCTTCAAAGAATTAGGTGCGGATTACATTATCGAGGGTGGCCAGACGATGAACCCAAGTACCGAAGATATGCTAAATGCAATTGAGCAAGTAAATGCAGACAATGTATTTATATTGCCAAATAATAAAAATATCATATTGGCGGCGAACCAAGCCCAAATGTTAGTGGAGGACAAAAACATTGTAGTGATTCCAACCAAGACAATACCTCAAGGAATTACCGCATTGATTAATTTTAATCCAGAGGGAACTAGTGAAGAGAATGAAGTTTCTATGAAGGAAGAAATTACAATCATAAAATCAGGTCAGGTTACTTATGCGGTTCGCGATACGAAGATTGATGACAAGGAGATTGCAGAAGGCGACATCATGGGAATAAGTGATGAGGGTATTCAAGCAGTAGGCCAAGATATATGTGAGACAACGATATCACTTATTGATGGATTAGTTGATGAGGATAGCACATTAATCAGTATTTATTATGGTGCAGAAGTGTCTGAGGAGGAAGCGACTTCATTGAGTGATAAATTGGGAGAGAAACATCCAGACTTAGATGTAGATATGCATTTTGGTGGACAGCCAATTTATTATTATGTAGTTTCGGTTGAGTAGTATGAAAAATCAAGATTATATTTCTATTCGTGAAATAAAAGGAATCGGTCCCAAGATGGAAGAGACTTTGGGGAAAATTGGAATATATTCGGTTCATGATTTGCTTGAATATTATCCTAGAACTTATGATATCTATGAGCCTTATTGCGAGATAGATCATGTAGAGGAAGGAAAGATACAAGCAGTAAAATCAATGATATTGGAACGTGCCTTATTAACGGGACGTTCCAATTTGCAATTTGTGACTCTTTTTCTTAAAGGTGAAACACAGACGATTAAGCTTGTTTGGTATCGAATGCCTTTTTTAACGAAAACATTAAAGAAAGGGATTCGTGTTGTTTTTCGCGGTTTGGTGCAAAATAAATCGGGACAACTCGTCATGGAGCAACCTGAAATATATTATGAAGAGAGTAAGTATCTAGAGAAAATAGGTTCCTTGCAACCAATTTATACACTCACAAAAGGGATTAGTAATCAATTACTTACTAAATCTGTTAAAAGTGTGATGGAAGAGGAGTGCGTTGATTTATCAGATCCACTGCCACTAGATGTTGTGGAAAAGTATGGATTGTGTCCGTATAAAGAAGCGATTTCTAAGATGCATTTTCCGAAAGACAAAGATGACTATGCATATGGCAGAAGCCGTATTGTATTTCAAGAGTTTTTGAAGTTTATCATATCGCTACAATCGATGAAAGAAAACAAATCGTCAACAAATGAATTGATGATTCCAAGTGTTATGGAAACGGATATTCTAGTGCAGAGTTTACCTTATGAGCTAACCAGTGCACAGAAGAAAGTTTGGAATGAGATTCAGCAAGAATTGAATTCTGATAAGGGAACAATGTCTAGGTTGATACAAGGAGATGTTGGGTCAGGAAAAACAGTGTTAGCGTTATTGGCATTGATCCAAGTGGTGGCGAATGGTTATCAAGGGGCGATGATGGCACCGACAGAAGTTTTGGCGCGACAACATTTTCAATCGATTCAGGAACAATTGAAGGAATGTGGCTTGTCGATACAAGTAGTTCTTTTGACTGGTTCTATGAAAGCGAAAGAAAAAAAAGAAGCCTATAAAAATATCGAATCTGGAGAAGCTCAAATCATTATTGGTACTCATGCATTGATTCAAGATAAGGTAAACTATCATAAGTTGGCGTTAGTAATTACAGACGAACAACATCGATTTGGAGTAAAGCAAAGGGAGACCTTGGCTGAGAAAGGAATTCAGCCTCATATTTTAGTTATGAGTGCAACGCCAATCCCAAGGACTCTTGCCATGATCTTATATGGAGATTTAGATATCTCAGTATTGGATGAATTGCCAGCAAATCGTTTGCCGATAAAAAATTGTGTCGTTGATATAGGCTATCGTCCTAGTGCATATGAGTTTATTGCAAAACAAGTTGAATTGGGAAGGCAAGCTTATGTGATTTGCCCAATGGTTGAGGAAAGTGAGAATTCAGAGGGGGAAAATGTAATTGACTATGCAACGAAATTGCAACATGCATTAGGTGAATCCGTTCATGTGGCATATTTGCATGGGCGAATGAAACAATGTGAAAAAGATGATATTATGCTGCGATATAGCAACCGGGAAATAGAAGTGCTCGTCTCGACTACCGTCATCGAAGTGGGAATCAATGTTCCGAATGCGACTGTGATGATGATTGAAAATGCGGAACGTTTTGGCTTGTCAGCCTTACACCAGCTACGAGGACGAGTGGGGAGAGGGGAACACCAATCCTATTGTATATTTATGAGTACGAGCAAAAACGAAACAACAAAGAAGAGGCTAGAAATATTAGGGAAATCAAATGATGGATTTTTGATTGCGAACGAGGATCTAAAACAAAGAGGACCAGGTGATTTGTTTGGAATTCGACAAAGTGGTCTTTTAGACTTCAAAGTAGCAGATGTTTTTCAGGATGCAAAAATCTTACAAAATGTGGCTGAAGCAATTAACATGTTAGATGAAAATCAGCGTTTGAAATTTATGGAAAAACAAGAAATTAATACTAGTGTAATCTTATAATTATTTCACATACTATGAGTGTAACAAAAAGTTACAAGAAGGAGGAAATAATTATGACAAGTTCAACAGGTAAAGCAGTACCAGAAGCAAAAGCAGCTTTAGATAAATTTAAATATGAAGTTGCAAGCGAATTAGGAGTTCCATTAAAAGAAGGATATAATGGTGACTTGACATCGAAACAAAATGGTTCAGTTGGTGGGTATATGGTTAAGAAAATGATCGAAGCCCAAGAAAGACAAATGGCCGGCAAATAATTACTATAACAAATAATCAAAAATAGTGGTAAGGACTGTTTATAATCATGGACAGTCCTTTTTGCCGTATATATTTTGTATAAGATGTTCTATTCATATGGTTTGACAGAATTATAAGAAATGATTATAATGACATGAGATAGATTGTGCAAAAGGAAGTGGAAAGATGCGAGTAATAGCTGGAACGGCAAGAAGAATACAATTGAAAACAATTCCAGGAATGGATACACGACCTACTACAGATCGAATCAAAGAAACTTTGTTTAATATGATTCAGTCTGACTTGTACGATTCGAATTTTTTGGATCTCTTTAGTGGAAGTGGAGCGATTGGTATTGAAGCCTTGAGTCGTGGCGCAAGAGAATGTTATTTTATCGAACAAAATCCAAAGGCATGTTCTTGTATTCGTGATAATTTAAAAGCTACAAAATTTGATAATCAAGCTAAGGTTATGCAATGTGAAGCGCTGGCAGGACTAAAGAGTATCAATGGAAGGTGTAGTTTTAATTATATTTTTATGGACCCGCCATATGACCAAGATATTGAAAGAAAAATACTAGAGTACATAATTGAAACAGAATTATTTGGAGAAGATGGATTGATTATCGTCGAAGCATCATTGGCTACAGAATTTAATTATGTCAACCAATTAGGTTATGAGGTTATAAAAGAAAAGAAATATAAGACAAATAAACACATTTTCTTAAAAAGGGGGAAGAAGGAGTGATTCGAGGAATTTATCCAGGAAGTTTTGATCCAGTGACATTTGGTCATTTGGATATTATAAAACGTTCTTCTAGACTAGTAGATGAATTAATTATAGGTATTTTGTGTAATAAAGCAAAAAATCCATTGTTTTCTATAGAGGAACGTGTTAAAATGTTACGAGAAGTGACGAAAGATATTAATAATGTGAAGATTGTACCATTCGAGGGGTTATTGGTGAATTTTGCGAAAGAGACAAATGCAAGTGTTATCATTAGAGGATTACGTGCAATCACAGACTTTGAATATGAGTTGCAGATGTCGCAGACAAATCATAAATTAAGTCCTGAAATTGAAACAATCTTTCTCACCACTAATTTAGACTATTCTTATCTTAGTTCCACAACTGTAAAAGAAGTTGCTTCGTTTGAAGGGGATGTGTCACAATTTGTACCAGAGAGTGTGGCAAGAGAGATAGTACAAAAATTTAATAAGAAATAAAAAGCAACAAAGGAGAATAATTAATGAGTAGCCGTATTGAACAAATTATTGATGAGATCGAGGAATACATTGAAGGTTGCAAGTTTCAACCATTATCAAGTACTAAAATTGTCGTAAACAAAGACACCATTGATGAGTTATTACGCGAACTTCGCATAAAGACTCCTGATGAAATTAAAAGATATCAAAAAATCATTGCAAATAGAGATGCGATTTTATCTGATGCTAAGATGAAAGCAGAAACATTGATCGAAGAAGCTGAAATCCATACAAATGAATTGATTAGTGAGCATGAGATTATGCAACAGGCTTATGCGCAAGCAAATGAAATTGTAATGTCAGCAACCAATCAAGCGCAGGTGATTCTAGACAATGCAACATATGATGCAAACCAAATTCGAATTGGCGCTGTAACATATACAGATGACATGATGGCAAATGTAGAGAATATTGTTGCACATATTTTAGATAGCTATACATCAAAATATGATGGATTGGTTAGTTCGTTAAATGAATGTTATCAAATTGTACGTAATAATAGAAGTGAATTAGAAATTCCAGAGAATAATGTTCCAAGACCTACTTCAAATGCGCCAGTAGCGGAAGATGAGTATTTCGATTAAGAACAAGAATGGAATTATAATAGAAAAATAAATACCGAACTTATAATAACTGCTAATATGGCAGTTATTATTTTTTGCATAATATAAGGTGTGATTCTTAAATCCGAACCTTCTAACACACATTGTGTTTGAGCGATGGAACAGATTCCACCAAAAGAGATTAGGAATATAATTGTCAGATATTGTAATGCAAATCCAGGTAGTTCCATGCTGAGAGTAACTCCGTTTGTAACTTCGAGTAGAAGTAATAACATATGTATGATAGGGGTGAAGGCTTCGGTCAAAGAAATTCCTAAACAAATCAGGATAGAAAACAACATGATATATCCACCAATTTTGGTGATTAGTTGAATTCCTTCCATGATGCTATCGTCGATAATTGTTAGAGATAGTCTGTTTTGCTTTTCTTTTACATTCGCATTATAGTCTATATCTTTGACGTAAATGCGGCGTGTGATAAAACTGGTAATGATAGAGGCAAAGTAGACAGAGCCAAGGACTGGAATTGTATAATAGGAATACTGTAATGTTTGATTGATTACAAAACTTATGATAAACATGGGGCTGGTATTATTGCAAAAAGACAACAAATACTGAGCCTCATTTTTGTTAATTGCACAGGAAGTGTATAGGTCTCGAATCACCTTGGCTCCCATAGGATATCCACAGAGAAATCCAACGATAACTGCAAATGAACCAGCAGAAGAAGTATGAAAAAATCTCTGTATCATAGGACTGACAAAATTGCTAATCAAATAAAATGCCTGCGTTTTAATAATCAGTGTTGTAATAATAATGAACGGAAGCAGAGTTGGCAGTAATATATGAAACCATAACATTAGACCAGAGACTGCGCCATCTAGCGTTTGTTCTGGGAAGATAAGAAAGACAAAAAACATACCGAGGAGACCCATTTTTAATAAAAATACACGCATAATATTCTTTTGCCTTTTATGGTTTCGTTATAACATATGTGCAGATTCATATTTTATTCGATTCTTGCATAGATTTCAGGAAAAAGAGAGTGGTTGAATGAAATTGAAAATTATACTAGCACGCACTCTTGCACTGGTTTTTCTTGTTCTGATTTCTGTCTTGTTGCAAACTCACAACATAGAGCAGTCGCTACTAAATTCGTTTTGGCAGAAAGTAATTCTTGGAGATGAAATTTATGATCAAGTGTATTCCGAAGGTTATATGAATGATTTATTAGCAAGGGAGCTTGCTTCAGATGGGATTGTAAAACAATTGGCAATCTATAGCCTTTTTCAGAATATTTCCTCCCATGCAGTTTCGACACCTCTTGACGAGAAGGAGTTGGAAGAACTGGTAGAATTCTGGGGCAAGGAAGAAGTGTGGGGAGTGTATTTAGAGGTGTTTGATTCCATTTGGTCTGATGTAAAATATTTTCCAATTCCAGTATCATTAGAAAATGAGGAATATACAGTAAGTTTTGTAGATACATGGGGGAGTAGTCGAAGTTATGGTGGGGAGAGACGGCATGAAGGAACGGATATTATGACAGCGATAGACGAGCCAGGATTGTATCCCTTATTAAGTATGACAGATGGTATAGTGAGTGAAAAAGGTTGGTTAGAACAAGGAGGATATCGAATTGGAATCACTGCGCCAAGGGGAGCTTATTTCTACTATGCCCACTTGGATTCTTATGCTAATCTTAAAATTGGAGATGAGATAAAAGCAGGAGAAGTATTGGGGTTCGTAGGTGATTCTGGATATGGAGAAGAGGGGACGCGTGGGAAATTTGCGACACATTTACATCTGGGAATCTATGTCCAGATGAATCAGGAGGAATTTGCGGCTAATCCCTATTGGATATTGAAATATATTGAAAATCAAAAATTGAAGTACACTTACTAATATGTTATACTAAAAGACAGAGATTTGAAAGGAAAAAAATCAATGAAATTGCCTGATTTGTTTGTTGCCAATATGCATGAATTATTGGGGACAGAATTTGATTCATATATAAAAAGTTATGAAAAACCGCGTTGGTATGGATTGCGTGTCAATACGAATAAAATAAGTGTAGAAGATTTTTTGAAGATTTCACCATTTGAGTTGCAACCAATCCCATGGATTGAAAATGGCTTCTATTATGAGGGAGATACGGTGAAACCTGCAAAGCATCCGTATTATGCGGCCGGATACTATTATTTGCAAGAACCCAGTGCTATGACACCGGCTAATCGATTACCGATTAGCAAAGGGGATCGAGTATTAGATTTATGTGCAGCTCCTGGAGGAAAAACGACAGAGTTAGGTGCAAAATTAGCAGGTAGTGGGGTGCTAGTATCCAATGATATCAGTAATTCACGGGCAAGAACCTTACTGAAAAATATGGAGATGGCTGGCATTGAAAACGCTTATGTTCTAAGTGAGGATCCAAAGAAGTTGGTTCCAATCTTTCGAGAGTTCTTTGATAAAATCTTATTAGATGTCCCTTGTTCAGGGGAAGGAATGTTTCGAAAAGATAATAAGATGGTTCAAAGTTGGCTCGAGCAAGGTCCCCAAGAATATGCGGTGATACAAAAAAATCTTATCTTGCAAGGTGCTGACATGTTAAAACCAGGAGGATATATGTTATATTCAACCTGTACCTTTAGTAAATGTGAGAATGAAGATGTGATTTCTTATCTCTTGCAAGAAAGAGAAGGGTTTGAATTATGTGATATTCTAGATTATGATGGTTTTGGCAAAGGCTATGATGGGCTTGAGAGGACAGTTCGTATTTGGCCTCATCGAATGAACGGAGAGGGGCATTTTCTTGCTCTATTACATAAAAAGGATGAGAGTGATTCAGGAAGGGAATCTAGGGAGATGAAGGTGCAAAAACTTCCCAATGAATTTCAAGATTTTATGCAGCATGTAGGTAAGGAATTTCAACCAGAAAGAATCAAGATTAGTAAGGAGCGAATCAACTACCTTCCAGAAGTAACGGTTGATGTAAAAGGGATTCGCACCTTGAGAGAGGGGCTGCTCCTAGGAGAACTAAAAAAGAATCGATTTGAACCAAGTCAGGCATTTGCAATGAGTTTGAAGAAGCAGGAGTTTGACATAACAATAGATTTTTCTGCTGATGATATTCGTGTAATTAAATACTTAAAAGGTGAAACCTTAGATGTAGAAGACATGATTGGAGTCAAGGAAAAGGGCTGGTGTTTTGTATGTGTGGAGGGTGCCCCTCTAGGGTTTGGAAAAATTGCAAATCAGACCCTCAAAAATAAATATGCACTAGGATGGAGATGGCAGAGCGAATGATTCGTTTGGATAAGTACCTAGCCGATATGAAGATCGGAACACGAAGTGAAGTAAAGAAATATATAAAAAATGGTCTTATAAAGCAAAATGGTAATATTGTGAGAAGTCCAGAAACGAAGATATCGCAAGATGATGTTATCGTATTCAAGGATGAAGTGGTTGCATATGAAAAATATGTATATTATATGCTACATAAGCCTGCAGGTGTGGTTAGCGCAACTGAGGATAAAAGAGATCGAACAGTGCTAGATTTATTTCATGGAGTGAATACTAAGGACTTGTTTCCGGTGGGAAGACTGGATAAGGACACGGAAGGATTACTCCTAGTTACAAATGATGGAGACTTAGCACATCGATTATTATCACCGAAACGACATGTGGATAAGACTTATGAAGCAATTGTATCTGGAATTGTAACGAGAGAAGATTGCAATCAATTCGAGGCAGGATTAGATATTGGCGAAAAGAAACTCACACTTCCTGCAAAATTGACTATCATAGAAGTTGATCAACCGAATGCAATATCTAGGGTTGAAGTGACGATTCAAGAGGGAAAATTTCATCAGATCAAGAGAATGTTTCGGGTGCTAGACAAGAATGTAATCTATCTAAAGCGCCTTGCCATGGGAAGTTTGGTATTGGACCCACAGTTAGAAAAAGGGGGATTTCGTCGATTAACAGATGATGAAATTACAGAACTGAATAAATAATAGAAAACCAGATAAATAATACATAACGATAGAGGTAAATATGTTAAAAGAATTTTTGCCCATATCTAAAAGAGATATGGAAGCGCGCGGTTGGGTTGAAGTGGATTTTGTATATGTGACAGGAGATGCCTATGTCGATCATCCCTCATTTGGACATGCAATTATTACCCGACTTCTAGAGGCTCACGGATATAAGGTTGGAATCATTGCGCAGCCCGATTGGAAGGAAAAAAATAGTATCGCGATATTTGGCAGACCAAAACTTGGTTTTTTGGTTTCATCAGGGAATATGGATTCCATGGTCAATCATTACTCTGTCTCCAAGAAGAGACGGGTAAAAGACGCATATACTCCGGGTGGAGTTATGGGGAAAAGACCAGATTATGCCACGGTTGTATATAGCAATTTGATTCGACAGACATACAAAGATGTACCCATTATCTTAGGGGGAATCGAAGCGAGCTTGAGAAGATTTGCCCACTATGATTATTGGTCAAATAAATTAAAGAGATCCATACTCTTAGATTCGGGAGCTGATCTCATATCCTATGGAATGGGAGAGAGGTCGATTGTTGAAATTGCTGAGGCATTACAGAGTGGAATTCAGGTTGAAGATATCACCTATATTCGAGGGACGGTCTATAAAACAAAATCCATAGACTCTGGGATTCACGATGCATTACTACTAGAATCTTATCCGGAATTGTTGAAGAATAAACTGAATTATGCAAAAAGCTTTCACAAACAATTTCAAAATACAGATCCATTCACAGCACAAACATTGATTGAACCATATTCCGATCATTTATATGTAGTACAGAATCCACCGCAAGAACCACTGAACCAGCAAGAGATGGATCGTGTCTACAGCTATAACTATATGAGGGTCTACCATCCGTCCTACGAAGAAGCGGGTGGAATCTCAGCCATTGAAGAAGTGAAATTTAGCTTAATCAGTAATCGTGGGTGTTTTGGGAATTGTAATTTCTGTGCATTGACCTTTCACCAAGGGAGAATTATTCAGACGAGAAGCCATGAGTCCTTGATAAATGAAGCAAAACAATTTATATGGAATTCGGATTTTAAAGGCTATATTCATGATGTAGGCGGACCCACAGCGAATTTTAGAACTCCTTCATGTGAAAAACAACTAAAGCATGGAACTTGCAAAGAAAAACAATGTTTATTTCCGCAACCATGTAAAAACTTAAAAGCAGATCATAGGGATTACATAAAATTATTATGTAAACTAGAAGAACTTCCGAATGTGAAAAAGGTATTTATTCGCTCTGGAATACGCTTTGATTATCTCATGGCTGATCAGAGTGATGAATTTTTTTGGAAATTATGTAAGGACCATGTGAGTGGTCAGCTAAAGGTAGCACCAGAACATGTTGCAGATTCTGTTCTAGAAAAGATGGGGAAACCAAAGCATAGTGTTTACAAGACATTTACTGCAAAATATAAGAAGATAAATGAATCAATTGGGAAGAAACAATTTTTAGTTCCATACTTGATGTCGTCTCATCCTGGTTCAGATTTATCTGCTGCCATCGAATTGGCGGAGTATTTGCATACCCTTGGCTATATGCCAGAGCAGGTGCAAGATTTTTATCCTACTCCCTCAACGATTTCTACTTGCATGTATTATACAGGGGTAAATCCAATTGATATGAAACCTGTATATGTGCCGACACAACCACATGAAAAAGCAATGCAGAGGGCGTTGATTCAATATCGAAATCCGAAGAATTATCATTTGGTATACGAAGCGCTTATGAAAGCAGGTCGAAGTGATCTTATAGGATTTGATAAACATTGCTTGATTCGACCGCGTGGAGGCAGCAAACCATCAGGGCAATATAATAAAGAAAAGAATCAACAGAAGGTTACTGCAAAAAAGAAGAAAACTTTGAGAAACGTACATAAAAAGAAAAACAAGGGGTAGTGAGATGTTATTAATGAAACATAACAAGGGGGAACGACCTTATTTAAGGGAATTAAAGAAACGAGAAATAATTTTAGCTAGTTTTCAATGGGGAGCAGTGGTAGCGTTTCTATTAATTGGCTTTCTTACGACAGGAACTACATTGAATCTGTTTACAGTATTTGGGCTTTTAAGTTGTTTGCCAGCTGCAAAGACTTTAGTGGGCATAATCGTGAAGTTTTCGTATAAGCCAATGAGTGATGAGATCTGCGACCGTATTGAGCGAGAGTCTTCTCATTTGGCAACGATTTTCCATCCAATTCTTACAAGCAGTGAGAAAATAGTTCGCCTAGACTGTCTGGTGATTTCTAATCAAAATATATGTGGATATTGTTCTTATGAATCTACAGATTTAGAGTATGCGAAGAACTATATAAGGTTACTTTTAACCCAACACAATATAGAGGGAATGAATATCAAAATATTTCATGATTTTAACGCGTTTATTTCTAGAGTAGAAGGGTTAAACAATATGGAAAAAATCGACGGAGCAAAAAGTGCAGATAGAAAAGAAACGATAAAACAAATATTAATCCCATATAGTATGTAAGTGAGATGGAGAAATCGACAATATGAGAGAAATTGTAATTTCTAAAAACGAATCAGAACAACGAGTGGATAAGTTTTTATTTAAATTATTGGATAAGGCTCCTAAGAGTTTTGTTTATAAGATGTTGCGAAAGAAAAACATCACCTTAAATTCCAAAAAGATAAATGGCAGCGAAAAGCTTGAAATTGGTGATCTAGTAAAACTGTTTTTATCCGATGAGACATTTGAGAAATTTACATCCGTGGAGCAGGTAAATTATTCGTCTGACGTGAAACTAGATATTATCTACGAAGATGAAGATGTTATTTTCATCAATAAACCGTCTGATATGTTATCGCAAAAAGCAGATAAAGATGATGTTTCAATTATTGAACATCTGATTGCTTATCTGATTGCATCGAATAAGCTAGAGGTTGCTCAATTGAAAACATTTAAACCGGCGATTTGTAATCGTTTGGATCGAAATACAAGTGGATTAATCACAGCGGGAAAAAGTTTAAAAGGACTTCAGGTACTCTCTAAGTGCTTTCATGATAGAAGTGTGGATAAATTTTACCTAACATTTGTAAAAGGGCAACTAAAAGAGCAACAAAAGCTAAAAGGATACTTGATTAAGGATGAGAAGAAGAATCAGGTGAAAATATCCACGGAAAAACCGATTACCGCTGTTGGAAATACAGAAAAACCTTCTTATATTGAGACGGCATATCGTCCGCTATGGAGGAATCAGGAAATTACATTACTAGAGGTCCACCTGATTACTGGAAAACCACATCAGATTCGGGCTCATCTAGCTTCCCTTCAACATGGAATTATTGGAGATATGAAGTATGGAGACCAAGAGTTTAATCTTAGATATAAAAAACTATTTGACGTGGATTCACAATTATTACACTCTTATCGTTTAGAATTTCCGAGTGAGATGTCGGAGTTATCACAATTAGGTGGACATTCATTTGTTGCACCACTTCCAAATGTATATAAAAAAATATTAGAACAATCAGGAGGATCTTATGGGAACTTGGAATTCGAGAGGCCTTAGAGGATCAGCCTTAGAAGAATTTATTAATCGAACCAATGAACATTATATCGAAAAAAAGTTGGCATTAATCCAAAAAATTCCAACACCGATTACACCGATAAAAATTGATAAAGAGCAAAGACATATCACTCTGGCATATTTTGACCAGAGAAGTACCGTGGATTACATCGGTGCTGTACAGGGGATACCTGTTTGCTTTGATGCCAAAGAATGTAACAAAGACACATTTCCTCTTCAAAACATTCATCAGCATCAGATTGACTTTATGGAAGCTTTTGAACAGCAAGATGGGATTTCATTTTTATTGATTTACTATAGTCATAAAAATATAGCATATTATATGTCGTTTCAGGAAGTGTTTCAATACTGGAAGCGAATGATGGAAGGAGGACGTAAGAGTATTAGATTTGAAGAATTGAATGAAAAATTTTTCTTGAATGTAAAAAGTGGATTTTTTATTCCATATTTAGATGCAATACAAAAGGATTTGTCTCTAAGGGATTGACAATTATTTAATTTAAAGTATAATGATTTTAGCATGATAACGAATTAGCACACTAAAGTGATGGAGGGATTACAAATGAAACAACAACTGATACATACACCTGATGGTGTGAGAGATATTTTTTATAAAGAATGTAAACAAAAGATGATTTTACAAGAGCAATTGAATAAGGTTCTTAAATTATATGGATTTCAGGATATTCAAACTCCGACATTCGAGTATGCGGATGTCTTTCGTGAGGAAATAGGATCGATTAATTCAAAAGAATTATTTCGTTTTTTTGATAAAGAGGGAAATATGTTGGCATTAAGACCAGATATTACACCATCCATTGCAAGGGTTGCCGCAACCTTGTTAAATAGCGAATCCCTTCCAGCAAAATTATGCTATGAAGGAAATACGTTTATCAACAGAACAAGTTATCAGGGACGTTTAGTGGAACATACACAATTAGGCGCAGAAATGATCGGCTTTGAATCTGTAGAATCAGATGCAGAGCTTCTAGCATTGATTGTAGAGAGTCTAAAAAATGTAGGATTAAAAGAATTTCAAATAAATATCGGGCATGTTTCATTTTTCCAAAGTTTGATACAAGAAGCAGGATTAGACGATACAACAGAAGAAAAGCTATTAGACTTAATCGACTACAGAAATTATTTTGGAGTGGAAGAATTATTACGTCAATCTAATATTTCTGAAGAGTTGTGTCAAGTTTTCTTGAAAATACAAGAATTATCTGGTGGTGTCGAAATTCTAGAGCAAGCAAAAATCTGCGCTGTAAATGAAAACGCGACAGAATCCATTCAGTATTTACAATCTTTAGCAGAGTTATTAAAATTGTATAATGTATTAGA
>CAYJFY010000056.1:0-13308 GCA_964369755.1 uncultured Lachnospiraceae bacterium
CTTACTAGTTTAATGATATAATGTCAGCACAAATTTCAAAAATGTGTTCCACACTATGAAAGGTGAACGATTATGCATTGGATAAAAAATATGTCTCTAAATAGACGTTTATATTTTTCATTAATTTCCTTTATTATCATACCTCTAACTATTATAGGTATTATCATTTATCTTGTGATTGGTTTACTTAATCGTACAGAACGATATGAGCAAGAATTGATATCCTTCAAAAACTCTACACAAGACATCGAAGATATCATCCAGTATACAGAAAACATCAAACACTCTGCGGTCACTGCCAATCCCCTATTTCGTTTGATTGATAACACCGCTGACTCAAAAGATTATTATGATATCAGTAATTATTTTGATGATTTGTTACAGCGTTATCCTTATTATGAAAATTTTACCATCAGTTTAAACAATGACATCATATATCAACGTGGCACCTTTATATCCGAGGAATCGGAAGAATATTTAACGCTAGCACATACGGAAACCAGCAAGGAATATTGGGCCTCTGCACATGCGTTGATCACCCCCAAAACAAATACAAGCAGAACATCATCAAATATTATAACCTATTATTCTAGCATCCATGATTTCTACCATGGTGCCAATCAAACCATTGGAGTTTTAGCTATTAATATTGATGAACACATACTATCTTCCACTTATACAACACGTTTGAATCCCCAGTCTACCGACTCATTGATTTTAAAACCTGACGGAACAATTTTATCCTCAAGTAATAAGGACTCCCTCGGTTCCACCTCAGTCTTATTCCTTGATATCAAAAATCAATTAGTAAATCCTTCTGGATATTTGACATTAACACAAAGCAATGAAGTCTGCTATTATTATAAAGGTCCCTCGTCTGACTTTATGTACTTAAATATAGTTCCGAATTCTGCATACTCTGAATTCGAATCCGCTTATGCTATTGTACTTTTCATTGCTCTTATCATTTGCATAATCTTTGGGATTTGCTTTTCCTTAATTCAGAAGAGATATATTATTAATCCCATAAGACAACTCATGACTGAAGTAACCAAGATGAGGGATGGAGATTTTACTTTAGACTTGCCTTATCAGTCCAATGATGAAATAGGCCGATTAAACCAAGAAGTTATCCATACTTCTGATCGAATTAATAACTTAATTAACGAAGTATACCTTGGAAAAATCAAACAGCAAGAGGCCGAACTTATTGCTTTGGTAACACAGATTAATCCTCACTTTTTATACAACACCTTAGACTCTATCCATTGGCTTGCAATTACCGAAGGTGCTTATGACACAAGTGAACAGATCGAAGCCTTATCCTCTATTTTCCGCCACACACTGAATAAAGGCAATGATTTCGTCTCCATTGAGAGTGAAATAAAATTCATTGAACACTACATGTTTTTAATGGGAAAAAGGTATGGCAAACGAATTCAACTACATATAGATGTTCCCCCTCACTTAATGGACAAAATCATATTAAAACTACTTTTACAACCTTTGATTGAGAACTCCATTTTACATGGCTTAGAACCTCAGAAAAATGGCGGATATATTAATTTATCCATTTATACCGATGATTCTTACCTATATATTAATGTGGCGGACAATGGCGTCGGTGTCGATGAATCTATCATTCAATCAAAGTTGCGCTCCGATCATAAGACAGATTCTGTCTTTGCACTAAAAAACATAGATGAGCGTATCCACCTACATTATGGCGAAACATATGGCTTGTCCTTCCATAGTCAATTAGGTGTAGGCACAACCGTATGCTTGACCCTACCATATGAGAACTAATATCTTTTATTTCGAAAGCTAGAAGGAGCACAACCTTCTAGTTTTTTGAATACAGCCACAAAATATACATAATCTGTATATCCAACCTCTTCCGAAATTTCACTCAGCAATAATGTGGTCTCATTTAACAACCGTTTTGCTTCCGTGATTCTAAGGTGATTTACATAGGTCGAAAAACTCTTACCTACTTCCTTCTTAAATAATGCACTTACATAGTTTGGCGACTTCTCTACATGCTCCGCTACTTGGTCAACAGATAAATTTTCTCTAAAATTTTCCTGAATATAAAGCACCGCACTGTATATGATTTTGCTATATCGACTTTCTTCTCTAAACTTTCTTGCTCGTACAATTTCTTCACATATTTTATGACATACCTCTACTAGCTCACTTAAATACAATGTATGTTCCACTCTCCTTGTTACCTCTTCTATTGATATCACTGCCTCATTCGTCCCTACGACTTGATATAGGACGGTTGATAGATAGGCTTTTATTTGATTTGCCTGCATTGAGAATGTTTTGTTCCAATAAATTTCTAACTCATTTAATATTTCGATGTAACCATCCCCTGTTTGGATCGCTTTTACTAATTCTTTCGCTTTCTCTTCTAAATTCATTTCTTCCTTTAAGGGCGTTCTGCATTTTTCCTCCAAGTACACATTACCCTGACCTGCACAGAATTTATATTCCATTGCATTTATCATATTTTCATACGCTTTTTTTATCTGTCGTACCTCGTATATACCAGATATAACCGCCGGCAAATCACCCTCGAAATGTGTTGCATTTAATTCACGAACCACCTTTGTCAAATCCACCGCTCTTTTTTGTGCATACAAAACAGAATTAACAGTCTTTACCAGTACAATAAATCTCTTCTCATCGTTAGTAACTGCCATCTCTTTCATTTCACATTGGCGTAATGAATTTTCTATTACAACTACATCGTCACTTTCACTGCTTCTATTGGCATCGCTCTCCATAAGTAGCATAATAAAGCTATCGAACTGTTCCACATGATAGTACACATGAAAAAATTCCTTTATGATATTTCTATCTTCTATCTCACCACATAATATTTTTCTTATCGTATTTTTCTTATAGTCTAGCTGATATATCTGATTTAATTTTGTAGAATTTTTCTCTGCCAATATCTCATTTTTTAGCTCCGTCACTTTTCGAATAAGCAATCTTGCATTAATCGGTTTCAACTCATAATCCACTGCACCCAGACGTATTGCTTGTTGCACATATTCAAAATCCGAATACCCACTGACCAGAATAAATCGAACCGTTTCTCTCATTTGTTTTGCACGCTTTAAAAACTCTAGCCCACTCATTTCTGGCATTCTTACATCACTAATTACAATATCAGGCTGAAACTCCTCGAACGCCTCTAATGCATCAATCCCATCTTGAAATGCTCTTACTTCTTTAATTCCAATCGTAGCCCACTTAATTCCTTGACTGATACCTTCTCTGATTTGCTTATCATCATCCACCACCATCAATTTCATCGCAAAACACCTCCTATGGTCTCATTATAACATCCTCCTATTTTAACAAAAATTATAAATTTCTACTATAACTTTATTTTTTCTACAGTTGCTTTTGTACCTATTCAGCCTTGCGGCTGAATACAAGTGAAACTGTGCTGTATTTACATAGCATCAGGCACATCTTGTGATTCAGTCATATGGCGCTTAGCCGTAATCGAGGATGTAGCTGTGAAACAGCGTAACAGATTACGCAGTGATCCATCCGAGATGTTTAGGCTGAATAGGAACTTATTTTTATTGCATATTCCACCACTTTTGGATATATTATATATATTCTATTTTTTCAGAGATTGATATCCTGACAAATTAAATTCCTTAGGAGGTTCTTATCATGATTTGCATTAAAGACACAGATTTACAACTAAGCACCCTAGGCCTTGGTTCCACAGGTGCCGGATTAAAATGGGATGGAAAAAATGCCTATGACTTATTAGAACATTTTTTCGATATCGGTGGTAATTTTTTTGATACAGCTCATATTTATTCTGACTGGGTACCAGGCGAATTTGCACGCTCTGAGCGTGTCATTGGCGATTGGTTACACTACCGTGGGCGGCGACACGATGTCATCATCGCAACCAAAGGTGGCCACCCTTATCTAGACTCCATGCATATCAGCAGACTCTCAAAGGAAGAAATGCGTACGGATATCGAAGATAGTCTAAAGAAACTCCAAACCGATTATATTGACATCTATTTCTATCATCGTGACGATACCTGCCGTCCTGTAGAAGAGCTGATTGAAACCATGGAAGCGTTTCGGCGTGAAGGTAAGTTGCGATATTACGCTTGTTCTAATTGGACCACTTCACGAATGAAGGAGGCCGATGCTTATTGTGCTAACAAAGGGTATCGTGGTTTTGTCGCCAATCAAGCCCTTTATAATATCGGCGTAAAACATATGGGTTCTATGACAGACCCTACTATGGTTGCTTGTGATATGGAAATGTTAGATTACCACAGCACTTCCACTAATTTATTGATTCCCTATGCTGCTCTCTGTGGTGGTTTCTTTCATCGATTAAAGCAAGGCGAGATCCCAGCAAATGATGCTCATGGGTATAATACCCCTAAAAATATGGTAATTGCAAAAGAACTAGATGTTCTCTGCCAAAAGAACGGTTATGATTTGGCTCAGGCAATGCTAGGGTTTTTCAAAGTACATGACTTTGACATCCTTCCGCTTTTTGGAACAAGTAGCATCGCCAATATGAACCAGGTCACTAAATATATGACAACAAAATACAAGAAAGAAGACTATAAGTTTATCTGACTCCATTTATTTCCATAGAATCTCCTCACTGCTAATATCACTCGGATTAATTGATCTAGGAACAACGATATCCATGCTCCATACACGCCAAATCCAAATGGATAGCAGAATAAGTATGTTGAAACTGGTCGTACGATTGTAACCCCTAATAAGGAGATGAGTGCCACATATCTAGAATCTCCTGCCCCTCGCAGACATCCATTATATACAATCTGAGATGTTTGCAGGTGTGTGCAAGCTGACATAATAATTAATATATTCGCCCCTAATGCAATGACTTCTTGGTCTGTCGTATATAATCCCATCAAACCATATCGTCCGAAGAAGAAGATAAACACCAATATCGTAGATACTCCAAATGCTATTTTTTGACCAATCGCTCCAAACGTCCTAGCACCTTCTACATCTTTTGCCCCAAGGCGTTGTCCGACAAGTGCTGCCGCTGCCATTGCAATTCCATCTGCTGCTGAGAATGAAAGGCTAATCATCGTATTACATATAGTGTGCGTTGCATATGCGACTGTCCCTAAATTAATGACCATCATTGCGTATGCAATAAATCCTATCCTAGTACATATCTGTTCAACTAACACGCTGCTCCCCACAAAGAATATGGGTTTGATCACTTGATAGTTGAATTTTTCTTTCCACGCAAGGCTCAGATTGATATAGCCTTTTCTGTGCAAGATTGACACAACTGCCATTGCAAATGCTACAATTGCACCTAGCAAGGTTGCAATCGCTGCTCCTCGAACTCCAAGTTTTGGAAACCCGAACGCACCGTTTATCAAAATATAATTCATAATCACATTGACTACATTCGATGTAACATTGGTTCTCATTGTAATCTTTGTATTCCCAACACTTCTCTGAACTGCATTGATTGCTAAATTTATAATCTGGAACAATAACCCAAGGGCTACAATCTGAAAATAAGAAACCGCATCATCGATATAATGTGCCTCTGCTCCAGTAAATTCCAACATCGGTCTTGCAAAACTCACACCAACCAAGGCTGTAATTCCCCCTAATACAGCTGATAAATACAATGCTGCCTTCAGGACTGCGTTTGCTCCCGTACGATCTTGTTCTCCCTTACGCCGTGCACCAACGGAGTTCAAACCAACATTCAATGCAATCGGTAGTGCCATTAATAAAAATCTAGGTTGGCCCGTGACGCCTACCGCTGCAATCGCATTGGTTCCTAGTGTTCCAACCATAATGGTGTCTACTACATTCACCATCGCTAAGAGAACTGCTTCAACGACACAGGGCCATGCCATTTTGAGATAGATATAATAGGATTCCTTTGATATGTTGATTCTTATTTTATCCACCCTCTTCCCCTCTTGAAAATACAAGCCTGTCCTCTGTACAATATGTTGCCGCAATGGCCTTGCTCTCATTGTCCATGACAAAAACTTTAGCCTGTTGATTCTCAAACTCTATGTGACATTTTTCTCCAGATGCAAACCAGATTTCTCCAGTTCCTGCATAATTTGGTGTCTCGAGAAAATCCGTAGGGAAATCATACCACCAATACCCTAGATGTGTTTCTTGCGTTCCTACAACTCGAAAGATCTTGCCGTCTTGTTGTATTCGATACAACACCCCACCACTAAACCAGTTTCCTATCAGTTTCTCTGAAAATGGTCCCACTGGTGTGTCTGATAAGACTGTGTAATTCAAATGTGCACGGTCTATCACTGGCTCTGGTTTGCCCTTAGTAAATAGATCTTGAATCGCAATTATTTTTTCTTCTCCTTGATATACTACCATTTTGACGCATGTAGTTTCCCGAATCACAAACGGGTGGGTATATAAGGTGCTTCTGCGATCTGGTGTACTCCCATCCAATGTATAATAAATGGTACATGGGCTCTGAGACTCTCCATTTGCAAGGATGTTCTTCACGCCTAATGTAACACTTGTCACTTCATCAAAATAAGACTCTCCTAGAATATATCCTAAGACACCTTCCGCTGTAGCATTATCTGCAAGGTGCCTTATCAGATACATCCCCAGTCCATTGAAGGCTCTGCGTATCGGCGACCTCCAATATGTCATATCGTCTACTGCCCCATTATCTGAGCCTATGATTTCACACCCTGACACATGCAATCCCGTGATATTATTGGAATATGGAACAAAGTTTCCTTCTTCATCTGTAACCTCGAATGTCCATTGCTCTACCACCCGCTCACATTCATCAGGAAGAATCTCCGCCGTGAATTGGAGACCAGCTGGACTAGATGCTGTCTGATGCTGCTTACTGGCAACCACTTCCCCATTCTCGTACCCCTTGGCTTCTAACACCCCTGGTGTATATGGAACTAACCACTGTAGATGCTTCTCATCATTGAGCTTTTTGCCGAGACTTTGCCCGTTCAGAAATAATTCCGCTGACTCACAATTCGTATAAACCCAAACTGGAATTTCTGTTCCTAGCTCAATCGTCGGATGTGTCCAATGCGGAAGGAGGTGTATCATCTTCTCTTCACTCCACATACTTTGGTATAAATAGTAATGATCCTTCTTGAAATTTGCCAAATCAATCACACCATAATGATTTGTTCTCGCAGGCCATGCTTCTGGAAGGGCTTCTCCTATATAGTCAAACCCAGTCCAGCGAAATTCTCCACACAGATAGGGATATTTCTCTACAAATTCCCAGGAATCCCTTACACAAGTTCTTACCCCTGCATTATCATAGGACGAATTATAGAAGATACTCTGATCTGAAAAAACCTCTTCCGTGGTCAGGTTCGGGATTTCTATTCTTGGTTGATTCTTATCCCTCCACCACGTTTGAGTTCTATAGAACCCCCTTGTATGAAGAGAATGAGGTGCTTCACTTGCGAATAACAATTGTTCTGGTCTCTTTTCATGATCTTCTTCATACAAAAAGCAAGCTCCACCTCCATCATTGTATCCTGCAATATCTAGTACTGCACGATTCTTATCCGAGGCTTCGCTGATGTCATTTATCCCAGCAGTTATTTTTCTTGTCTCATCCAGGGTGCGAACAATCTCCATCAGATGCGTTGTAAGTTCTGGTCGCATCTGCAAGACTTCATTCCCTACACTCCACAATACAACAGAAGCATGATTTCGGTCTCTTTTGATAAAGTCTACGAGATCTTTTTCATAACATGATTGCCACAGGTTACTATAATCATTTGGAACCTTTGGAACATCCCAACCATCGAAGATTTCATCAACCACCATGACACCGAGTTCATCACAGAGGTCATAGAACTCTGGATTAAATGGGTTGTGTGATGTCCGAATCGCATTGCATCCCATCTCCTTTAGCATCAATATTCTCTTTTTCCACAGTGCTTTTGGCACCGCTGCCCCTACACAGCCTCCATCATGGTGCATGCATACACCTTTAAATACGGTTGGCACTCGGTTGAGATAGAAACCTTTATGTGGTATAAATTCTAGGGTTCTTACCCCGAATCTTTCTTCGACCCTATCGTCACACTCTTCTGTCACTAATTCTACCTTGCATGTATATAAATACGGCTTGTCGCATGACCAAAAATTCGGATGATTGATAAACCCTGATATATCATGATTGCTCTCTCCTTCTGGAATCGTTATCCGCATATTTAAACTTTGTATTTTTATCTTGTCGACGTTTATAATATCAATAAAGAGATTCCCCTTGCAGGCACTCTCTTTATTGATTACCGTCGTGCTAATCTCTACTTGACATCTCGCCTTGGCAATCTCCTCTACCTTAATGTGGCAACCACAGTATGGAATGAATTGGTGTCCACCTTGCAACAACCATACATTTCTTGTTATCCCAGCACCATTAAACCACCGACTAGAAGGCTCATCGGAACAATCTACCTTTACCACAATACTGTTTAATCCAACTTTAGCATATGGTGATAAGTCACAAGTAAAGGAGCTGTAACCATACTCTCTTCCGCCGATTACTTCCCCATTCAGATATACTGTTGAGCGATGATATACTCCATCAAAAAGTATCATATTCTGTTTACTGATGTCTTCTTCTGACAACACAAAGTATTTCCGATACCAACCGACTCCCATCTGCACATAGGAACCTTGATGGGCAGATGGATTTGTTCGATTGAATTCAAAATCCGTGGTCCAATCATGAGGCAACAGAACTTCCCTCCAACAGGTCATTTCCCTTGCAAATCCCGCGTTTTGCTCTGTATCAATGGTTGTGAACTCCCAGCCACTATTAAATTGTTTTTTCTTCATGGACTATCTTCCCTACATTTCTACAAAACACTCGCTTGATTGATATCACGGTAATATCTAAACGTTTGCGCGAATGCATCTGCTTCATAACACCAATTTTTCTGCCCTTTCCCAACAACTGGATACTGCTGTCCATCTTGCTGTTCCATTGCATACCTATCAAACCATTGTTTCAATTCTTCTTCCATGCGGGTTATCTCTTCTTGATAATCTGCATCATTTAACAGATTGTTAGCCTCGTCGCTATCCTTTTCTAAATCAAAATACTGAATCACACCACTCAAACAATCATACACTAGTTTTCTCTTCTTGTTTCTCATCATTCTGATTCGACCATATTCACTGCAAATCGCGATAGTGGAGTCTTTTTCCTCTCCCCCTAGCAATTCTCGATAAAAACTTGTACCAGATTGCTTTTTGGCAGCCACATATTCTTCGCCCACCATTTCACATAGGGTAGGGAAGATATCAAGATGACTTCTCAAACTATATTGAGTAACCCCTTTGTTTTTAATAAACGGAGCTCGAATAATAAAAGGAACTTTTACCGATGTATCATACATGTTCGCAGGATATGTTCCATTTCGTTTTCCCCATATCCCATGATGTCCCATATTCATACCATTATCAGCTGTAAAAATAACCACCGTATTCTCCAACTGACCTAGACGCTCTAACTCTTCAAAAACTCTACCGATTTGGTCATCCATTGCCGTAATCGCAGCATAGTAGCCTTGTAAATTCTCCCGCCTTTTTTCTGGTGTGCTACCTACAGGACAGGAATTGATTTGGTCTTCATGAACTGGGAGGTCTGGTGTTGATTCGAATTTACAATCCTTATATTTATCTATGAACTCCTTGGGGTGTTCACCTTCATCCCATGGGCTGTGCGGCGCTGTATAATGAATGCTCAGATAAAATGGTTCTTCTTGTTGCACATAATCATTCATATATTCAATCGCCTTATCTGTGATAACCGTTGTAATATATCTATTATCACCGCTCACCGCTTCATGTTCAATGGTGTCGGCATCAAAATAGCGACAACCTCCAGCAAATATTGTAAACCACTTGTCAAACCCTTTCTTTGCATATTCGTGATTACCCAAATGCCATTTCCCACTTAATCCACAGCAATATCCACTGTCTTTCAAGACACTGATATAAGAAGGGTGCCCTTCTAGATATTCGATTCCGACATCTTTGTTTTTAAAATGTTCATGCCCATTCATCTGCGGATGATTTTCTGTAGTCCCATTTCCGCCACTTAACCAATCTAATATTCCGTGGCAAGAGGGAATCTCTCCTGTAACAATCGAAGCTCTAGCTGGAGAGCAAACTGGAGATGCACAGAAGAAGTTGTCGTACCGCATCCATTCCTCTGCTAATCTGTCCAGATTCGGTGTTTGTATTTCCTTATTCCCCGCACTGCCTAATGTCCAGGCACCCTGGTCATCGCTCATAATAAACACTATGTTTGGTTTTATTCTATTCATCTTAATACCACTACATCAATTCGCTATTTTTTATGCCATCCATATCCGTAAATTCTTGATTTTCTCCTACCATTCCCCATACAAAGGAGTATGCTCTTGATCCACAGCCTGAATGAATAGACCAGCTAGGGGAAATAACTGCTTGTTCATTTCTTGTCACGATATGTCTTGTCTCTTTTGCTTCTCCCATATAATGCATAACAAATGCATCCTCTTTCATTTCAAAATAAATATATACTTCCATTCTTCTATCGTGTGTATGACAAGGCATGGTATTCCATACACTACCTGGTTTTAGACTTGTAATTCCCATAACCAATTGACAGCTTTCTACTTGCCCTGGCAAGATATACTTTGCAATCACACGGTGGTTCGCTTCTTCAAGAGAACCAAACTCTGGCTTATTCTCATCACTGATGATGACTACACCTTCTTCTGGAGTTCCCTCAGGTTTAATTAATACTGTTGGATACGTTCTATGTGCTGGAGCACTATTTAGATAGAATTTTGCAGGCGCTTCTGAACTCTCACTCATAAATGTGATATCCTTTGCGCCCATTCCAATATACATTCCTTCTCTATATCCTAGTTCATATGTTCTTCCGTCAACTACGATACTCCCTTTGCCTCCGATATTAATTACACCCATTTCTCTACGCTCTAAGAAGTACTCTGCCCTTAGTTCCTCCCCTTCTGTAAGCTTTAATGGTGAAATCGGTGTTGCTGAACCGATGATAATTCGATCGATATGACTATAAACTAGTTTAATCTTATCTTCTACAAATAAATCTTCAATCAAAAAGTCTTCTCTCAATTGCTTTGTATCATATTGTTTCACTTCTCTCGGTGATGCTGCTGTTCTTAATTCCATTTTAATAACCTTCCTTTTCTTCTATTATTGTGTATCGCTTATTGTGTATTGCCTATTCTTACCATCCATATACTTCTATCTGACTCAAAGCTGGAAACGGCGAACCATCTTCTGCTTTGATTAACTTCTCTAGTTGAACCCATTCCACTTCTTTTTTCTCAATATGAAAAGACTGAGGCTTTTCCGTTTTTTCTAAGTCCAACTCAATGATACTATCATCCGAACAGCGAAGGGTTGCTTTGGTCCAATAGCTATCATGCGGAAAGTCTGCTCGTGTATACAACACGACCTTATCTATCGTAACCATCCTTCCAAACTCGACTTTCATCGTAGCATCTGGATTACGATTAATCCCCCATGACTCATATGGCCATTTCCCATGAGACTTGTTCGCACAATTTCCATTCATGGCATTCTTTGCTGCAAATATGGACTCGCCTCTCGTTTCTACATTTGCTGATCCATGTGGAAAGCAATTCGTCGATTCATGACTATCATATGGGTTAAGTGCGAGATTACGGTATCGTGCTTTTTCATCTTCACTTGCCAATCTTGCTTTTAATACATGGACATTTCCAGAAAAACACTTCGGCGAATAACAAGATTTTTTCTCTCCATATGGAACCTCATAAGCGATAAGCTTGTGAGTTAGATATAGCATATGCTCGCCCATTGCATCGTCTAACTGGACCATCACATATGCAGGTACCACATCCAACTCTAAAAACAGCTTATCTCCCTCTTGATATTCTTGATGATAAACCAACGTTACTTCCTCGCCCCGTTCCACACCTAGGGTTTTATCTTCTTTATTCATCACTTTTAATGCAATCATTTTATCTACCTCTATTATTTGGGTTGTCTTCCGATGTATGCCAAGATACCACCATCAACATAAAGAACATGTCCGTTTACAAAGTCAGAAGCGTTAGATGCAAGGAATACTGCTGGTCCTGCAAGATCTTCTGGATCTCCCCATCTTTCAGCTGGTGTTTTAGCTAAGATGAATGAATCAAATGGGTGCTTGCTTCCGTCTGGTTGTACTTCTCTTAGTGGAGCTGTTTGAGGTGTTGCAATGTATCCAGGTCCGATACCATTACACTGGATGTTGTATGAACCATACTCAGAACAAATATTCTTGGTAAGCATTTTCAATCCACCTTTTGCTGCTGCATATGCAGAAACTGTCTCACGTCCAAGCTCACTCATCATAGAGCAAACGTTGATGATTTTTCCATGTCCTTTTTCAATCATTGCTGGGATAACTGCTTTTGCCATGATAAATGGGGCTGTCAAGTCAACATCGATCACTTGTTTGAAGTCTGCTGCGGACATTTCGCACATAGGAATTCTCTTGATGATACCAGCGTTGTTTACCAATACGTCAACTACACCAACTTCTTCTTTGATTTGAGCGATCAAAGCGGTTACTTGATCTTCGTTTGTTACATCACAAACATATCCGTGAGCTGTAATTCCTAACTCTTTGTATGCTGCGATACCTTGATCTACTAGCTCTTGCTTGATATCGTTGAATACGATGGTTGCTCCTGCTTCTGCGCATCCTTTTGCGATTGCAAATCCGATTCCGTAAGATGCTCCTGTTACTAATACTACTTTACCTTCTAATGAAAAATTAGCCATTTTTATTTCTCCCATTTTTATTCTTAATATTTTCTCTTAAAGAAAGAGTGCTAGCAGGCTTTTCAATTCCTACTAGCACTACTTCTTTACCTATACTTTATTTAATTACTTACAGTTTCAAGGTATCTGTCATATGCTACTTGATTAATCTCAATCGCACGATCAATATCCCTTGCTTTCAACTCGTCGATAAATGCTTGATATGTATCATCATTCAATTCTGCTGTTCCCAATACCCATGCTTGGAAGGTTTCCAAAACATAAGAATCAATTGTGGACATCAATAATTGATATTCTGATGCTTCCTCCGGGCTATATTTCATCATCTTAAGTGCTAGCTCTTCATCATAAAGCAACCAATCTGTATTCTCTGAATACATTGCAAATGCTTCTTTCGCATTATCTTCA
>CAYJFY010000057.1:0-13041 GCA_964369755.1 uncultured Lachnospiraceae bacterium
CACTGCTATTAGAGCTTCTATCGTCAACATTAGCATCACCCTCTTTCGTAGTATTTATCACGAATGATATGTACTAGAGGTTGTTAAGTGCCAGTAGCACTTGGTCAACAATGACCACAACAGAGTGAAGCCACACATGCCCTCTAGTAGTTAGAGGACTAACCGCCTACCGCTTTAGGTAGCACTATAATTAGTATATCACCTTTTTATTTTCAGAACAAGTGTTCTTTTCTCTTTTAAGAAAATCCAACTATCTTTTAACAGAGTAGTAAAAGCTAGAAATACTCTTTCTTAGATGTACCTTCTTGCAAACTAAATTGTTCTAACGACTCCTGCAAATCCATAGCTTGTGAGGATAATTTTGTACTTAGTGTGTCACCTTGTTCAGACACATTGGTGTTTTCCTCCACAATTCTTGTAATATTATTCAGCTCGTTTGAGACTCTGGAAATCATCTCAAACTGCTCATCTGATGTTCTAACAACTTCTTCCATCATAGCGATAAGTTTATTCGAATTTTCTCCCACTCTCATAACAGTACTCGTTGTTCGATCAGCCTTTTGCAGACTATTTTCAATGGATGCCCTAACTGTATTAATCAAGTTCGAGGTGTCTTTGGCCGCCTTGGCACTGCTCTCTGCTAGCGTTCTAACCTCACTTGCCACTACTGCGAATCCGCGACCAGATTCACCTGCACGGGCAGCCTCAACAGCCGCATTAAGTGCGAGAATATTTGTTTGAAAAGCAATACCATCAATGGTTTTTACAATATTTTGTATTTGGTCAGACAAACTCTTTGTTGTTTTCATCTCTTCAAGCAATGTACCAATTTGCTCCTGACTATCCTCGAGAAGCAATCCTGTTTTAACGATAACATGGCTAGTTTGATTCACAATGTCTTTACTAGTATTTACCTGATTGGAGATTGAATTCACAGCATCTGACAAGGAATTCAGAGCCTGAGTCTGCATTTCCACACCATCAATCAAGCCACTCGAGAAGCTCCGCATATGCTTTGCACCGGAGTGCACGTCTTCAGAGGCAAATTTAATCTGGTGCACAACCGTACTGGTTGCCTCCAACACATCAGAGATGCTTTTGGCAAGCTTGTCCTTATCAGAGAGAGGTGTGATTGTCGCCGTATAATCTTTTTGCGCCATTTGCGAAACAACATTTGAATACACATTTAGCCTATCTTGTAACTTTTTGGTAGAGGCAAAAATCGTACCAACCTCGTCTTCCGTTAGGTTTTCGTCTGGAATTGTAACCTCCATATCACCTGTATCTGCAATGTGAGAGACTGTTTTGGCAACAGTGGTAAGTTTGTCACCCAATTTATTGACTACATTACGGATCATAAAGAAAATCAGTACTAGAATAGCCACTGCAAATAAAACATTGAAGATAATAGTATAATTTACAAGTGTATCCTTTGCTGCAATTGCTTCGTTTGCCTTACGATTTTCTTCACTTAACAGTTCTTCCATACTGCCAAAGAAATCATTTGCAATTGGGGTTACACTGCGAAGTGCCTCTAGAGCCTCTATGTCTTTTCCTCCTTCATTTTTTAAGTCTGCAGATAAAATCATAGCATCGGTATATGAGTTCTTCCATTCGATAATCGTAGCAAAATCTGTTGCATCTTGTCCGCTGAGTTTGCTATGATACGCCTCCATTTTATCGTCAAGCGAATCGAAAGCATCGATATATCTTTCATACAATTCCATACGTACATCCTCATCTTCTTGCAGCAAGATATCACGACCTAACACACGACAGAGATACATATTTTCAATCATTCCATATACTTCAAGTTCATTTGCAACATTGCGCTCTAAAATACTCGTGTAGCGTGTGTCTACAAGTATAATTGCCGCAAGAGATGACAGTATCAAAACAGATACTACCAGCGAAACGATGATTTGCACTGGCCGAAACTTTGCGGTTAGATTTGCATTTTTTTCCCAATTTTTATATTTTTTTATCATGTGTGCTAGACCCTCCACGTATTTTATTACATTATACCAAAGAATTAGCACAGTGACTAGTATGTATTTTTTCTATTATAATGTTTAAAGGTGGTCGAATTCGACCACCTTAACTTAGCCTCTGATTCATGGTTTTCTCCACTGCATTCAATATATTCTCATATCCAGTACAACGACAGAGATTCCCTGACATATTTTTCCTTAGTTCTTCTCTTGTGTATCGCTTTCCTGTCTCTAGGATTTCTACTGCACTCATAATCATTCCAGGAGTACAGAATCCACATTGCACTGCGGTTTCATCGATGAATGCTTGCTGAATATCAGACAATTCTCCCTCTGGGCTTAACAATCCCTCTAGCGTACGGATTTCCTTGCCATCCGCCCATACCGCAAGATAAATACAGGAATTAAAACACTCCCCATCAATCAAGACACAACACGCTCCACATTCTCCAACTTCGCACCCTTTTTTCACACTATCAAGGCTGTACTCATTCCTCAGCATATCGGTCAGGGATGCTCGAACGTCCACCATTGCTTCGCGCTCTACACCGTTGATGGTACATCTTACTAATTTGTATTGTTTTCCTACCATGTGCACTCACCTCCCGCCAAACGAATCGCCTCTATTGTAGCTCTCTTGCACAACACTTGTGCAATGTGCTCTCGAAATGCCTTGCTGGCACGCCAACTATCCCGCGGTGTAATGTCTTCTAGGACACCTCGACTGATCTCCGTGATGGTTTCTTCTGTAATTTCTCTCCCTCTTCCAATCTCCTCTGAACGCTTTGCACGCATTGGGATTGGTCCCGCTACACCGAATGCAATCCGAATGTCTTCGATGATTCTTTTGTCCGCAGACAACTTTACATTCACTGAACATCCAAGGGTTGCAATATCCATGGCTTCACGCATTGCATACTTGATATAGTGTCCATGGTAACCTTCATAATGAGATTTTGGAATCAAAATCGCAGTTTGTAGCTCGGTCGGCTTTAGATCCACCTTTCCTGCCTTGATGTAGAATTCTTGTATCGGGATTCTTCTCACACCCTCTGCCCCACTCAATTCTACCATTGCATCCCATGCAAATAATGTAGATGCTGAATCTGCAGAGGTTACTCCATTGCAGGTATTTCCACCGATGGTTCCGATATTTCGAATCTGTGGACCTCCGATTTTATCTACTGCCTCTCCCAATACATTGATATATTCTTGAATGATTGGATTCTTTGTAATATGAGAAAAACTGGTCAATGACCCGATTCGAATCCCACCATCGTCTTCTATATGAATGCCTCGGATTTCATCGATTCCATAGATACTCACCAATTCAACTCCTGCTCGCTTCCCTTCTCGCATCTGGATGAGCACGTCACTTCCGCCTGCAATAATCTGAGCCTCTGGGTGCTCTTCTAATAACTCTATGGCCTGTTTCACGCTTGTCGCTTCATATAATGCCTTCATATCATACATGATTCTATCCTCCTTCCCCTAAACTTCTTCCAACAAACCTGCTTCACTAAAATGTTTGAACAGTGAATGCGGATTCAATGGAAGTTCGTTAATTGCTACCCCTGTAGCCTGCAATACAGCATTTCGAATTGCTGGAGCAATCGAACACGTTGGCGGCTCTCCCAGTGCTTTGGTTCCATATGCACTACTCGGTTCATAATTCTCCACGAATAGACCAACCAAATCAGGATGATCCATGCTTGTTGATAATTTATAGTCCAAGAGGTTTGGATTCAATGGTTTCCCACTTCTCTCATCGTAGAGTAATTTCTCCGATAATCCGAATCCAATTCCCATACTCATTCCACCGTGCACCTGTGCCAACGCTAGGTCTGGATTGACCAACTGCCCTGCATCATGCACATTGACCACATTCGTCAACGTCACCCTACAAGCTGGAACATCCACCTCTACTTCTGCAAAAGTACAGCCAAATGAATACGCATTCGTCTTCGCCTGATAGGTGCTCTCCGCCGTCAGATGTCCGTTGTTGTTCATGCTATATAATTTTTCTGTTGATAATTCGCCCAATGTCATCAATACCTTGCCATCGGTATTTCGAATAATATTTCCGTCCACAATATCCAACATGGACTTCGTATGTCTCGTCAGTTCATATGCTGTGTCCAAGATATGACTCTTCAACAATTCTGCTGTTTGACGAATTGCAAATCCAGCCACATAGGTCTGACGTGAGGCATAGGATCCCGTTCCAAATGGAGTAACATCTGTATCTTGTGTGGATATCACATGTACCATATGAAATGGCACTCCCAATGTTTCTGCTGTCATCTGCGCAAATACCGTGTCTGCGCCTTGCCCAATCTCTGTTTCACCTAGTTGAACCTGTACCGATCCATCTTGGTTCAACACCATACGGCAGGCAGAGGTCTCCAGTGCAATTGGCCACACCCCCGTGTTATACCAAAATGTCGCAACTCCAACTCCCTTTCGAATTTCTCCACTCTGATCTTTATATGTTTCATATTTTTTCAAATAATCGATGTGCACGCTTCCCTTTTCCATACACTGGCGGAAGGTATCCTCATAGTTTGACATCTGATAGAAGTTGTCTTGATACCCCTTCGGCATGATGTACTTCCAGCGAAATTCCCACGGAGTCATTCCCACTGCTTTTGCCACATCATCGATATGACTCTCTCCTGCGAACATCGCTTGTGGAATTCCATACCCACGCATGGCACCCGCCACGGATTTATTGGTAAATACTGTATAGGCATCTCCATCCACATTTTCACAAGGATATAGATGCGGAAATGCTCCCATTCCCTTTGCAACTACTCCATGCCCATGGGAGGCATAGGCTCCTTGGTCAGAGAAACATTCTATTTTTCTCGCTGCAAAGCTTCCATCTGCCCTCACATAGGAGATAATATGGGTGCGAATTCCATGCCTTACACGGTTGGATACAAAGGTTTCCTCCCGCGAAACATCTAGCATCACCTTGCGTCCACCGATGACCTTGGATAAATAGGCACACAGTGGTTCATACAAGATATCTTGCTTATTGCCAAATCCTCCTCCGATATATGGTTTAATCACTCTCACATCTCCCCATGGAATATCCAATGCTTGCCCGACTACACGTCTACAGATATGTGGGATTTGAGTAGAACTTACCACTACCATTCTGTCTTGCTCCATATAAGCATAACAGATAAAATTCTCGATGTGGCAATGTTGCACTGCTGGCGTTTCATACCAGCCCTCCACCTTGATTAAGCCCTCTTCTTTCGCTGCCTCCTCATAATTTCCCTTTCGGATCATTGTATGCTTGAGAATATTATTGGGATATGCTTCATGTAGCTGAGGGGCTCCTTCTTCCATGGATTTCTGCACATCTAATACAAACGGCTTCTCTTCGTATTCCACCTTCAAAGCACGAACTGCCTGAGTCGCCGCCACTTCATCTTCCGCAACCACTGCTGCAATATCATCTCCATAGAACTTCACCTCATCCGTGAGTAACAATCTATCGCTTACGTCTTGATGTGCTGGATCTGTGGACCAAGGATGACCCGCCGTTGGAAAATATGTCTTCGGCACATCAAAACAGGTGACAACCTTAACAACCCCCTTCACCTTCTTCGCCTCACTCGTATCGATGGATAAGACACGCCCATGCGCAATGGTCGAATGAAGAATCTTTGCCACATACACCTTGCTCTCACACAAATCCGCCGTATACTTGGCACGTCCAGTTACTTTCTCAAATGCATCCACTCTAGGGACGCTTTTCCCAACAATTTGCTCTCTTTCCTTCATATCAGTCCACCTCCATACTTAAATGATTTGTTTGCCTGCTACATACTTCGCCCAGACCTCCCGATCATCGGCCAAGTAAATCATCCGTTCAAGTCTCTGCTTGATATTTAAGGGTTGCGGATGTCTCAAATGAGAATCATCTAACACCACTGCATCCATCTGATACCCTTGTTCAAAACTTCCAACCTTACCAAAGAATTCACCCCCACCTTTTGTAGCCAAATAAAAAGCTTCTTCCGTGGTCAATGGTGCATACTCCTTGTCTTGCAGTCTCCAGCGAATCTTAGAAGTCTGAATCGCAAATGCCATCGCACGAAACATGCTTTCGTTGCTCCCCGCAGCAACATCCGTTCCCAATCCTACATGTAATCCCTTCTTCAAAAATTTCTTAATCGGTGCAATTCCAGAAGAGAGATTCATATTCGACTCGGGACAATGTGCAACAAAAACTCCATTTTCCCTCATCCTCTCAATTTCATCCTCGGAAGAATGAACACAATGTGCCATAATAGTCGGGCAATCCACCCCAAACATCCCGAAAGAATCATAGGCGTCTCCATAGAACCTTGACTCAGGACAAAGATCCTGAACCCAAGCAATCTCCCCTGGATTTTCAGACAAATGCGACTGTAGCGGCAATTGATATCTCACTTGCACCATCTTCAACCGCTCCAACAATTCATCGGTACAGCTCGGTATAAACCTCGGAGTCAAGATTGGAATGGTATTTCGATACTTCTTATGCTGCACATCCCGAATCCATTCAATGGTCTCGGTCGCTGAAACCTCTGCCGATGCCTCCCTTAGATACTCTGGGCAATTTCGATCCATATTGACCTTGCCGACCATGGTAGCCAAGCCCGAATCCTCTAACATGTCCATCAATGCAATCGTCGCTTGCCTATGAACCGTCCCATAGATACAAGCTCTCGTAGTAATACTATTCTTCAGGCTATCCACAAAGATCTGGTACGCCTCACGTGCATAATTCACATCTTGGAATTTCGCCTCCTCCGGGAATGTGTTCGTCTCCAACCACTCCAACAATTCCATGTCCATTCCCAAACCCCGAAACGCATATTGAGGAGCATGAATATGTAGATCTGTAATGCCAGGTATGATAATTTTCTCGCCATAATCCACCAAAATAGCCCCTTCATATTCAATCGGTAATTCCCGATAAACACCTAAGATTTCTCCCCCTTGATAGACAAGATATCCTCGCTCATAGACCTCGAATTCGTCTGGGCTTTTATTCCAGATGAAATTCCCTTTTAACACAAAAATAGATTCATTCATCGATTTCACCTCTCCTTCTGCTCTTCATATCAAACCACAAGAGCTCGCACTTACATTACGAGCACTTATAGTTAACTATTATGGTAGTTAGTAGAAACGTTCAACCGATTATGAACCTATATAAGTTACATATCTTTTATTTATTTGTTTTTCTTTATTTATAGTATCACTTGTTTTATTGTCTGTCAATTATATTTTCAAATTCTCTTTTTTTGTTTTATACTTGTTTCATTAAACATTATCTTCCTTTTTAACAAACAGTTTTTTTATTTTAGAAAATTCATCTTCCTCCGCTCGATCCAACTGTTTTACAAAGAAATATTTTCTTACGATAAATAAAATCGCAATTGCAGCCACAAATAGAATTGTATCTAATGGCGGCAGATGATCAATGATAATCTGTCTGACAATTGCCATAATAATAACCTCTAGCGTTGCATCCATGGTATGTGAAAATATAAGTTTTACAAACTCTATCCCTATAATAATCTCCGTAATTCTCTGAAGAAAAATCATCAGCCCTCCATCTTCAAATATAGAGTTCGCAGTTGTTCTTGTAATAACTCCAAACAAGGCAAAACATATCACCACCGTGATAACCAATCCAACAATGATTTCAATAAATGTTGGAATATAAAAAACAATTTTCTTAATCTTAGCTTTATTCACTCGCATTAAATCCTTCCTTTTCCCCTTTTATTTCATACGAATAGTATCATCTATCGTATAGCTTGTCAAATTGAGGACGGGGGTTTCAGCTGCAATGCCAATTACAGAATTGATGATTTTCACTTTTATTCTATGTGTTATGAGACGAAAAAAAACTTAATATTCTATTTGTTTTTATTGTTTACACAAATAAGACAGGGTGCTACAATGGGGACAGGGATTTTTTCGACGAAATTTATTTCGTTGGGGACGGGGGTTTTTGACAAAAACTCCCGTCCCCAACGACCAACGAACCAACGAACAGTAAAGGAGGCTTTATGAAACTAAGCATAGAAAACATCAAGAAAAATTTTGGCTCCAAAGAGGTCTTAAAGGGTATTTCCTTAGAAGCCCGCAGTGGCAGTGCCCTAGGGATTCTAGGGAGAAACGGCGCTGGTAAGACGACCACAATTCGTATCATTATGAATGTCTTCGGAGCAGACGAAGGTCGTGTTCTGATTGACAATCAGGAGATTGATCGCAGCCAGTTACGCATCGGATATATGCCCGAAGAGCGCGGTTTATTTGCCAAGAGGGTAATCCTAGAACAATTAGTATATCTCGGAAGTCTAAAGGGACTCTCGACTGCGGATGCGAAGAAATCTGCACTGTATTGGCTCGAACGCTTGGAGATGAGTGAGTATGCATCAAAAAAATTAGATACACTATCGAAGGGAAACCAACAGAAGATTCAATTAGTAGCCACCTTGATTTCTGATCCAGATATCGTGATATTAGATGAACCTTTTTCTGGTCTCGACCCTGTAAATGCTATGTTATTGAAGGATGTGGTGAAGGAATTAATCGCAGACAATAAGGTTGTACTGTTTTCTTCTCATCAAATGAATTACATCGAGGAGTTCTGTAATAATATTGTGATTTTGAACGGTGGAAATATTGTATTGTCTGGAAATATCCATGAGATTAAGAAGAGTTATGACCGAAGTAAGATTGTAATACGTTCTAATCATATCGATCAAATCAAGGATAATCTGACACAAAAATGTGAGATTCAAGACGAAGAGCATATCTTAGTGCAGTTGGATGATGCTAGTGAGAAAGATGCGTTGCTGAAGCAACTTCTAGAGTTAGGAATTGACTTCGATGAGTTCAAAGTCTTTGAACCTAGCCTAAATGATATATTTGTAGAGTACACGGAGGAGGGAATCTAATGAATCAATTAAAGACTATTTTTGCATTTGAATTAAGAAGCTACTTCAAGAATAAATTTTTTGTTGGATTTACAATTCTTATCGTCGTGCTCTCTGGAATTCTATTATCTGTTCCTCGATTCCTGCCTCAAGATGACGCAGCACAACAAGGAACAGACGAATCTGTAGATGGTTCTGAGGAAGTTGATGGCTCTGAAGAATTTGCTAATATTCCTAAGATTTTATTAGTAGATACTGCCTTCGCTGATTCTACCATATCACAGGCCTTATTTGAATCTGCTTTTCCAGATAATGAGATTGTAACAGGAACGCAAACGGCAGAGGAAATCCAATCTGCGATTGAATCCGAAGAATATGAAAGTGCTATCTATCTGATGAGTGCTACAGAATATACGTATTATACACTAAGTCTCGGAATGTACGATTCAACTTCTGCTATCGTAGATGAGTTGATGAAAAATCTATACCAGACTCAATTTCTATCAGAAGCTGGACTAAGCGAAGAAGAAATCTCAACCTTTATGAGCACTACGATCACTAGCAATGTAGAAGTGTTAGGTGAAAATCAAGGAAATCCGTTTACCAACTTTATGTTTACCTATATTTTGATTTTCCTATTATATATTTCTGTCATTTCCTATGGCAGTATCATTACAACCAGTGTGGCAACTGAGAAAAGTTCCCGTGCAATGGAGATTTTAATCACCAGTGCCAAACCGAACAGCTTAATCTTCGGTAAGATTCTAGGTGCAGCATGTGCAGGCCTGATTCAATTTGCACTGATGCTTGGAAGTGCAGCCCTTTTCTTCCAAATAAATAGCAACTATTGGAGCGGAAATGAAATCGTCAATTCCATCTTCCAGATTTCTCCGTTAGTCGCTATCTATGCATTCCTATTTTTCTTACTTGGATTTTTATTATATGCATTCCTATTCGGTGCATCAGGATCTCTCGTATCAAAGGTAGAGGATGCCAACACCGTTGTAATGCCTGTTCTATTCCTATTTGTCATCTGTTTTATTGTAGTGATAACCAATATGAGCAATGGAAATATCGATAGCATGCTTATTACCATCCTATCTTATGTTCCATTTACATCACCAATGGCGATGTTCGCACGAATTACCATGTCAAATGTTGCAGTCTATGAGATTATCATCTCCATCTTAATCTTGATTGCCACAACGATTGGGATTGGAATCTTCGCTGCGAAGATTTATCGCATGGGCGTCTTGCTGTATGGCAATCCACCAAAACCAAAAGAAATCGTGAAAATGCTTTTTAGCAAAGAATCGTAATTCTTATTTTATTATCTTTCGTCTTTCTTGTTCCTGCCCATTGTCCAACTCCTTATGGGCTTCCTTTAACTTTACAGGAATGTCGATATTTTGAGGGCAATGTGTTTTGCATTTTCCACAGGAAACACATTGGTCTGGACCAGACTTTCCATTCCCCATAATTCCAGCGCATCGTCCCAGATATTGCATCCTTCGAATTCCACTCTTGCCAAAAAAGTACTTATTATTATAATCACTAAAGGTGCTTGGAATATCCACACCAAACGGACATGGCAAACAATAATTACACGCTGTACAAGGAACACGCATCAACTCCTTATAAACCTGCTTCACATCTTCCACCACCTGTAATTCCTCAGCCGTCATGGTATCTGGAAATGTGGTACTTGCCACCTCGATATTCTCCTTGATATGATCCATCTCATTCATTCCACTGAGTACCACCCCAACCTCTTGATGATTCATAATCCACCGAAGGGCCCAATACGCTGGTGAATATTGCACGGGATGATTCCGAAAGATTTCCACTGCCCTCGTCGGTGCCTTCGTAGCTAGACTCCCACCACGAAGTGGCTCCATAATTACCACACCGATTCCAAGCTCATACGCTCGTTTCAATCCAGCGGTTCCAGCCTGATAATTCTCATCCATATAATTATATTGAATCTGACAGAAATCCCATTCATAATCTTCTAAGATTTTAATAAACTCTTCCGGTCTACCATGAAAAGAAAAACCGATATTCGTAATTTCCTTCGTCCGCTTCTTCTCCTCTATAAATTCAAGCACCCCAAAAGACTTGAGCCGCTCCCAACTATTCATACTGTCCAACATATGCATGAGATAAAAATCAATATAATCCGTTTCCAGTCGCTCCAGCTGAGTCGTAAAAAATTTCTCGATCTGCCTTGGTTGATTCACCAAGAAAGTAGGCAACTTATCTGCAATATATATCTCACTTCTAATATCGTACCTGCGAATAAATTCTCCCAAGAGACCCTCACTCTTCCCACCATGATAGATATACGCTGTATCGAAATAATTCACACCATTTTGATAGGCATAATACATCTGTTCAAAAGCAAGTTCCTTATCAACCGGACCATTCTTTGCACCATTTTTCGTATGAAACCGCATGCACCCAAAGCCTAGAAGGGAAAGTTTTTCTTTGTTTTTTGTAATTGTTCTATATTGCACTGTAATCTCCTTAGCTTGTCAAGCCATATTCATTTGCACGAAAAAGCAAGTTCAACTCATTGTAATTTGCACAAAAAAGCAAGTTAATCAAGTTCGCTCATCACATCTTCCCTCTCTGGCACCGAAGGAATCCCCCCATGTTTTTGTGTTGATAAACTAGCTGCTGTTACTGCGAATCGCGCAATCCTCCTTAACTCTTCTTCACCTAATTTCTCTACGTCCAGTCCTAAGGATAGAATTTCAGACAATGCACTTCCTCCACAGATATCTCCCGCACCCGTGGTATCGATTGGTGTTACTTGTGGACAATTCGCTCTTCCGCTCGCATGCTTATTCATCGCAAATGCCCCCTCTGGTCCACATGTAAGCAGAACCAATGACACACCATATTCCTCGATAATGCGTCGTGCTCCATCCATCGGCGTGCATCCAAATACAAATTCCACCTCTTCTTCGCTAATCTTCACAAAATCAGCTTGTGACAATCCCCATTTTATCTCATCTCTAGCATCCTCTAGATTCTTCCATAATGGTTCTCGTAGATTCGGATCAAATGTAATCATCTTTCCTCGTTGTTTTGCATAATCCACCACCTTCTTTGTGGTCTCTCTCATAGGAGATGTGGTCAATGAAAGACTTCCAAAATGCAAGACTCTGGCATCATCAATCTGAGATAAATCGATTTCTTCATAACGAAGTTGTGTGTCCGCCCCCGGCTTTCGCGAGAAGGCAAACGATCTGTCCCCCTCATCATCGAAAGTTACAAATGCTAAAGTAGTGAAATTGTCATCATCAAGAACGACTCCTGTTGTCCCAATCCCTGCATTTTTTAATGTTTGTATCAGAAGATGCCCGAAGGTATCATTCCCAACCTTTCCAATAAAAGCTGTTTCCTTACCATACTTTGTAAGTGCCCCTAGAAAGTTTGCTGGTGCGCCTCCTGGCAAAGCCTGCATAGATGGGTACCCATCTTCATTTAGAGATTTCTGTGCAAAATCAATCAACAATTCCCCTATCGCTATTACATCAATCATAAAATCCTCCTCATTATTTCCTGCATTATCTAGTTGTTATAATGTTTCTTTATATAACTCTGTGCTTCCTTCTTGCTTAATTTCATCTGTATCATTAATTGTCCTATAATTTTATCCGCAGGGGCATCCATAGACCTCATAGCATTAATTATTCCATAAATACCATACATCTCGCCTTTTTCATATCCTGACTTCTCGCCTTTTTCATATCCTGACTTCTCGCCTTTTTCATATCCAGTCTTTTCTATCTCATCAAACAATGTACACATCTTTACCATTCCTTCCTTATTCGGTCTTTCTAGTAACGTCTTTGATTTTAATATCGTTCCTAGCATACTTGCCAGCTCGCTTCCTACCTCGATATTCTTTATTTTTTCTAACTCTTCTTTATCTCTATTGAGACATGCTCTTGATATCTTAAACAAATTCTCTATTTCCTCATTCTGAAAATGATATTCCTTATCTCCTCGCAATTCTACAATATTAAGACTATAATCAGGAATATATTTTTCTACTTCTGTTCTTACTTCGCCCAGCATCTCTC
>CAYJFY010000058.1:0-13007 GCA_964369755.1 uncultured Lachnospiraceae bacterium
AGTTTACGCTTACTTCCTCTCAATCTGAAACACAGACTCCCATCGCTATATAAAATCTTTAACAAGGCACTAGGGCGCTCCCCCTCCTACCTTTATATTGTTAAAGATGATACTATTACATCAAAATGTGTCTGCGACACTTCAACTCTCTTGCATTTAATGTTGAGGGAGCAGCACATTTTGCACACTGAATTCGGTCACGACGTGACATCTACATATCGAATTCGTGTGCATCCTCGCGGAGCTTTTCTGTATAATGGAAACGTAGTTTCCATTATACAGAAAAGCTGTGTCGATAAAGACACAGCCAAAAAATCAATTTTCCTACGTTGGCATTATCCAAATCAGGTTAAAGGGTCTAAGCTTAACGCTTACTCTCAGCCTGTATACAAGCTCCCCATGCAATATTTAAATTCAATCAAAATCCTAGCATACAAATTCAGAGAAGTCAATAGCTTTTTCGTTGTTTACCTTCCTTTACGAACATTGCGGATCTTACCTTTTATTGGTTTGGTTTGTAATGCTTTTAGGACTTGATCACATTTTCCGTTTAAGATTTCCACGTATGTGATACTATCACGAATATCAATAGCACCAATATCTTCGGCAGATATATGTTCGATATTACAAATGCATCCTACGATGTCGATGGTGCGCATTTTAGATTTTTTACCTCCACCAATGGCGATTTTACTGATGGTTTTGTTGAAAGCTGCTGCCTTATGAGTTCTCCTTGGTGGTGGTGTTTTGCATTTTTTGATAAATGCAGATTTTGTGGCTGCATCTATAACAGGAAGTTCCATGCAGGATAGAGGAATTCCAATGTATTCAGATACGGCGGATAGCATGGTCTCATCTTGGGTTGTGACGAAACTAATTGCAGTCCCTGTTTCTCCGTTGCGCCCCGTTCTTCCGATTCGATGCACATAGACTTCTTTGTTCGTAGGGAAATCAAAGTTAAACACATGGGATAACTTAGGAATATCCACGCCTCTAGATGCTACATCGGTAGCGATTAGATAGCGAAATTTTCCAGATTTGAACCCTTGTATTGCTTTGATGCGATCGGATTGATCGATTTCTCCATGAAGGAGTGCGGATTTTACACCGTCTCTTGCTAACTTATGCCCTAGTACCTCTACCATGTCTCGAGTTCCACAGAAGATGATTGCGGAATCAGGATTTTCGTAGGTTAGTGAGTCTAGAAATGCCAAGTATTTCTCCTCAATACCCACAGAATATAGTTTTTGTACTATGGTTTCTACCGTTTCTGTATCAGCTTTTATTTCCAGGGTGATTGCATCTCGCTTCATATAGGAAATCAATTCCGTGACTTTGGAAGTCATGGTAGCTGAAAAAAGATAGATAGAGATATCACTCGGTAGCAAATCCATAATTTGTTTCACTTCGTCGGAAAATCCCATATCTAACATCAAATCCGCCTCATCAATCACTAGATGTCGGATGATTTCTAGCTTCAGACTTCCTCGTCGAATATGATCACCGACTCTACCAGGAGTACCAACAACCATATGATTCTTTTGTCGCAATGTCTGCAATTGCTTGTCGATAGGAAATCCTCCAAATACATCTGCAATTTTTAGACGCTTTGTGCGTCCGATATAATACAATTCCTCTTTGACTTGTACGGTCAATTCTCTTGTGGGTTCAAGGACTAGGACTTGTGGGTCGCGATAATCCCAAGTCACTAATTCACAGAGTGGTATTCCAAAGGCGGCTGTCTTTCCACTGCCTGTTTGTGATTTTGCAATGATGTTATTTCCTTGTAAAATATGTGGAATCACTGCAGATTGAACGGGTGTTGGCTCTGTCATGTTGAGCAGAGTGAGTGAATCAATGATGTCTTGTGATAGTTTAAATTCATGAAATGATTTTATATTTCGATTATGAGTACTCATATTTATTTACCTCCAGGTTAGTATAAGTATAATAGCACATTTTGTCGTTAATTTCATTGACAATTATTTTTACTGAGATTAAAATTTAAGAGAAGGAAGAAAAAGTACTTCTAGGAGGTAGATATGTTAAAAAAAATAAAAAATTTTTGTTTGATGACCCTAGCCACAATCCTATTGGCTTTTGGAATCTATTATTTTAAATTTGCGAATAATTTTAACTTTGGAGGGGTCAGTGGATTATCTGTATTAATCGGGGAAACAGGTTTACTTTCTGCCAGTACATTCAACTTGATTGCAAACCTTGTATTGCTTGTGATTGGCGTGTTTGCTCTGGGGAAGTCTGTGATTGGGTTGACTGCGTATTGTAGTGTTTTGCTTTCCTTAACCATTGCATTTTTTGAACGTTTTTTGCCATTGCATCAACCATTAACAGATGAACCAATTCTAGAACTCTGTTTTGCCATAGCACTACCTGCTATTGGTTCGGGAATCCTCTTTAACATCGGTGCGTCTAGTGGTGGTCTTGATATTTTAGCGATGATTATGAAGAAGTATACAAGATATAATATTGGAACAGCTTTATTAATTATCAATTCTACAGTCGCATTTGCTAGTTTTTTCTTCTTTGATATAGAAACGTCATTATACTCTATACTAGGGCTAGCAATTTCATCCCTTATGATCGACAGTGTGATTGAGAATATAAACCTATGTAAGTATTTCAATGTAGTGTGTACCAATCCGAAACCAATCTGCGATTATATTACGAAGGAACTTCATAGAAGTGCAACGACCATTAGTGGGACAGGAGCGTTTACGGGGAAAGATAAATACGTGATATTTACAGCTATGAATCGTGTGGAAGCAATCAAGCTTCGGAATTATATCAAGGCGCACGAGCCAGAATCCTTTATATTGATATCGAATACAAGTAATATCGTCGGAAAAGGATTCCGTAGTGCATAATGATTATACAATCAAGGAATAATTGGTGTGATAAATCACGAGACCAGGTTTATTTCCTTTTGGTTTCTTGATATGTTTTTTCTGTATATAATCCACCTCTACTTTGCTGTTGCCACGGCTCTTGGAATAGTGGACAGCGAGTGCCGCGGCTTCTTCGAATACGCGGTCTGGTAGTTCTTGATTCTTACTTTTTACTAGGACATGAGAGCCTGCTACACCCTTTACATGGAACCACCAGTCATTTGCCTCGGCTAATTGGAAGGTGATTGCCTCGTTTTGAAGGTTGTTTTTTCCGATGTAGATATCATAGCCGTCTTTGGAAACTACATGAAGAGGTTTGTTTAGTAGTTTTGTTTTCTTTTTTGAAAATTTTCGTTTGATATATCCAACAGAAGTTAGCTCTTCTTTGATTCCGATTAAATCGTCTTCAACGGTTGCAAATTCTAAGGAGTTAGCGACCGATTCAAGATATTCGATCTCTTCCTTGGTAGAGTTGATTAACTCGCTTAAGGCCTCAAAGGTACGTTTTTGCTTGTTGTATTTATCAAAATAACGCTGAGCATTTTCCATAGCTGTTTTTGTTTGGTCTAATGGGATGGTAATCATCTCATTGGTGTAATAATTTAAAGCTTCTAGGTGTTTTGCACCTTCTTCAAGTCCATATCCATAGGTGTGAATGAGTTCACCATATACTTTGAACTTGTCGCGGTTTTCGGTGTCTTTTAATTGCTTTAATTGCAGGTCATATTTCTTTCGATTTCGATCCAATGCAGTTTGTACCACATGACGTAAATCTACAGACTTTTGGCGCATACGGGTTAAAGTGTTTTTTGCTGCATAATATTCTTCCACAACGAAGGACATACTATCAAATTGTTTTTTTGTGCAATCATCAAAGTGAGAGAGTTCGAGCGCGCAGAATTCCACGGGCTCATCACCACGATAATAGATGACAGGGGAGAAAGTGCATTGGCTTACTCGCTCGAAGAACAATTGAAACTGACGGAATAGATGATAATAGAGATCTTCACTTAAATCAGATGCTACGATTCTAGAATCAATTCCTGAAATTTCACAGATTTCCTCGCCAACAATATAGCTGACTCCTGTAAATGTATTGTTGATTGCCTTGCTAAGTGGCATTGGTTTTGTGTTTAATGCTGTAGAAAAGTCTTCAAATGCAACAGTGAGTGGATTCAATTTCAACATGGTATCAGGAATAAAGTAGGTACGTCCTGGGAGAACCTCACGAACAGAACTTACCTGTGCAGAAATTCGCTTGATACTATCAATGATGGTATATTCGTTATCACAGAAGATGATATTGCTGTGACGGCCCATTAATTCCACGATAAGGATTTTCTTGCATAAATCTCCGAGTTCATCGTGGTGCTCAATATGAAATTCTAAGATACGCTCTAAGTTAGGTTGCACGATATCAATGATGCGACCATTGTTGATGTGTTTTCTCAATAACATACAAAAATTAGGTGCGGTCATCGGACTTTGCTTATTGGTATCGGTCAAGTATATCAGCGGGAGTGAGGCGCTTGCAGAGATGCAGAGGCGCTTTTGTCCTTTTGGTGTCTTGAATGTGAGCAGTAATTCATCTGCTTCTGGTTGAGCGATTTTGTTAATTCGCCCTTCTTTTAGATTTTCTATCAGTTCGTGTGCAATATTTGCAACGGTAATTCCATCAAATGCCATGGTAATCCTCCTTGTTTCTAATGATAGAAGTATACCATAAAATATCTAGTTATGTAACCATTATATGTAGTTTGACCTAGGAATAGTGAAAAGAAGAAAAGTAACGAAGAAAATATAATCGGGGGTGTTTTTTCTTGCGGAAGGTATGTAACTGTGGTAAAATTGTCAGATAGTAGACAAGATGAAATTAGGCACAATGGATGAGGAAAAGAGAGGGACACAGATGATCAAAAGTATGACAGGGTTTGGACGTTGTGAAGTAACGGAAGATACAAGAAAATATACAGTGGAGATTAAGAGTGTCAATCATAGATACTTCGATGTGAATATACGTATGCCAAAGAAACTAAATTTCTTTGATTCGGCGATAAGAGGTGTGCTAAAGGAGTATGCAGTTCGTGGAAAAATTGATGTTTTTATTACGTATGAAGATACATCTGAGAATCAAGTTTCACTGAAATACAACGAAGCTTTGGCAAAAGAATATCTAGAGTATTTTCAAAAGATGAGTGATACATTTGGCGTGGATAATGATATCCGTGTTTCTATGTTGTCTAGATGCCCAGAAGTTCTTTCGATGGAAGACCAGAGAGAGGATGAAGAGGCACTGTGGGCAGGATTGGAGAAAGCATGCAGAGGTGCATTTGAGAAATTCAGAAATACGAGAATCACCGAAGGGGAAAGTCTCAAGCAGAATATCGAGTCGAAATTAGAATTGTTATCTAGATATGTAGAGAATATCGAAAAGAGAAATCCACAGATTTTGAAAGAGTATCGTGCAAAGCTACAGGATAAGGTCAATGAATTGTTAGCGGATACCATGATTGATGAGGGGAGACTCGCGACAGAACTTGTTTTGTATTCAGATAAGATCTGTAATGACGAGGAAACGGTTCGATTAAAAAGTCATATTCAACAGATGAAAAAAACGCTAGGATTGACAGAAGGTATTGGTAGAAAACTAGATTTTATCGCACAAGAGTTGAATCGGGAAGCGAATACGATTTTATCGAAGGCAAATGATATCGAGACGTCTAATTATGCGATTGATTTGAAGACGGAGATTGAGAAAATTAGAGAACAAATTCAGAATTTAGAGTAATCATGTGAGGATAGAAGGAGAGGGATACTACGATGGAGAAAGGTATTTTAGTGGTTGTGTCAGGATTTTCGGGGGCGGGTAAGGGAACGCTTATGAATGCACTGCTTGCGAAATATGATAATTATGCATTATCGATTTCTGCAACAACTAGAAATCCACGTGAGGGTGAGCGTCATGGTAAGGAGTATTTTTTTAAAACGATAGAAGAGTTTGAGAAAATGATCGATCAGGATGAGTTGGTAGAATATGCAAAATACGTAGATAACTATTATGGGACACCGCGTTCTTATGTAGAAGAACAATTGGAGAGTGGAAAGGACGTCATCTTAGAGATTGAAATCCAAGGGGCACTGAAAGTGCAAGCGAAGTTCCCAGACACATTGTTGTTATTTGTTATGCCACCAAATGCAGAAGAACTGAGATCACGCCTTGTGAAGCGAGGAACAGAGACAGAAGAGGTTATTTTATCACGGTTGAAGCGTGCGAAAGAAGAAGCAGAGGGAATGCTTGCTTATGATTATCTTATTATCAATGATGAATTGGATGAATGTGTGAAACAGATGCATAGTATTATCCAAAATGAGCACTGTAGATGTAGTAGAAATAAAAAATTAATAGAAAATGTAAAAGAAGATTTGAAAAAACTATAAGATGGTGCTATAATGTATCGGAGTATTGTGAAAAACGAAAGGAGATGCGAAATGTTACATCCATCATATACAGATTTAATGCATGTAGTAAACCAAGATGTAGAAGAAGGTGCTACAAAGATTGTAAACAGTAGATATTCAATTGTACTAGCTGCGTCAAAGAGAGCGAGACAGATTATTGGTGGTGAAGTGCCATTGGTTCCATGTAAGGAAAAAGACAAAGCTTTATCGATAGCAATTGAAGAGATAAACAAGTCTAAGATTAAAATTATTGCAGAAGAATCCATAGACGAAGAGGTAGAAGCGCTCATAGAAGAGTTATTGGATTAATGATATAAATGAACGGATAGTTGCCGACCTCCAAAATATAGATGGTGGTCGGTTTTATCATTTTAATGTAAATGGAGAATTTAAATGAATATACTTTTTGTATCGCTAGGGTGCGATAAAAATTTGGTGGATTCGGAAGTGATGTTGGGAATGTTGGCTGAGAAAAAATTCCAGATTACGGATGATGAAACCCAGGCGGACGTCATTGTGATTAATACTTGTTGTTTTATTCATGATGCGAAGGAAGAGAGTATTCAGACCATTTTGGAGATGGCTGAATTAAAAAAAGAAGAGAATAGCAGGGTGAAGTCACTGATTGTGACGGGATGTCTTGCACAGAGATATAGTGAAGAGATTATGGAAGAGATTCCAGAGGTTGATGGAATTGTAGGAACAACGGCTTACGATAAGATATTGGATGCCATTGAAGAAAACTTGCAAGGAAAGACTTCGATTATATTAGAAGATATCAATGCACTGCCATTGGTGGACAGTAAGCGCGTTCTATCCACTGGGGGACATTTTGCATATCTGAAGATTGCCGAAGGTTGTGAAAAGCATTGCACCTATTGTATCATACCAAAGTTGCGTGGAGGATTTCGAAGCATACCAATGGAACGGTTGGTGGCAGAGGCCGAGCAATTGGCCAATGATGGGGTGAAGGAATTGATCCTAGTGGCTCAAGAGACGACTTTATATGGACAAGACTTGTATGGAGAGAAAACATTGCCAGAACTTCTGCGGAGATTGTGTAAAATATCTGGACTCTATTGGGTGAGGTTGATGTATTGTTATCCAGAAGAGATTACAGATGAATTGATTCAGGTGATGAAAGAAGAACCGAAGATATGCAACTACATGGATATTCCAATCCAACACGCCTCAGATTCTATCTTGAAGAGAATGGGAAGGCGAACTTCAAAGGAGGAATTGGTTGGCATTATATCAAAGATGCGAGGGGAAATACCAGATATTACACTTCGAACCTCTCTGATTACGGGATTCCCAGGAGAGACGAAGGAAGATCATGAAGAGCTGATGGAATTTGTGGATTCCATGGAGTTTGATCGTCTAGGATGTTTTACCTATTCACCAGAAGAGAATACTCCAGCAGCAAAAATGTCTGATCAAATCGAAGAAGAGGTCAAAGAAGAGAGACAGGCAGAGATTATGGAACTACAACAGGAGATTGCATTTGAGTTAGCCGAGGAGATGGTTGGACGAGAACTACTCGTTATGATTGAAGGAAAAATCGCAGATGAGAATGCATATGTAGGTAGGACGTACAGGGATGCACCGAATGTGGATGGGTTGATTTTTATCAATACACACATTGATTTAGTGTCAGGAGATTTTGTGAAGGCAAGAGTAACAGGAGCATTAGAATATGATTTGATAGGAGAGGTGGTAGAAGAATGAAGATGAATGTACCGAATCAATTAACAGTATTAAGAATTATTATGGTTCCGTTTTTTGTAGCGTTTATGTTGTACGATATTGTGCCAGGAATGGATAAGTGGATTGCATTGGTAATCTTCTGTGTAGCTAGTGCGACAGACTGGTTGGATGGATATTTGGCGAGAAAACATAACTTGGTTACGAATTTTGGGAAATTTATGGATCCATTGGCGGACAAGCTCCTAGTGAGTGCAGCTATGATCTGTTTGATTAGCTCTGGAAAGCTAGAGGCTTGGATTGTGATAGTGATTATTAGTCGTGAGTTTATTATCAGTGGATTTAGACTTGTTGCCTCTGATAGCGGAATTGTGATTGCGGCGAGTTATTGGGGAAAATTCAAAACGGTGTCTCAGATGTTTATGGTCATCTTAATGATTGGAGACTTCGGGGGTGTATTCACAACGGTAGAGCTGATTCTAAAGTGGATAGCACTTGCGTTGACAGTTATTTCCTTGCTTGATTATATCGTAAAGAATAAACAAGTGCTTACAGAAGGTGGAATGTAATTATTGAAGGAATGGAGTTATCAATGGCTGATAAATTAATAGAAGAAATTCTAGTACAGAAGATGATTGAGAGAAACTATCGCATCACTACAGTGGAATCTTGTACGGGTGGTCTACTTGCTGGTCGAATCCTCAATGTGTCAGGTGCGTCTAGATGCTACAATCAAGGATATATCACTTACTCCAATGAGGCGAAGGAAACCTTGGTTGGTGTATCTCATGAAACGCTAGAACGAGTGGGAGCAGTGAGTGAAGAGGTTGCAAGTGAGATGGCCATGGGAGGTGCTAAGGCATCGAAGTCTAACATCGCCCTTAGTGTGACTGGAATTGCAGGACCAGAGGGTGGAACCGAGGAGAAACCGGTTGGGTTGGTGTATATCGGATGTTATTTGAATGGAACTGTAAGAGTCAGAAAATGTAATTTTTCGGGAGATAGATTGGAAAATCGAAACCATTCTGTTGAAGCAGCATTGCAATTATTGAAAGAAATGCTAAATGAAGAAAAAAATAGCTAAATGAAGTGAGTGTTATTTTTTCAAAATATGGTAAATTGTCGAATTTTTAACATAATACAAAAAACTATAGACGAAACGCAAAGTTTATGAGAAAATATATGCGGTAGGTGCTGTAAGAAGCACTGAGAGGAAACTCTTATTTTAATACATAATCGAAAGGAGTTATATCATGATTTATTCACATGAAGTAGAAGCAATGTGCCCAGTAGCGCAAGGTGTAAACCACGGGGCTGCTCCAATTCCAGAAGAAGGAAGATGGGTACAATCAAAACAGATCACAGATATTTCTGGTTTGACACACGGTGTTGGCTGGTGTGCACCACAACAAGGAGCATGTAAACTAACATTAAACGTTAAGGAAGGTATCATTCAAGAAGCATTGGTTGAGACAATCGGATGTTCAGGAATGACACACTCGGCTGCTATGGCATCTGAGATTTTACCAGGTAGAACATTATTAGAAGCATTGAACACTGACTTAGTGTGTGATGCTATCAATACAGCTATGAGAGAGTTGTTTTTACAAATCGCTTATGGCCGTACTCAAAGTGCATTCTCTGAAGATGGACTTCCAATCGGAGCAGGTCTTGAAGATTTAGGAAAAGGACTTCGTTCTCAAGTAGGAACAATGTATGGAACTCTTAAAAAAGGTCCTCGTTACTTAGAGATGGCTGAAGGATATGTAACAGGTATCGCTCTTGATTCAGAAGACTTAATCATCGGATACCAATTCGTTAGCTTTGGTAAATTCATGGACAACATGAAAGCAGGAGATTCTGCAGAAGTAGCACTAGAAAAAGCGAAAGGGCAATATGGACGTGTAGCTGATGCTGCAAAGATTATTGACCCACGCCACGAATAGAAGGAGGATATGGATAATGGCTTTATTTGAATCATATGAAAGACGTATTAATCAAATTAACGCAGCACTTAATAGCTATGGCATCTCTTCCATCGAAGAAGCAGAAGCAATTACAAAGGCAGCAGGACTAGATGTATATAAGCAAGTAGAATCAATTCAACAAATCTGTTTTGAGAATGCAAAATGGGCTTACGTAGTAGGTGCAGCAATTGCAATCAAAAAAGGATGTACAAAGGCAGCAGACGCAGCGGCAGCAATCGGAGAAGGATTACAAGCATTTTGTATCCCAGGATCAGTTGCGGACCAAAGAAAAGTTGGTATCGGACATGGTAACCTTGGAAAAATGCTTCTTGAAGAAGACACAAAATGTTTTGCATTCTTAGCAGGACATGAGTCATTTGCGGCAGCAGAAGGTGCAATTGGTATCGCTGAGAAAGCAAACAAAGTTCGTAAAGAGCCACTACGTGTTATCCTAAACGGACTTGGAAAAGATGCAGCACAAATCATCGCTCGTATCAACGGATTCACATTTGTTGAAACAGAGATGGATTATGCGACAGGCGAAGTAAAAGAAGTGTTTAGAAAAGCATATTCAGAAGGACTTCGTGCAAAAGTTAATTGTTATGGAGCAAATGATGTTGTAGAAGGTGTTGCAATCATGCACAAAGAAGGTGTTGACGTTTCTATCACAGGTAACTCAACAAACCCTACACGTTTCCAACATCCAGTTGCTGGAACATATAAGAAAGAATGTATGGAACAAGGGAAGAAATACTTCTCAGTTGCTTCAGGTGGTGGTACAGGACGTACACTTCACCCAGATAACATGGCAGCAGGACCAGCTTCTTATGGTATGACAGACACAATGGGACGTATGCACAGTGATGCGCAATTTGCAGGTTCTTCTTCAGTTCCAGCTCACGTAGAGATGATGGGACTTATTGGAGCAGGTAACAATCCAATGGTTGGAATGACAGTTGCAGTAGCCGTTTCTCTAGAGGAAGCAGCAAAGGCTGGAAAGTTCTAAAAAACTTTTTGAAAACTTTTGAAAAAAAGTGTTGACATATCCAGTCGAATGATTGTATAATAGCAAAGCGAGTTGAAAATAATCAAGAAAAATTCATGAGAAAAATCAACTCGCTTCCCAAGGGATCATAGCTCAGCTGGGAGAGCACCTGCCTTACAAGCAGGGGGTCACAGGTTCGAGCCCTGTTGGTCCCATTACACTGAAAAATGTGTATTCTGGCGGAATAGCTCAGTTGGCTAGAGCACACGGTTCATACCCGTGGTGTCGCTGGTTCAAATCCAGTTTCCGCTACTAAAAAAAACACCTCAGACGGTGTTTTTTTTATGAGTTTTTCAGTATAAGACGAAACTACATTTCCATTTATATGGAAAATGTGGTATAATATTTCGAAATGCTTTTATGAAGTGTAAATAAGGAGAATAGAAGAGATGAACGATAAAACAAGAGGATTAATCCAATCCATAGCAGGAATATATATTATCTATTTGGGAATTCAATTATTGACCAATCCAGATAGACCAGATAACTATATTATCTTTATGATAATCGGGGTTGTATTTGTCATAGCGGGAGCTGGGATTGTATTCCTTAGAATGAGAAGTGTATTCACCGTTTCCCAGGAAGAGCAAATGGGTGATGAAGATGATGATACAGAGAGCAATGAAGTGGAAGATGAAAGTGACGATGCGAAAGTTGCAATTGAAGAGTCACAGGTAATAGATGAAGTATCAGAGGTAGATGCTTCAGTAGATATGTGTGATATGGATGATGGAGAGTAATGACAGTTTACTTTTCACAGTCACACTAAGTGCTCCTGTAAAAAGCAACAAATCACGTCCATTTACAAGTCGCCTTACGGCGAGGGACGTGATTTATCATAAAATTCACGTACTAGCCCATCACTAATCAGCGGAGTGATTAGCGTGGGAGTGAAGTGTAATAATGAGAGTATCATTGGAAATGATGAAGTGAGGTGTTAGAATATGAGAGCTGGTATAGGATATGATGTTCATCGCCTAGTTGAGGGGCGACCATTGATTATGGGAGGTGTTGAGATTCCGTATGAAAAGGGGTTAAAAGGACATTCGGATGCAGATGTGTTGTTACATGCGATTATGGATGCCTTGCTAGGTGCGGCAGCCTTGGGTGATATTGGAAAGCATTTTCCAGATACAGATGAAAAATATAAGGGAATATCGAGTATAAAATTGTTGGAGCATGTAGGAGAGCTGTTGCAAGAGAACTTATATGTGGTTGAAAATATTGATGCTACGATTATTGCACAGAGCCCAAAGATGGCTCCTTATATCGAACAAATGAAGAAGAATATTGCAGATACACTACAGATAGAAGCTACGAGGGTCAATGTGAAGGCGACTACAGAAGAGGGGCTTGGATTCACAGGGGCGAAAGAAGGGATATCATCCCAAGCGATTTGTGTTTTGGAATCGGCAATGAATTATAGTTTTGATATGACACCGAATGAGAGAAGTTGTGCAGGATGTACGGGGTGTCATAAGGTGGAATAATGTGAAAGGGATGGTTATACAATGATGGAGTTTGACTACGAAAAATTACAACTGGAAGACCATCAGAAGACAAGAACATTATGGGAAGAAGTGTTTCATGAGGACACTAAAAAGTTTGTAGATTACTATTATACACATATGGTGGATCATAATCAGATCTATGTCGCTACTTCGTCCGAGGGAGTTATCGGGATGCTTCATCTCAATCCCTATATGATTGATGTGAAAGGGCGAGATTTTTCTGCAAATTATATCGTAGGCGTGGCTACAAAGGAATCCTATCGTGGTCAGGGGATTATGCGGAAGTTATTGACACGAGCGATGAAAGATATGTATGATAGAGGGGAAGCATTTACCTATCTTATGCCTGCGGCAGAGGCAATCTATTCGCCTTATGGATTTCTCACAGTTGGAGGTCAGACACATTATGAATATA
>CAYJFY010000059.1:0-12137 GCA_964369755.1 uncultured Lachnospiraceae bacterium
CCTAAAAGCATGGTAGATGTTACATCTGATTTTGCACCTGGGTTTCTTCCTACTGCCTCACACGCCTTACCTGCTGCGTAACCTTGTCCAATACCAGGTCCAATACCTGCTATCATTGCCATACCTGCTCCTAATGCTGATAATGCTACTACTAATCCGTGATCTGTGATTTGACTTGACATAATTAATTCCTCCTAATAATAAATGTTTTTTTGTTTTTGTTTCTTGAATAGCTTTTTGTTATTTTTATTTCTTTAGCCTTCAATTTTAATTTTGGTAAATACCATTGTTAACATACAGAATACATACGCTTGGATGCATCCTGAGAACACATCAAAATAAATGTGTAAGAATCCTGGCCAACCATATGCAAAATCAGCCATCAATCCATAGATCAATGCCATCATAACCGTTCCCGAGAAAACATTCCCGAATAAACGGAGTGATAACGAAAATGGTACTGCTATCTCGCCGATGATATTGATTGGCGCTAATAGTGGAATCGGCTTAAACAAATCTGTAAGCGCTCCAATTTTGTTGTATCTCGCATTGTTAAACTGAATGATGAAAAATGTAATAAGTCCTAGTGGTAAAGTCACACCGTAGTCGGCCGTCGGCGGTCTAAGACCGATCAACCCCGAGATATTGCTTATTACAATAAATAAAAACAAAGTTCCTACATAGTTTTGAAATTGTGGCGCATATTTTCCCATACTTCCTCGAACCATATTATCTATGGATTCTACTGCCAGTTCTGCAACATTTTGCAGATGACTCGGTTTTCCATCCACATCTTCTAGCTTTGCCCTCACAACAACTGCAAATATCATGAGAATTGCCATTACAATTACAATACTGACATGTGTTGTAGTCAGCCAAAATTCATGGCCGAACAAGCGAAAGCTAACCAACCCATGTATCATAAAATCCAAATTGCTTTCGCTAGCCAACAATAAGCCCACGCTAGTCTTCATCTACGAACCTCCCTTTCTTAAGTTTTTTAATAATTTATATAAATATGGCTGTAAATAAGCCGATATTTTCAATCCTAACATTCCTATAAATGTTGTATAAATATTCGCGATTCCATAAGCGAATAAAACGCCTAATATAACCGCCACCAATCCCATTCTGAGAAGAGATCTTCTCTTCATAAGTTTTTCTGCGGTTGCTCCATCCAACTCCAATGCATCTTCGATGCTACGCTTCATATGAATGGTCATCACAGCTGCAATCAATGTGCCAATCCAGATACCAGCAGATCGATACAATAAGTCATTTCCTAGTATAAGAAGAACAACTTGTTCGATCATTGCAAGACTGACCATACCTAATATTAATTCTTGTAAGATGTTCCCTTGTTTCCTATTATCGTTCACTTATTTTCTCCATCACTTACCTGATTCGCTTGTTTGGCTCTTTCGATTCGTTCTGCCCGTTCTCTTTCTTTTTCCTTCTTCTCATTCTCAAGAACATGCTGAATCAATACATAGCAATTTCTCACCCCTGCTAGAATCCCTAGAATCAACAATGGCAAGAAAACAGGTAGGGCAAACCGATTCTGCAAGAAACTTCCTGCCAAAATACATAGAATAATCGGAGCAAGCATGCTAAGTCCTAGCTGTGTAATTAATGCAAACGTTTGAAACACACTACTTCTATACCTCATGCCTTCTTCTCCTTCAACATTATTCCCCACCCTTTTTGATTATAAAACTGTATGTCGAAAATGTCAACAAAATCACAATACATCTTTTTCTTAACATTTCCTTTCATTCATTGCTTATTTTTCCTTTCCATGATAGAATAAACCTACATATAGCTAGACAATCTATTACCACAACAAATAATATCTATTACACAAATTATTCCAGCAAAAACACTTTGTTCTCCTCTGGATTTCCCATTACAAATCAGTACATTTATTTAGGCAACCGAGGGGCGTTGATTCATCTTCTCTTACATTTGAGAGGGGGTGGTTTTATGAGTACATATGAAGAGTTCATGATTATACTGACTACTGGTCTTGTAATTATTTCTATTCTGAATTTTACCCATAAAAAATAGACGTCCTTAAAAACTCTGGAAAGTTTAACGTCTATTTTTAACATCTTTCAGAGAAGATGAGTTTTATTCATCAACTCGGTTGTCTAGATAAGTGTATTATAAACCTTTTCTACTTGCTTTGCAACGGATTTTCCTAAAACTTTCAAACACTCATTACTTCAATCGAAATGTCTTCGGAGCCACCTTGTACGCAATTGGAATTGCCACTGCTATGTACGCCACTGCAAAAATCACGACACCAATTCCTAAACCAATCGGGTTCACTCCAATTATAACCCCCCCATAACAAATCAGATATGTACCTGATTTTATGAATACATAAATCGGATTCTTCATCTGCACCTCTTTGTTAAACGGCTGAAGCGCATAGTAGATTACTAAATTGTGAACACTGAAAAATGTTGATAGCGCCATAATGCTTGCAAATAACACCACATATTCGTATGGTCGATCTGTTCCCCCAGATATATAGAGTACTAGTGGAAGAGCAATCGCGATTGGTATGCTCTGCAACCAGTCCATCAACACAATGGATTTCAATCGCAAAGTAAACATCTTCAAGATAGCATTTGGTTGTCTATATGCACGATAGGTCAACATCTCGTTATCGCAGTTCATAAAATAAATCTTCACAACCCGTTCTCCACAGTTCATAAAATACATATAAAATGTAAATAAAGGAATCGCTCCTAACACCATAGAATTAATCATCTCTCTCATCTCTGGTACCAATACACAGAGAGCAATTGCCAACACCGCAATTGCAAAAGAGCCAATTATATAAATTCTCGTCGTATTCATAAGAAGCTTGCGATGTCTCTTATTGAAACATTCCGCCAAGAACGCATATCCCGTTTTACTACCATCGATATCACCGCCTGCTGTGATATACTTCTCCGAATATTCCTTTGTATTCTTTATATTAAAGTTCGCCTTCCCTGCACCAGAATCCCATTGAGATAATATCTGCTTATACACACTATTATACATTGGAAACTTCACAATATAGATCATCGCAATAACACCTGTTATTAAAAACACGCCTGCTAGTACCATCAGTTGAGTCTTATTCGGTACCCACCCAAACATAACAAAAGGCACACACAAGAGAAGAAGCACAACACATCCGATTAATTCCCACCTACTAATCTTCAAGAAATTCGCATACGGCTGACGTGAAAGTACTCTTAGCTTCACTGCTGCTCCAACCACTTTACTCATTACCATAATTACATAAACAGCAATCCGTGTTATCCCATCAAAAGCATCAAAATTAGGGATCAATATAAATGCTGGTAAAAATCCGACCGCAAGCATGAGTAGTTGCTTCAAAAACGCTGAAATTGCAACAGATTTTGCACTCATACGCATAAAAACAATGGCATAGTACTCTTCCTTCTTCGGCACTAATATCTTAGTATTACTCCAACCACCAACAATGGATAAACTGATGAAAATAAGCAAAAACATCTCACTAGTATCTGCCTTCACATTTAGTGCTGGGTAGATAAGACCTGAAATAAATGTCACTATGATTGCATACAGCGACTTCGTAAAAAACATCATAACGATTGCGATTAGCACACTAATAACTCCTGCTAATACCTTCAACCACCCGATTGAATATACAGACGATGGTACATACTTCCCCACGAGTGGAAGTTTCTGAAGGTAGTATAACAAACTGTTACTCTGGTAGGTATTATTCAATAAAAATAACTGCTTAATCACCTTACTCATCCCCATTCCTCCTCAATGTTTCAATAATCACATCCTTATCTTTTTCCACACCAGTAAGTGTTCCTCCAGATAAGATTACGATTTCATCACACAATTCCATGGCAAGTTCCATGATATGTGTTGAGAAGATAATGATATTGTCTTTCTTCTGCGCAACTAGCAGTCGTTTCATCTCTTCTGCAACCACCACATCAAAAGACGTAAGAGGCTCATCCAGAAGCAATACAGAAGGATTCGCAATAAAATTCACAAGCATCTGCATCTTATTCTTCATCCCAAGAGAATAGTCCTTCAACAGGCGATCTCTGTCTTCTTCCAAAATGCTAATCATATCAAAATACTCATCTATATTCTTTGGATTGTCAATCTTATCCTTATTAATATCCACGAAAAACTTCAAGAATTCGCGAGCAGTTAGAAAAGTCGGCACCGACGGTGTGGACAACACATATCCCACATCATCACCTTCTAGGTGGGACTGCTTTCCATCCTTCTCAATATATACATTTCCGCTATCTACAATCAAATCCTCATTAATACAATTAAATAATGTCGTCTTGCCAGATCCATTCCGTCCTAGCAAGCCATAAATCTTCCCTCTCTCAAACGTAAAACTAGCTCCCTTAATTACCTCTTTACTATCAAACGACTTCTTAATATCATCTATAATAAATCTCATCTTCCTCTTCTCCTTTAGTCTAATCAAATAACAACCCCCATTAAATTCAAGTTACATCCTCTGTGCTTCACAAAACAATCTCACTCCACTTCCCACTCTTAAATCTATGCCCTGATAGAACGGTTCGAATCGTCAAATCTATGAATAGTGACAGCCACGCTCCATACACCCCAAGCGGTGTATACATGCATAAAATGTAGGCGATGAGTGGACGCAAAATCCCGATACTAACCAAAGAGGTCAATGCCACATATTTTGCATCTCCAGCACCACGAAGACAACCATTATATACCAGTTGTGCCGTCTGCACATGGGTAGACAGTGCCATAATCACCATAATCACAGCTCCCATGGCTATGATTTCTGGGTCATCTGAATACAATTCAATCAGACTGTTTCTTCCAAAGAAAAACAGAAGCGCAACAAATGTGGATGCGACTAGCGCCACTCTCTGTCCTACTTTCGCATACAACTTCGCCTCGGGAACACTTCCCGCTCCCAGCCTCTGCCCTACAAGGGTGGCTGCCGCTACACTAATTCCATCCCCAAACGAGAAAGAGAGATTCAAGAGTGACATGCAGATCAGGTGCGTTGCATAAGATGTGGTTCCTAGATTCGCCACTATCATTGCATATAAGAAGAAACCAATCCGCATAAAAATCTGTTCTACAAACGCACTTCCAGCTATACGAAATACTGGTTGTAGCAATCGCAAGCTAAGCACTTGTGCCTTCATCAGATATAGATTGAGATAGCCACTGCGTTGTAACAAGGTAATAACCGCTACCGCGCATGCGACTACCGCTCCAATTGTGGTTGCTAGCGCCGCTCCAGCCACTCCCATCTTTGGAAATCCTAGATTCCCATAAATCAAGAGATAGTTACAGAAAATATTTACTAAATTAGCAATCAGATTTGTCTGCATGGTAATCCTAGTTCGCCCACTCCCCCTCTGCGCCGCATTGATCACCAGATTCAAGGTCTGAAATACAAAACCTGATGATAGAATCATGAAATAATCCACTGCCTGCGGAAGATACCCTTCTTCCGCTCCTGCTAGTAGAATCAATCCACGACCACCAAAGATCCCAATCGCCGATATCAATAGGCCAAGCCCTAGACCGACAACCAACACTCCCTTTAGAATTGCATTGGCAGTTTCTCGACGTTCCTCTCCTTTTCTTCTGGCAATCACCGCTGTAATCCCTCCATTAAAAGCAAAAACAGCTGCAAGAAGCACAAATTTGGGTTGACTTGTGATTCCTACCGCTGCAATCGCCTCTTCACCGAGACCACTTACCATTAGGGTATCGACCATATTCACAGCGCACAACAAAAGAGCCTCTAACACACACGGCCATGCCAATGCCAAATACGTGCGATACGCCTCTTTTGTTCCAAAAAAATCTACTATTTTTTTATGAAATCTCCCATTCATTCATTTCTCCACTTCCGCTGTCCGCCCAACATAAAACAGTGTAGCGATTCCTGAGAGGCGACATATAGCCCAGCTCTACCTCAATTCGTGCTCCGCAAATATGCTAAAACGCACTTCACCGTTTTCTCTTCCACTTCCATACTCTCCACTGCCTCATGAATATCTTCTAAATAATGTGCATCTGAGTTTCGAATAATTTTACACTCCGCAAGGTGTGGATTCATCGGCAAAAGCGCTTCCTTCTTCTCTGGTTGCTTCATCTCCACCACATGAAATTTGCTATCAGGGGGAATAAAACCGAGATTCGACGTAACACTATTGGCACTCTTTTCAATATGCGCTGGTATCATCACACCATGATAACCATCAACAACATCCCATAGTTCATCAAAAGATATATCCACTCCATTGATTAATAGAAGCGGCTCCTCTCCGATCACCTCATCGTTTTCATCGCAAATCTGCTGCCGCCCAAAGATTTCAGAATCATTGGGAAACGGCATCATGCGTTCATATACATATTGGTCAAATGCGAGGGCATCGGCTAGCTCTTCGAAGAGACACACCACATGCACCTCTTCCGCCGTAGTAATTTCCATCCCAGGAATTGCCAAAATCCCATATTCCTCTGCTAGCGCCATCACTGCTCCACAGTTTTTACAAGAATTATGATCCGTCACCGCTATGACATCTAATCCCTTCAACATCGCCATCCCTACGATATTCCCAGGCGTCATATCGTCATGACCACAAGGAGATAGGCACGAATGAATGTGTAAGTCATAATGAAGTTTTACCATCCTATTTCTCCGCTTCTAACAAATTATAAATCTCCAAAGCAGTTTTGAAGATTGGCTCCTCCGTCCTCAGAACCGTCATCTCTTCTTGTACCGCTTTCTTCGCAGCCATGTCATCCAAAACCGCTCCCTCTGCCAAGATGATACATCCCACTTCCGTCAAAGTAGCTACTGCCAGTGTATTGATATTGCCCATCACCGTAACCCAAGCCCCGCCTTCTGGTGCCTTGCTCATCGCAAAACTCAATAAGTCACAACAATACGGCTCCGTAATTTCTCGTTCCATATTCGTACCTTCACACACTACTTCAAATAAATCTTTATCCACTAATTCACGAATTGTCATGTTCGTCCCTCATCTTTCGTATTTTATATTATGATGTTGGGATTAAAAGTGATTTTGCCCCTTCATCTTATTCAAGGATTCTCGTAGCAAGTGTACGCAATCGTCTTCTGTCGCTTCTCCTCGCACCATATCCTCTGCCATCGTTCTACAATCCGGTGCCCCACAAGAACCGCAATCAAGCCCTGGCAATTTCTTGCAGATACGATCCACCTGATTCATCTTCGCAAAACTCTCTATCATGGTATCCCCCAATCGGAACACTGGCTCATATTCCACCTGACTCGTCCAATTGATGAATTCGTTCTCCACATCACCTTCTTCTAGCCTACTTCTAGAAATCGGAAGATATTTTCTAAGGTGCTTTAATTTTACCGCCGCGACATAAGGATTCTCCACAGTCAACACACCTCCTACACAACCTCCGTTGCAAGAATTCAGCTCCACAAATCTCAGATTCGAGAACTTCTCATCCTCCAAATCCTCCAATACACGAATGACATTCTCGATTCCATCGGCTACCAAATACTGTTCCGTAAGCAGCGCTCCAGACTCTCCGCCACTACGTCCCCAGTTCACTCCGATTTTTCCAGAATGTGCCAATTCTGGCGCATCATCATCCACCTTCTTCATGGATTGCGCCAACAATGGATACACATCCTTGATGGCAAGCACATGATCTACTTCGCTCTTCTCAGTCCCAAGCGGAGCCTTCACATATGTCACCTTCGATGGACACGGGGAGATAAAACAGATTGCAATCTTCTCTCGTGATAATCCCGTTTTCTCCATGGCATTCTTCACTGCAATCTGCGCCGCCACCTCAATCGGTGGATTCAGCGGCAAAAGATGAGGGATCAAATTCGGAAATTTCACACGAATCAACCGAACAATCGTAGGACATGCTGTACTAATCCATGGCGCCCCTTCCTCGTTCTCCGCTATGAATTGTCGCGTCGCCTGAGACACTAATTCTGCCGCAGCACTCACTTCAAACACATCATCAAACCCCATCTCCAACAAGCCATTTAACACAATATTGATATCGTCCAAATGATTAAATTGGCTATAGAGCGCTGGTGCGGGCAAGGCAACCTTGTATTCATAATTATCTATCACATCTAAACTATCATATGTAGCTTGCTTTGCGTGATGTGGACATAACCGTATGCACTCTCCACAATCGATGCAAAACTTCGGATTGATCTGCGCCTTCAGGTCCCTCACACGAATTGCTTGCGTCGGACACCGCTTCAAGCAATTGATGCAACCCTTACATAATTTTTCATCCAAGCAAACCGAATGATAAAACTTATCCATTCATATCTTCCTTTCCTTATAGATTTTTATATCAAAACTTTGCATTATACCAAGTTTACAACCATCGTAATTGTGGTTCCAACACCCAGTTCCGTCTCCACTTGCATTTCGTCCGTATATCTCTTCATATTCGGAAGCCCCATTCCTGCTCCAAATCCTAAACTTCGAATCTCATCTGGAGCTGTAGAGAACCCTGCTTGCATCGCCTGCTCCACATCTGGAATCCCAGGTCCTACGTCCTTCAAACACATCTTCACACGCTCTGGCGTTACCAACACTTCAATCTCTCCACCATCGGCATGTATTACCATATTGATTTCACCCTCATACATGGCGATCGCCACCTTACGTACAGACTCTGGATCCACACCCAATTTCTTCAGCTTGCTCTTCACATCACTGCTCGCCTCTCCTGCACGCGTAAAATCCTCAGTGAGCACTGTATAATTTAGTACAATTTCATCATTCATTTTTTGTTCCTCCACTAATCCCCTTTGAATAGAGAAGCCCACTCGCCGTAAACATCGGATGCTCTGTCACCATCGCAACAATCCCTCGCTCCTTCGCCATATCGAGCACCGTCTCATTTGGAGTCTTCCCACGAACAAATATTACACATTCCATATCCATCATCTCAATGGTACGGATTACTTGCGGATTACATAACCCTGTCAATAGAGCCGATTGGTTCTTCGAAAAAGCTAAAACATCACTCATCATATCCGAACTACAGGCACTTAAAATCACTTGATCTAACTGGTCTTCACCCACTAAAATCTCTGCATTCAATATCTCTTGAATTTCTTTTACTTTCATAAACTTCACCTTTCCTCATCGCATTTTTTTAGTCATTATGTATAGAATATCATTGAATTTGAAATTTATCAACATACATTCATTTCTTTGCTTGTTATTGTAGAAATGTTTTGATACAATGTGACTATACGGATATTTTTGATTGATTTAAAAGGAGGATTTATATTATGCGATTAATTACACGCTCAGACTTTGATGGACTTGCTTGCGGTGCATTACTCAAAGAGGCAGGAATCATCGACCATTGGAAGTTCGTACATCCAAAAGACCTACAAGACGGGTTGATTGAAATCGGTCCAGACGATTGTTTGGCAAACGTTCCTTACGTACCAGGTTGCGGACTTTGGTTCGACCACCATTCAAGTGAGCACGAGAGAAATGAATTAGAGGGAAAATACGAAGGCGAAAGCCGTCTTGCCCCTTCTTGTGCCCGCATCATCTATGAATACTATGGCGGTGCGGAGAAATTCCCGAACCTAGAGCCTATGATGGAAGCCGTGGACAAGGTAGATGCTGCACAATTAACCATCGATGAGATTCAAAACCCATCAGGATGGGTGCTACTTGGTTTCTTGATGGATCCAAGAACTGGTCTAGGTCGCTGGCGTGAATTCACAGTTCCAAACTATGCCTTAATGGAGAAATTGATTGATTGTTGTATCACAATGTCAATCGAAGAGATCATGGAACTATCCGATGTAAAAGAACGTGTTGCAATCTACTGGGAGCAAAACGAGAAATTTATCGAAATGGTTCGCAAGTATACACGCGTAGAAGGCGATGTCATCATCAGCGACTTGCGCGGTGTAGATCCTATTTACACTGGAAATCGTTTCCTAATATATAGCATGTACCCAGAGCAAAACATCTCAGCATGGATAGTAAGCGGACGTGGTGGCGAAGGCTGCAGCTGTGCAGTCGGATACTCCGTATTGAACCGCACGGCAACCATCGATGTAGGAAGCCTACTACTAAAATACGGTGGTGGCGGCCACAAAGCGGTTGGTACTTGCCAGTTTAACAACGAAACAATGAACGAGAAAATCCCACAATTATTACAGGATTTAATCAATGGATAAGTAAATATAATGATTGCAAAAATTTGGTAACTATTCAGTTGCCAATTTTTGTATACAAAAAGTATTTTCTTATAGATTTTTTTGTGAATATATGCTACAATCAAGTGTATGACAATAAAATAACAAAATTAAGGAGGAAACAAAAAATGGCTTGTAATTGTACTACGGAGAAAGTTCCTTTTGCTGGAACTCCGGAACAAGAATCACTGTTAAAAGCAGCAATTGCAGAGTTGAAAGATGTACAAGGCTCATTGATGCCTATTATGCAACGCGCACAAGAGATTTATGGTTATTTACCAATCGAAGTGCAAACTATGATTTCAGACGAAACTAATATTCCGCTAGAAAAAATATATGGTGTTGCTACATTTTATTCACAATTCGCACTACAACCAAAAGGAGAGTACCAGATTTCAGTCTGTCTTGGTACAGCTTGTTACGTTAAGGGGGCAGGTGACCTTGTAACAAGACTAGAGAAAGAATTAGGAATCGCTAATGGCGAGTGTACAGCTGATGGAAAATTCTCATTGGATTCATGTCGCTGTGTAGGTGCTTGTGGACTAGCACCAGTTATGCTAATTAACGAAGACGTTTATGGACGTCTATTACCTGATGAAATTCCTGACATCTTAGCGAAATACAAATAAGCTGTATGTTGACCGAACTTTCATTAAATGTATTGGATATAGCGGAAAATTCTACTAGAGCCAATGCGACTTTAGTAGAGATTAGTGTCTTTGTAAATACAGAAACAGATTTGCTGACGATTACAATCGTAGATAATGGTTGTGGAATGTCAGAGGATCAGCTGAAACAGATCAGCGATCCATTCTTCACCAGTCGAACAACGCGGCGGGTTGGACTTGGAATTCCATTTTTCAAGTTTGCAGCCGAGGCAACCGGTGGTTCTCTTTCTATCGAATCAGAACTCGGTGTTGGAACAACGGTGAAGACTACGTTTGTTCTATCTCATATCGATAGAATGCCGATGGGCGACATCAGTTCTAGTATACATAACCTGATCGTCTATCACCCGGATACTGACTTCATATATAAATATGAATATAATCAGAATTCGTTTATATTAGATACCAGAGAGTTTCGTGAAATTCTCGGAGATGTGCCATTTGACACACCCGATGTATCTAATTACATTAAGAGTTACTTAGTCGAAAATAAACTTGAAGTAGATAATGGTGCCCTGTATTAGTGCGCACCTAGGATTGGAGGATAACGATGAAAAGTCTTGAAGAATTAAAGGCAATTCGTGAGAAAATGCAAGGCCAAGTTGGTCTTCGTAGCGAAAATCATGAGCAAACACGTGTAGTTGTTGGTATGGCTACTTGTGGAATCGCTTGTGGAGCTAGACCTGTACTAAACACTTTAGCAGAATTGGTACAAGAGCAAGGATTAGTTCAAAAAGTTTCAGTTACTCAAACAGGATGTATCGGCCTATGTCAATACGAGCCAATTGTTGAAGTAATGGAACCAGGAAAAGAAAAAGTTACTTATGTAAAAATGACACCGGATAAAGCTGCCGAAGTTGTTAATCGTCACCTAATTGGCGGTAACATAGTTGAGGGCTATACTTTAAATTCCGTAGATCTAAAATAAGGAGGCAGATATGTATCGTTCACATGTATTAGTTTGCGGTGGAACTGGTTGTAATTCCTCCGGAAGCGTTAAAATTATGGAAACTCTACAAAAAGAAGTAGACAGAGTAGGGTTAAAAGATGAAGTTTCTGTTGTACAAACAGGATGTCATGGTCTATGTGCTTTAGGACCAATCATGATTGTTTACCCAGAAGCAAGTTTCTATGCAATGGTAAAGGAAGAAGATATTCCTGAAATCGTTGAA
>CAYJFY010000060.1:0-11819 GCA_964369755.1 uncultured Lachnospiraceae bacterium
AAATTACTAGAAGCGCAGATGCACTCGCTATAAATCTTGGAAATATTACTGATGCTAGAATGAAGTCCATCTTACTCTCTGGAGAAGTTGCATCCAATAACCACATCCCTTCTATTATCGACCTAGTGGGAGTAAGCTGTAGCTCTTTGCGCATGAATTTGGCCAAAGAATACATTACTAAGTATTCTCCAATCGTAATCAAGGGAAACCTCTCTGAGTTAAAAGCACTACTTGGGCTTGAAACCAATTCCAAGGGAGTCGATGCTTCCAGTGATGATGTGATTGATACCGTACTTCTACAAGCTTTCTCAGCTTACTCGAAGCAACACAACTGTGTCCTCCTAGCATCTGGTGTAGAAGACTTGATTCTCTACTTAGAAAAGGCATATTTCATCAAAAATGGTGTGCCTATGCTTGCGCATATCACAGGAACTGGTTGTATGCTAAATGTAATGATTGCCACCTATTTGTCACAAGGAGATGCTTTGATTTCAAGCATTCTTGCCACCGCTACTCTTGGAATAGCAGGAGAACTTTCAGAGACTAACAGAGGAAGTGGCACATTTCGCTTGAATCTTCTCGATAATATCTGTACAATGAATGAAGCAGACATCAGAAATAAATTAAATATAAAGGAAGTGAACCTATGAAATTTGACATCTCATTATATCTCGTATCAGACAGTACCTATCACAGCGAAGAAAGTTTTCTAAAGACAATTGAAGAGGCATGTAAATCTGGAGTTACATTTTTACAGCTAAGAGAAAAAACAGACAGTGGTAGAAAATATTTAGAACTAGCCCTAAAAGTAAAGCAAATAACTGACCACTATGATATTCCACTTATCATAGATGACAGAATCGATATCGCTCTAGCCATCGACGCAGGTGGTGTTCACGTCGGTGCCAATGATATTCCAGTGGCATACGCACGTAAACTACTCGGCAAAGACAAGATTGTGGGTGCTACTGCGAAAACAGTAGAACATGCAATCCAAGCTTACAAGGATGGAGCTGACTACATCGGAACCGGTGCCATCTATCCAACTACCACAAAGGTTGTTACGGTATTAACCGATGTTGCTGTGCTAAATCAGATCTGCGAAGCTGTGCCAATCCCAGTGGTCGCAATCGGCGGACTAAACAAAGACAATATTGATATCCTAAGTAATAGTCCAATCGATGGAATCGCTGTCGTATCTGCAATTATGAAGGCCGATAACCCAGCTCAAGCTACAAAAGAATTGGTTGCAAAAATCAAAGAGACGATTCCAAGTATCCAATTCCATAAATAAAAAATAATAGCCCTAAGGCAATGTCTTAGGGCTATTATTTTTTATATCTATTATTCATCTTCTAATCTTTCACCACTCTCTATTTCATCTACTTCATATATTGTATCATCATACTTATACACACTAATAAATCGATAGCCAAAGGTTTTCGTAACATAAAAGAAAGCCGAAAAAGGAAATGGTAAATTCAAATAATGCGGAAGTTCCAATTGACATCTATAGCGAACTCCATCTATTTCAACCGTCGGAATCATACTCTCTTTTAAGATAAATACCTTCTTATCTTTATCCTCGCAATACCTTAAGATCTCCATTGTAAAATCATATTTATTCATCACAGGCTCTTTTGGTTCAATAATAAATGATGGGTTTGGTGGTAAATAATGACATATCTTTTCCTTGAAATCTTCTACTATTTTGAAAAATTGAATACCTAGTGTGTTTTGTACTTCAATTTCATCTAAGTATTTGTCTGGGTTTAATCCCCCAAAAGTTGTTGATTCTTTCCGAATTTGCTTACAAATTTTATTTATATGCCTAAATTCTTCTTGTTTTTTTGCGATAGCATTGCCATGAACTTCAAGTAATCTTGCAAAACTCACTTCCCCATCTCGTACTAGTAAAATATCACTTATCGGAACGCCTAATAATCTTAATAACTTTATTTGTTTCAGGTGCAGAATATCATTATTCGTATATTGACGATACATATTATTCTCACGCTCTGGTGTTAATAATCCTTTTTTCTCATAAAAACGAATATTTTGTGCTGTAATACCTGTTAGTTCTTCTACCTCTTTGATTTTCATATCATTCTCTCCTCTCAACTATTATCTCAAGATACCTCCTTATTTCATGATGATTGTAAACTATATATCTAGTATAAAGTCAAGACAAATATTATTTTTTTATTTATTCTTCATTCCAAACAGATGAATCTAGGATCCCTTGAAATACTTCATGGCTCTCAGCATCTTCTCCAAACCAAATTTCTTCTACCATACAGTGCTCTTTCTCTCCCACAATATAGGCTATCTTCCGATGATATTCTTCTCCTGCTTCTGGGTATGGGTTCTCCGCATATACGATTTCAAACACATAACAATGATACCCTTGCTCTGTATAAATTCCCTCACCTACCAATTCACTCCCTTCTGGTAGTTGACTCGGCAATTGTTGTACAATCGCATCACGAAACACTTCATGATCTTCCGCTGTATATACATTCACATCTGCATATACAACCACACAATCAAATGGTTCACTAAGTGTTGTTCCATCTTTTATATAGGAAACTGCATTATCCATAAATTCCGTATCCTCATACCAATTATTTGGTATATTATAACTACCAAAATCTTTCTCAATGACAGCTAGTTTCTCTCCCACGGCTACAGATTCTGCTTTCCCCTCGCTTTTTCTCACCACTTCCGTGCTGTTCTCTTGTTCCTCTTGACCAGATTGCATACACCCTGATAACAGACACGCACACAAGATACACACCACCACATTCAATAATTTATTCTTCAATTACCCCATTCCTCCACTTGTATTTATCCTATAAATAATTCAATATTTCAATTGGTGACTCTACTAGCATATCAGCTTTTGCTTCTTCTAATTCTCTACGCCCCCGAAAACCGTAACAACATCCAATGGTAGGAACCTTCGCATTCTGTCCAGTCATCATATCCACATTACTATCTCCAATAAAGAGTGCTTCTTCTGGTAATACCTTTAAATCGTTTAAGATGCGAAGAACCTTTGTAGGATCAGGTTTTGTAGGAACACCTTCGCTCTGCCCCTCTATCGCAAAAAATTCGACATCGCTAAAATAATGCTTCACTGCCTTAACTGTAGACGCATGAGGCTTATTACTCACAATAGAAATCGGAATGGATTTTTCCTGACAAGCTTTCAACACCTCCATAACTCCTTCATATGGAGTTGTTTTATCTGTACTATGTTCATTGTAATATGTCAAATAATCAGCCAACACTTCATCAACTATATCTGGATCTTCACTACCAGTTGCCTTCTGTATCAGAACATGTGCTCCATTTCCTATAAAATTTTTGTAGTTATCATAGTCATGCGGTTCAAACCCATGTTCAACTAGAACTGTATTCGCAGAGATTACAATATCTGCTAGTGTATCTAAAAGTGTTCCATCTAAATCAAATATAATTGCCTTTATCATATGCATCTTCTTCCTTTTCAATAATAATCTGAACTGATTATATCATATCCATATCGAAAAAATCCAGCCATATACGTTTGCTATTCATAGAATTTTTCCAGTTAACGGATATAAAATTTGAAATATGACCTTTCAAGTTGGGTAATCCCATTGAAGGGAGAAGTTGTTTTGAACATCAGTAATCGAGCAAGCATAATACAACAAATCCACTCTACACATTTGCTCAAAAATCAATCTTTGATGGGATGATAACTTTGTAACTTCTTTTGAATAGCAAATTTAAATAGCAACCCTTCAACCAACTTCAAATAAAGTAACTTTAGAGTTGGTTTATCTAGAGTTGGTTTATCTAGAGTCAATCATATCATTTTGTGTTTAAAAGGCAAGAAAAAAACCGCCCTATCTCAGAATAAACATATCAAATGCCTCCGTCCCTGAATCATTTTATTTTGAATAAATCTTCTCTTTATAAAACACTGCTGCTATTATCATTACTACACTAACACAGATTAACCATATTTTCATCTGATAATTTCCCTTCGACATAGAGAATAAAAACAAAATGTTTTCTTCTGATATATTGCCGAGTAGATGAAACAAAAAACACCCCATTGACACCAAGTATCCTACAATAACTGAATTACTTAATATAGCTGCCAAGAATCCAACACTTCCCAAAGCAATTGCACTTACTATTGTTCCCACTAGTCGATATAATTTATATCCGTATACCGAATTAACTTATTCCTTATTTTCCGAATATGTTCTTTTATCACAATGCTATCTCCCTCATGCTCATACCCCCACAATTTTTCATACATAGACCCTCTATCAAAAACCATTCCTGCATTTTGAGAAAGTAATCATCTCCGCCTACCGACAAACCTTTTATAACATCTTGTTCTTCCACTTTAGCCGTAAGGAAAATAATCGGACACGATACATGCTCTCTTATCAATTGACAAAAATCCAATCCATTCTTCTTGGGCATATTTATATCAAGTAGGATAAGATTAGGAGTGACACTTAATAATTCCAATGCCTTCCTTGCACTATCTGCTGTATAGACAAGATAACCTGCCTTATTATCTAATAATTCCACCTTACTGAAAAAATTTTTCTTTATATAACAACAAATGCCCACCCTTCCAGATCGGCATTATAGTTTAAGTTTTATTTAAAACGAACAATTTCCGAAACTTCTTTTCTTGTAGTTGAAGTTACTTCTTCATCTGGGTATCCAAAAGTTATAAGTGCCGCTACCGTTTCTTCCTCTGGGAGTTCTGCTATTTTTTTTATCTCTTCAACTGCAATAATCCCCATAACACAAGTACCAATTCCCATTTCATGTGCTGCAAGGCAGAAGGTTTGACAAGCAATACCCGCATCAAATACTTCCCATACATTTGCAGATGTAGTAGCATAGTCATCACCGTCTGGATCAAGCTTCCCACTTTTACCTTTCACAAAACTTAAAACTAATGCGTTTTTTGCTTCTTTAAGTGTATTAACATTGTATGCAAAATCATTCACACCCTCATTCATCAATTTTGTGAGTGTTTCTGGATTTTGGATAAATGTATATCTTGCTACTTGAAAATTCGCCCAAGACTGCGTAAACTTAACCGTTTCCATAAGCTCAGTTAGCACTTCACGACATACTATCTCATCTTTGTATTTTCTAATACTTCTTCTGTTTTTTATCATTTCTTTTCCTGTCATAATAATAACCTTCCCTTTCTCACTGTCTGGCAACTTTGACCCACAAGGGGCAAATTGCCGTGTGAAAAATTTTATTTTTCACACTACCTCTTTCTTGTGATTAATAATTTATGTATTCATAATATCAGATTATTCAGGAAAAACAATTATGGATATTTTTATCCGTACAGACAAATTTGTCCGTTGTTGTTCTGCTTCACAAACACTCTTACTGACTTACATTGATTTTTCTAATAACCCTACATGATCAAAAACCCAAAATACTATTTATCTCTTTGGATGTACTCTATAATTTTGCATACAGGTTCAATTTTACCAAATAAAGTAATCAAGTAAAATCCATCCGCATAAGGTTCTACCTTGTCAATAATATCGCAGGAAATCTTCACTGCTATTTCACCACACTCTTCTGCTGTTTTTCCCTCATAGGATTTTATAATCTCTTCTGAAACAACGATTCCTGGAACTTCATTATTCATAAAGTTCGCATTTCTATAACTCACAATTGGCATTATCCCTACCATTATCGGTACCGAAAGTATTTCTTTTGCCTTTTTTAGATTTTCAATCGCTCTTTCGCTATGCACTGGTTGTGTGAAAAATCCCATTGCCCCACTTTCTTCTTTTTTTTGTGCCGTTTTTAATTGGACATCGAAATTGACCGCATTTAGATTCAGTGCTGCATATAAGTAAAACGGGGATGAGAAGATGGTCTCATTTAGGTTACTGATATGATTAATCAATACACTAGAGTTATACTGAAATACCGTTTTTACTTCATCTCTAAACGCAGAGGGCACTGGGTCTCCTGTTACGATTAAGACGTTATTCACATCTTCTACACTTAACCCAAGCAATAGCGCCTTAGAAGCATTAATATTACGATCTCTACAAGTGAGATGTGGCATCGCATCCATCCCAACTTCTCTTTTGATTTTGCAAGCTAGTAAACTACTGTCCATCCTCGCTCTTGCTACTGGACAATCCGCAATTGTAATCATATCTGCCCCTACTTTTTTTAACATTTCTGTATTTCTCATAAAATTCTTTACGTCATCAACCAAAGGGGAATCCAGTTCCACTGCTATCGGCTTATCATTCTTTTTAAGCTTCTCATAGAATCGATTTACCCGAATCACTTTTTTCGTATCTTTCGTATACTTTCTTTGAGGGCTGTCTACCTGTTGCTTATGATGATCTAGCAAGCCTTTCAATTCACGGATAAAATCTGGTGTCGTCCCACAGCATCCTCCTATGATTTGAACAGGATTTTTCAAAATCTCCATCATCTGATTTGCAAAATATACTGGATTATCTCCATAGCTTGTTCTGCTTCCAAGAATTGTTGGATAACCTGCATTTGGCATAATCGTCACCATTTTTTTCTCAGGCATCTCTACTGTTTGCAAGACTCTGTTAATATGTAGGGGGCCACAGATACAATTAAACCCAACAACATCTATACTCGCAACTTCATTGTATTTTCGTAATAACGATTGGGCAAATTTTCCATTTGCCGTCACTCCCTCCGCACTGATTGCAAAGGATACAATCATAAACGATTCTTTGTCTTTTTCCCTTATATAGTTTGCTATTTCAACAATTCCTTCATCATCTGCCAGGGTTTCAAACAAGAAATTCTTGGCACCTAAGTCGAGAAAGACATCCACAATTTCTTTGTACTCTAAGAACTTATCCTCATTTATCTTCGTCCCTATATATCCAATATCTGCAAATACAAATGCGTCAAATTTTTCTGCTGCTGCACATGCGATTTTATACCCCTCTTCAATGATCTCTCGCTTAGAGAATTCATTTGAACTTTTTACTGAAAAAGTATTCGTTTTTATTGCTTTTGCACCAGCTTGAAGATATCTAGTGTGAATTTCTTTTATCAAGTTTGGATTAGTAATATTCGCAAACTCACATCGATACATTGTATCCTCATATATAGATGAAAAATAAGTTCCGGTAGCTCCGTCAAATAATAGGATATTTTCTTTTAAATACTCTTTCACATTCATTTACTTAATACTTCCTTTGCAATATCCGCAGATTGTTTCGCATCTTTAGCATAGTAATCTGCTCCGATTTTCTTAGCATACTCAGGAGTTAAAACTGCTCCACCTACCATAATTTCACACTCATGTTTCGACTTTCGAATCTGTTCAATAATTTCTCGCATACTCTCCACCGTTGTTGTCATCAAGGCAGACAATCCGATTAATTTTACATTCTCTTCTTTGGCTACTTCTATCACCCTTTCGCCACTCACATCTTTCCCTAGATCTATAACTTGATACCCATAATTCTCTAATATGACTTTTACGATATTCTTTCCAATATCATGAATATCCCCTTTTACTGTAGCAAGAATAATCTTACCTTTTGACACGCTTTCTTTTGCATCTTTCGCAATTACTTGCTTAATCTGTTCGAATGCACAGCAAGAAGCATTTGCACTTCGCAACAGTTGTGGTAGATATAATTCTCCCTTTTCAAATTTTATCCCTACCTGGTCTAACGCCGGAATCAACCTTTGATTCACAATATGAAGCGGTTCTTCCTCTTGCAATAGTTGTTTCGTGAGCATTTTCACATCTTCATCTAATCCTTTTAGAATCGCTTCTTCAATAGTAAGCTCCAATTTAACCGCCACTTGCTCTTTAGTTTGCTCTGCCGAGAATCTATGAATGTATTCTCGACTTCCCTCATCCTTGCAGTTTAGTACTTGATATGCACTGATGGCATCCATTAACCCTTGGCTATTTGGATTAATAATTGGTAATGTCAGACCATAATTCATAGCTGTAATCAAAAAGGTTTGGTTCATCAATGCTCGATTTGGTATCCCAAAGGAAATATTTGACACTCCAAGCACGAGTTCCAATCCTAATTCTTCTTTGATTTCCTTCATCGCATTTAAGGTCTCAAAGCAGTCTGCTTGTTGTGCGGATACAGTAAGCGTTAGACAATCAACCAAAACATCTTCTTTTGCTATTCCATATGATAAGGCGGCATTTAAGATCTTTTTTGCAATTTCCACTCTCTTTTTAGCCGTCTTAGGTATCCCCTCTTCATCAATGGTAAGTGCGACAATAGCCGCTCCATACTTTTTAGCAAGGGGCAGGATTTTTTTCATGTTATCAACTTCACCGTTTACTGAGTTCAGTATCGGTTTCCCATTATATACTCTTAACCCAGCTTCTAAGGCTTCCACCTTCGAAGAATCTATTTGAAGAGGTACATCTGTAACTCCTTGTATCGCCTTTACAACAGATGGCAACAGCTCTGCTTCTGCAAGTCCAGGCACTCCTACATTGACATCCAAAATATCTGCTCCTGCTTCAACCTGTCCTATCGCCTCTTTTAGTACTAGGTTAATATTCCCATCCCGTAGTGTCTGGGCAAACGCTTTTCTTCCTGTGGGATTAATCCGCTCCCCAATCACCTTCACTCCATCTACCGTTACCACCTTTGAACTAGAGCAAAATCTAGTCTTCAATTTAGGAATCTGTCTGCTATACTTTACTCCTTGTATTTGATTACTAACCTCTTTAATGAACTTATCATCGGTTCCGCAACAACCACCGAGAAACTTTACTCCTGCTTTTGCATACTCTCTCATCAATACCCCAAACTCTTTGGCATTTATATTATATCGTCCAGTTTGGGGATCTGGTAACCCAGCATTTGGTTTTGCAATCAATGGCAGTGTCGTCTGCGTTGCCAGTTTCTCAATGAGTGGCAAAATCTCCTTTGGTCCCAACGAACAATTGATTCCCATAGCATCCACTGCTAATCCTTGTAATGTTGTTGCCATTGCCTCAATGCTAACACCAGTGAAGGTTCTTCCATTCTCTTCAAATGTCATGGTCACAAAAACTGGTAGATCGGAATGCTCTTTCGCTGCTAAAACTGCTGCTTTCACCTCATATAGATCCGTCATTGTTTCTATGACAACTAAATCTGCACCTCCTTCTTTTCCTGCTACCACAATTTCTCGAAAGACATCGTAAGCCTCCTCAAAAGAAAGCACTCCAGAAGGTTCTAACAGCTCTCCAATAGGCCCTATATCAAGAGCCACTTTTGCATTATAAAATTTGGTGGCTGTTTTTGCATTTTCTAATGCTTTTTTTACCACTTCCTCTACCGTATATCCACAACCTTCTAACTTATGCCGATTCGCGCCAAAGGTATTCGCATAAACAATGTCTGATCCAGCCTCTAAGTATGCTCTATGAGCCTCTATTATCAATTCTTCTCTTGTAAAATTAAGCACCTCTGGCGTTTCACCCAACTTTAATCCATTGCGTTGTAGCATAGTTCCAGTAGCCCCATCTAAAATTGTAAAATCTTTTGTAAATAAATCAGTCACAGACCTTACCTCTCTTCCTGTAGTCACAATATTCTTTCATATCACAATATGCACAACCCTTGATTCTCATTTTTTGTGGCTGTTTTGCAATTCCTATTATTGCCGTAATCGATTTTCGAGGGATCATAATTCCATCTGATGTAGCAGCAACACCTATTTTTTTATCTGTTTCTAGTAATTTGCACACTGATCTTTGTAGATTCAACTTTAAATCTCCATAGCCTGGAGAAAAACGATCCGTAAAATAGACTTTTTGCATTCGATACGCTTCTCTTATCTCTTCTTCGTACGCATCACAGCAGTTCTCAATCATGCTACTGGCACAGGCATCCATAATGACAGCCTTGCTCATATCTAGCACCTGTAATCTCCGAAGTAAAAACTCCACTTCTTCTCCTAATGTAATTGCCATTAGTATGCACCGATTCGAATCCCTCAACAATTCACTTGCGCTCTTTCCTTCTAGTTTTAGTGTGGTATTGATTAGTTGAATCTCTCTTCCCTTTTCCTCTATTTGAAATTCTTTATGAACTTTCTTTACAACAATTTTTTTCTGTAACTCTTCTGCTGCTTTTTTTATCTCGTCGGAGGTCTCTAAGTCCACACTTGCCTCTGTACATCCTAAATATCTACAAACATCAGCAAATTTTATCTTTAAATTCTGCATCTAGACCTCCCTTCTGTAATCACTCTTCTATCATACAATCTTTTTTATATTTGAGCAAATGCATTCTCGATATCTTCTAAAATGTCTTGAATGTTTTCTGTTCCGATTGATAATCGAATCGTCGTCGTTTTAATCTTTTGATCCAATAAATCACTCTTTGATAGCTGAGAATGTGTAGTCGATGCTGGGTGAATTACCAGTGATTTCACATCCGCCACATTTGCCAATAGAGAAAATAACTCTAAGCTATCGATAAATTTTTTTGCTTGCACCTCTGTTCCTTTTATATCAAAAGTAAAAATCGCACCACCACCATTTGGAAGGTATTTCCCATATAATTCTTTCTGTTTGTCGTCCTCTGCTACCGATGGATGGTTGACTTTTTCAACCTTTGGATGATTTTTCAAGTAATCAACCACTTTTAGTGCATTCTCAACATGCCTTTCTACACGTAGTGATAAAGTTTCTAATCCTTGTAAGAAGAAGAATGAGTGAAATGGAGAGAGGCAACCGCCAAAGTCTCGTAAAAGAATCGCTCTAATTCTTGTGACAAATGCAGCTCTTCCTACCGCTTCGGCAAAGCTTAATCCGTGGTAACTCGGACTTGGTTCCACAATAGCTGGGAATTTTCCAGATGCTATAAAATCAAAATTTCCGCTATCCACTATCACACCACCTAAAGTTGTGCCATGTCCTCCTAAGTATTTTGTTGCCGAATGAACCACAAAATCTGCTCCATACTCAATCGGTCTGATTAAATATGGTGTCGCAAAAGTGTTGTCTACAATTAATGGAATTTTATGCTTATGAGCAACCTCTGCAATCGCTTCTATATCCGCCACAAGTGAATGTGGGTTCGTGAGGCTTTCTATAAAGATTCCTTTTGTGTTCTCTTGAATCGCTGATTCCACTTTCTCCAAATCGAAAACATCAACAAATGTTGTTGTAATGCCGTAAGCTGGAAGTGTATTTGCGAATAGGTTAAACGTTCCACCGTATATATTTTTTGCTGCTATAATATGATCTCCAGATCCTGCTAGGTTCTGTATCGTATAAGAAATGGCTGCAGATCCTGATGACACTGCCAAGGAAGCCACTCCACCTTCTAAGCTCGTAATTCTCTCTTCAAAGGCGCTCTGTGTCGGATTTGTTAATCTACTGTAAATATTCCCACTTTCTTTTAAGGCAAATCGATCTTCTGCTTGTTTGCAATCCTCAAACACATAAGCTGCTGTTTGATAAATAGGTACTGCTCTTGCTCCCGTTGTAGCATCTGCTTCCTCTTGTCCTGCATGTAATTGTAATGTTTCAAAACGATATTTTTTATTCATAATAATTTCCTCACTTTTTTTATTTATGAGATGATTATAAGAAAATTGATTTCTTTGTAAAATACATAAAACTTAAGACTAGCTATAGTTTTTCCCTATAACTAGCCTTTTTAATTGCGTATTTCATGATTCAATTGTTATCCATTCTGAAGATTCTGCAGATAACTGGACAATCACCCGACTTGACGTTGCTTGAAATTACAATATGTGAATAGCAACAATAAACT
>CAYJFY010000061.1:0-10782 GCA_964369755.1 uncultured Lachnospiraceae bacterium
ATCATCGTCGTCATCATCGTCATCATCATCTAAATTTGCTGGTGCTGGTTGGCTTACTGCTACATCATCATCGTCATCATCATCATCTAAATTTGCTGGTGCTGGTTGGCTTGCCACTGCATCATCATCGTCATCATCATCGTCATCATCATCGTCATCATCGTCCATGTCGTCCGCGTCATCATCTAGATCGTCTGCATCATCATCTAAGTCGTCTGCATCATCGTCCATGTCATCCGCAGCATCATCCATGTCATCGTCATCTATGTCATCATCGTCCATTTCTGTTTTTAGCACAGCGCCTGTTGTTGCATCTACTACAAACTCGTATTTTACTCCATTTACCAATGTTTCGATTTCATAAACCATTTTTCCATCTTCCACATCAAACTCTATTTCTGAGTCTGTCATGGCCAATTCAGGATTTCCGAGCGATGCTAGGGCTGCTTCTAATGCCGCATCCTTCAAAACATAGTTCTCTGCCTTTGCAGTTCCAAATTCTACTACATCATCACCTAGGTTACGTGCCTCTTTTTCTGCTAATAAACTCAACTGGTTGATATTTAATCGTAGTAAATCTTCTAGTAACAATGTGTTATCACTTGCCATAATATTTTGGATAATGTTTGCCTTACCAACTGAAATATTATTCGCTGCTGCAAATTGCTCTAGTTCTGCACTTGTAGTAACATTTTGGAATAAAACCGATGTTTCATCGTTTCCACTTTCTAGGAAAGATTCGATTTGCTTGATTACTTCTGCTTGTACCTCTGCACTTACATTCTCACCTTCTAATGTAAGCAATACCGAAGCGATGTCTTCTTTTTCATATCCATTTTGCAACATAGATCCGATGATTGCGTTCAGTGCAACATCTACTTTTGTCCCTTCTAGATCCATTCCTTCTAATACTGCTACTGCATCACTATTCTTCGCTGAAACTTCTTTTACTTCTTGATCTCTAGATACTACGATTCCATAACTAGGATTTACATCCATTCCCAATGTGTAGTATGGTGAATCCATATAGCCATTGTATCCAAATATCCCCGCTACGATTACCAACATTGCTGCTGCCATACTTGGCATAATAAATTTCTTCATATTTTTATTTTTTGTTTGTAAGTTTTCCATTTTTCTCACCTTTCTGTTCTCAGAACACAAACGGAGAATTTCTTCAAAATCATGATCTGGTCTAGTAGACTCAATCGCATTTCTTATTTTTTCGTGTATGTTTTCATTCGTCATGATTCTCCACCTCCGTTAATATTTTTTTTACCTTCTTGATTGTTCTATTATATCTCGAAAGCACCGTCGATAAATTCATATCCATAATCACTGCAATTTCTCTATGCTTTAATCCACTAATTGCATGTAGCACTAAGATTTGTCTGTCTTCTTCTCCTAAACCTAGAAGCACCTTTTCTAGTATCATCCTGTCCTCGCTCTGCTCTGTAAAACAGTAACTTGAAAAATCGGTGTAGTTTTCTTCTCCGTCTAGGTAATCCGTTTTCTTCATATCTCTTATCTTCATAAGCGCTAGGTTTCTTGTGATTTTAAATATCCATGCCATTGGTTTTCCCTGACACTTATATCTAGCTGCATATGAATGGATATGTAGAAACGTATCTTGTAACACATCCTGTGCATCTTGTGGATTCTTCAAAATCGAATATGCAAATCCATAAATCGCACTATTCGTTTCCTCATAGAGCACTCGCATTGCCTCCATATCCTGATAGCCGATATCTACAATCAGTTGTTCGGAAATCTTCGGTGCACTCCACTTTGAAGTGGCTTCTTGTATTGTTGACGTCAATATTATAAACATGTTTTTCATCCCCTTCACTTTAATAATGCACGAGAAGTGCATTTTATTGCATTTAATTTAATTTTTTTACGGTGGCTGCATATGCCGCCGACACCTCGTCCGCCTTTGCTACAGAAATCAATGTCCCCAATGCTGGTGTACTCGTCATTCCACCCGTTAGAGACCCTAGATTATTAAAAATTCAAGTCTTCCGTGCATCATGCTCTTAGCATTATATTACTGCTGTGCATAGATGTCAAATAAAAACAAAATTCATCAGCATCTTTTAAATAAAGTGATTCGTGGTTTATAAATCAAGAAATTGGTGTTTTATAAATAAAGGAATCAGCGCCTTGTACAACAAGAGATACATTTTTCCTCTGTGATCTCCACGAAGATAATCTCGTCCCCAACCTTCTTCACACATTCATAGGGAATCACATATACTGTATCTTTTGCAAACAGCCCCAACACACCTTCCACCTTGGGAACAATCAATGCAAGAATGCGCCCTGTACACAAATCCACTTCTATATCCACTACATAACCTAATTTCTTGCAATTGCAAAGATTGATTACTTCCCTCGTACGAACTTCACACATCCGCATAATCATTCTCTCTTCTATACCTATTACTTTATCATATGTAGAAAAAAAAGAAGTGTGACTAGCACACCTCTCCTTAGTTCTGTCAAAACTGAATGATAATTTTTGTTCCTACATTTTCTTTGCTCTCTAGCGCAATCTCTGCATTATGAACCAATGCAGCATGTTTCACAATGGACAATCCAAGCCCTGTTCCACCCGTTTCCTTAGAATGGCTCTTATCCACTCGGTAGAATCGTTCAAACACTCTGTCCTGTTCTTTCTCTGGAATTCCAATCCCTGTATCACTAATCACAATTTTGGGACCAGCAAGGGTATCCCCTACCCATATATCCACTTTACCACCATTTTTGTTATACTTAATTGCATTCTCGCAGATATTGAATATCATCTCATTCAAAACTTGTCGAACCCCATAGACCTTGGCCGTTTCCCCACTGATCTTGATATTCACCTTTTTCTTCTTCGCCTGCAGAGAAAGCCGACTACAGATTTCTCTGGCCAGAACATAAATATCTACATCCTCTTTTAGCGACTCAATATCATTTTCATCCAAACGTGACAACTTGATGATATCTTCGATTAGTCTTAAAAGTCTTGTTGCCTCCGTGTGTATCTTCTCGGAAAATCTTCCGATGTCTTCCTGTTTCACCATGCCATTGCTCATCAACTCGGCATATCCAGAAATTGATGTAAGTGGTGTCTTCAGCTCATGAGAAACATTTGCAGAAAATTCCCGCCTCATAGACTCGTTTGCTATGCGCATGTTATTGCTCTCCTCAAGGCGTAGCAATAATGGCGTAATCTCCTCATACACATCATTTTCCATCGGATTCTCAACATCCAAATTATTAATCGGATAAATCAGCTTCCGAGTTTGTGCCCTAGATATGACAACCCCAATCACAAGAACAATCCCCCCTAACAGAAGGATCATCGGAAGAACATTCAAGAGGGTGTCAACGACACTTTCCACGGTATTCGAAACCCGTAGCACAGAACCATCCTCAAGCAAAATCGCATGATAATAGGTATACTCTCCTGTAGATTCTGATTCTCTAGTATCTTTACCAACGCCTTCCTCCATGGCCTCGATAATCTCGTTGCGACTTCCGTGATTCTCTAGCTCATTCACAACTGCTCGTGTATCAAACAAGACTTCTCCCGTTTCTGAAATCCATGTAATCCTACTATTCAATGAATTGCCTTCCAACTCATCTAGAAATGTTTCTCCATTTAAATTCATGGCCACACTAATATATTCTGCCTCTGTTTTGATTTCTGACTGCATAATCCGTAAGTTTTCACTATATAACAAGCCTGCAAATAAACCATATCCTAATAAAAGGGTAATTGCGATAATCTGCACCATGCTCTGTTGAATTCTATGTTTCATTTTTTCCACCTAACTTATAGCCAATGCCTCGAACTGTTTCAATGTACTCCCCAGCCTTTCCAAGCTTTTGACGCAAGGATCTCACATGTACATCGATGGTTCGTGTTTCACCATCGAAATCATAACCCCAGATTTCTGATAGCAAGGCATCTCTCGTCACAACAATCCCTGGCTTTCTTACGAGACGCTCTAGCAACTCAAATTCTTTGAGTGTCAGATTTACCGTTTCATTTGCAACCATTACCGTATGTTGTTCAAAATCCAATTGAATATCCTTATACTCGATTGCCTTTCTCTTTACCGTATTTCCACTTCTCCTAAGAACCGCCTTAATACGAGAAACAAGCTCCATCATTCCAAATGGTTTGGTCACATAGTCGTCCGCCCCGCCATCTAGTCCCATAACTTTATCATACTCTCCACTCTTGGCAGTCAACATAACAACTGGGATGTCCTTCGTCTTTGATGAGCTCTTTAATTTCTTCAGAATTGACAGCCCGTCTTCGCCAGGTAACATAATGTCTAGCAAAATAAGCTCTGGCGTATCAAACGCCAAAGCTTTCATAAAACTTGCTCCATCCTCGAACCCTAAGGCCTTAAATCCAGTTGTCTCCAATGTGTATACTACTAATTCTCTTATATTGCTATCGTCTTCTACACAAAAAATCACTTTCTTACTCTCCTTTAGTCTCGTTACTGTCTGGATGCACCCCTGTGATTGAGAACTCAACCCACTCCGCAATATTTGTCGCATGGTCCGCAATTCTCTCCAAGTATTTCGCAACAATAATCAGATCAATTGCAACTTCCTTATGCAATTTTTCCTTTTTGTCTACATCATCTGTAATCAAATCCACGAGTGCAAATTTCACTTCATCATATAGTGCATCTATTTCGTCATCTGCTTGCATTACATTTTTTGTCAATTCTAGATCCTTAGTCGTAAATGCCACTAAGCTGTCCTGAACCATCTTCGCTGCCATCTTCGACATTTTTTCGATTCTCTTGATTTCTCCAAGCTCTCTCAGATGTTCTGATGATAGAATGATTTCAGCAATATCAGCTGTCTGATCCCCAATACGCTCCATATCTGTAATCATCTTCAAGGTCGCAGAAATCTGACGCAAATCACATGCCACTGGTTGTTGTCTAAGCAAAAGCTTCAAGCAACGTCTTTCGATAGATTTCTCTAATTGGTCAATCTCATCATCTTCCAAGATGATTTTTTGCGCCAACTCCTTATCCGCTGTCTTCAGAGCCTCTGTAGAATCCACAATCGCCGTTACACAAAATTCTCCCATCTGTGTCAGCTCATCATTTAATTTCATAAGTTGTGCTTCGTATTTACTTCTTAACATATCAACCAAACCTCCCTGTAATATAATCCTCTGTTCTTTTGTCTGATGGTATGGAGAACAACTTCTCTGTATTGTTATATTCTACCATTTCTCCTAGCAAAAAGAAAGCCGTATTATCTGAAACTCTGGCTGCTTGCTGCATGTTGTGAGTAACCACGACTACTGTATAGTCTTTTTTCAGATTTTCCATAAGTTCTTCTATCTTCAATGTTGAAATCGGGTCAAGTGCTGATGTTGGCTCATCCATAAGCAATACTTCTGGCTCCACCGCCAAAGCTCTTGCAATACAGATTCTCTGCTGTTGTCCACCCGATAATCCAAGCGCACTCTTCTTCAGGCGATCTTTCACCTCATCAAAAATTGCGGCACCTCGAAGTGAACGCTCTACAATCTCATCCAATTCCGATTTGTTCTTGATTCCATGAATCCTTGGTCCATAAGCAATATTGTCATAGATGCTCATCGGAAATGGATTCGGCTGTTGGAATACCATACCCACTTTTTTTCTAAGTCTTGTCGTATCTACTGTTGGAGCATAGATATCTTCTCCATCTAGTAAAATCTTCCCATCAATTCTCACACAATCAACAAGGTCATTCATACGATTGATACATTTCAAAAATGTAGATTTTCCACATCCAGATGGTCCGATGAACGCAGTGATTCCCTTTTCTTCAATTTCCATATTTACATTCTTCAGTGCATGATTATCACCATAGTGCAAATTCAAATCGTTTACAATTATTTTAGCCATTTCGTTCTCCTAAACTATTCTTTTCTATTCACATCAAATTTTCGTGCCAAGTATTTTGTGATAAAGTTGATGATGAGTACCACCACTAACAATACACTTGCAATTCCAAACGCCACATCGTACTCACCTTTTGACATACGCAAGTACAACTCTATGGTCAATGTTCCGCCTGATTCAAAGATTTTCCCAAAGAAATCAGCAAGATCTTTGGCTAACTTTCCTTCTGATCCTGCGGTAAATAATAGCGCTGCACTCTCTCCAACAATCCTTCCGATTGCTAAGATAACCCCCGTGATAATTCCTGGCATAGCCGATGGAAGTAGCACTGTACGAATCATATACCATTTTGTTGCCCCGATTCCAAGTGAACCCTGACGGTAACTCGCTGGAACTGTCTTTAAAGCCTCTTGTGTATTCCGTGTGATCAATGGTAAAACCATAATCATCAAAGTCAAAGAACCTGTCAATATGGAATATCCCCAAATATATCCAAAGAACATCATCCCGAACAAACCATAGATAATGGATGGAATCCCGGATAAGGTCTCCGTTGTAAACTCAATAATAGAAACAAATTTTCCTGGTTTCGCATATTCATTTAGATAGATTGCACTTCCCACACCAATCGGTGTCGCAATCAATAATGTAATCACTACAATCATAACTGTATTTAAAATATTTCCTGCAATCCCTACCGTACCAGATACGAAACTTGAAGTAGTGGTTAGGAATGTCCAGTTCACCTGCCCGAGACCTCTAACAAATACATAGATGATAATTCCCGCGATCAGTAATACCGAAACCGCTGCCGCCATGTAGATTAGGACATACATAATAATATCCGACACACGTCTGTTTTTTTCATTAATCGAAGGTGATTTAGTCATGTTTCAATTCCCCCTTCTTTAAGATCTTGGTCAACGTAACGTTGATCATCATAATGAATACAAATAGAATCAATCCAATTGTAAACAATACTTCTCTATGGGTATCTGCCGAATATCCCATCTCACTTACAATCGCCGTTGTTAAGAAACGAACCGAGTTAAATGGAAGTGGCATATTTACACTAGAGCCAGAAACTAAGGTGATAGCCATGGCCTCTCCAATGGCTCTACCAACACCAAGTACAATCGCTGTGATCACACCTGATTTTGCTGCAGGTAGTGTTACCTTGAAGATGGTCTGTATCTTACTACCGCCTAAGGCAAGAGATGCACAACGTAGATAATCTGGCACCGCCTTTAGAGATGATGTACTTACGTTAATTACCGTTGGTAGAATCATAATCGCTAATACGATAACTGCCGATAGCAAGTTCGCTCCCCCAGTAAATTGGTGAGTCTCACTGCCTTCAAAAATAAATAATTCCAACTTATACATCAGTGGATTTAATATGTAAACCCCTAACAATCCATATACTACAGATGGAATTCCAGCAAGTAACTCTACTGCTGGTTGAACAATCTTCACCAATCCTTTTGGTGCCACTTCGCTGATGAATACTGCTGTAAGAATTCCGATTGGTACTCCGATTAAAATCGCTAATCCAGTACCTAAAATCGATGTTAAGATAACCCAAAGGATACCAAATTGTGGCTCTGCCGCTGTCGGAGCCCAAGTCGTTGTAAATAAAATTTCAAACAAGCCAACTTCAAAGATTGCTGGCGTTCCGTTTAGAATCATAAAGAAAGTAATGGTTGCTACCGCTAAAATCGCAGCAAAGGCACAGAAGATGAATACCATCTGTGCCACTTTCTCAACCAATGCTTTCTCTTTTTGATTTCTAACAATTGAGTATTGTTCTTTCATTGAGATTCGTTCCTTATCATTGTGAGATTTTGCTGTGATTTATTAGTTTACTGGTACAAGTCCTACTTGTGCTACAATCGCTTGACCTTCTGCACTGAACACATAATCAAAAAATGCTTTTACTACGTCGCTTTGCTCTTCGATTGGTCCGTTTGTTGCCATAACAAATGGTCTGCTTAATGTATATGTTCCAGATTTGATGTTGTCAGCTGTTACTTCTACACCTTCATAGCTAAGTGCTTTTACAGTATCGTTCAATGCATCTAATGAAACATATCCGATTGCACCTGGTGTTGCACTAACTTGTGCCATAACTGTTCCTGTTGAATCTAATTCTGATGCATATTCACAAGCATCTTCTACTCCAAGGATTTCTTCGAAAGCTCCTCTTGTACCTGAACCAGCCTCACGTCCGATTACTACGATTGGTTGATCTGCTCCACCTTCAACATCAGACCAGTTTGTGATTTCGCCTGTGTAGATTGCTACTAAGTCATCCATAGAGATATTTGCAACTTCATTTGCTGTATCTACTACAACTGCGATTCCATCGATTGCCACGATGTTCTCAACTGCTCCCGCTTCAACTTCTGAATCTTTTAAGTTTCTTGAAGCGTTTCCTACATCAACTGTTCCAGAAAGCACTTGCTCAACTCCTGCTGATGAACCAACAAACTCTGCTGTTAATTCTACATCTGGAAGTACTTCTAAGATTGTTTCTTGATATGTCTTAACTAATTTTTCCATAGATGTTGATCCTGATAATGCAACCACACCACTTACATCTGCTGCTGGTGCTTCTTCTGTCGCCTCTTCAGCTGGCGCTTCTTCTGATGGTGCCTCTTCTGCTGTTGCTGTTTCCTCTGCTGGTGCTGCCTCTTCTGCTGGTGCTGAACATCCTACTGCCATTGCCCCTAACATTGCTGTCGCTGCAAGCAATGCGATTAATTTTTTCATTTTCATAATTTTCTCCTTTAAACTATTATTCAATCTTTTTTATTCAATGTGCTAGTTCCAATTTTCTTAAGCACAAATATGATTATAAAGATGAAATGTAAAGTTCAATACCGGAGTTATGTAAAGTTTATGTAAAATTTATTTTCCTTTCAATCCTTCTCGCCGTGTCAACTCTATATTCGTCGTCGCATTTGTTTAACACTAATATAAATTGTCTATCACCTACTTCTTTCTTTAATATATTTTCAGAGTATACCATATTTGAAATATCGTCTATCTTAACGATATCTTTTCGTTTCTTCCCTAGTCTATCTTCTACATATTCACTTCGAAAACAAACCTCCTCATATGTTCGCCCCAATGCATCCATCCCAATCACCCCTATTACAAGATTCGATTCTTGTGGAATCACCGGCTCGGTAGCATTTGGTAGCTTACACGGATAACCCTTGGCTCCATCCGCTTCTATGAAAACTATGTCGGCCTCTTGCATAAAAAGCTTCCACTCCCCTTCTACAAGCACTTTGAGCTTTTCTTGTCCACTCGGCCTACCAACCACTGCGAATCCGCCCGCCTTCCACAAAGCCCTTACTTCCTTCATATTTTTCGCCCATATCTTCTCCTGTGGTATAAAGATATGTGTAGTCGTCGTTGCAATTACCCTCTTGCCCTTCCTAGCAAAATAGGATGCAAGCTCATACATAATGGTGGTTTTACCACCCCCACCAACTAGGGATACAATCAGTTTCTCCCCAGATCCCTCTTGTATCCCCTCTACTATTTCCTCAAATTCATTTATAAAATTTGTTTCCAACTTCCCTCTAAGCAATACGTTCAAAATCTGCCCCTCCTCCATTGGATTAGCTCAGCAACTACGGAAATCGCCAACTCTTGGGGCGTCTGTGCACCAATATCAAGTCCGATCGGTGTAATAATTCTCTCCTCCACACCTTCATAGCCTTCCTCTATTAATGTCTGAAATGTTTGTATCTTCTTCCTTTTACTTCCCATAAGTCCAATATACGATGCCTTCGTGCCTAGCGCATAACGTAACACATCCGCATCACCTTCATGTCCTCTAGTCATCACACATACCCCATCATTTGCCCCAATGGTCAGATTCATCTCGCCCTCTTTCATCTCCTGTAAGTCCTTAAAATTTATCTTCCTTACATTTTTCGCATTTGGGAATCGCTCCTTGCATGCAAATTCATCCCGATCATCCACTACATAATACGGAAAATCCAGACCATCTAACAACTTTGCAACCTCTAAGGAAACATGACCACCACCGAAGATATATATGACTGGTTTTTCCTCGATTGCTATGTAGAATCTCTTCATATCACTCATATCAATTCTGCTAGTTTGCTCTTTTTTCATTTCCCCTTCACTAACAATGCTCACTTCTTCAACATTAAGACTCAAAAAGCATTTTTCTTTATTCTCACTTTTATCGTCTTTATAAATCGAACTTACTTCCTCTATTGATTCCATCTCATTAATAGGAGTGAACAGTATTTCTGCACTACCTCCACATATCATCCCTAGAGCTCCCGCCTTTGAATTATCCAACTCAAACCAACGATATTCACCCCTTGCCTGTCCAATCATAGATTGCGCCAAACTCTTACACTCATGTTCCAGTGCACCCCCACCGATACTTCCTACCAAGACACCTTCCACTCCGACTACCATCATTGCTCCCCTCTTTCGTGGTGTAGAGCCCTTTGTTTGTGTCACGGTAGCTAAGACAACTGCTTTCCTTGCTTTCATTTGTTCCAAGGCACATTCCAAAATTTGTTTCATAAGAATCCTCGCTTTCCATGATGTCTCATTTCTTATAAAATATCAGAACTAAAGTACTACAGCCTCTTCAGATAAGAACAAGCCTCTCTCTCCTTCAAGTTAATCTGCTTCATCAAGTGCCCTACAATTTCTTCATCTGAAAGATTCATAGACTTTAATATCTTAATAATTCCTGTAATTCCTCGCTTTTCTCCTCGCTCTTCCCCTCGCTTTTCAGCCTCTCGCTCCATTTCATCAAGCATTGTACACATCTTTACCTCTCCCTCCATTTCACCTTTTT
>CAYJFY010000062.1:0-10323 GCA_964369755.1 uncultured Lachnospiraceae bacterium
TAAATTGCCAATACAGATAATCTTCCCATGCCTTATCAGAAAAAGAGTTATTCATCCGCCATCGCCTCTAGCTCTTCCATTGTTTTTACAATAACTTTTCCCTGTTTGACTTGTTCCATACTACGGTCAATGCCATTTAAGTATTCTGAATTACGCGCCTTTTTTTGAAGTTCATTCCATTTTTCAAGACTTAGAATCACTACGTTTTTCTCATCTTTTCTCGTAACAATAATTGTTTCATTGTCATCTGTTGCTTTATCACAATAATCCTTAAGTTTACTTCTAATTGTAGTATAATTAACCGCTAGCATAAGTGAATCCTCTCTTTCTTTGTATGTACAATTTATTGTACGCTAAATTGTACGTTTTGTCAATATTCTACGTTTATATTATATCACCCAAAGCATTTTTATACTAATATTCCTCTACAAACTCCTTATCCAAGCTTACAACCGCATCTTAAAGTCTTCGTATCCAAACTCCTTAATCACCTTCACAGCACAACTCTTTTTCAGCAAAGAAATCGACGGCAATGCCATTCCATTGAATGTGTTGTTTTTTACCATAGAATAAATCGCCATATCCTCGAAGATCAGTTTATCCCCGATCTTCAATGGTTGGTCAAAAGAATAATCGCCGATGATATCTCCTGCCAAACATGTTGGGCCAGTAAGCTTATAGGTATATTTCTTCTCGTTCGCCTCTCCACTTTGATAAAGTGGTGGTCGATATGGCATTTCAATGACATCTGGCATATGGCAGGCTGCGGACGTATCTAGAATGCATATTTCCATTCCATTCTGGACGATGTCTAATATGGTCGTCACTAGATAGCCCCCATAGTAAGCGACTGCTTCCCCTGGTTCTAGATATACATCCACCTGATATGTTTCCTTTATGTGTTTGATAATTGCAATCAATTTCTCCCGATCATAGTCTGCCCTTGTGATATGGTGGCCTCCACCGAAGTTCACCCACTTCACCTGAGGTAGAAATTCACCGAACTGCTCTTCCACCGCCTTAACCGTTGTTTCCAAATCATCTGAATTCTGTTCGCATAAGGTATGGAAATGAAGTCCCTCCACACCTTCTGGTAACTCGTTTGGGAAATTTTCCCTCGTAACACCAAGCCTAGATGCTGGTGAACATGGGTCATAGATTCCTCCGCCTTGTGTGGAATGCATCGGATTCACCCTGATTCCACAGCTTACCTCAAACTTCTTTGCCTCATCCTTGTACCGATTCCACTCGTTCATTGAGTTAAATACTACATGATCACAGATTGTGAAAATCTCCTCCATTTCCTCTGCCCGATAGGCTGCCGAAAACACGTGATTTTCTTTCTTCATCTCTTCATGACCTAGCTTCGCTTCATACAAGCCACTCGCGGTCGCCCCGTCTAGATACTGGCCAATCAGAGGATATAGATGATACATGGAGAATGCTTTCTGAGCAAGCAGGATCTTACATCCCGCTCGCTCAGAAACTTCTCGTAACACCTTAAGATTCTCTTCTATTTTTCCTTCATCCACTACATAGGATGGTGTTTTTATGTCGTATAATTCCTTTTGCATCTATTAATCCACCAATACTGGGTTGAAATCTTCTTCCCAAGGCAATCCCCATTGATTCAAGGCTTCCATAAATGGGTCTGGATCAAATTCTTCTACATTCCATACCCCTGGTTTGCACCATGTTTTGTTCATTACAAGCATGGCACCAATCATGGCAGGAACTCCTGTGGTATAGGAAACTGCCTGAGATTCCACTTCTTTATAACATGCTTGATGGTCACAGATATTATACACATAGTATGTTTTTTCTTGTCCATCCTTGATTCCCTTGAAGATACAACCAATATTTGTCTTTCCGACTGTACGTGGTCCAAGAGATGCAGGATCTGGCAATACCGCTCTTAGAAACTGCAGTGGTACGATTTCTTTTCCCTCATACATAATTGGCTCGATGGAGGTCATGCCCACATTCTCTAGGCATTGTAGATGCGTGAGATAGCTTTGTCCAAAGGTCATAAAGAAACGAATTCTCTTTACATTTGGTATATTGATCGCAAGACTCTCAATCTCTTCGTGGTGAAGTAGGTACATGTCTTTATCCCCTACTCCTTTGAAGTTGTATTCTCGCTTAATCTCCATCGGCTCCGTCTCAACCCAGTGCCCATCTTCCCAATAACTTCCATTTGCCGTAACCTCACGGATATTGATTTCTGGATTGAAATTCGTAGCAAATGGATAACCATGGTCTCCTCCATTGCAATCTAAGATATCGATATAATGAATTTCATCAAATTGATGTTTCAATGCATGCGCTGCAAATACACTAGTCACCCCTGGATCGAATCCACTGCCTAATAATGCACAGATTCCTGCTTTTTCAAATCTCTCGCGATAATCCCACTGCCACTTGTATTCGAATTTTGCTGTATCAAGAGGCTCATAATTTGCTGTATCAATGTAATGTGTCTTCGTTGCAAGACAAGCGTCCATAATGGTCAAATCCTGATATGGCAATGCTAGGTTTAGTACTACTTCTGGTTGGAACTCATTGATTAGGGCAATCAATTCCTCTGTGTTATCCGCATCCACCTGAGCTGTTTGAATCTTTGTTTTTGTAGTTCCCTCTAACTTCTCTTTTAAGGCATCGCATTTTGACTTTGTGCGACTGGCAATCATAATCTCCTCAAACACTTCGCTGTTTTGACAGCACTTGTGTATGGTTACACTGGCAACTCCACCACATCCAATAATTAAACATTTTCCCATTTTATATCCTCCTATTTATCCTATCTGTAATAATATTTCCCTTGTTATCTTACATGCTAGTGCAGTCGATGCACCGCTTTGATCGTAATGTGGTGCCAGTTCATTGATATCACACCCTACGATGTTTAGTCCAGAAAGTTTCAAGACTGCCTCTAGCAACTCCTTGAAGCTAACACCACCTGATTCGGGGGTTCCAGTCCCCCAGAAGTATGCTGGATCCAATACATCCAAGTCCAAGGTGAAGTAAACTGGCTTTCCTTGCAATCGCTCCAACGTGTTTTCGAACTGGCTTAAGTCGAATTTGTTGAGGTTGGTATGTTCTTTTGCAAACATAAATTCATGCCTCTCGCCACTTCGAATTCCAAACTGGTGAATGCGATCATCTCCCAATAAATTCCAAACCTGTTTGATGACTCCAGAATGCGTCAGTTCCTCACCTAAATATTCATCTCTCAGATCTGTATGTGCATCAAAATGTACAACTTCTACCTCTGGATACTTTTCATAAATCGCTTGAATGACACCGAGTGATATCAGGTGCTCTCCACCCAATACACAGGGTTTCTTTCCATCATTCAATAATTTTTTCGTATACTCATATGTCATCTGAATCATCTTCTCGGCACTGCCAAATGGCAGTTCGATATCACCGCCATCAAACACTTTGATTTCTTCCAAATCCCGATCACAATATGGAGAATAGGTCTCAATCCCAAAACTCTCACTTCGAATGGCAGAAGGTCCAAACCTTGTTCCTGGACGAAAAGATGTCGTTCCATCAAAGGGAACCCCGAATAACACAATGTCCGCCTCTTCATAGTCTCGCTCACACCCTATAAAGGTCTGTATGTTTTTATTCATTCTCTTTCACCATCTCTTCCACATATTTCGGCAGATAAAACGCCCCAAGATGTAAATATTTCGAATAATACTTCGTCTTAATATTCAATGCTTCCCAACGGTCTCCATCCACATCCTGAATTGGATCGTACTTCTTCGATGCAAATCCAAAGAGCCAATGCCCCGAAGGATAGGTTGGAATATGGGCTTGATATACTTTTGAAATCGGAAAATTCTGTGCAATCTTGGAGTGTGCTCTCTGCATCTCCACCGCCTCCCCTTTATAGAAAGGACTTTCATGTTGATTTACCATGATTCCATCTTCTGTTAAAGCCGAGTAGCATTTTCCATAAAACTCATTGGTGAAGAGCACCTCTCCTGGACCAAACGCATCCGCAGAATCTACGATGATTAAGTCGTATTTGTTGTGCACCTTTCGTATAAACTTGATTCCATCGTCAATATATACATTGGCTTTTGGATTATCAAACCCTACGGAAGTTTTTCGAAGAAATTGTTTGGAAACCTCGATGACTCTCTCATCTATTTCCACCAAATCTATGCTTTCTATGGTCTCATATTGATTGAGTTCCCTCAAGATTCCTCCATCTCCTGCACCGATTACCAGTACATTCTTGATATTTGGATTGACCGCCATTGGAATATGAACCATCATCTCATGATAGATGAATTCATCTCGCTCGGTAAACATCATCACTCCGTCCAAGGTCAGAAAGTTCCCGAATTCCTTACTCTTAAACACACTGATGCGTTGATATTCACTCTTCTCACTATGCAATTGCTTATCTATTTTAATCGAAAACTTTACATTCCTCGTGTGGTACTCATTGTACCATAAATCATCCATCATCTCGTTTCCTCCAATACATTTAGACTCGAGGCATCCATCACCTCTGGCCCTGTAATCAAGCAGCCTTTTTCTTTTGAATATTGAATATATTCTATAATCTTCTTCGTGATGCGCTCCCCTGGGGCCAAGATCGGAATCCCTGGTGGATAACACATGACAAATTCCGCACAAATCCTGTTATCACATGCTTCTAGTGGCAAGCTCTCCTTCTCGCCCCAAAATGCTTGTTGTGGTGACATCTCAACAATTGGTGAAATATATTCACTCTCAATCATTCCCACTTTTTCTTTTTTATGTCTACGCCTGATTTCTTCTAATGCTGTAATTAGTCTCTCGATGTTTTTATTTTTATCACCGACTGAGATATAAGCTAGAAAGTTACCCAAATCGCCGAATTCTATCTGAATATCGTACTCATCTCTCAGAATGTCGTAGACTTCCTTCCCTGCCAATCCCAGATCCAAGGTATTGACCGATAACTTTGTGGTATCAAAATCATAGACACTATCTCCATTCACAATTTCCTTCGAATATGCGTAATAATCTCCAATCTCATTGATTTCATCTCGCATATATTGAGATAGTTTCTTCACCTTTTCAAAGATAGCCTCCCCATGCAATGCCAGGTTTCTTCTCGAAATATCAAGGCTCGCCATTAGAAGATAAGAACCACTCGTTGTCTGTGTTAGATTGATGATTTGTCGTATATAATCTGCATTAATATTCTCTCCACATAATAAGAGGGAACTCTGAGTCAGAGAACCGCCCGACTTATGCATGCTGACACTCGCCATATCGGCACCTGCAGCCATAGCCGTAATCGGCATATCTTTTCCAAAATAAAAATGGGTACCGTGAGCTTCGTCCACAATCACCTTCATATCATTCTCATGTGCAAGATCCACAATCGCTTTTAAATCAGAACATATCCCATAGTATGTCGGATTATTCACTAGAATCGCCTTGGCATCTGGGTTCTCCACGATTGCCTGCCTCACATCACACAAACTCATTCCCAGTGCAATCCCTAGTCTCGCATTCGTCTTCGGATTCACATAGATTGGAATTGCCCCACATAATACAAATGCATTGATCACGCTTTGATGTACATTCCTCGGCAAAATAATCTTCTCGCCTTGCTTCACCGTAGATAATATCATTGCCTGAACCGACGACGTTGTTCCCCCTACCATGAAAAAAGCTTGCGCCGCTCCAAAAGCTTTTGCTGCCAAGTCCTCCGCCTCTTTAATCACAGATACTGGATGACATAGATTGTCCAGACATTGCATAGAATTCACATCCACACTCAGACACTTTTCCCCTAGGAATTCCGTCAGTTCTGGATTCCCCTTGCCACGTTTATGTCCGGGAACATCAAATGGTACAATCTTATTCTTTTGTAATCTCTCTAGCGCCTGTAAAATCGGTGCTGATTTTTGTTCATTCATATCGTATTCTCCTAAATCAGATCAATACGGGGATTCGCTCCCGCAAAGCGTTTTGATATATAGGAAATAAGTAATTTCTTATATATCAAAAAAGGCATGTCGCTAGTGCGACATACCTGAAAATACAATGTAATAAAACAGCCTAATCCCTGTTCTTTTAGAGTCTATATAGCAATAACTTACTTTTAATACTCATATTGATTTTTTTACAAGTATGTACTAGCGTACAATTCAGGCGCATGAACCCAACAGGCATTAAGTTTGCCAGCTTATAAAATTAACGTTCGTCGACGTTATCAATAATGTGCCGATATCGGCAATAGGTAGTTGACTTTTCTACCTTATAGTTTAAGCAAGTATCATTGCTAATTTTCTTATTTCGTCATGTGTTATAATAATACACATCGGCTTTTTTGTCAAGTTTCGAATTTTTCATGTAATCTACGCTTTCCTCACTCGACAATTCTTCTTGAAGAATCCCATCCCATAGGCAATGGTGTTCTCATAACCTTGTGCATGAAACCCTTCCTCATACTGCTTCTCTCGAATCTGCTCCACTGCAATTTCAGAAAGCCCCCTGAACTTTGCCCCATCTTTTGTAGCTTTGAATTCGAATATCACTGCCTTGTGATCGATATTCAATGGTTCTAATACAAGGTCAGGTCTTCCAAGCCCCAATTCCATATTAGAGTGGGCACGATAACCCTTCATCCCACGTAGCAGTCCAATAATAAGTCCTTGATAGTAGGCTTCGGAATAATCATGATAACTGATGGTCTCCATCAATACCTGACTAATCTCTTTTTCCATTGTATCTACATCGCCATTTAGAATCGCTTCATACAAGCCTGATAGATTCTGTTGTTCAATCTTCGCTTGAACCCACTCCATGATATGTCTTTCATAGATATACTTAATCTCACGGTTCGGAATCTTCATAGTCAAATGAATATTTTCACCCACAGCTCTTTCGTCTACTTTTTTCAGATACCCTGTAAAGTATAGGAAGTTCCATAGATTATCATTGCTTGTGAAGATATCCTCGTATGTGATATCTTCGTGTATAGGCTTTTCTATGGTTCCACCCTGGATTAGATTCTCCAGCTCATCTTTCGTTTGCTCTGTTGATTTTTCTACTAACTCCCTGATAATGCTATTGGAACTTGTATTCGACCAGTGTGGCTTCGGTAATGCTTCGTTGTTCAACTTTATGGAGTCCATATGGTTAATCACGCTCCATGGGTTGTACACTTCTGTATTCCCAAACAAGTAGCCATCGTACCAACTCTTTACCTGCTCCATGTGATTCTCTCTGCCATAATAGCAAAGCATGTCGTACACTTCCTCTTGGGTAAATCCAAAATACTCTCCATAGTACTCATCTTCTATTGAGACGATTTTTAGATTGTTGAGCCCTGTAAATATACTTTCCTTACTGATTCTCAAACAACCTGTCATCACGGCAAACGCAAGGGAATCATTGGTCTTCAACGCTTCTGATAACATCCCCCTGACAAAATCTATCATCTCATCATAAAAACCTCTAAAATATGCATTTTCTAGAGGAACATCATATTCATCAAGTAGGATGACTGCCTTTTCGCCGTAGGCTTTTTCTAGACATTGGCACAGGAATGTCACGGAGCTCATACATAAGTCAATATTGTCTATTTTACTCTGTATCTTTTTGTACCGTGCAGTCTCTTCCTCGTCGAGAACGCCAAGTTCTAATATCCTTTGGTGTCGTTTGAATTCATTTCCAATCCCCTCTCTTGCTTGATAATAGGCTGATTGAAAATTATTTCTCTTCATCTCTTTAAAATTCAGCATGATGACAGGATACTTCCCCTGATGCACAAGATACTCTTCTCCAGCATCCTTTATCTTGAGACCTCGAAACAAATCTTCATCTAGTTTCTGAGAAGCATAATCCATCTCAAAGAAATACTTGAGCATGCTTAGATTGAGACTTTTCCCAAACCTTCGCGGTCTTGTGAATAAAGTTACCTTCGCATTGCTCTCTAATATTTGCTCTATAAGAAGACTTTTGTCTACATAATAGTATTCTTTTTTTATCATTTCTTCAAAGTTATCAACACCTATTGCAAGTGGTTTGAACTTCATAAAGTTTTGCCTCCATTCCGATTCACCAAGTTCACTACCTATATAAAACGGCTTCGTCGTTTCATTCATTTCATATGACTTGATTCTAGACTAACATATTGAGCTAGTGTTTTCAAGTTGAGAGTTTTTCTATTACAGAAAAATAAGTAATTTCCTATATATTGAAAAAGCCTCCTTGCAAGCGGTATGTCGCTTACAAGAAGACCTTTTTCTATACGATTGTTACTATAAATTTTGCTGCAAGTACGATTAATACCAATGCAATTGGATATGTTGCTGCATAGGCTGCTGCCACTGCATCCGTCTTGGCCACTGTAATCAGTGTTCCAAGTGCAGGTGTACTTGTCATTCCACCTGTAAGAGAACCTAAGTTGTTGAAGATACTTAACTTAAACACGTATTTTCCTAGTATGAATCCCAAGAGCATTGGTACTAATGTCAGGATTGCCCCATATACAAAATATGCCGGCTTGACATACGTGACAAAGTTGATTCCTGCTGGAATTCCAGCTCCAACAAGGAACAATACGAGACCTAATTCTCTAAAGAAGTTTAATGTGTTCTTATTAATACTTAAATCAATATTACCCATTCTTCCAAAATGTCCGATGATAAGTCCTGCTATTAATGTTCCTCCTGATGTTCCTAGTGAAAAGTTGATTACTGGAATCTTTATTACACCGATTAGCATTCCCACTATTATTGTTAATACGAATGGAAAGAAATCTAAAGTATCAATCTTCTTCAACTTTTTCGTTACCTCATCTAGTTTCACTGTTCCTGCCGAGATAAAGGATTTTCTCTCTTCTTCAATATTTACCTTCAACAGTTTAGGTGCTAACTGAACAAAAAGAACTACTCCTAAAATACCGAATAGATATGCAATTCCATATCCAGCAGTTACTGCAGCCGGATCAGAAGCTGCATCCTTTGCTGCTGATAATCCTGGTGTACTAGTAAGCGCGCCTGTCAAAAGCCCAACTGCAAGTGATGAAGAAATTCCCGTCACTTTTACAATCACTACTGCAACTCCTACCCCTACTCCAATTACTATAATTCCCATTAAAATATAGGCTAGCATGCTTTTATTTAAATTTCGAAAGAATTTTGGTCCTGCTATCAATCCTACTGCTGTGACAAATAGTGCGGTCCCTAGACTAGAAATCAAACCATATGACGAACTAAGTGAATCGTTATATAATTCGATTGTTCTCTCTCCAATTGTAAAAGAGCCTACATCATTTGCAATAATTCCGAATAATAGTGCTGCAAGTAAAACTCCTGCAGTTCCAAGGGATATTCCCTTGATTTCAATCCCTCCAATTAGATATCCCACTGTTGAGATTAAAAACACAAAAAATAGTACAGTCAATAAGGAGGCAATTAATGCACCCGAATATGCTTCCATTCTTTACTCCTTTTCCTCTCTCTTTTTTCAATTCAAAAGAGCTTATTTTTTCATTGCTAAATAGTCATTCTTTCCTGTTGTATATAAGTTATTGCCCTCAGAATCAATGATTACTACAAGTGGCATTTCTTCTACTGTAAGCTTACGAAGAGCTTCTGCTCCAAGATCTTCATACGCAATCAATTCTGCTTTTTTTATACAACGTGCAAGTAATGCACCTGCTCCGCCGATGGCTCCAAAATATACACCTGTATGCTCTTTCATAGCATCGATTACTTCTGGCAATCTTGCGCCTTTTCCAATCATTCCTCTTGCCCCTACGCTCATCATTGTTGGTGCGTAGGCATCCATTCTTCCACTTGTAGTTGGACCTGCTGATCCAATTACTTGCCCTGGTTTTGCTGGGGTTGGACCTACGTAGTAGATTGTAGCATCTTTTGGGTCAAATGGTAATTCTTCGCCATTTGCGAGTGTTTCACACATACGCTTATGACCTGCATCACGAGAGGTGTAGATTTCACCTGTAAGATATACTGTATCTCCAGCCTTTAAAGTCTTTGCAATTTCTTCTGTCAATGGTAATTGAATGTGTTTTTCCATATTAGATTACCTCCGTTTGGTGACGTGTTACATGGCAGTTTATGTTGATTGCACAAGGCATTCCTGCAATGTGAGTTGGAAGGGTCTCGATGTTTAGTCCAATTGCTGTAGTCTTTCCACCAAATCCTTGTGGTCCAATCCCAAGTGCATTCACTTTCTCAAGCATCTCTACTTCTAAGTCTGCATAGTATGGATCACTGTTCTTTGAATCGATTGAACGCATCAAAGCTTTCTTTGCAAGAAGGGCTGCTT
>CAYJFY010000063.1:0-9025 GCA_964369755.1 uncultured Lachnospiraceae bacterium
AACATCATTACTTCCAGGAGAAGAGTGGCGTTGGCAAACACACTTAGCAAACCTTCCAGTAGAAGCAGAGTATGCAGATGCAGGTGTTGCTGATAAGGCGGAATTAGAGTTTACTTATGACCAAGAGTTCAAAAACATCTTTGACTTATACATCAACAACTCAACAACAGAGCCAGCACTTTTAGGTGCAAAAGGTGTGAATGATTCTATGGCAGAATTTGCACTAGGTCAAGCAGCTATGGTACAAAATGGTAACTGGGCTTGGGGACAAATCGCTGAAGTAGAAGGAAACGTAGTAAAAGAAGAGAATGTTAAGTTCATGCCAATCTATGCTGGATTCGAAGGAGAAGAGAGCCAAGGATTATGTATTGGAACAGAGAACTTCTTCTCAATCAATAGCCAAGCATCAGAAGTAGACCAACAAGCATCGATTGATTTTGTAAACTGGTTAATCACTTCTGAGACAGGAAAGTCTTATATGACAAATGACCTAGGAAACATTGCTCCATTCTCTACATTTGAAGCGGATGAGAGACCAGCAGACCCATTGGCACAATCAATCTTAGAATTCTCTGAGAGTGATAAGGAAAATATTGCATGGACATTTACAAGTTTCCCTAGCCAAACATTCAAAGATAATTTTGGAGCAGCTTTACTTCAATACGCTCAAGGAACTCAAGACTGGGATGGAGTAAAATCTACAGTAGTAGAGCAATGGGCAGCTGAGAAAGCCTTAGTAGAAGAATAAATTTAGAACAATGGAAGCTTAGGTTGGAAAAGGTAGGCGATGAAAGTTGCTTACCTTTTGAAATAGGAAGGAGAGGCATGAAAAGTGCCAAGGGAATAGAATGAATCATAATTTAAAAAAATATTTTCCAATATTCGTCTTGCCTGCATTGTGCGCATTTCTCATAGCGTTTGTAATCCCGTTCTTCATGGGACTATACTTAGCATTTTGTGAGTTTACTACGGTGTCGAATGCGACATGGGTAGGTGTAGAGAACTTTATGAAGGCGTTTACAGACGAAGGATTTATCAATGCACTTGGATTTACAGTACAGTTTTCAGTAGTAGCAATTGTTTCTATTAACATATTTGGATTTGTACTAGCACTATTACTTACGAGAGGGTTAAAAGGGACGAATGTATTTCGAACTATCTTCTTTATGCCGAACTTAATCGGTGGAATTATCTTAGGTTACATCTGGCAGTCTATGATCAATGGTATTCTAGCGACTCAAGGAGTTACAATGCTTATGGATTCTCAGTATGGTTTCTGGGGATTGGTCATCCTGATGAACTGGCAATTTATCGGTTACATCATGATTATCTATGTGGCAGGTTTACAGAATATTCCAACAGAACTTATGGAAGCGTCTAAGATCGATGGTGCAACAAACCTACAAGCATTACTAAAAGTAAAACTACCAATGGTAATGCCTTCGATTACGATTTGTCTATTCCTAACCATTACGAATACATTCAAGATGTTTGACCAAAACTTGGCATTAACAGCAGGTGGTCCAAACAATGAAACTACGATGTTAGCCCTAGATATCTATAACACCTTCTACGGAAGAACAGGATTTGAAGGTGTAGGACAGGCGAAGTCGGTAATCTTCTTTGTTATCGTTGCTGTATTTGGTATCACACAGGTAGTTATTTCTAGACGTAAGGAGGTAGAGGGTTAAATGAAAAAGAATAAAGTATTTGATGGAGTAGTTTTTATTATTTTATTACTTTTGGTAGCAGTGTTTATCATTCCAATCTTCTTTATTGTAATGAACTCATTCAAAGGTCGTTTGTATATCAGTGGAGAACCATTGGCGCTTCCGACAGGAGAGATGTTCGCAGGAGTGACAAACTTCGTTGAAGGGATTGAGAAGACAGGATTCTTCCAAGCGTTTGGCTACTCGACATTTATTACTGTATTTTCAGTATTGGCAATTATCTTCTTCACATCTATGGCAGCGTGGTACATTACACGTGTGAAGAGTAAGTTTACAACAGGTTTATATTATGCGTTTGTTTTTTCGATGATCGTACCATTCCAGATGATTATGTTTACCATGTCGAAATTAGCAGATACATTAAAGTTAAATAATCCAGTGGGTATGGTTGTACTATATCTGGGATTTGGTTCTGGATTAGCAGTATTTATGTTCTGTGGATTCATCAAGGGTGTTCCGATTGAAGTAGAAGAGGCAGCGGTAATTGATGGATGTACGCCACTACAGACATTTTTCAAAATTGTATTTCCGATTTTGAAACCAATTTCAATCACTATTGCAATTTTAAATGCAATGTGGATCTGGAATGACTACCTATTACCATATCTAGTAATTGGTGTTTCGACAGATTACAAGACGATTCCAGTAGCGGTTCAATACTTGATGGGGTCTTATGGAGCGGTAGATTATGGTTCGCTTATGGCATTGTTAGTGCTTGCGATTATACCAATTATCATCTTCTATCTATTCTGTCAAAAGTACATCATTCAGGGTGTTGTTGCAGGAGCAGTAAAAGGTTAAGTTCAATTATTATATATAGAAAGAAAATAGGTCTTAGAGTTTCATTGGGGACGTAGTTTTTTGACAAAAAACTACGTCCCCAATAAAGATTGTGTAAAAACTACATTTAATGTAGATTTTACACAATCTTTATTTTTTTCTAATCATAGTAGGGTAAAGTAGAGTCAAAAGTTGTACAAAAGAAAAAATATTGCTATTTGAGCGTGAAAGTTAGTGCAAAACGTTAGGCAGTAGTTAGGGATGTTTGTAGAAAAATTACGGAGGAGTACGATGGGATATTCATTTACACATGAGATAAGGAAGAAATACAATGAGCTGCGAAATTCGGAGAAAAAGGTGGCAGACGTGTTGTTGTCACCAGACTTTGATATCGTCAATGCATCGATTGAAGAGCTAGCGCACCGAGCAGAGGTAAGTCAGCCCACCATTATTCGGTTTGCTAATGCAGTTGGATGTAAGGGGTTCAAAGAAGTGAAGAACAGGATGACAAAGGAGATTATTCAACACGAGAGTAAGACGGAATTGGCTAAGGTCGTGACATTCCAGATTTCACCTCAGGATAAACTAGTGGACATTCCGCTGAAGGTTGTGAACACTCACATGCAACATATGGAGGGGCTGTTGAAGAATCTGTCGAGCTATGAACTAATCAAAGCCATTGATCACATTGTAAAAGCTGATAAAATCGTTGTTTTTGCAGTGGAGAATTCGGCATGTGTGGCGGATGATCTGACGACGAAGTTAACCTATATGGGATTTGATGTGTTGTATCATAAAGATCCATATCTACACAAGGTGTGTGCCAAGAGTATTGGGAAAAATGATGTGGCCATCGGGATTTCTCATACAGGATATTCGAAGATCACAGTAGATTCCCTAGCCATTGCAAAAAGCATGGGGGCAACTACGATTTCAATTACAAATAGCCAAAAGACTTTGATTAATAAGTATGCGGATATCATCTTGGCAATAGAAAACGAACAGTTTCTATATGGGCAGGCAATTTTCTCTAGATGTACACAGATTGCGCTAATCGATATGATTTATACGGGAATCCTATTAACGGATTATGAGAAATACTCGGAGAACATCGAAATGAACACAAGAGAGATCGAAGAATTTGGTTATAAGGAAAATGCGTAGAAAAACTACAAGAAAAAATCAGGGAAGAGAAAAAAATCTTATCTAAACTTTAAACAAACGACACAACGGATTTAACATTCGTATCATACAATCAATGCAACGGAGAACAGTTGAGAAATGGAGGGCATTATGCTTAAACTCAGTAATATAAAGAAAAAATTTGGAAAAGACGTGATTCTAGAGGACATTAACCTATCAATAGAAGATGGAGAGATCGTTTCTATCTTAGGGTCATCGGGAAGTGGTAAGACAACACTTCTTAATATCATATTGGGAATTACAGACATCAACGAAGGTACAATCGAGTTTGCGGGTCAAGACATTACGAACGTGGATATGGAGGAGAGAGGGTTTAATATTGTGTTCCAGGATTATGCGCTTTTTCCAAACTTGAATGCATATGAGAACATCGTATATGGATTGAAGAACAAACCAGATATTTCTACCAAAGAAGAGGTAAAGGAATTGATTGAGTTATTAGGACTTAAGCCACATCTAGAGAAGAAGATCGACCATCTATCTGGAGGGCAAAAGCAAAGAGTGGCACTAGCGAGAACATTAGTGATGAAGCCAAAGATATTATTGTTAGATGAGCCGCTTTCTGCATTGGATGGAGTGATCAAAGAATCCATTAAAGATAAGATTAAGCAGATTGCAAAGGAGTTCAAACTTACCACAATCATCGTGACACATGATCCAGAGGAAGCACTGAGTTTATCGGATAAAGTGATGATTTTGAATCAGGGGAAGGTTTCTAGATTCGGTACACCGAGAGAAATCATAGAGGAACCAAAAGACCAATTTGTGATTGATTTTATCTTGCAACAATTAGAAATTAAGAGAAACAATATCTTGGCATTGTTTAATCAGAGTCAAGTGGCGCAAGGATAGTGAGAGGGACATGGAGTGAAGGCACAGAGGAATATTAAGGTTATATTTATAGCAATTACCATATTGTTTGTAGGGTTCTTATTTGTTCCCATGATTATGATATTAGGAAAATCATTTGGTGTGGGGGACGGATTTTCTACCGAGCATTATGCAGGTTTATTCGAAGGTGGAAAGATTGTAGAAGCATTTGGAAACAGTATTTTGATTTCATCACTGAGTGGACTGATTGCGACAATCATTGCATTTTTAATGGCGTATACGATTAACTATACAAACTTGTGGAAGAAGTACAAATACATGGTGGGAGGAATTACGATTCTTCCCATGCTATTACCTACGATTACCTATGGATTTGCAATCATATATTCATTTGGTAAACAGGGGCTTTTGACCATGTTGTTTGGACAGCAATATTTTGAAATATATGGTGTGATGGGCTTGGTTTTAGGATATATCATCTACACATTACCGGTTTCCTTCTTATTAATTAATAACACCATGGGATATGTGGATAAGAAATTTATGATCGTATCTCGCGCCATGGGGGATCGTCCGTTCAAGAGTTTTATGTCTACGGTCATTCGTCCGCTATGGGGAACATTGGCAGCAGCGTTTATTCAATCTTTTGCACTGTGTTTTACGGATTATGGCATTCCAGCATCTCTAAGTGGGAATCTGAACTTGGTTTCAACCTTCCTATATCAAGAGATGTTGGGGAGTCTTCCGGACCTCGGTGCGGGTTCTGCAATCGCAATCTTGATGTTAATTCCATCAATCGTAAGCATTGCATTGCTGACATATTTGAATAAATTTAATATTCGATATACAAAAATCTCTCTCATTGAGGTGAAGAAAAACAAGATACGGGATGGGATATTTGCTGGAGTCTCAGCGTTGGTTATGATAGCAATCCTAATGATTTTTTCAGTAATTCTAATTGTACCATTTGTAGAGCAGTGGCCGTATAAGCCAATCTTTACATTGGAACATGTGATATCAATCTTCCAAGATCCAGCGATTATCGGGGTGTATGGGAATTCAATCTTAGTGGCGTTTGCAACAGCATTCTTTGGAACCTTGATCGTATATGCGGCGGCATTGATTGCGGCACGAGGATATAAGGTGAAGCTTTCGGAGAAAGTACTCGACGGAATTGCATTAGTGAGAAATACGATTCCAGGGATGGTAATCGGGGTAGCGTTCTTGCTGACATTTACAGGGACGCCGATACAAAACACCATTGCGATTATTGTAATCTCTAATATCGTACACTTCTTCTCTTCCCCATACCTCATTATGAAGAGTGGATTGGAGAAGCTGAACTCCTCTTGGGAGACGACGGCAAAACTCATGGGAGATACTTGGTTTCGAACGGTGGTTCGCGTGATTACCCCGAATGCAATCACTTCATTATTAGAAGTGTTCAAATACTATTTTGTAAATGCAATGGTAACAATCAGTGCAGTTATTTTTATCGCAGGAGCGAGAACCATGGTGGTTACAGCTAAAATCAAGGAGTTGCAACATTTCTCTAACTTTAATGAGATTTTTGTGTTATCAATCTTGATTTTGGTTACAAACTTAGCAGTAAAGGGAGTAGTTAAACTCTTTATAGATAAATACAATAAAAAATTATAATTCTCAAGGAGACATGAAGGATGAAAAAAATGAATGTAGTGAAGAAAATGATGAGTGTAGTAGCAGTGAGTGCGATCTGTGCGTCCCTATTTGTTGGATGTAGTACGGATTCGGAAGCAGAGCAAGTGATTATCTATTCCAATGCAGATGATGAGGCGGTGGAATCTATGAAGGCGACGTTAGATGCCAATGGGTACGAAGGGAAATATTTATTCCAAAGTTTTGGGACATCGGAGTTAGGCGGAAAGCTTCTAGCAGAAGGAACAGATATCGAAGCGGATATGATTACCATGAGTTCTTATTATATCGACAGTGCGCAGACGGAACATAACATGTTTTTAGATGTAGCATTTGATGCAACCACAATGGAGGAGTATCCATCCTATTATACGCCATTTATTGGAAATCAAGGTGCACTTATCGTGAACACAGAGGAGTTGGAAGCGAATGGGATTGCTGCTCCAACTGCAATTAAAGACCTAGCAAATCCTGAATATGCAGAACTGATTTCCGTGGTAGATATCACAGGGTCATCGACAGCATGGCTCATGGTGCAGGCATTGGTAAATGAATATGGAGAAGAGGAAGCGCAAACCATTCTATCTGGGATTTATGCAAATGCGGGAGCGCACCTAGAATCTTCGGGATCGGGACCGATTAAGAAGGTTCGTGCAGGGGAAGTTGCAATTGGATTTGGACTTCGTCACCAAGCAGTAGCGGATAAGGCAGATGGTCTGCCAATTGATTATGTGGATCCAACAGAAGGAAACTTTACATTAACGGAGAGTATTGCAGCAATCGATAAAGGTGAGAATACAAATCCACTTGCAATGGAGATGATGGAATGCATTATCACAGAAGGAAGAGAAAGTTTGATGGAGAGTTATCCAGTTCCACTATACGAGGGAGAGGTTGCAGATGAAACAGCATTATCTCAAAACTCTAAAGTGTTTGGAGAGCCATTAAGTGTGGAATTATTAAAAGAACATGAAGCAATATCGGAAGGTGCAAAATAAGATGATAAAATATAAATTACTAACACCAGGACCACTTACGACAAGTGAGTCAGTGAAGAGAGAGATGATGGTAGACCATTGTACATGGGACGATGATTACAAGGTGATCACACAGAGTATTAGAAGAGAGTTATTGAAGATTGCCCATGTATCAGAAGAGGAGTATACAGCGGTATTGATGCAAGGAAGTGGAAGCTTCGGTGTGGAATCAGTGATTACAAGTTCTGTGGGAAAAGATGAGAAGATATTATTCTTATCCAATGGAGCCTATGGGGAGAGAATGGCACAGATTGCAGCTCATGCGGGTGTGAATTATGTATTAAAAGAATCTCATTATGATGAGCAACCAGAAGCAGAGGAGGTTGCGGCAATTCTAGATGCGGATTCCAAGATTACCCATGTTGCAATGGTACACTGTGAGACGACTTCTGGAATCTTGAATGATATAGAAGCAATCGGTAAAGTGGTAAAAGAAAGAAACCTAGTATATATCGTGGATGCGATGTCAAGCTTTGGTGGAGTGGACATCGATGTAAAGGCACTGGATATTGATTTCATCATCAGTTCTGCAAATAAATGTATCCAAGGGGTGCCAGGATTTTCATTTATCGTATGCAAGAAGTCCGAATTAAAAAAATGCGAGGGTAAGGCAAGAAGTCTCTCTCTAGATCTATACGATCAGTGGAAGGGTATGGATGCAGATGGCAAGTGGAGATTTACATCACCGACTCATGTGGTGTTGGCATTTGCCCAGGCTATAAAGGAATTAAAAGAAGAAGGTGGAGTACAGGCGAGAGAAGCGAGATATCGAGAGAATAATCGAATCTTGATTAAAGGATTACAAGAGCTAGGTATCAAAGCGTATGTAGACCGTAAACATCAGAGTCCGATTATCACAACATTTTTCTTTCCAGAAGACAGGAAATTTGAAGAGATGTATTACTTTATCAAGGAGAGAGGGTATGCAATCTATCCAGGTAAGGTTACCAATGCCAACACATTTCGCGTGGGAAATATCGGAGAGATTTACAGTGAAGATATGGTGAAGTTGTGTAATATATTTGCAGAATACTTCGCATGATACAAGGTACAAAAAGTGCGTAGCAATCCGTAGATACCATGGATATAAGGGCATAACATTAACAAATAGAAAGAGGTAATTTAAAATGGGAAAGATAGAAGCAGTTATTTTTGATTGGGCGGGGACAACCGTAGATTTTGGGTCATGTGCACCAGTGGTTGCATTTATAGAAGCATTCAAGAAATTCGGTGTAGAACCAACCTTAGAAGAAGTTAGAAAGCCGATGGGAATCTTGAAGTGGAATCATATTGATACCATGATGAAGATGCCAAGGATTGCAGCTGAATGGGAAAAAGCACATGGAAGAGCAGCAACCAAAGAAGACGTAGAAATCCTACATAATTTTGCAGAGCCGAAACCATTTGTACTAGACACAATCGCTAGTTTACGTGCACGTGGAATCAAGATTGGAGCGACAACTGGATTTAACAATCGAATGATGAGTATAGTAGTGCCAAAAGCGAAGGAAAACGGATATGCTCCAGATTATTGGTGTACACCGAATGCGGTAAACGATATTGGAAGACCTTATCCTTACATGATACATAAGAATTTTGCAGAACTAGGTCTACAGTGTGCGGCGAATGTAATCAAAGTAGGGGATTCGATTGCAGATATTAAAGAAGGGAATAATGCAGGATTAGTATCGGTAGGTATCGTAGAAGGAAGTTCAACTATGGGATTGACAGAAGCTGAGTTAAATACATAGGATGTAAGCTAAAAAG
>CAYJFY010000064.1:0-8333 GCA_964369755.1 uncultured Lachnospiraceae bacterium
TTAAATTCATTAAAAAAGAATTGTTTTTTTGTCTTGACAACTGACCCACTATACAATACCACCAGCCATAGAAGTTCCACCTAGAACCGCTGCAGCAATGGCATTCATTTCCCATGACTCACCTGTTGCTGGATGTGAAGCAGCTAATTGTGATGAAGCTATAATTCCGACAATAGCTGAACAAACACCTGAAATCATATATACGTAGATTTTAACTTTATCTACTTTAACACCTGATAATTTTGCTGCCTTCTCATTACCACCAATTGAAAATACATGCCAACCAAAAGCAGTTTTCTTTAAAATAATACCAAAAATCAAGGCTAAAATAATAAATAAAACAAGTCCTACAGGAATTCCAAATAAACGAGATCCAAAAAATTCCCATCCCTGATTTCCTAAACCTTCATATCCTTTCAAATCAGAATATGTGGCTCCTTTTGATAAGATATTCGCCAAACCTCTTGCAACATACATCATACCAAGTGTTGCAATAAATGGCGCTACTCTAAATCTTGTAATAATTACTCCATTTACTAGTCCAACAATGGCTCCTAATAATATAGTAATCAAAACGATTACTGGTACACTAAAATATAGTGTTACACCAAATATCTTTAATGTCAACCCATTTTGTAGCAAATATCCAGCGACCATTCCCCCCAAACCAACAATGGAGCCAACCGATAAATCTATGCCACCTGTAATTATAACATACGTCATACCTATTGCTAATATCCCGTACAAAGCAACATGTTTACCAATCAATAACATGGTATTAACACTTAAAAAGTTATTTGCTGTAAAACTGAAAAATATAAGCAACACAATTAAAACAATAAATGTTCTACCTTTTAATAACGTCATTACTAATGTATTATTTTGATTTCTTTTCATTATTTTCTTACTCCTTATCTTTTTCCTGTTTTGGATAGGACGCTATCGCTAACGTCTCTTCTCTAATTTCACTACCTATTAACTCTCCAGTTTTCACACCATTTGCCAACACAATTACTCTATCTGCAATCGCTATGACTTCTTTTAGTTCTGAGGAAATCGCAATAATAGACAATCCCTGCTCTGCATACTGATTTATAATATCAAAAACCTCTGTTTTAGCACCAATATCAATTCCTCTACTAGGCTCGTCCATAAGCAATATCTTAGGGTGAGTCAAAATTCCCTTTCCAATTACAACCTTTTGTTGATTACCACCTGATAATGATAAAATCGGTAAACGTTTATCCGCAACCTTGATCTGAATATCCTTAATTTGATTGTCTACCATTTGGTTTTCTTTCTTAAAATCAACAAATCCCGCTTTTGCATATGATTTAATTGCTGATAATGAGCAGTTTCTTCCAATGTCCATGGTTTGAACCAAACCTTCTCTCTGACGATCTTCTGGAACTAATGCAAGTCCTCTACTTATTTGTTCCGTAACAGACCTTACATTCATTAATTCACCATTTAAGTAAATTTCTCCTGTATGTTCTGGACGTAGCCCCATAATACATTCAAACACCTCTGTTCTACCTGCGCCCATCAACCCATATATTCCTAATATCTCACCCTTTTTCAAGTCAAACGATACATTGTTAAGCAAGTATCCACCACCACTTTTTGGTAATTTCAAATTCTTTACTTCTAGTACTTTTTCTTGCTTGCTCCAATCGATTTCTCTTTCTCTCTTCGGATAAGATTTTCCCTCACCTGTCATCTTTTTTACAATCCAAGGAACATCAATATCTTTTACCTCTGCATCCACTACGTATTTTCCATCTCGTAAAATCGTAACGTGATCTCCAATTTGCATAATTTCTTCTAGCCTATGAGAAATATATACGATTGAAATTCCTTGAGCTGTAAGCTCTCTCATAATTTTAAATAATACCTGAACTTCTTGTTCCGACAACGAAGAAGTTGGTTCATCCATAATTAAGATTTTAATATTTTCTTCTACTAGATTCCTAGCAATTTCTACCATTTGTTGTTGACCCACTCGTAAATCTCCAACCAACGTATCTACTGGTATTTCATGTTCTAGTCGTTTCAACACCTCTTCAGCTTTACTTCGATGATATTGATTGTCAAGTCCACCTTTTTTCTTCTTCTCATTACCCATGAAAATATTTTGATACACTGGTAAATTTGTAAACAAATTTAACTCTTGGTGAATAATACCGATTCCATATTTTCTAGCGTCAGTAGTATTTTTAAATGCTACCTCTTCTTCTCCCATGTATAGTTTTCCTTCACTTGGTCTCTCAATTCCAGCAATTATCTTCATCAAAGTCGATTTTCCAGCACCATTTTCACCAATTAAAACATTAACTTTTCCAGTCAGCAAATCAAAATTCACATTATCAAGAGCTTTCGTTCCAGGATAAATCTTACTCACTCCTTCTGCATGAAAACATACACCTGCTTTACACATTTTTTCCATGATTTTCCTTTCTAGATTTATCTAATCTATATAACTATTAAAAATCTATTTCATCGGGAACCAGGCATTGCCCACCCAAATTACCTAACGCATTAATCTTAAGTACATCTTCTTCCTCTAGTTTAAAATCAAACACATCTACATTTTCTACCATTCGCTTTTTAGATGCAGTTTTAGGAATTGGTATTGTGCCAACTTGCAAGCACCATCTAACGCATACTTGTGCAACTGTTTTGTTGTATTTATCAGCAATAAGTTTCAACTCATCATTTTCAATAGCGGCTTTGTGCCCCAATGGACTCCATGCTTCCACTAAAATATCATGTTTATTACAATAATTCACTACATCCAATTGTGTCCAACCTGGATGCACTTCAATTTGATTCACCATCGGTTTAATCTTCGCCGTTTCCATCAACTCTTCTATATGATGTGGCATAAAATTACTTAATCCAATCGATTTAATCTTGCCCTCTTCATACAACTCTTCCATTGCTCTCCAAGTTTCAGCATTTAATTCTTTTGCCTTATCACCAAATTGTTTTGTATTTGCTGGCCAATGAATCAAATATAAATCTAAATAATCCAATCCCATCCTAGCTAATGTATCAGCAAATGCCTTTTTTGTCGTTTCATATCCACGCTCTGTATTCCATACTTTGCTTGTTACGAATAATTTTTCACGCTCTATTCCACTTTTCTTTATTCCAAGACCAACACCTGTTTCATTTTCATATACTGCTGCTGTATCAATATGTCTGTACCCCACTTCAATCGCTTCCACAACAGAATTACAGACCTGATCATCTGGAATCAAATATGTTCCATAACCTACAATAGGAATTTCCACACCGTTATTCATTTTGAGTACACTTTCTAATTTCATCAACTTCCACCCTCCTATTCACCCACTTGCAATCCAATAGTAGTAATTAGTATTTCATCATTTCCATCCACTGTAAATGTTCCTGTAAATTCTACCGTTTTTCCCACCAATGTTTCTAGATCCAATGGTTCAATCAAATTCGTGTCTATTAAGTTGTGAAGCTCTTGGGATACTGCTGCCCACTCTTCTTGGTTTGTATAATCCCCAAAACTAATAATATCTAGCGTATCTCTCGTAGAAGAACCTTTATAGATATCACCTATTTGTATCTTGATGATTTCTGTTCCGTCATACCCATCAAGTTTTACCGTCATATACCCCGCTTTGCTCTCTTGATTCACTTCATCTACAACACCAATTCCTTTTACTGCATAACTGATTGTGCCAGATGTTCCCATTGAATATTTTCCATATGTATCAACTAGCGAGTCCAACTCGCCATTTGCTTCCTCTAAAAAAGTATTTAAGTCGACTGCCTTTCCTTCAATATCAGCAACCGCACTATCCCATATTTCAGACACACTGTCTCCCGCATGAAACTCTGTCTTACCTGTATACAACCCCTCTTCGCCAATCTTTACTACCTTTACACATCCTGACAACGAGCCTACTGCTAACGCCATCACTAAGAGTACTCCTATTTTTTTCCACATAATTGTTCACCCACCCTATTGAATAATATACCATGAATATTTTACAATAGCAGGGGGTTTATTCCCTGCTATCACAAAGTTATCTTTTTTATATCATTTTGTCAACTATTCAGTATAAACAAATGCACTTAGGTTATCTACATTCTCAGCTGTAATTGCTAAACAATCTACTAATTGTTTTTCTTCAAGTCCTGTTGTTCCTTCTTTTAAGTATTGATCCGCTTGTTGAACTGCCATTTCAGCGATTAAAGCACATTGTTGTAAAGCTGTTCCTGTCATTTTACCATCTTTGATTAGAGCTGCTGCTTCATCCGATCCATCAACACCGATAATTTTGATATCAGATCTTCCTGCTGCTACACATGCTTCTGCCGCACCTACTGCCATTGTATCATTACCACAAATGATTCCTGTGATTTCTGGATTTGATTGCAAAATAGCTTCTGTTTTTTCGTAACCTTCTGTTTGATCCCAGTTTGCTGTTTGTTGTGCAACCATTTCAAATGTATCATATTGGTCAATAACTTCATGGAAAGCCGATGAACGAACACCTGCGTTTGTATCAGATTCTTTACCTAATAATTCTGCATATTTTCCTTCTTCTCCCATTGCTTCTACCCATGCTTCAGCAATTGCTTTTGCACCTTGATAGTTGTTTGCAACGATTTGAGAAATTGCAACACCCTCTTCATTTATTTCACGGTCAATAAGGAATGTTGGGATTCCAGCATCTCTTGCTTTTTGTACTGCTTCAATTGTTGCATCTGCACCTGCATTATCACAGATAATTGCCGCTGCTTTATCCGCGATAGCACTATCAAATAATTCTGCTTGTTTTGTAGCATCATCATCATGAGAAGCTACTTTTGTTTCATAACCCAATGCTTCAGCTGTTGCTTGAGCTGTATCAGCTTCTGTTTTAAAGAATGGATTTGAGTGAGACGGTGTAATAATATAGATAATATTAGATCCTCCACCTGGTAAGGCTTCTTCTGCTGGTGCTTCTGCCTCTTCCGCTGGCGCCTCTTCTTCTGCTGGTGCTTCTGTTTCCGCTGGTGTTTCTGCCGGCTCTGTTCCACCACAACCAACTAACATTGTTGCTAACAACCCTACACTCAATACTACTGATAACACTTTTTTCTTCATAACTTAAATCCTCCTTTGATTTTTTTATATTCTAAGCATTATTGCTTGGAATTTCTGTTTAATGATTTCCTAATAAGGTTTCTACACTTTCTTTCCAACCTCTGTATTTTTCTTGTCGTTTCTCATTATTTATCATCGGGGTATAAATTTTTCTTTGAATTTTTTCAAATATTTCATTCCCCCAAACTTTCAATGCAAGTCCTGTCGCATATACTGCACCAAGGGCTGATAGTTCTTCTGCATTTGGAACCATAATCGTCGTATTTGCGATATCACTCTGGAACTGCATCAAATACTGATTTCGAGTTGGTCCCCCATCCACTCGTAGCTCTTTGATCGACACCCCTGCATCTTCACTCATGGCATTGACAATATCTGTAATTTGATAAGCAATACATTCAATCCCTGCTCTTACAAACTCTTCTCTTCTAGTTGTTCTCGTCATTCCTATCGCCGCTGCTTTCACATCACTTCTCCAATACGGAGCACCTAGCCCTGAAAATGCTGGAACAATATATAAAAAGTCTTCCTTTTCTGCCTGATTGCAAAGCGCTTCTGTTTCGGCTGGCGAATCAATTAATTTCATGTCATCTTTTAACCATGTAATCACTGCACCTGTATAATTCAAGTTTCCTTCCAGGACGTAATTCACTTCGCCACTCATGCTCCACGCTAGAGATGTAACCACTCCATGATTGCTAATTACTGGCTTCTTTCCTATATTCATCATAATTGATGAACCCGTTCCATAGGTAGATTTCATCATCCCCTCTGACAAACAGCCTTGCCCAAATAGTGCACCATGGGAATCCCCTAACACTCCATGAATTGGTATTTCTTTCTCTAGTGCACCTTCGAAATCAGTCGTTCCATAACATGCATTCGAATCACAGATTTCTGCCATATTTTCTACTTTAATTCCAAACACATCACAAATTTCTTGGTCCCATTTTAATTCAAAAATATTAAATAGTTGCGTGCGTGATGCATTTGAATAGTCTGTTTTATAAGATTGTCCTTTTGTCAGTTTATATACCAACCAACTATCCACTGTTCCGTGATATAGATTCCCAGAATCTGCGAGTTCTTTTGCCTCTTGATTATTTTGAATAATCCAAGCTATCTTCGATGCTGGAAAGTATGGCGCCAAGTTCATTCCTGTTTTATTTCTAATCATTTCAGAATGTCCTTGCATTTCTACTTCTGCACACAATTCTTTTGCCCTTGAACATTGCCATACAATTGCATGTTCTACCGGTTCACCTGTTTCTCTATTCCAAGCTACCGATGTTTCTCTCTGATTACTAATTCCAACACCAACAATGTCATTCTTATCTATGTCTGTATTCTCTATCAGCTTTCTTACTACTTGAATTGTATTTTTATAAATCTCATTTGGATTATGAGAAACCCACCCTCGATGATTGATTATTTGTTCATGCGCAAGATCTTCTCTTTTGAGAATTTCACCATTTGCATCAACCAGTAGAGCTTTTGTGCCTTGTGTACTTTGGTCGATGCCTAATATGTATTTCATGACAATAACTCCAATACTTTGTTTGCAATTCCCTCGCCTGTCAATCCATAATGTTCAAATACTTCCTTTGATGTTCCTGTAATTACTGGTGCATCTGGAAGTGCCAAATTCACAACTCTAGTGCCACCTTTTTGGGCTACCACTTGACTTACCATTGAACCAAGACCACCAAATGGCGAATGTTCTTCTACTGTAACTACTAATTTTACTTTTTCAGATGCTTCTAAGATCGATTCGACATCTAATGGTTTCACACAATACATATCTAATACCGTTACATTTATATTGTGCTCTTTTAAGATTGCAGCTGCATCCACTGAGGGTTTTACCATTTCTCCACAAGCCACAATTGTTACATCTTCTCCTTTTGTTACGCAAGTTGCTTTATCCATTTCAAAAGGAACATTTCCTTCTGAATAAATTTCTTCTACCGCATTTCTACCAACACGGATATAAGCTGGTTTTTCATCTTTTACTAATGCTTCCATTAATTTTTCTGTTTGAAAATGATCACTTGGTATGTATACTCGCATATTTGGAATAGCTGCCATGGCTGCAATATCCTGAGCCGAATGATGACTCATTCCAAGTGCACCATAACTTACACCACCACTAATTCCTATCAGTTTAACATTTGTGTTTGAATATGCAACATCTACTTTACATTGCTCATAACTTCTGGTAGATAAGAAGCAAGCTGGCGATACCGCATATGCTTTTTTCCCACATCTTGCTAATCCTGCAGAAATACTCACCAAGTTTTGCTCTGCAATTCCTGTTTCTACAAATTGCTCAGGCAGTGTATTGGCAAATTCTGTAAATGAACCACTTCCTCTGGAGTCACTACACAGTGCAACGATATCTTTATCATTTTGCGCAACTTCTAATAACACGTCACAAATTTTTTGTTTGTTTGCTATTTTACTCATGTAATGCTTCCTCCTTTGCCTTTTTAAAATCATTTAAAATTTGTTCCACTTCTTCTGCATTTGGAACTTTATGATGCCAATTTGCTTTGTTCTCCATGATAGAAGATCCTTTACCTTTGACTGTATTTGCAATCAGTACAGTTGGCTGACCTTTTACTGTCTTCGCCTCTTCAAACGCACCATGTAATTGTGTAATATCATTCCCATCCTCTACATGTATTACATGCCATCCAAAGGATGAAAAGCGCTTGGATAAATCGTCGTGAGCCATTACTTCTTCTGTAGTTCCAGAAATTTGCAATCGATTCCTATCCACAACTGCACATAAATTATCCAACTTATAGTGACTTGCTGCCATTGCGCCTTCCCAAACACTTCCTTCTGCTAATTCTCCATCCCCCATGACTGTATATACACGGTAGGATTGATCATTCATCTTACCTGCTAATGCCATACCTACACACACTGGCAACCCATGCCCTAAGGACCCTGAGTTCATCTCAATACCAGGTAATTTATTATTTGGATGCCCAATAAACTTTGAACCAAATTTACTAAATGTTGATACCAATTCATCTTTATCAAAAAAGCCTTTTTTTGCCAATACTGCGTAATATGCTTCAACCGAATGCCCTTTACTCATTACAAATTTATCTCTATTTGGATCATCTTGATTCTCGGGACTAATATTCATTTGATTGAAATATAACTCTGTCAAAATATCAATCACACTCAT
>CAYJFY010000065.1:0-8302 GCA_964369755.1 uncultured Lachnospiraceae bacterium
GCTGGAGATATGACTCCGCTTGTACTAAGCCAAGCGCACTATTGCTATGTGAACACAGGGGATGTGGTTCATGCCCCATTTGATAGTGTCATCATGATAGAAGACGTTACAAAATTAGAGGATGGGTCGGTGAAAATTATTGCACCAGGTCATCCATGGCAACACGTTAGAATGGTTGGAGAAAGTGTTGTTCAAGAAGAGATGTTATTGACATCCAACCACAAGATACGTCCGATGGACATGGGCGCGTTGCTATCAGGTGGGGTGGATCAAGTAGAGGTATATCAGAAGATCACTGTAGGTATTATCCCAACAGGGGCAGAATTGGTTAGCACTCCAGCAGAATTGGAAGAGGGAAAATTGATGGAGTATAATTCCAAAGTATTTTCTGGGCTTTGCAACGAATGTGGAGCAAAGTCATTTATTTATCCCATTGTCAAAGGGGAATTAGAAGAGTTGACAGTAGCAGTAGCGAAAGCGTGTGATGAGAATGACATTGTGATTATCAATGCGGGAAGTTCGGCAGGCACAAGAGATTTTTCTGCAAAAGCAATCGAAGACTTGGGGAGGGTTCATACCCATGGTTTAGCGATAAAGCCAGGGAAGCCAACTATATTAGGAAGCATAGGATCAAAGCCAGTGATCGGAATTCCTGGATATCCTGTTTCAGCATATCTGGTTTTTGACAGATTTGTACGACCATTTTTGGAGAATAAGAAAAGGGAGACACTGGAGGCAAAGCTGACACGGAGAATTGTTTCGAGTCTAAAATTCAGCGAGTTTGTAAGAGTGACCTTAGCAAAAATAGATGGAGAATACCTCGCTACACCGCTGGAGCGTGGTGCGGCATCTATTATGAGTCTTGTGAAGGCAGACGGATTGGTTATGATTCCTAGGAATAAAGAAGGGGTAGAATTAGGAGAGAGCACGCAAGTGGAGTTGATGCGCCCAAGGGGAGAAATCGACGAAACACTAGTATTTATTGGAAGTCATGATCTACTATTAGATGAAGTATCCGATATTATGCCAATAAAATCTACCCATGTAGGTAGTATGGGTGGGATTATGGCAATCAAACGAGGACTTTGTCACATTGCGCCGATTCATGTGTTGGATGAAGCAGAGGGGACTTATAATGAAGAGATTGTGAAACAACTGCTTGGCGATGAATATGTGATAATCAAAGGTGTGTCTAGAGTACAAGGATTTATTACAAGAGAAGATACAGAAGTAACAGGTCTTGAAGATATCATTGAGAAGAATCTGTCTTTTGCCAATAGACAGAGGGGGTCAGGAACGAGGATTTTATTGGATTATCACCTGAAGCAAAAAGGCGTTGATGGAAAAAACATCTATGGATATGACAAAGAATATAGCACACATATGGCAGTGGCAGCAGCGGTTAAGAGTAGAAGTGCAGATTTTGGATTAGGAGTATATTCAGCAGCGAAAGCACTAGATCTTACCTTTGCGCCATTTAAAAATGAAGAATATGATTTTGTAGTGAAGCGGTCAAATTTAGAATCGGAGCAAGTGAAGAAATTCATAGAGACAATCAAGTCTGAGAGATTCAAAGAAGTTTTAGAACGCCTAGGTGGCTATGAGACGGACCATGTAGGAGAAATATATGATAGATAATTATAAGAGAACTATTAATTATGCACGCATTTCATTGACAGATCGATGTAATATGAGGTGTAAATATTGCATGCCGCAAGGCGGTGTAGATAAAAAAGAGTGTAGGCAGATTATTTCCATGGAGAAAATCTGGGAATTATGTAAAGTTTTAAAAGAGTTGGGAATAGAAAAAATTCGATTCACAGGGGGAGAACCTCTTGTAAGGAAGGGTGCCTTAGAGTTTATTGAGCGAGTGTGCGAATCTGGCATGTTTGAAAACGTCTCCATTACTACCAATGGTACGTATTTAAAACAATATGCCTCGCGTCTAAAGAAGGCGGGAGTTTGGGGGATTAACGTGAGTTTGGATACTGTGGACCCTGAACTCTATAGAGAACTTACACGGGGACATGAGGTAGAGGAAGCGCTAGAGGGGATTGAAGAGGCGATTGCTGTAGGCATTGAGAAGATTAAGATAAACGCAGTTCTGACAGATCTACAGACACCAGAACAAATCAGAGCACTTTGCGACTATTCGGTCAAGCATCCAATCGATGTTCGATTCATTGAATTGATGCCAATTGGGACTTGTGCTGAGTGGGCACAGAAGCATTTTGTGCCTTCGAGCAAGTTATTGGAGATGTTACCAAATCTAACGCCAGTGGAGAAGGAAGATCCGTCTTCACCAGCCACATTGTATCAACTCCCAGGTGCCTTGGGACATGTGGGGATAATTACACCAATTACCTGTGAATTTTGTAGTACATGCAACAGAATTAGGATGACAGCCGAGGGCAAGATAAAACCATGTCTTCACACAGATGAAGAATACGATATTTGGGATGTTGCAGACGATCCAGAACTGCTTCGAGCGACCATTGAATCTGCGATCATAGAGAAACCAGAGCGACATCAATTACATGAGCAACAGTTTATTGCAAAAGATATGAAAAGAATTGGGGGATAGAGAAAAAATGGAATTTACTCATTTTAATGAAGAAGGGCGTGCGAAAATGGTAGATGTCTCAGAGAAGAATGAGACCAAGCGAGTTGCAATCGCGTCAGCCAAGGTGAAGATGAGCGACCTTACCTTAGAGATGATGAAGGATGGGAAGATGAAGAAGGGGGATGTCCTGTCTGTCGCACAAATTGCAGGAATCATGGCAGCGAAAAAGACGCAAGACATTATCCCCATGTGTCACAATATTTTCTTGACGGGATGTGACATTACATTTTCTTACCGAGAAGATGGCGTAGAAATCTTGGCCACTGTGAAAACAAAAGGACAGACTGGCGTAGAGATGGAGGCGCTGACAGCTGCCAGTGCAGCAGCACTTACCATATATGATATGTGTAAGGCTGTGGACAAGGAAATGGTGATATATGATGTAATGCTCCTTCGAAAAGAAGGCGGAAAAAGTGGATTATTTGTAAGAGAGGAAGAATAGAAAATGGCAAAAGTATTATCAGTAAATATCAGTGAGAAAAAAGGGGTAATTAAGCAACCAGTAACGAAAGTAACTATGATTGAAGATTTTGGAATTGAGGGAGATGCTCATGCGGGCAAAGGAATTCGCCAAGTGAGTTATCTTGCAAAGGAAAGTGCGGACAAGATGACTGCAATGGGAGTCAAAGGACTATGTAGTGGAAAATTTGCAGAAAATGTAACTACCGAAGGAATCGTTTTGCATTCACTACCAGTTGGAACCAGATTACAAATCGGAGATACGATTCAAGAAGTTTCTAAGATTGGGAAAGAATGTCACCATGGTTGTGCGATCAAACAACAGGTGGGAACTTGTATCATGCCAACCGAGGGAATCTTTACAAAAGTCATCCAAGGTGGAACAGTAAAAGAAGGCGATGAAATTATCGTATTGTCATAAAATGATACAAGGGACAAAAGATCATGATTTCATGTTTGTATGAAGAATCATGACCTTGGGTTCTGGGGCTCGCAAAATATGAATCGTACACAAGAAAAAGGGGTGAATTATGGAATACAATTACGTAATCGGCATCGATGATACAGACGCAATTGGAACCAAGGGTACAGGGGCAATTGCGTCAGAAATCATAGAAATGATTGAGGAGAAACAATGGGGAACATGTCATCAGGTGACAAGGCATCAACTCTTGATTCACCCTGATATCGCGTATACGTCGCATAACAGTGCCATGATTTTCACAGCACAGTTGGATGAAAGCAAAGAAGAAGAGATGATTCGATGTGTGGCGGAGTATTTGCAGAAAGAATCTGCAGAAGGCTCCGATCCAGGTTTTTGTGTATTAAACCGAAATCGATGTATTGATGTTCAGAAAATCATAGAGTTTGGCTATCTGGTGAAGAATAAAGTAGTAACGAAAGCCTTGGCATATCAATGTGCAAAGGAGCACGAGGTATATCTATCAGAGCATGGTGGAGAAGGAATTGGAGTCATTGGAGCACTAGCGGGAGTTGGACTTCGGTTGAGTGGAAATGATGGAGAGATGAAGGGTGGAATCGGCAGGCTGAAGGCGGGCACGACGATTCAGGTAGAAGCAGTATTGGAGCACCCAGCAGTCGGTGCAGTCCTTGATGTACAGAATAAGAATCCAGTAGATGCAAAAGATGTGATCTATATCGGCTGGAAATTAAAACCGATCCTATATATGGGCGAATTTGTTGTGATGGTGACAAGAGCCCAAGAGGAGGGTGTATGGAATGCGTTGGAAAAGGAAGCTATGCGAGAGTATGGGAACAATCGAGCGGATATTAGCATCTGTGAATTCTACAAAGAAGATGTTGTCGAGGAATTGATTTACAGCGAGACAGAGAATTGTTTGAACTGTATCTATAGAAGGTGGACAAAGGATGCGTTCACTTGCGAGTATAAAAGATGATGAAAAAAATAAGAACAAGAGAATATGTATTGACAACGGGAATGGTTCTTCTTCCTGTTGTTTGTATATTTGCCAGTTTATTTCTGGGAAATTATTCCTTAGGAATTCAAGAAGTCTTCTCTATTTTATTTCAACCTGGGGAGAATGACTTTGCAGAGCTGACCGTAGTATGGCAACTGCGATTGCCAAGAGCTGTCATTGCAGCGTTTACAGGGGCGGCACTTTCAGTGGCGGGAGCAGTATTCCAAGGGATTTTTCGAAACCCAATCGTAAACTCAAGTTTATTGGGGGTGTCCAATGGCGCGGGGCTTGGGGCTTGTATCGCGATTGTGCTACTCGGTGGCGGTGTTATGATTTATCCACTTGCATTTGGATTCGCAATCTTAGCGGTTGTGTTGGCATATCTCATTGCACAAGTGTGTGGAAATGCACAGAACATCACCTTAATCTTAGGGGGAGTCATTGTATCAAACTTATTCAGTGCGTTGATTTCTATTTTAAAATATATGGCAGATCCTTATAGTCAATTACCGAGTATTACATTCTGGTTTATGGGAAGTTTTGCAACTGTGGGATATCAACATTTTATTGCATTGATTCCTATGACCATTGGTTTTATTGGAATATTTGCGCTCCGGTGGCAGATTAATGTGCTATCCATGGGAGACAAGGAGGCACTGGCACTGGGAGTAGATGTCAGCCTATGCAAGGGAATTCTCATTGCCTGTGCAACCTTAGTGACGGCTTCTGCTGTCTGTGTAAGTGGATCCATCGGATGGGTGGGGCTTATCATTCCACACATTGCGAGGATGATGTATAGCAATGATAATGTAAAATTAATTCCATTGTCAGCGTCTCTAGGGGCGAGTTTCATGGTTGTAATCGATCTAATTGCAAGAAATATCAGTACCTATGAAGTTCCAGTGGGGATATTGACATCGATCATTGGAGCGCCATTCTTCGTGTACATTTTAAAAACCACGAAAGGGGGACGCTGGTAATGAAATCGATTATTTCAATCAATGATTTGTATTATGCTTACCCGAATGAAGAAGTGTTGCAAGGGGTTGACCTTCAAGTGAGACAAGGAGAGGTTGTGTGCCTAATGGGGGCAAATGGTTGTGGAAAAACAACCTTATTAGATAATATTTTACGAGTACACAAGCCAAAATCGGGAACGATCCGATTATGCGACAAGGACATTTCTGAGTATAAGCGGAAGGATATTGCGCAGCGAATTGCTTATATTCCACAGATACACAACACAACATTTCCCTATCTGGTTCGAGAAATTGTTGCAATGGGAAGGACGTGTCATGCTCATGTCATGGGAAGACCGAGCGAGGAAGATCTAGAGATTTCCTTAGATTCCTTGCGCCAGGTTGGGATGCTAGAGTATGCGGAAAAATCTTACACCCAATTATCAGGCGGAGAAGTGAAACTAGTGATGCTTGCTCGGGCACTTGCACAGAAAGCGTCTATTATCTTGATGGACGAGCCTACGGCACATCTAGATATGCGAAATGAATTGTTGTTTCTCCAAGTTACCAAAGAGTTAGTCAGGAAGGAAAAGATTAGCGTGATTCTTGCAACTCATGATCCGGAACATGCGTTTTATTTTGAAGGGTGCGGTGTACCAACGAGGGCGGTCATGCTGAAATATGGCAAGATTATGGCGATAGGTAAACCAAGTGAGATATTGAATGAGGAAACCATAGCGAAAACATATGCGGTGCAAGTGAGAATTATGGAATCTAAGGACGGGAATCACAGGGTGAACAAAAGCATTTATTTGCAACACACATTGAAGGAGGATAGCAGTGAAAAAGAGTTATAAAGCAAAAATATGCATACTACTATTGGTAGCGATGAGTTTGCTAGGTGGTTGTCAACAGGCAGAAGAGAAGAATCCCGATGATTATTTTCAAGTAGTAGACAGCGTGGGTAGAACGGTAGATGTTCCCAAGGAATTGACATCGATTTCCTCTATGTCTCCATATTCATCGCCCTTGATTATCATGTTTGGTATGGGTGAGGAGTTCACAACGACTACGAATATTATATTAAGAAATTTATTCTTATATGAAATGTGTCCAGAAATTGAGGGGATATTAGCTGCACAGAGTAGTGGAACCATTCATGCGGAGACAATCCTAGAACAAGACACTGATATTTTGTTTATTGATCGCGGTTATTATGAGAGTGAAGATTCCATGGCTATCATAGAAACTCTCCAAGTACCATATGTAGTGGTGGATTTTTCCACGATGGAAGAGCAGATGGAAGCTGCCCTTGTGGTGGGAGAAGTTCTACAGAAAAATGAAGAAGCCCAGCAGTATGTGGAATATTATCAGAAGACGATTGATGAGATAAGCGAAATTGTAGACACGATACCAGAAGAAGAATACCCAAATGTCTATCATGCGGTCAATGAGGCAACCCGAACAGATTATGTGGGGAGTATGGGTGAGGACTGGTTAAGTGTGCTAAATGTAAATAATGTATCACTCACAGGTGAAGTTGACATGCAAGGTGGAGATGCTTATACTACATTAGAGGCAATCTACGAATGGAATCCAGAGAGGATTCTCTGCAATGAAAGTGGGGTGCCAGAATATATCATGACGGATGAAAAATGGGCAGGTCTTGATGCAGTATTAAACGAAGAGGTGTATCAGATTCCCATTGGGGTTACCAGATATGGTCACCCAAACAGTATAGAAATTCCACTTGCAATCATGTATACAGCAGAACTTCTTTATCCCGATTATTTCGAAATTGATGTGGAAGAAGAGATGCGAGAATTCTATCAGACATTCTTTGACTACAGTGTGACAGATGAGCAGATTCAAGATATGATAGCAGCTGATGAAATCAGAACCCCTAAGGCGACATCGCCAGAGGAATAAATTTAGTGAGAAAAAACAAAGGAGAATGAGATGAAGAAAGTAATTATGTTACTAATGGCAATGGTAATGGTGCTAGGAATGAGCACAACAGTATTTGCGAACGGAGACGGGAGCGGTGGTGGAAATGGAGAATTTAACACACTGAATGAAGCAAGCGTATTTGAATCAGACGATACTTCAGCGACTGTTTATGTTGTATTTGAAAAAAACATTTCCAATATGGAAGTGAAAGACAACAACATGAAGGCTTTCAATGTGGTGGATGAGAATGGAGAAGTTGTAGACTTTGAAGTAAGTATGTGGGACGATCAAGTAGATCGAGATATGAGAGAAACTGTCGCAATCGCTTGTACTGGATTAACACCAGATGAAACCTATACAATTGAAGTGTCAAAAGACGTGACATCAAAAAGTGGGAATTCTCTAGAAAGTGATATGATTGTAGAATTCAATCTAACTGAAGTTACTGAAATACACTCTGTAGGCGGGAGTGCTACAGGTGGTTTGAGTGCAGGGATGATTGTAGCTATTGCAGGTGGAGCGATTGTAGTAATTGGGATTATCGGATTAATTATTGCAAAAAAGAAGAAATAAAGTTTCATAAAATTCCTTGCTAAATCATCAAAAATTAGCAAGGAATTTTTTTATATCAAAAAAAATGAAAAAACATGTTGACAATACATGAATGGTGTAGTAGAATAAATTTTGCTCACAAGAAATGAGTGCGAAAGAAACAGAATAAGAAAAAAATAACTTGAAAAAAATTAAAAAAGTTGTTGACAAATGCAAAAGCATGTGATATTCTGTTATAGCTGACCCGCTGAAGGGTGAACGGCAGAAAACGAACATTGATAATTGAACAATAGACAACGAACCCTGAAATTTCTTTAAAG
>CAYJFY010000066.1:0-8045 GCA_964369755.1 uncultured Lachnospiraceae bacterium
ATGATGAGTGATTAAAACAGCTGTGCCAGTTCAATTTGGCACAGCTGTTATTTTTGCCTATACACCCACTATATCCCAGATATAAAGCAGAGCAGTTGTTTGTGGTTGATTTCCTTTTTTCAGTATGGAAAACATCTGAAAATGAATCATTATGAAGTGGATAGGTTAAAGCTTAAAAAAGGTCTTGTTACATAGAACTGAAATGGCTATAATTAATCCAGGAAGAGTATGATTGAACTTATGTATTCGTCTCATATGAATGCAGTTACCATTTCAATCGGAGGTAAAGACAATGAGTATATTCGAATATGATGAAAAGAAGAGAATTTGATGGGAGAGAGAAGATGCGAAGGAAGAAGGTAGATAAATCATGACGACTACGGAGTTGATGAGGGGTGTAATGCTAGCCCTGGTAATTTTAGGTGCAGTAGGGGCTGTTGTGTCAAGAAAGAAAAAAGAATATAGAATTTCAAGTATTGTCGTATTATCATTTTTTGTGATGTTTTTTATAATATCACTATTCTCGATACCACTTCTCATTGGTGTGCTTGTTTCCGTAACAGGAGCATTCCTGACAGTACTGGCTGTAATTAATATTATAAATATTTATAGATGTGATACAAAACTAGAGGCGATTGTTATAAATGTTAGAAAAGTTACGAAAGCTTCTAGTGTGTATATACTACCTGTATTTGAATATAAATATCAAGGGAATACTTATCGTGAAACTCCTGTGCTCGAAAGGGCACATTACACAAAGAAGAAACATGAAGAAGGTTGCTGGTATCCAATTTACGTAAATTCTAAACAACCAAACATATTTGTAGAACGAAGGGTAGTGAAAGTTACTCATATAATTTTTTTAGCAACAGCATTTGCATTTTTATATGGTGGAGTTTTTGTTATCTATTTATTTTTGTGTGAATTATGACCAATTAATTGGTATAATGAGTAGGAGCAACCCCCATTATTTTCTTGAATGCCTTGGAGAAGTTCAGTCGATCTTCAAATCCAACAGAGCTTCCAATGGCAGATACGGATAGATTGGAGTGTTTTAATAAGAGGCAAGCCTGCTGAATGCGAAAGTTGGTTAAGTACTCTTTTGGAGACTGTTGGTAGGTCTCTTGAAAGGAGCGGAATAGGTGACTCCTGCTCACGCCAATATAATCAGCGATATCTTGAATGCTGATGGGATAAGAATAATGCGAATGAATGTAATCAACTCCACTTTGGGCATAGGTCTGATAGGTGGAGTTTTTTTTGTTTGCCCAGAGGATACTTGGTTCCTCTAATCGTGCCAAGTTATTGGTGGATAGCTCTGATAATAATAAAAATAACTGGGCAGTCATATCTAAGGTGTTTGGAAATAGACCTCCTCTTGACTTATAGATGTTGAGGAGTCTCATGGTAATCTGCTTAGAGTTTGGTTGATGATGCAGTACAGGTGTATCGGCGGTAAATCCGATGACATTTACTATGTTTTTAGCATCTTCTCCCAGAAATCCAACCCAAGTATATTCCCATGGGTCGGTGGCGTCGGCATAATAGGTTACCTCGGAGAATGGTTGGATTAAGAAGGTATCACCAGCGCGCAGTTGATACGCTTGTCCACCGATTTCTAAGTATCCTCTTCCAGCAATCACATGATGCAGTAGGAAGTGGTCGCGAATTCCGGGACCCCATTGATGAGAAGCGATACATACTTGATGTCCAGTTGTGTGAATGGACAGAGAGACGTAGCGCGTTTCTGAAACCTTATAAGATTTTTTAAGATTTTTATTCTGAACGGAATCCATATAATACCCAACCCTTTCTCTGAAGTGTGAAAATTCTATTTTCACACTAGCTCCTGCAACAAAATGACATATATATAATACAAATGCATATTGATAATATTGATTAAATTATATATCATAAGAATAAAATAGGCAACATATGGATAATGTGATGATAAAAATTTAGGAGGAATAACGATGACAAGAGAAGAGTTGATTCAAAAGTTTGAAGAAAATTATGGACAAGGTGGAGAAATCCGTGCATATTTTGCACCAGGACGTGTGAATTTGATCGGAGAACACACAGATTATAATGGGGGACATGTATTTCCATGTGCATTGACTTTGGGGACATATGCAGTGGTGAGAAAGCGAGAAGATAGAACACTGAGATTTTTCTCATTAAATTTTGCGCAATTTGGAACGATGGAATCGAGCTTAGATGATTTGGTGCCATCGGAAGCAGCGAACTGGACAAACTATCCAAAAGGTGTAATGTGGAGATTCGAAGAACTTGGACATAAGATTCCATGTGGAATGGATATCCTAATCTATGGAAACATTCCAAACGGTTCTGGGTTGTCATCTTCGGCATCCTTAGAAGTTCTTACAGGATTGATGTTGAAAGACTTATTCGGATTCTCTGAATTATCTATGATTGACATTGCTTTGATTGGACAATATTCTGAGAATAATTTTAATGGAATGAATTGTGGAATTATGGATCAATTTGCAAGTGCAATGGGCAAAAAAGACCATGCAATCTTCTTAGATACAAGTGACTTGAGTTATGAGTATGCTCCGATTAAATTAGATGGAGCGAAGATTGTAATTACAAACAGTAAAGTGAAGCACAGCTTAGTAGATTCAGCTTACAATAATAGACGTGCTGATTGTGAGAAAGCATTAGAAGAACTACAGACCGTGAAGGAAATCAAAGGATTGGGAGATTTGACCGAAGAAGAATTTGAAGCAATCAAAGAGGCGATCAAAGATGAAATCCGAATCAAGAGAGCGAAGCATGCTGTTTATGAGAATCAGAGAGCGGTAAAGGCTGTAGAAGCACTTAAGAATAAAGATTTAGAGACATTTGGAAAATTAATGAATGCTTCTCATGTATCACTAAGAGATGATTATGAAGTATCATGTGATGAGATCGATATCTTAGTTGAAATGGCATGGGCAATTGATGGCGTAATCGGATCACGCATCACAGGTGGTGGATTCGGTGGCTGTACTGTCAGCATCGTAAAAGACGAAGCGGTAGACACATTTATTGAGAAAGTAACAAAAGGATATATGGAAAAAGTTGGACATAACCCAGAGATTTACGTGGTAGATGTAGGAGAGGGCGCATATGTTTTATAGAAATATTGACAAATTAGTAGAGTATGGAGTTATGACAGGTATTCTTCCAGAATGTGAAAGAGTCTATGCGAGAAACTTAGTTCTTGAATTGTTTCACGAGAGTGACTATGTACCAACGGATGATAAGGTGGTTGTAAACGTTGAGGATCTAGAGGGGATTCTGAAAGAACTTCTAGATGAGGCTGTAGCGAGAGGCATTATCGAAGATAGCATTGTATATCGAGATTTATTCGATACCAAGCTTATGAATTGTTTGATGCCAAGACCGGCACAGGTTAGGCAAGTTTTTGAGCAGAAATACCAAGAGTCGGCGGAAGAAGCTACGGACTATTTCTACAAGCTGAGCCAAGACAGTGATTATATAAGAAGATATCGGATTGCAAAAGACAAGAAGTGGAAGGTGAATAGCCCTTATGGTGAAATTGATGTCACAATCAACCTCTCCAAACCAGAGAAAGATCCGAAGGCGATTGCCGCGGCTAGAAATGCGAAGAGTAGTAGTTATCCAAGTTGTTTATTGTGTATTGAGAATGAAGGTTATGCAGGGCATGTGAACCATCCGGCGCGTGAGAATCACAGAGTGATTCCGATTACCATGAATCAGACAGATTGGGGATTCCAATATTCTCCATATGTATACTACAACGAACATTGTATCGTGTTCCATTCTCAACATGTACCGATGAAGATTGAGGAAGCAACGTTTAGAAAACTTCTTGACTTTGTGAAAACATTTCCACATTACTTCCTTGGTTCAAATGCGGATCTTCCTATTGTAGGGGGATCTATATTGAGTCATGATCACTTCCAAGGCGGGCATTACACATTTGCAATGGAAGAGGCAGCAGTGGAAGAGGCGTTTGAGATTCCAGGATATGAGGAAATCGAAGTAGGAATTGTAAAATGGCCACTTTCTGTATTGAGATTGCGTAGCGAAGATGAAGAGAAATTAATCAAACTTTCTACATACATCCTTGAAAAGTGGAGGGGATATACAGATGAATCCGTATTTGTATACGCCGAGACAGCTGGTGTTCCACATAATACCATTACACCGATTGTAAGGATGAAGAATGGTAAGTATGAAATCGATCTGGCATTACGTAACAATAAAACTACGGAAGAATATCCTCTAGGTGTATACCATCCACACCAAGAGTTACATCATATTAAGAAGGAAAACATCGGATTAATAGAAGTGATGGGATTGGCAGTACTTCCAGCGAGATTGAAAACAGAGATGGAATTGCTTGCACAGTATATAATAGAAGGAAAAGATGTTTCTAGTCACGAAGATTTGGTAAAACATGCCGAGTGGACGACAATGATTACTTCAAAGTACAATGATATCAATGCAGATAATGTGAATGACATCATCGAAGAAGAAGTGGGACAAGTATTTGTAAAAGTATTAGAACATGCGGGCGTGTTCAAAGCGAGCGAAGACGGTCGAGCAGCATTTAAAAGATTCATAGAAACCCTGTAGAAGATTATCATGCTTATAATGTTTTTGCACAGTTCATTGAAGGTGGTGCTTATTGAAAATGAGTAAAAATATGAAAACGAAGATGAAATTGTAGCGAGTGGTGGTTTTATGTTTCCTGATAACTATGGGATAGTATTTGAAGATGTGAAAGAAGTGTTTGCAAAGTATTGTAAATAGAGGAGAGATGGGATAACTTCCCATCTTTTTTTCTGTCGTAATAAAGGTCATAATAAAAATAAAAAAGTACTTGCATTTACACACGAAGTCGTGTATACTAATAGAGCTGTGACATGATAGCGATGAAACGAGAGGTTGTTACCATAGCCATATGGTAAGTTTTCCGTGGAGCGAATGTCAAGTTAGGAAACTGACGACAAGTCACTGTACAATATCAGCAACTACCACTGAGATGTGGTAACAACGTGTGAGTTACTCACGACACACACGGGAGAGTGTACAGTCACCGCTTGTCGTACTAAAGTATTAAGTACGAAAAGGAGGCGACTTTTTTTATGGCAAGTCAAGTAATGAGAATCACATTAAAAGCTTATGAGCACCAATTAGTGGATGCATCAGCAAAGAAAATCATCGAAACTGTAAAGAAGAACGGAACACAAGTGAGTGGTCCTGTACCACTTCCAACTAAGAAGGAAGTAGTTACAATTCTAAGAGCGGTACACAAGTACAAAGACTCTAGAGAGCAGTTCGAGCAAAGAACTCATAAGAGACTGATCGATATCATTGCACCAACACAAAAAACAGTTGACGCATTATCTAGATTAGAAATGCCAGCGGGTGTGTTTATTGATATCAAAATGAAACAAAAATAAGAAAGCAGTTTAGATCCTAGGACTAGGATGATTACGAAGAACGTAATCCGCTGTAGAAAACAGGAGGAAACAAAAAATGAAGAAAGCTATTTTAGCTACGAAAGTCGGAATGACTCAAATCTTCAACGAAGATGGTGTTTTAACACCAGTAACAGTATTGCAAGCTGGACCTTGTGTGGTTACACAAATCAAGACAGTTGATAACGATGGTTATAGCGCAGTACAAGTAGGTTTTGTAGATAAGAAAGACAAAATCGTAAACAAAGATAAAAGCGGTAAGAAAGAAATCGTGCACAGACATGGTGTGACAAAAGCTCAAAAAGGACATTTCGAAAAAGCTGGTGTATCTAGCAAGAGATTCGTAAAAGAATTCAAATTTGAAAATGCAGAAGAGTTTGCACTAGCACAAGAAATCAACGCTGACATCTTTGCAGTTGGAGACAAAATAGATGCAACTGCAATTTCAAAAGGTAAAGGATTCCAAGGTGCAATCAAGAGACATAACCAAAGTAGAGGGCCTATGACTCATGGTTCAAAATTCCACCGTCATGCAGGTTCGAACGGTGCAGCATCTGATCCAAGTAAAGTGTTCAAAGGAAAGAAAATGCCAGGACACATGGGTAGCAAGAAGATCACAATCCAAAATCTTGAAATTGTACGTGTAGACGCTGAGAACAACTTGATCTTAGTAAAAGGTTCTATGCCAGGACCTAAGAAGTCTTTGGTAACAATTAAAGAGACTGTAAAAAAAGCAAACTAGGCTTGACTAGGAAAGGAGGACACACAGATGGCAAACGTATCTGTTTATAATATCGAAGGAAAAGAAGTTGGGACAATCGATTTAAATGATGCAGTGTTTGGTGTAGAAGTAAATGAGCACCTATTACACATGGCAGTTGTTCAACAACTTGCAAACAAGCGCCAAGGAACTCAAAAAGCAAAAACACGTGCTGAAGTTCGTGGTGGTGGTAGAAAACCATGGAGACAAAAAGGAACTGGTCATGCAAGACAAGGTTCAACAAGATCTCCTCAATGGACAGGCGGTGGAGTGGTATTTGCTCCAACACCAAGAGATTATTCTTTCAAATTAAATAAGAAAGAGAAGAGAGCAGCACTTAAGTCGGCTCTTACATCGAAAGTAGAAGGAAGCAAATTCATCGTAGTTGACGAATTAAACTTCAGCGAAATCAAAACAAAGAACTTCCAAACAGCATTAAACAACTTAAATGTTTCAAAAGCTTTAGTTGTTCTTGAAGATGGAAACAAAAACGCAGAATTATCTGCAAGAAACATCGCGGGAGTAAAAACAGCTCGCACAAACACAATCAATGTATATGATATATTGAAGTATAACACTGTAGTTGCTACAAAAGCTGCAGCTGAAAAAATCGGGGAGGTGTATGCATAATGGCAAATATTCAATATTATGACGTTATCCTCAAGCCAGTGGTAACTGAGAAAAGTATGGAAGCAATGGCTGACAAGAAATATACGTTTTTAGTACATCCAACAGCAAACAAGACTCAAATCAAAGAAGCTGTTGAGAAAATGTTCCAAGGAACAAAAGTTAAAAGCGTAAACACAATGAACCAAGACGGAAAGAGCAAGAGACGTGGAGTTTCTGTAAGCAAAGATTATGGAAAGACTGCTAAGACTAAAAAAGCAATCGTTCAATTAACAGCAGATAGTGCTGAAATCGAAATCTTCCAAGGTTTATAAGAACTAAAATGTAACTAACATACGGAGTGAAACCGTGACAATAAACAGTAAACACGAAAGGAGTGACAGTAATGGGAATTAAAACTTACCGCCCATATACACCTTCCAGAAGACAGATGACAGGATCTGATTTTGCAGAAATCACAAAAACAACACCAGAGAAATCGTTGTGTGAAGCAAAGAACAGAACTGCAGGTCGTAATAATCAAGGTAAAATCACAGTAAGACACCGCGGAGGCGGAGCTAAAAAGCAATATAGAATTATCGATTTCAAGAGAAACAAAGACGGAATCGCAGCAACAGTAATCGGAATCGAGTACGATCCAAACAGAACAGCAAACATCGCATTGATTTGCTATGCTGACGGACAAAAAGCATACATCTTAGCACCTCAAGGGTTGACAGATGGAATGAAAGTTATGAACGGAGCAGAGGCAGAGGTTAGAGTAGGAAACTGCTTGCCACTTGCAGCAATTCCAGTTGGTACACAAATCCACAACATTGAGTTGTATCCAGGAGCAGGCGGACAATTAGTACGTTCAGCAGGAAACAGCGCGCAATTAATGGCGAAAGAAGGAAAATATGCAACACTTAGACTTCCTTCAGGAGAAATGAGAATGGTTCCAATCAACTGTAGAGCATCAATCGGTGTAGTTGGTAATGGAGATCACAACCTTGTAAACATCGGTAAAGCTGGACGTAAGCGTCACATGGGCTTTAGACCAACAGTACGTGGTTCTGTTATGAACCCTAATGACCATCCACATGGTGGTGGTGAAGGTAGAACAGGAATCGGTCGTCCGGGTCCTTGTACACCTTGGGGTAAACCAGCACTTGGTCTTAAGACAAGAAAGAAAAACAAAGCGT
>CAYJFY010000067.1:0-7899 GCA_964369755.1 uncultured Lachnospiraceae bacterium
ACGTCCATTTACAAGTCGCCTTACGGCGAGGGACGTGATTTATCATGAAATTTACGTACTAGCCCATCACTAATCAGCAGTGTGATTAGCGTGGGACTGAAATGTAACTGTCCTACCCTTAATCATGATGATTTTGGTGCTCGTGATGCATCCAGTTTCTTTGTTTTTTGTTTTGCAGTTGCCTCGAGGTGTGACATGTAATTGATGTAATCAAGTACTGCTTTCTTGCTCTTTGCTGAAAGGTGTACATATTTTTTTTGAACTTCTTTATCAATGGTGTTTTCCATCACCACTTCATAAATCTTTGTGGAGTAAGTTGGAGTAGTACCACGAATCAGATAATCAATAGATACACCCAAATAATTGGAAAGTAATACTAGTTTTTCATGATCTGGTTGATTTCCCTTTGTTTCATATCCTGATATTGTGGCACGAGACACACCGAGAGATTGTGCGAGTTGTTTCTGTGTTAAAGATTTTGTTTCTCGCAGTTCTTTTAGTCTATCTTTGAATTCCATAGTTTCCTCCCAATTGTGTCAAATAATTTAGTATTGGTATATTTTACCATTTAAAAAGTTTTCACATAGGATATGTTGAGAAAATCAACAAAAAGTTGCATGTGACAAATATCGACACCTTAAACCAAGAGTGTGTACATTGACATCAACTCTTAAAATTCGTATAATCAGAGAGTATTAATTTGGGTTATAATGAATGGAGATGAGAATTCCTATGATAGATAGAAATAAGACAAAAGTTGTTCAAATAGGCGATGTAAAAATTGGTGGTGGAAATGAAGTTGTGATTCAATCCATGACGAATACGAAGACGGAGGATGTGGCAGCAACTGTAGGTCAAATTCTGGCACTAGAGCGTGAGGGTTGCCAGATTGTGCGCTGCACGGTACCAACCTTAGAGGCTGCAAAAGCCATAAGAGAGATTAAGAAACAGATTCATATTCCATTGGTTGCAGATATTCATTTTGACTATCGAATGGCAATTGCAGCAATCGAGTGTGGAGCAGATAAAATCAGGATTAATCCTGGGAATATTGGGGCGAATGAAAAGGTACAGGCAGTGGTGGACGTGGCGAAGGCACATGGGGTTCCGATTCGCATCGGAGTAAATAGTGGTTCTTTGGAAAAACATTTAATAGAGAAGTATGGTGGTGTTACGGCTGAGGGAATTGTGGAGAGTGCCCTAGAGAAGGTGAGCTTAGTTGAGTCTATGGGATATGACAACCTGGTGGTAAGTATTAAGTCATCGGATGTCTTGATGTGTGTGAAAGCCCATGAACTATTAGCGAGTCAATGTATCTATCCATTGCATGTTGGGATTACAGAATCGGGAACAGTATGGTCGGGAAATATTAAGTCAGCCATAGGATTGGGAATGATTTTATCACAAGGAATTGGCGATACGATTCGAGTTTCCTTGACAGGGGATCCTGTGGAGGAAATCAAATCAGCGAAATTGATTCTTCGAACTCTTGGAATGCGCAAGGAAGGAGTCGAGGTGGTTTCGTGTCCCACTTGTGGTCGTACAAGAATTGATTTGATCGGTTTGGCTAATCACGTAGAATCTATGGTTGGAGAGTTTGATCTAAACATCAAGGTTGCAGTTATGGGGTGTGTGGTCAATGGTCCTGGAGAAGCAAAGGAAGCCGACCTTGGGATTGCTGGCGGAGACGGGGAAGGCATCTTGATGAAAAAGGGTGAGATTATTAAAAAAGTAAAAGAAGAAGAGTTGCTAGGCGAGTTACGTGCTGAGTTAATGAATTGGAAGAGAGAAAGATAATTGGGAATGAGTGAAAATGAGTCAAAATCAGGTGTTTTTTGAGGTGTTTCCAACACTCAAATTAAAAGATAAATTAAGTGAACTTATGAAAGAGGTGGTTGTTGAGAAGATTACAACGACCTCTTTGAAAGATGTGATAAAAATTTATATTCATAGCAAGCGATTGATTTATAAGTCGAATATATTGGAGATTGAGCGACAGATTAAGTATCAATTGTTTCGATATACAGAGGTGGATATTCGCATGATTGAGAGTTTTGAACTCTCCGAGCAATATACTACCGAAATCATTATGCAAGAATATCGCGAGAGTATAGCCTTGGAGTTAGAGGAGGATAATGTTCTGACTGCGAATCTTCTAAGAAATGCTATATGTGAGTATGAAGAACCAAATGTTATGGTTGTACACTTCAAAGATAGCATCATTGCAAAAGGCAAAGGGAAGTATGTAATGGAGAAACTTCAAGAAGTTTTACAGGTGCGATGCAAGAAGAATGTGCAACTTCAAGTAGTGTATGATGAAGTAGAGAAGGATGAAGATAGAAGTGGAATCGATGCTGGGGTACAAAGAGAGATTGATGCCATTATAAAAAATAATGAAGCAGCAATGAAAAGTCGTGGTGATGGAGAAGATCCTTCAAATGAATCTGGTGAGGGTGGTTCAAAGAAGGAGGCGAATGAAGGTGCTAAGACTTCTACTACAAAACAATCTAAACCAGCAGCTAAATCAAGTTTTAAGAGATTTAATCGAAGTTTTACCCTAGATCCAGACATGATTATCGGAAAAGGCATTGAGGATAGCGAGAATATCACGGAACTACGTGAGGTGACTCAGGAATTAGGAGAGATTGTATTCCAAGGCCAGGTGCTCACAGTAGAAACAAGAGAAATCAAGAATGAAAAGACAATTATAATCTTTTCGATTACAGATTTCACAGATACTATTAAAGTTAAGATGTTTGTGAAAAATGAACAGCTTGCTGACATATTAGAAGGGGTTTCAAAGGGTGCATTTCTAAAGATAAAGGGGGTCGCAAAATATGATACCTATGATCAGGAGATATCGATTACTTATGTGAATGCGATTAAGAAGATAGCAGACTATACAACGAAGAGGGTGGATCATCATCAGGAGAAGAGGGTGGAACTTCACTGCCATACAAAGATGAGTGACATGGATGGAGTTTCTGATGTGAAAGCCTTAGTAAATCGAGCTCATTCGTGGGGGCATAAGGCGATTGCAATTACAGATCATGGGGTGGTACAAGCCTTTACAGATGCCAATCATGCCATTGAATACTATGATAAGTCTGACCCATTTAAGGTCATCTATGGAATGGAAGGATATATCGTAGATGATTTGATGGATATCGTAGTCAATGTGAGAGAGTGCTCTCTGCAAGGGACATATATAATCTTTGATTTGGAGACGACAGGATTTAGTGCCATTAAGGATAAGATAATTGAAATCGGTGCGGTTAAGATTCAAGGTGGGGAAATCATTGATCGATTCTCAGCACTTGTGAATCCAGAACGTCCGGTACCGTTTAAGATTGAGCAGTTAACAGGGATTAATGATCAAATGCTAGTATCCGAGAGAGTTATAGAAGAGGTGTTGCCTGAATTTCTAGACTTTATTGATGATGCGGTACTTGTTGCACATAACGCATCCTTTGATGTTGGTTTTTTGGAGCAGAACTGTAGATATCAAGATATCGAGAAAACATTTACCTCTTTAGACACAGTTGCTCTGGCAAGGGTACTGTTACCGAATTTGAGTAAGTACAAATTAAATCTTGTAGCAAAAGAACTGGGAGTAACCCTAGATCAGCATCATAGGGCAGTGGATGATGCAGCAGCTACTGCGGAAATCTTTATTCGATTTGTAGATATGCTCAAGGAAAGACATATCTATAACTTAAAAGAGTTGAATCAATTTGGAAATAAAAGCGACCATAATATACGTTCACTCCCGAGTTACCATGCAATCATCTTGGCGAAGAATAATGTTGGTTTGACAAATTTATATACCTTGGTTTCGCAGTCACATCTCAAATATTTTGCTAGAAGTCCAAGGATTCCGAAGAGTTTATTTAATCGATATCGGGAGGGGCTTATCCTAGGAAGTGCCTGTGAAGCAGGAGAATTATATCAAGCGATTCTTCAGAATAAATCAGATGAAAGAATTGCAAAGCTCGTGGATTACTATGATTACCTAGAAATTCAACCCCTTGGGAATAACCAGTTTATGCTAAAGAGTGATAAGTTCTCTAGTATCAATTCAAATGAAGACTTGATAGAGATTAATAAGAAGATTGTCAGTCTTGGCGAAAAATTTCAGAAACCAGTTGTGGCTACTTGTGATGTGCATTTTATGGATCCAGAAGATGAAGTGTATCGCAAAATCATTATGGCAGGAAAGGGATTCCAGGATGCAGATGATCAACCACCACTTTATCTTCATACAACGGAGGAAATGTTAGAAGAATTCTCCTATCTCGGTTCGAATAAGGCGTATGAAGTGGTGGTAACAAACACCAATAAGGTGGCGGATATGGTGGAGTATCTAGTTCCGGTTCGACCAGACAAGTGTCCACCAGTGATTCCAAATTCAGATCAAGACTTGCGTGATATCTGCTATGAAAAAGCGCATGAATTGTATGGAGAGGAGTTACCAGAAGTGGTGGTGAAGAGATTGGAACGGGAGCTGAATTCGATTATCTCCAATGGTTACTCTGTTATGTATATCATTGCACAAAAGTTGGTATGGAAATCGGTAGAAGACGGATATTTGGTAGGGTCGCGGGGATCGGTTGGTTCTTCCTTTGCGGCTACTATGGCGGGGATTACAGAGGTGAATCCGTTGAGTCCACATTATCGATGTGAACACTGCTTTTATAGTGAGTTTGATACCCCTGAGGTACTAGCGTTTGCTGGAGGGTGTGGATGGGATATGCCAGATAAGTTATGCCCTGATTGTGGAAAACCGCTAAGAAAAGATGGTTTTGATATTCCTTTTGAAACATTTCTGGGATTCAAAGGAAATAAAGAGCCTGATATCGACTTGAATTTCTCAGGAGAATACCAGGCAAACGCCCACAAATACACCGAAGTCCTCTTTGGAGAAGGACAGACATTTAAGGCGGGAACTATCGGAACCTTGGCAGATAAGACGGCCTATGGTTTTGTGCAGAATTATTACAAAGATAAAGGGGTTATAAAACGGGGATGTGAGATTGATCGCTTGCTAAAGGGATGTACAAAGATTCGACGTAGTACTGGACAGCATCCAGGGGGGATTATTGTTCTACCACATGGGGAGAATATTAATTCATTTACACCGATTCAACACCCAGCAAATGATATGACAAGTGATATCATTACAACCCACTTTGATTATCACTCCATCGATCATAACCTCTTGAAATTAGATATTCTAGGACATGACGATCCGACTATGATTAAGATGTTGGAAGATTTGGTCACAGAGATGACAGGGGAGAAATTCGATGCTACACGAATTCCACTAGACGATGCAGGGGTAATGTCATTATTTGCAGGAACGGATGGACTGAAGATTGCACCGGGAGATATCGGTGGAACACCAGTTGGTTGCCTTGGGATTCCTGAGTTTGGAACAGACTTTGTTATCCAGATGGTGGTAGATGCAAAGCCAAAGACCCTTTCTGATTTGATCCGAATCTCAGGATTATCCCATGGAACAGATGTGTGGTTAGGGAATGCACAGACGCTGATTCAACAAGGACTGGCAACAATTTCCACCGCCATATGCACACGTGATGATATCATGACATATCTAATAAATATGGGGATGGACAGTGAATTGTCGTTCACCATTATGGAGAGTGTGCGAAAGGGAAAAGGTTTGAAACCAGATTGGGAGGAAGCCATGAGAGGGGCACAGGTTCCAGAGTGGTATATTGATTCTTGTAAAAAGATTAAGTACATGTTCCCGAAGGCCCACGCTGCAGCCTATGTTATGATGGCATACCGAATCGCATATTGTAAGGTGAATTATCCATTGGCCTATTATGGCGCGTATTTTAGTATTCGTGCAGACGCATTTTCCTACGAAATCATGTGTCAGGGAAGGGCGAGATTGGATCACTATATAGAAGATTATAAGCGAAGAGGCAATGAATTATCGAAAAAAGAGCAAGACACCATGAAGGACATGAGACTTGTTCAAGAGATGTATGCGAGAGGATTGGAATTTTTGCCGATCGACATCTATCGTTCAAAGGCGACCGAATTCCAGATTATAGATGGAAAACTTCTTCCATCCTTCTCAACCATAGAGGGAATGGGAGAAAAGGCTGCGGTAGCAGTAGAGGAAGCGATAAAGGATGGAGAATATATGTCGAAAGAAGACTTTAGGCAGAGGACGAAAGTAAGTAGTACTGTCATCGATTTGATGTCAGAACTAAAATTATTTGGTGACCTTCCACAGAGCAGCCAACTTTCCTTTTTTGACCTCATGGAGTAAGGAAAATACAACCATTATTCGACTTCATGGAGGAGAGATAGAAAGTTCTCTGTAGCCTTGGATTTTGGGATGTTCTCATTATATGCCAATACGATTTGACGTGTAGGCATAGGGACTTCCATATCCAAGACAAAGAGGTCATTGGAATGAGTAGGAATGCAAAAATCAGGAAGAAATGCGATTCCAAGACCGATGCGTGCCATGTCAAGTAATAAGTCATTGCTACCTAACTCAATCTCTGGAACTAGATCGAGTTGATGTGTTTGGAACAGTTTATGAAGAAATTCACTTGTGGTGCTCTTTCGATCGAGCATAATGATTGGGTAATCTTTCAATGTGCGAAGTGAAATCTTCTCATTCCGTAAATCTTCGAACGTGTGGTTTGCAACAAAGACATCCCGAAACTCTTCTAGTGGGTAGATGGAAAAAATATTGTGTAGATGAGAGTTTGGATAGTTGGATATAATAAAATCAACATGACCATTTGCCAATAGTTCCACACATTGCACAGAGGTTTGGTTTGTGATTTTGATGTGTGCATTCGGGTATGCCTTGTGAAATTTTTCTAAATAAGGCATCAAAAAATAGCGACAGTTGGTATCGCTGACGCCGATACGAATCTGCCCACCACTAGAGTTAGATTCGAGTAATTGAGTTTCGCCACGTTGAATGAGGTTGATTGCAGGCTCTATGTGGCGTAGCAAGATTTCCCCCTCAGGAGTCAACTCTACCTTCTTAGTGCTTCGGATAAATAGCACTTGTTCTAACTTTCGCTCTAAGGCCTTGATAGACTGGCTGACAGCCGACTGGGAGATGAAGAGGTGCTTGGAAGCTTCTGAGAAACTGAGGGTGGTTGCAACATGGTAGAAAACCTTGTATAATTCATAATTAATATCCATAAAATAATCGTCCTTTTCTTGCATGGTTTGGGGGTTATAATTCTTACACGGAGTATATCATATATGGGTATGGGGGTCAAAAGTTATTTTGATTCGCGTGTTATAAAAAAGGAGCAAATATTACATGAAAAATGAAAAAATTATTATTGGTCTCATTTCCACAGTTGTCTCAATCATCAGTATTTATATCTTGTTGATTACGAGTTTTGAACTTGCGATTTATGGAGACTTTAACTACTATAGAGAACTCTATGAGAAATACGATGTCGAAAAAGATTTGAACATGGAGATGGAGGACATCATGGATGTCACTACGGAGATGATGCTGTACCTTCGAGGGGAACGACCAGACCTCAATGTGGAAACCAAGGTAGATGGGAAAACGCAGATGTTCTTCAATGAGAGAGAAATCTATCATATGGAAGATGTGAGAGACATGTTTGTGATTAATATGAATTTACGAAATATAGGGATTCTTGTCGTAGGGGGATTGATGTTCTTTATGATTATGATGAAATATGATTGGAAACTACAACATACGAAGATTTTTCAATATACAACCATAGGATTTGTCCTAGTGATAGGCGTTCTCGGAGCTCTGTTTGCATTGAATTTTCAGAAAAGCTTTGAGGTCTTTCACCTTATCTTCTTTGAAGGAGATACTTGGTTGTTTGATCCAACAACCAGTTTGATGAT
>CAYJFY010000068.1:0-7518 GCA_964369755.1 uncultured Lachnospiraceae bacterium
CCTGTTGCTATAATTGCGTACATATGGCACCTCCTATTATCATTACTCGCCAGTTTTGGTGGTTGTATCAACTCTTATAACCTAACTGTGCGGCATACTATTGTAGTTTACCACTTCAATCGACAATTGGCAAACGTTTTTTTCTGAACTGGAATCTTCTTCTATAAATTTTTCAAATGTATCTAAGTCTAGCGGCTTTGAAAATACATACCCTTGAATATACTCACAACCGCAAGCAGCAAAATAATTTAATAATGCTTCATCTTCTACCCCTTCAACGATTACTTTGCGACCAGTTGCTATAATCGCTTTAATTAAGCTTTGAATAAATGCAGCACTTTTCTTAGATTCTGATACAGCTAATACTAAACTGCGGTCAATTTTGATGATATCAATCGGCAAACTTAAGAACACACTCATATTAGAGTATTCAATTCCAAAATCATCTAATTCAAATTCAAACCCTAAATCTTGCATTTCAGATATCACATTTTTTATAATTTTCACATCGGAAACCAAGGTGCGCTCTGTAATTTCGATTTTTATCTGATTCGCTTGGACATCATATTTTTTCATGATCTTTAATAGATTGTCCAATAAGTTTGCCTGCAATAACATTACATATGGGAAATTAATGGATACCGCATTGGTTAGTCTACTCATATCCTTACAAATAATTTCGAATACAGTGTATGTAATTTCAACAATCAAACCTGTTTTTTCTGCAATGGGGATAAATTCACTCGGGAATAAGGAATGTTCTTCTCCATCTCTTAGTCGCACCAAAGCCTCCGCCTGTGTGAATCTCTTTTCCGTAATAGAGTAGATGGGCTGATAAACAACCTGAAACGACTCTTCTAATACCGCCTGTTTCAAATGCTCTAAGATAAAATTATGTCGAACCATTTCATCACGAACACAAATATCATAGAGATAGTCAACATCTACCGCACCTGATTTAATAGAGGCGATAGAATAATCTGCTGTCGTTAGTAATGTCTTGATATTTTCACTAAATACAGGGAAATCCACACGTGTATAAATCGCTTCGGCTCTCACTTCATAATTATCAATTGCAAACGGGCGCTCAAACTGATCTTTTATAGCTTGAACAAAGGTCTTGTCATCTCGTAATAAATCATAGGACAAAATCACAAATTCATCCCCACTATAACGAAATATATTTTTCTTTGGAACGATGGTAGCCAATCTTCTAGCAACATTTTCTAGAACACTATCTCCTGTTTCTAAATTGAAACATTCATTGATGCTCTTGAAATTCCGAACGCTACACAAATCATCCCAGATAAAACTCCAAATGGCAATCGATATAATCACAAACGCTATATACTCTGCTAATAGTTCATATTGCACACAAATTTCCCCTCTCGTAAGGAATTACATAAAGGTTCTTACAGTTCATATGTAACAAATATGTCATAGATTGCTTTTATAGCAGTTTCAAAATCTGCATTTCTTACACCAATGATAATGTTTAATTCAGAAGATCCTTGATCAATCATTTTCACATTGACATCAGCATGTGCTAAGGCTGAAAAAATTCTTCCTGCTGTTCCTCGAGTCGATTTCATTCCACGTCCTACAACAGCCACTAATGCAAGATCAGCTTCTAAATCAATACAATCCGGACTCACTTCACGGTGAATCGCCGATAAAATATGTTGCTCATGTTCTTGGAATTGGTCTTGTTGAACAAAAATAGTCATAGTATCAATTCCAGACGGCATATGTTCAATTGAAATTTCTTTTTCTTCAAACACATTCAGAACTTTTCTGCAGAATCCAACTTCAGAATTCATCATAGCTTTTTCGATATTGATAGATGCAAATCCTTTTTTTCCTGCAATTCCTGTAATTGTATAATTCGGATTCTTGCAAGTTCCTTCTACAATTAATGTTCCCTTGTCTTCTGGAGCATTTGTATTACGAATATTGATTGGAATTCCTTCTTTTCTAACAGGGAAAATTGCATCTTCATGCAACACAGTAGCTCCCATATAAGAAAGTTCGCGTAACTCTCTGTATGTAATCATCTCAATTACAGCAGGATTTTCAATCAATCGTGGGTCAGCAACAAGAAATCCTGAAACATCTGTCCAGTTCTCATACAAATCTACTTTCAGCGCACCTGCAACGATAGAACCTGTTACATCAGAACCACCACGAGAGAATGTTTGAATTATACCATTTGGCAATGCTCCATAGAATCCTGGAATCACGGCATATTCAACACCATTTAATCTTTTTTTCATCTTCTTTTCTGTTGTCTTTGCATCAAATGTACCATTTTCATCAAACAGAATCACTTCAGCAGCATCAATAAATTCAAACTCCAGATACTTCGCCATAATAATACCATTTAGGTACTCACCTCTAGATGCAGCATAATCTTTTCCAACTTTATTTTCAAAATTTGTTTTAATTGTAGCAAATTCAGCATCAAGGGATAAATCAAGATTTAACCCATTAATAATTTCATTATATCTTGCTTGAATCTCTATGAGTGCATTATCTATTACTTTATTGTTTTCAGCTAAATCATAGCATGCATAGAGCATGTCTGTAACTTTAATATCATCCGAATAACGCTTTCCTGGTGCAGATGGAATTACATATCTACGTGAATCTTCTGCTAGAATGATACTACCTACTTTTTTGAATTGTTCTGCACTTGCTAGTGAACTACCACCAAATTTTACTACTTTTTTCATTTTTCTCCTCCATATGAGTCTTTTAAATATTTTTTAAACTTTCTAAAAGTGACTTCCTAATTTTTTGTCTTGTGATTCCTACTAATTGTAGCTTTCCAATATCCACCACTTCGGTTTTCACTTTATCTTTACTCAAATCTTTTTTTAGACTTGAAATCAACTGATTGCGTTTCTCATGACTGCTCAAATTGATAAAATCAATGATAATGATTCCCGACAGATTGCGAAGTCGTATCTGTCTTACAATTTCTCTTGCTGCTTCCATATTTATCATATGATTTTGCTCGTCTTGCTTCTTTTTCGTCACACATTTTCCCGAATTAACATCAATCACTGTCATGGTCTCTGTTGGTTCAATCAGAAGATATGCTCCCGATTTCATCCAAACCTTTTGATTGGTTGCATGATCAATAATGCCACTGATATTATACAATTTTTTTAATGGAAAATCCACATCTTTTTGCAATCGCAGAGATTTCGTCATTTCAGGCAAAAATTTCTCAAAGTAATCCTCCAGTTCATGATATATATCCAAATCATCGGTCACGATCTCTTCCAAAGATTCTTTTAACATATCTTGAATATAATTCAAGTAAAATGGTAGAATGGTTTTCATGCACGTAAAACATGGACGTGTCATTGCTCGACCCACTAAACTTTGATACTCTCTGGCAAGTGAGTCTACCTCATGTTCTAACTCATTCATCGTAATCTTAGCCGCATTTGTGCGAACAATCAAACCAAAATCGAGATGCTGATATTTTTCTAACAATGTTTTTATCCGTTGCGAATCCTCTTGTTTTATCTTCGACGAAATTGTCTTTGCTTTATTCTCAGAAGTTAATACAAGACATTCACTCTTAAGCGTCAAATTTGTGGTAACTACAGGTAATTTTGATTTCACAGATTCTCTACTAATCTGAACCAATATTTCATCCCCTACTTGAAGCAAATTACTCTTTGATTTTCTTACGTATAAGATATTGGATTGCTTATTGAGAGAATAATAACATAATTGTCCTGGTCCTATCTCTATAAAAGCTGCATTCAAGCTCGGTACTATTTTTTGAACCTTTCCGATATAAATATCTCCAAGATGTGCAACCCCCACCTTGGTTGCCTCGTATACTATGTCATATGGTTTTTCATCTTCTAGATTCAACAGACAAATCCCATCATTCATCTGAGTAATAATAATTTTTTTATTTTGGTGCATCAATCTACAAACCCCTACTCTACTATTGGATTACCAAGAGATTCTAATGTAACTAGTTGGTCATGTTCCTCATTCCACGCATAAACTTCCATTCGAAGGTAATGCACATTTGTATTTCTTTTATCCATATTGAAATATTCTACAAGTGCATCTATTACAAGTTCAGGTTTCAAATTCTCTACACTACCAGAAGCTAACTGCATAAAAATACCATCTTCGCATAAATTCATCTGATAAATCAGTGGTCTAATATTTACTTCTCGAACAGATTTTTTTGATTTTTTCGTGATCATTATTTCATCACAAGCTAAAAACTCTTGTAATTCTTCTTCTGTAATAAATGTTGTATCCTCTTGAAATATTGCTCTATAGTCTGCTGCTGCAACAATCGCCATTCCAGTCTTTTGTCCCTCTGGGAGTTCTACGAATGAGGTTACTTCTACACCTTCTACCATTACAGCATTTAATTGATCCACTGCCCGTTTAGAAGAAATCGATTCTGTAATTTCGATGTCAAAATATTCACCTTCGCTCGTTAGACCAACTCCCAAGGGATTCGCAAATGACATAATCATATGTGGACTAAAGCCTGCAGAGAACGCGATTGGAATCTCCGCACGGCGCATGGATTTCTGAAAGTATCTCATCATATCAAGATGCCCAATGTATTTCATAACACCATATTTTTTAAATTTAATTCTAACTTTCAAGGCAGATACCTCCTTCAAATACATTTGCACCGCAATAATTACATGCTTCTTTACAGTTTTGAGTCACCTCACCTTTTTCAGCACGCTTCCACTCTTCTTGTAGATATGTTTTTGTAACACCGATATCAATGAAATCCCATGGTAACACCTCATCCAAATCCCTTTGTCTAAGATTGTAGAATGCAATCTCTAACCCACAATCTTCAAATGCTTTTAACCACAAATCATTTCGAAAGAATTCCGACCACGCATCATAGAGACAACCTGCACGATATGCCGCCATAATGACTTCTGACACCCTCCTGTCTCCGCGAGCAAACACGCCCTCCATAACTGTAACATCTGCCTCATGCCATTGATATTTCAAGCTCTTGCGATTTAACTGTTCCTTCATTTCTTGTTGAACAATTTTAGCCTTTTCAATGTATTCTTCACTGGTACACATGGTTGCCCATTGGAATGGTGTAAATGGTTTTGGAATAAAGAAAGAAGTACTGGCCGTAATTTGACATTTTCCATTTCTTTCCTCTTTTGGCAATTCATAATATCGCCTGGCTACTTTCTCAGATAGCCTTGCAATCCCCTTAACATCTTCTTCTGTCTCAGTTGGCAATCCTAGCATAAAATATAACTTTACTTTTTGCCACCCACCCTCAAAGGCTTGTCCAGATCCATGCAAAATCATCTCCTCTGTCAATCCTTTATTGATGACGTTTCGCATTCTCTGGGTACCAGCTTCGGGAGCAAATGTAAGACTTCCTTTTCGAACATCTTGAACCTTACTCATCACATCGAGTGAAAAAGCATCGATACGTAAGGATGGAAGCGAAATATTAATAGACTTTTCTCGAAACGAATCAATTAAAAAATAAACCAATTCTTGTAAGCAAGAATAATCACTTGAACTGAGTGAGCTAAGTGATATTTCATCATGTCCCGTGTTTTTTAACATCTTATAAGCATACTCTTTTAATACTTCTAAATCTTTTTCACGTGTAGGGCGGTAAATCATTCCAGCCTGACAGAAGCGACATCCTCGAATACATCCTCGTTGAATCTCAAGAACAACCCTATCTTGTGTCACCTTAATAAAAGGAACCACGGGTTTTTCAGGATAAATAACAGCAGACATATCTTGAACAACCTGCTTTCGAACCTTTTCTGGAGCATTTGAGTTATTTGTAGTAAAGGATTTAAGAATACCAGAATCGTCGTAAGTCACATCATAAAAGAGAGGTACATAGATTCCTGAAATCTGAGCAGCTTTTTCTAAAAACTCCACTCTGCTTCCCCCAACGGCTTTATGTTCTTTGTATGCATCTAACAACTCATCATATTGAACTTCTCCTTCTCCAATATAAAACAGATCAAAGAACTCGGCAATTGGCTCTGGATTATACACACATGGACCACCCCCGATTACAATCGGATCCTCTTCGCGTCTATCTCTTGCATAGAGCGGAATCTGACTCAAATCTAATATCTGTAAAATATTGGTATAACACATTTCATATTGTACAGTTATTCCAAGAAAATCGAAATCCTTTAATGGATCCTGCGATTCTAATGCAAATAATGGTATCTTCTCTTCTCTCATAATTTTATCTAAATCAATCCACGGAGAATAGACACGTTCACACCACGTGTCTTCTCGTCGATTAAATAGATCATATAGAATCTGCATTCCTAGATGAGACATCCCGATTTCATAGACATCAGGGAAACACATCGCAAAACGTATCGATACATCATTTGGATTTTTTTGAACCGCATTGATTTCATTTCCGATGTATCTAGCAGGTTTTTCAACCTGCATTAATATTTCATTTGATAGTGCTAATTTTTTCATTATCTTCCTCTTTCTTATAACGATCGCCAAACGTCCTCCACATCAATCGAAAAGGAAACTGCGCTTGCGATGTCTTCGCTATGTATTATTCCTATTGTATACCCATAATAATCTGCTCCGACATAAATTGCAAGCAGAATCAGCGCAAGTAAAAATCTCATCTTAAAAGATGAATGCGGCAATTCCTCTGCTAGATCGTTCGTATTGGTGAATTTTCCAAAGCGTGGATGTACAATTGGAATACTACCACCCTCCTGGTACAAACGCCTTGTTTCCTCTAATAGTTGCTTTCTACGCACTTCTGTTTCATTCATATTCAAACCTCAAATAAAGACATATATTGTTAACACAATATATGTCTTTACCATACAGATTAGACTTATCTATCTGCTAGTTCTTCTATAATGTCTTCCCAGGTTAATCCGCGTTCTACCATTAAGACCATGGCATGATACAAGAAATCAGAAATCTCGTATTTTACCTCTTCCTTATCTGGATTTTTAGCTGCGATAATAATCTCACACGCTTCTTCACCAAGTTTTTTTAGGATTTTATCAATACCTTTATCAAATAAATAATTGGTATATGAACCCTCTTTCGGGTTTTCTTTTCGATCTACAATTGTGTTATATACATCTTCAAATATCTGAAGAGAATTCTTCTCTTTTTTATTTCCACCTGCTATCTGTGTATAGAAACAAGTTGGATTTCCTGTATGGCATGCAACACGATTTGGTCAACTTTCACAAGTAAGGTATCGCTATCGCAATCAATGGTCATAGATTGTACATGCTGATAGTGACCAGAGGTTTCTCCTTTTAACCACTGACTGTTTCTGCTTCGACTATAATAATGCATCTTTCCAGTATGCAGGGTATCCTTGAAGGCTTGTTCATTCATATAAGCCATCATCAATACTTCCCCTGTCTTATAGTGTTGAACAATCACTGGCAATAGTCCATCTGCATTTAACTTAAAATCTTCAAAATTCGCCTCACATGACAACGAAAC
>CAYJFY010000069.1:0-7180 GCA_964369755.1 uncultured Lachnospiraceae bacterium
TTTTCTACACCTATCCTTTTTGAATTTTTTTATAGCCATCCCTTTCTCGCTACCTAGCAACTTTGGCCCAAAGGGACAAATTGCCGTGTGAAAAATCCTATTTTTCACACTGTTTACCTAAAAAGTATAATACATGACGTATATAAAAGCAAGTTTTCCCATAGAAGTGACACGGCTCATATCATTAATAATTCTTAGGCGATTAATTAGCTATACTTATATGTAACTCTTCATTTATAAGAATGCTGACATTACAAAATTACTGACATCGATCCCACGCTCCGTCAATCTAAGATAATCCTCCTCCCAAACAAGCAAGTTCTTCTGCACCATCTCTTGAATCTGCTCTTGAAATGCTACTTCAATCGAAGTTTGAAAACACCGTAGGAACTCCCTTCTATCAATCCCTTGCATCTTGCGCAATCCCAGGAAAACAAATTCTTCCATCTGACTTTTGGCAGAGAGTTCTTCCCGTTCTCTCTCGAAATTCGGATTTTGAATATAAGAATCGAAATTCTTCACATTTGTAATTCTCACATTGTCCAACAAAGACGCTGCTCCCAGACCAACACCTAAATAATCTCGTCTCTCCCAATATCCAATATTATGTCGACACTCCTTGCCTTCCTTCGCATAATTAGAGATTTCATAGCGATGATATCCTGCACTCATTAATTTTTCTTTTGTTCGATAATAGATGATTCTTTCTTCTTCCTCATCTGGTAAGAACGCTTCTACTTCATCATACTTCTGGTAAAACGGAGTCCCTTCTTCGATAATGAGACTATAAGCCGAGATATGTTCTGGCTGCAACTGGATGATTTTATCCAATGTCTCCTCCCAACTCTCTAGGGTCTGATGTGGAATGGATGACATCAGGTCGATATTGATATTGTCAAATCCCACCTCACGTGCTAGTACATAGGTTTCTAGGAACTCCTCATAGGTATGAATCCTCCCTAATGTCTTTAATTCACTATCATTCGTCGATTGCAGACCAAGGCTGATTCGATTCACTCCCAGCGATTTATATTCCTCCAGTTTCTGTCGATCTACAGTTCCCGGATTCACTTCTATTGTAATTTCCGCACCCTCTTCTATCAGAAACCCTTGCTTAATCCACGAGAACACTTGCTTAATTTCGCATACAGAAAGGACGGAGGGAGTCCCTCCGCCTATAAAGATGCTAGTAAGCATATGTGTTTGTTTCATCTCCTGATATCCGTCTAACTCCCATTTTAGGGCAGAGAGATATTCTGATCTTCTTTCCTTCGAACACTGAAAGGATAAGAAGTCACAATAATTGCATTTCTGTTTACAAAATGGTAGATGCACATATAACTGTAATTTATTCATCTAATTTCAACACACTCATGAATGCTTTTTGCGGAATCTCTACATTCCCAACTTGTCGCATTCTCTTCTTTCCTTCTTTTTGTTTTTCTAGTAACTTTCTCTTTCTTGAGATATCACCACCATAACATTTGGCAAGTACGTCTTTTCTCATCGCCTTTACTGTCTCACGGGCAATTACCTTGCTTCCAACCGCTGCCTGAATCGGCACCTCAAATAACTGTCTCGGTATCTCTTCTTTTAGCTTCTCGCACATTTTTCTTCCACGCTCATAAGCGGTTGAGTCATGTACAATAAATGATAGTGCATCCACTTCTTCTTTATTGATCAAAATATCTAGTTTCACAAGTTTTGATTCTTGATATTTAGATATCTCATAATCAAAGGAAGCATATCCTCTCGACCTAGATTTTAGCGCATCAAAGAAGTCATAGATAATCTCATTGAGTGGCAATTGGTAATGAATCACTGCCCTTGTTTCTTCAATATATTCCATTCCTTGATATTCACCCCGTCGCTCTTGGCACAAGTCCATGATTGCACCGATAAACTCTGAAGTCACCATAATCTCTGCCTTTACCATCGGCTCTTCCATACGATCAATCTCTGTAGGCTCTGGCAGATTGGATGGATTGGTCAATTCTAGCATTTCACCATTTGTCTTATATACTTTATAGATAACACCTGGCGCTGTCGTCACAATATCTAGATTGTATTCCCGTTCTAGTCTCTCTTGTATGATTTCCAAATGTAGTAATCCAAGGAATCCACAGCGGAATCCAAATCCTAATGCAATCGAGGTCTCTGGCTCAAACTGAAGGGCAGCATCATTGAGTTGAAGCTTTTCTAATGCCTCTCTCAAATCTTGATACTTCGCTCCATCCGCTGGATACATCCCACAATATACCATTGGATTAACTTTCTTATATCCTGGCAATGCTTCATCACAAGGTGTAAGTGCATTGGTAACCGTATCCCCTACTCGTGTATCTTTCACATTTTTTAAACTTGCAGTGATATATCCTACCATTCCGGCACTCAATTCATCGCACGGAATAAACTGACCCGCTCCAAAATATCCAACTTCAACCACTTCTGCTGTAGCACCTGTTGCCATCATCTTGATTGGAGTCCCTCTTTTTACACTTCCCTCTTTGATTCGACAAAACACAATAACCCCCTTGTACGAATCATACAAAGAATCGAAAATCAGTGCTTTCAGTGGTGCATCTGCTGACCCCTCTGGGGCTGGTATCTTCTCCACGATTTGTTCCAATACCGCCTCGATATTTAGTCCTGTTTTTGCTGAAATTTTAGGCGCATCTTCTGCTTCAATCCCAATAATATCTTCTATTTCCTCTATCACACGCTCTGGCTCGGCACTTGGCAAATCCACCTTATTGATGACTGGCACAACATCCAAATCATGATCCAACGCTAGATATACATTCGCCAAAGTCTGCGCCTCTACTCCTTGTGCTGCATCTACGACTAAGATTGCTCCATCACATGCTGCAAGGCTTCTTGACACTTCATAATTAAAGTCCACATGTCCTGGTGTATCAATCAAATTAAATATATACTCATTTCCATCTTTTGCTTGATAAACGGTACGCACTGTTTGAGCCTTAATCGTAATTCCTCTCTCCCGCTCCAATTCCATATTATCGAGCACCTGCGACTGCATCTCTCTGCTTGTCAATAGTCCTGTCATTTCAATCATTCGATCGGCAAGCGTTGACTTTCCATGGTCGATATGCGCTATGATACAGAAATTACGAATTTTACTCTGATCCATCCTTGACATTCTAACTTCCTCCACTTCTACATTGCATTCTATTCTATCATGCCATGCTGTATTTTACAATAAAAAGTTCTACTCCTAACTTTTCATTCAAATACCCTGATTTAATCGCATGCTCCGTTATTACAACCTCTTCTAGGATATCCCGTAACTGTTGATAAGAAAAACTCCTAGTCTGTTGCAAATATTTTTTCATAAAATATGGCGAAACACCAACCTTTGATGCAATCTCTTGATTTCCATACCCTTGTCCCTCTACCGACTTCACTTCTAGCATGATGCGAAACTGTCGTGCTAATAGTGCTAGAATCTTAAGGGGCGGCTCCTTTAGCGCAATTAAGTCATAATAGAACTCCAATGCCTTCTTTTGCTTCTTCTCAGCCACTGCATCCACCATTTGAAAAATCTGATTCTGAATCTGTGGTGCACAAAGTTGATCAATATCCGACGTCGTGATGCTCTGATTATCCCACGCATAGCAAATTAATTTCTCAATTTCAGAGGATAACCTCTCCATATCTGTTCCCACTTGTTCCATCAGATATTTTGCTGTTCGATTATCAATCGACTTCTCATTTTTTTGAAACATATTCCCAATCCACGGAATCAAGGCAGCTTCATTTTGAATTCCAAATTCAACAATGCGCCCTTTATCTTTTACCACCTTATACAACTTATTTCTCTTGTCTATTTCACTCTCAACAAATAAAATCCTTGTAGTCTCAGGCAAGTTCTTTACATAGTCTGCAAAATCTCCTGATGCATTCTTAAAAAATCCACTGTCTTCAATTACGATCAGTCGATAATCTGAAAAAAAGGGAAGAGTTTCAGAAACCCCTATGATTTCTGAAACCACACTCCCCTTGCCCTCAAAATAAGAATAATTAAGATTATCTCCATCTGGAGACATTGCTTTTACCATTCTCTGTCTATACTGTCTCTTCAGATATCTCTCTTCCCCATATAGAAGATAAATGGATTTAAACTGACCTGATTTTATATCTTCATTTAAGCTCTTCACTTCTTATCCTCTGCCTCTAAACGTTTCTCAATCGCGTTGATTACTGTCTCCAACACTTTGATTCTCGCGTAATATTTATTGTTACCTTCCACAATCACCCATGGTGCATGTGGAGTAGATGTCTTTTCTATCATCTCATTGACAGCCACTTCGTACTGATCCCATTTCTCACGATTTCTCCAGTCTTCCTCTGTAATCTTCCACTGTTTTTCTGGAGTAGTCTGTCTCTCAATAAAACGACGTTCTTGTTCATCCTTGTCTACATGCAACCAAAACTTCAATACGATTGCACCCTCTTCCACAAAGCTTGCTTCCATCTCATTGATTTCTCGATATGCACGTTTCCACTCTTTTCTCGTACAGAATCCTTCAATGCGTTCTACCAACACTCGACCATACCAAGTACGATCAAAGACTGCTACATGCCCATTCTTTGGAACCTTTGTCCAGAATCTCCAGAGATAATGATGCACCTTCTCAATATCTGTTGGCGCTGCTACTGGATGCACAGCATATCCTCGTGGATCCATCTTCTGTGTCAGTCTTCGAATCGCACCACCTTTTCCTCCTGCATCCCAACCTTCGAATCCAATGATTACTGGAATGCGTCTGCGATACAATTGCCCATGCAACTTCTGAATCTTCTTCTGCAATTTCTTGAGTTTTTTCCGATACTCTTCCTCTTCTAGCTTCTTAGTCAAATCTACCGTTGCTAGAATACTTTCACCAATTTTAGTAGTATCTATTTTTTTCTTCTTCTCGACTTGGTCAGCTTTTTTCTCAACTCCCGCAATTTGCTTCTCGATAGCAGCAATGATTGTTTGATAAATCTTCACTGTGGCATATCTTCTGTCTGTGGCTGCAATTGGATTCCAACGTGCAGATTCTGTATCTGTCTCTGTTAGAACTTCATCCACTAGCCTCGTATATGCATCATACTCTTCGTTTCGACGCATCTCCTCTGGAGTCACCCTCCAAGAAGTGGACTTGCTCTCACCCAATGCTCTCATTCTCGCATACTGTTCGTCATGCTCAATCAATAAATACAACTTAATTAAACAAGTTCCGCCATCTACAATCTGACGCTCAAACTCATTAATTTCTTGACGTAGTACCTTAGGGTCATGCTCCATCTCTTTCTTACGAAATGCCTCTGAAGTCACTGCATGATACCAACTATAATCGAAGATAGAAATTTCTCCATCTTTTGGAAGCTTATTCCAATACCTCCATAAAAATGGTCTCATTGCCTCAGCTTCTGATTCCTGTTTCATCGGATACACTTGAAACCATCTCGGATCCATGGAATGCACCAATTTACTAATCTGCACTCCCTTTCCTGATACATCCAAGCCCTCAAATAAAATAACTACTGGAATCTTCAAGTCGATGCATCTTCTCTGCAATGCTCCAAGCTGCACTTCCAACTTGTCCATCAACATACTATAATTTTCCTTGGATAACTTCTTCGTTAAATCAATTTCATTAATCATGTTTGGTTCTCCCTTCTGGTTGTGAATCGGAAATTTGAGGGTATTCAGGGAACGGGGGAAGATTTGGGGACGGGGGAAGGATGAATCTTTGATTCATATCTCCCCCGTCCCCTTCCAATCCCCTTTCCTTGCTTTTAGTTTAAGAATTTGGTCATTAGGTCGCAACCGCTATCGAATATCTTTCCTGTATTCTCTGCAAATTGTTCACTATAAGTTTGTTCTCCTAAGTCTTCTCTACATTGACTCTCATACAACATATATGGAACCGGCTTGTTTGTATGTGTTCGAATTGCAACCGGTGTCGGGTGGTCTGGTAGTACTAGCATTCTGTATGGAACCCCCTTCGAGTCTAGCCCATCCTTAACTACACGAATCACCTTCTCGTCTAACCACTCGATTGCTTGAATTTTATCCTCCAGCTCACCTTGATGTCCCATCTCGTCTGGTGCTTCCACATGGATATACACCATATCAAACCCATCTTCCACAAGTGCATCGACTGCAGCCTTTGCTTTTCCTATATAATTGGTGTGAAGTCCGCCATTGGCGCCTTCTACTTCAATATTATGCATATTGGCACCGACTGCGATTCCCTTCAATAAATCCACTGCCGAAATCATTGCAGCCTGTTTTCCATATTTTTCTTTAAAATCTTCCAAGCTCGGTTTTGTTCCTGCTCCCCAGAACCATGCACTGTTGGCTGGATTCAACCCCTTTTTCTTTCGCTCAATATTGATCGGATGATTAGCAAGAATCTCATAACTCTTCTTCATCATATCTAGAAATACCTGCTCACTAGGAAGATATCCTCCTATTTTCTGTTCCAAGATATCATGAGGAGCCGTAAATGATAATACATCTCCTTGATCCCACACAAGCAGATGTCGATAACTAGTTCCCACATATAGTTTGAAGGAATCCTCTAACATCTCTTGCAGAGCCTCTACTAAGATTGCTGCCTCCTCTGTTGATATTTCAGAAGCACTATGGTCGATAATGGTCTTGTCTTCATAATTTGCTTCCTCTTCTGAAAGTGTAACCAAATTACAACGTAATGATACATCGCTTTCTTTCATATCCACGCCAATGCTCAATGCTTCTAGCGGAGAGCGCCCCGTATAACATTTCGTGGTATCATATCCCAATACAGACAGATTCGCAATATCACTACCAGGACTCATTCCTTCTGCCACAGTATGCACCAAACCAATTTCTGCCACCCTAGCCATTTCATCCATGGTAGGAGTTTTTGCCACCTCAAGCGGTGTTCTTCCATTTAACTTCTCGATTGGCTCATCGGCCATCCCATCTCCAAGTACGATTACATATTTCATCATCTATCTCCTAAGCCACACGAATCATCTTGATAATAGCTGGGAATTGCTTCGCACAAGTTTCATACTTACCTTCTGAAAGTTCTTCTGTAATAAATCCAAATTCACCAGTAACATCTTCTAACTCTACTACATTAATCTGACCAAAGACAGACTCTAAATGAGCCTTTAATTC
>CAYJFY010000070.1:0-6799 GCA_964369755.1 uncultured Lachnospiraceae bacterium
GAATTTATAAGGCATAGCGGATTTTTCTCATTATACAAGTGTCGAAAATGGGATAATACAAATAAGTGAAAATGTCAAGTGAAAATTCTAGGAATCATTTACAAGAAATGAAATAAATGAGAGAGAAAATTGTGCAAAAAAATAGTATAAAAAAAATTATGAGAAAAAAGTTGACAAGTGAGTTAGTTGGTGTTAACCTATAGTGGTGTCAAAAAGTTAGAAGAAACTAACTCGATATATAGAGATGTTTCTTAGGGGAAACAAAAAAGAAAGAGGTGTTAGTATTAAAAAATATACAGCAACCATTGTTATGGTAATTGCTTTGATGGTTTTATCTTTTATATCTATTTTCATAGGTGCGTATGACGTGACGCTGGAAGGGGTGCTAGAAGGGGGAGAACATCAAGTGATGTTACTTATTATCTCACGAATTCCAAGGGTGCTTGCTATTATCATGACTGGTATTGGAATGAGTGTTGCGGGTCTATTGATGCAGAATATTTGTATGAATAAATTTGTTTCGCCCACAACGGGAGCGACCATTACAAGCGCTCAATTAGGTCTATTGATTGCAATCATATTTGTGCCGACAAGGACATTAGTGATTAATACGGCATTTTCTTTTGTGTTTGCGCTTCTTGGAACATGGATTTATGTGTGGTTTATTCAGAAAATCAAGATAAAAGATGTAATTATGGTTCCGCTGATTGGAATTATGTTTAGTAGTGTGATTGGTGCATTTGTGAATTATTTGGCGTATACAAATGATTTGACACAATCTCTTACAAGTGTAATCACAGGAAGTTTTTCGATGATTATAGCAGGGGATTATGAGGTCGTGTTCTTGATACTGCCGATGATTGTTATTGCGTATATTTATGCCAATCACTTCAATATCGTTGGGATGGGAGAAGAATTTTCCACAAATCTCGGTGTGCATTACAAGTGGATTATGTTTTTGGGATTATCCATTGCTGCCATTATTACCGCATCTATTGTTGTGACGGTCGGTACGATTTCTTACATAGGACTTATCGTTCCGAATATTGTAGCCATGTTTAGAGGGGATAAAATCAGAGGAAGTATCGTGGATGTCGGACTGTTTGGTGCCTTGTTTGTATTGATATGCGATATCATTGCAAGGATTGTCATTGCACCATATGAATTACCGATTGAGTTAATTGCCGGTATTATTGGAAGTATCATCTTCCTTGTATTGCTCTATGTCAAGTTGAATCCATATGATAATATCTTTAGGAGGATGAGAAAAAATGTCAAAACTGAGAATGAGTAATCGCTCAAAAATGATTGCATTAATCATTCTGGCTATCGGGATGTTATTGACCTATCAGTTTATATTTATCGATATGAAGATCTTCGATTTTGTAATGAGGATTCGAACACCGAAGACGATTGGAATGTTGCTTTGCGCATTTTGTATCGGATTTGGAAGCATTATCTTCCAATCCATTATAAGAAATAGAATTGTAACTCCATGTTTATTGGGAATGAATGGATTATACATATTGATACACACAGCTTTGGCATTTGCCCTTGGTGTGAACAATGCCATATTTTCAAATGGTAATGTAATTTTTATGATTGATGTTGTGCTGATGGGGGTGCTAGGAACCATTATATATGGAACCTTATTTAAGAAGACAAAGTACAATATCTTATATGTGCTTTTGGCAGGTACAGTTTTGGCAACTCTGTTTGGGAGTATCTCCAATACGATGACGAGATTGATGGAGCCCAATGAATATGATGTGTTACTTACGACTTTGGTTGCAGGTTTTGACCATATTAACTCAGAAGTCATTCTTTTATCAGTTGTCTTGATTGTTGCTACCATTCTTGTATTTAGAAAAGACATGATGCTTTTGGATGTTATCACCCTAGGGAAGGATCAAGCGATTAACTTAGGTGTGGATTATGATAGAACAATCAAGAGACTATTGATTGCTACATGTTTCTTCATTACGATAGCAACAGCATTAGTAGGACCAATTTCATTTTTGGGACTGATCATTGCGAACTTGGCCAGAGAATTTTTTAAAACATATAGACACAGTTATTTATTAGTTGGCTGTTTCTTGATGGGAGTGATCGTATTATTAGGTGGGCAAACGTTAATTGAACATGTCTTTGGGTTTGGAACTCCAATTAGTGTGTTTATCAATCTGTTCGGCGGTGGATATTTTCTGTATTTGATACTTAGAAATAATGAGAGATAGGAAAGGAGAAAGGTATATTGCAAATTAAAAAATTACATAAAGCATATGGTGAGAAGCGAGTGGTAAGAGATGTGAGTTTTGAGTTGCCAAAAGGAAAAGTGATTTCCTTGATTGGTCCAAACGGGGCAGGAAAGTCGACGGTTTTGAATATTATTACCAGGTTGATTGCCCAAGATGAGGGCGAGGTACATGTAGATAATAGGAAGATAGGGGAATGGAAGAGCAAGGAACTAGCGAAGAAGCTAGCAATCTTAACTCAGAGAAATAATATATCAATGAAGTTGACCGTAAAGGAATTGGTGGCGTTTGGACGTTTTCCACATTGCGGAAGTAGACTTCAAGAGGCGGACTGGATTCAGGTGTATGAGGCGATTGCCTATATGGAATTGACTGAATTTGCAGATCGATTCATCGATGAATTGTCAGGTGGGCAGTTACAGAGAGCGTATATCGCAATGGTAATTGCGCAAGACACAGAGTATATATTCCTAGATGAGCCAACCAACAATCTGGATATCTACCACTCTTCTAATATGATGAAGTTGGTTCGCAGATTGAGTGAAGAGAAGGGGAAAACCATTATCCTGGTGTTACATGAGATTAATTTTGCATCCATGTATTCCGATTATATGGGGGCCTTTTTAAACGGAGAACTATATAAGTTTGGAAAAGTCGAGGATATCATGACGAAAGAGTGTCTAAAGGACTTGTATCAAGTGGACTTCGATATACAAACGATTAAAGGGAAACCAATTTCGGTTTATTATTAATTGCATTACAATGGATAAAGACTGTCGAAAGACAGTTTTTATATAGATTAACAGTTAGCGAAAACTAACGAAAATAAAACAAACATTTTCAGGAGGAAAGAAATGAAAAAATTATTACTACTAGCACTTATGTGCGCTTTATCACTATCAGTAGTGGCTTGCGGAGTCGATAAGAGTGCAGAACCAGCAGAGGCGCCAAAGGAAGAAGTGGCAGAGGTAACAGAGGAGACAGAGACAGAAGAGGTAGCAGAGGAAGAACCAGCAGAGGAAGAGAATGCGGAATCAGATGCGGTTATGACTGTAAATGGGCAAGATGAGATGGTAGAAGTAGCAGTACCAGCAGATTTTAGCAACGGAATTGTGTGCCTAAACTATCAAACACTTGACTTTGTAGATGCAGTAGGATTGGGTGATTTAGTAGTTGGTATTGTTGGACAAGAATCATCTCTAGCAGAGCACTTACAAAAATATCTTACAGATGAATCTGTTACGGTAGTTGGGACTGGGCTCAAAGATATTGATATGGAGGCGGTAGCATCATTGGCTCCATCTATGATTTTTACAAGCGATAGAACAGCTAGTTTTTATGATGATTATCTTGCAATTGCACCAGTATATTGCGCATATGTAGACTACACATTCGGTGATACATTTATGGATGGTTACATCGAGTTGGCGAACAACCATGCAAAGATTTTCGGTGTAGAAGATGCAGTTGGAGATATCATTGCAGGGTATGAAGAGCGTATTGAAGCAATTGCTGAGGTCGCTGACGGACAAACTTGTATGCTTGGTCTTGCAACAGAAGGACAGGTAACTGTATTAGGGGATGAGGGAAGATGCTCAATCATTCCAAGAGACATGGGATTTACTAATGTAAAAAATGATTCGGACGTGAACCATGGGGAAGAAGCGAGTTATGAAACCTTCTTGACAGAAGATCCGGAGTGGATCTTTATCATTGATAAAGACTTGGCAGTAGCAGAAGAAGGTGCATCTCTTGCTCAGGACTTGATGGACAATGAGATCATTCACCAAACACAAGCTCATATCAATGATCAAATCGTATATTTGACACCAGGAAATATCTGGTATCAAAATGATGGTGCGATTACAGGATTAGATCAAATGATCGCTTGTATCGAAGAAGCAGTAGGAATTCAATAAAATTTCGTGTCGATTGATAGGTGTTTTTGATTGTTCTTACAAAAAAACAAAAAGATTTGAATAAAATTCATAATATTTGTATAAATCATGTAGACATTTTACGAGGATAAGGCTATAATATTCTTTAGCGAATAAAAGCTATCATATTAAGGAGGATATTATAATGTCTAGAAAAATGAAGACAATGGATGGTAACCATGCTGCAGCACATGCGTCATATGCATACACAGATGTAGCGGCTATCTATCCAATCACACCATCTTCTGTTATGGCAGAAGCAACAGATGAGTGGGCAACTCAGGGAAGAAAGAATATTTTTGGACAAGAAGTTCATGTAACTGAAATGCAATCAGAGGCGGGAGCAGCAGGTACAGTACACGGTTCGTTATCAGCAGGAGCGTTAACAACAACATATACTGCATCACAAGGTTTACTACTTATGATTCCGAACCTATATAAAATCGCTGGTGAGCAATTACCAGGTGTATTCAACGTGTCGGCTCGTGCAGTAGCTAGTCACGCATTGTCTATCTTTGGAGATCACTCTGACGTATATGCATGTCGTCAAACAGGATGTGCAATGTTATGTGAGGGAAGTGTTCAAGAGGTAATGGACTTAACACCAGTAGCACACTGTGCTGGTATCAAAGGAAAAGTACCATTCATCAACTTCTTTGATGGATTTAGAACATCTCACGAAGTACAAAAAATCGAAACATGGGATTATGAAGATCTAAAAGATATGGTAGACGAAGATGCAATCGATGCATTCAGAAAGCACGCATTGAATCCAAACCACCCATGTCATAGAGGTTCAGCACAAAACCCTGACATCTTCTTCCAAGCAAGAGAAGCATGTAATGGGACTTACACAGCGTTGCCAGCAATTGTACAAGAGTACATGGACAAGGTAAATGCTAAGATTGGTACAAACTATAAATTATTCAACTATCATGGAGCGCCAGATGCAGAGAGAGTTATCATTGCTATGGGTTCTGTATGTGATACAATCGATGAGACAATCGATCACTTATTAGCAGCTGGAGAAAAAGTTGGTGTTGTAAAAGTACGTCTTTACAGACCATTCTCAGCAGAAGCTTTAATCAATGCAATTCCTGATACAGTTAAGACAATCTCTGTATTAGATAGAACAAAAGAGCCAGGAGCACTTGGCGAGCCATTATACTTAGATGTTGTTGCGGCTCTAAGAGGAAGCAAGTTTGACGGAGTTCAAATCCTTTCTGGACGTTATGGTTTAGGTTCAAAAGATACAACACCTGCACAAATCATCGCAGTTCTTAACAACACAGAGAAAGTAGTATTTACTGTTGGTATCGTAGATGATGTTACAGGATTATCTCTAGAAGTTGGTGAGCCAGTTATCACAACTCCAGAGGGAACGATCAACTGTAAGTTCTGGGGACTTGGTGGTGACGGTACTGTTGGTGCGAACAAGAATTCAATCAAAATCATTGGTGATAATACAGACATGTATGCACAAGCATATTTTGATTATGACTCTAAAAAATCAGGTGGTGTTACAATGTCTCACCTTCGTTTTGGACATACACCAATCAAGTCAACATACCTAATTAAGAAGGCTAACTTCGTTGCATGTCATAACCCTTCATATGTTGACAAATACAACATGGTACAAGAAGTTGTAGATGGCGGAACATTCCTATTGAACTGTTCTTGGGATATGGCAGGACTTGAGAAACACTTACCTGGACAAGTAAAAGCTTTTATCGCAGACCACAATATCCAATTCTATACCATCGATGGTATTCAATTAGGAAAAGAAATCGGACTTGGTGGACGTATCAACACAATCCTTCAATCTGCATTCTTTGAATTAGCTAAGATCATTCCTTCAGACAAAGCAAACGAATTGATGAAGGCAGCAGCGAAAGCTTCTTATGGTAAAAAAGGTGATAAAGTAGTTCAAATGAACTATGATGCAATCGATGCAGGTGCTAAGAAAATCGTTAAGATTGAAGTTCCTGAATCATGGAAGTCTTGCGAAGACGAAGGATTATTTGTTCCTAAGGCTGAGCACGGATTTGCTGATGCAGTAGATTTTGCTAAGAACATCCAAGCAAAAGTAAATGCACAAGAAGGTAACTCACTTCCTGTATCTGCATTTGTTGATTATGTTGATGGTTCTACACCATCAGGAACATCTGCATTCGAGAAGCGTGGTATCGCAGTAGATATCCCAATGTGGAAATGTGAGACATGTATCCAATGTAACCGTTGTGCATATGTTTGTCCTCATGCAGCGATTCGTCCAGTAGCTTTAACAGAAGCAGAAGCAGCGAACGCACCAGAAGGATTCGAGACAATCGACATGACAGGAATGCCTGGAATGAAATTCTCTATGGTTGTATCAGCATACGACTGTGCAGGATGTGGATCATGTGCAAATGTTTGTCCTGGTAAAAAAGGCGAGAAAGCACTTGTTATGGAGAACATGGAAGCAAACGCTTACGAGCAAGTGAAATTTGACTTTGGTACAGCAATTCCTGTAAACGCAGAAGTAGTTGCTAAATTCAAGCCAGATACAGTAAAAGGTAGTCAATTCTTACAACCATTACTTGAGTTCTCAGGAGCTTGTGCAGGTTG
>CAYJFY010000070.1:6809-7101 GCA_964369755.1 uncultured Lachnospiraceae bacterium
TATGCGAAGTTAATTACACAATTATTCGGTGATAGAATGTACATTGCAAATGCAACAGGTTGTTCTTCAATCTGGGGTAACTCTTCACCATCAACACCTTATACAAGAACTCCAGAAGGAAAAGGACCAGCATGGTCTAACTCATTGTTCGAAGACAATGCTGAGTTCGGTTTAGGTATGTATCTAGCTCAAAAAACTTTGAGAAATAGATTAAAAGCAAAAGTTGAAGCTTTAGTTGCAAACGGTGGAAACGAAGCAGTTGTAGCAGCTGGACAAGAATACATCGATACAT
>CAYJFY010000071.1:0-7098 GCA_964369755.1 uncultured Lachnospiraceae bacterium
CTGTTAGTGCCTATTTTTTTATTCTACGTTTTTCATACCTCACTTTACACTATCAGTGTTGTAACCATTCAGTCATAAGGCTGAATAGTTACTATTTTTTTGCCTGATCTTCGCGGAGCTTTTTATTTTATAGAAAATGTATTCAAAAAAGCCCTGAATAAATATTCAGGGCTCATCTCATCATAGGTAAATCAACCATAATAAAAAGACTCTCTTCTCTCATCCAGACTTTACTGTCGGTACTGGAATCACACCAGTTCAGCCATATGTTACTCACACATGGGTCGCGGACTATTACCGCCGGTTGGGAATTTCACCCTACCCCGAAGATTTCATTTGCTTTTTTAGCTTATCATAAGTCTTTTCATAAATCAAGTATTTATTTCGGTACATTTTTCATCGTGAGCTGAATTCTCTTCTTCTTTAAATCCACACTCATCACCATAACATCTACAACATCACCAATTCCAACTACTTCTAATGGGTGCTTGATGAATCGCTCTGTAATCTGTGATATGTGTACCAATCCGTCCTGATGAACACCGATATCTACAAACACACCAAAATCGATTACATTTCTTACTGTACCCTTTAGCACCATGCCTTCTTTTAGGTCTTTCATCTCGAGCACATCGGTTCGTAAGATTGGTTTTGGCATCTCATCACGTGGATCTCGTGCTGGTTTCTCTAATTCTTTTACAATATCCACAAGAGTAACTTCACCAATCTCTAGCTCCGCAGCTAACTTCTTACAATCGCCAACTTTTTTGGAAATTCCACTTAGATTATTTTCTGCAACATCATTGGTGGTAAATCCAAGGCATTCCAGCACCTGCCCTGCAACATCATAGGTCTCTGGATGTACACTCGTTCCATCTAGTGGATTCTTTCCACCCTTGATACGCATAAATCCTGCACACTGTTCAAATGCCTTTGGTCCAAGTTTCGCAACCTTTAATAGCTCTTTTCTATCCTTAAAACTACCGTTCTCTTCTCGATAAACCACAATGTTTTTCGCAATCGCACTGCTAATTCCAGAAATATATGCTAGAAGTGGTGCAGATGCTGTGTTTAGATCTACCCCAACTCGGTTTACACAGTCTTCTACAACCCCAGATAACGCCTCTGTCAACTTCTTCTGATTCATATCATGTTGATATTGACCTACACCGATTGATTTTGGATCAATCTTAACCAATTCAGCGAGCGGATCTTGCAGTCTTCTTGCAATGGATGCCGCACTCCTCTGTCCTACATCGAATTTCGGGAACTCCTCAGATGCCAGCTTACTTGCCGAATATACAGATGCCCCTGCTTCATTTACAATAACATATTGCACTGTCTCAGGAATCTCCTTAAATAATTCTACGATGAATTGTTCTGATTCCCTCGATGCTGTACCATTTCCAACCGAGAATAATGTAATATTATATTTTTTAATCGCTTTTTTGAGTGCCTCTTTTGCTGCATTCATCTTCTGTGGTGTTGTTGGCGCAGTTGGATAGATTACTGTAGTCGCAAGCACTTTTCCTGTTGGATCCACAACTGCAAGCTTACATCCCGTACGGAATGCCGGATCCCACCCCAATACTACCTGTCCTGTAATCGGCGGTTGCATCAGTAACTGCTGCAAATTCTTCTTGAACACTTCAATCGCACCATCTTCTGCGCGCTCCGTCAACTCATTGCGAATCTCACGCTCAATCGCTGGTTCAATCAGACGCTTATAACTATCTTCTACTACATCTTTTAATACAGGCGTAGTATACGCATTATCCTTGGCAATTACTTGCTTTTCTAGATATCGAATCACATCTTCCTCTGGAGCAACTACTTTCACTGTAAGGATCTTCTCCTTCTCCCCACGATTCAGAGCAAGAATTCTATGACTTGCCAACTTATGCACTGGCTCCTCGAATTCATAATACATCTCATACACCGATTCTGCCTTCTCATCCTTGGCAACCGATGTCACAATCCCCTTCTTAAATGTAATGTTTCTGATGTAAATTCGATAATCCGCCTCGTCTGATATGGATTCTGCAATAATATCCTTTGCTCCCGCAATCGCATCCTCCACGGTAAGCACTTCTTTTTCTTCCGAAAGATACTCTGTTGCAACTTCCTCTAATGGAGATTCCACCTGTTGCAACAAGATAATATTCGCTAGCGGCTCCAATCCTTTTTCCTTTGCAATCGTCGCTCTCGTCCTTCTCTTTGGACGATACGGACGATATAAGTCCTCCACAACCACCAAAGTCTCTGCTGCAACGATCTGCGCCCTTAACTCTTCGGTCAGCTTTCCTTGCTCTTCGATACTAGAGAGTACTTGCTCCTTCTTCTCTTCTAGATTTCTCAAATAGTTCAATCGTTCAAAGAGCTTTCTCAATTGCTCATCATCCAATGAGCCTGTAACCTCTTTTCTATATCGCGAAATAAAAGGGATTGTATTCCCTTCGTCTATTAATTGAACTGCAGCTTCCACCTGCCATTTCTTCACACCTAATTCTTCTGTAATTTTTTGAATAATATCCATGTCATCCTCTTTTCATCGCATATGTATTTTCATTCTTATTCTACATGATATTTAAGAGAAGTCAAGTTATTACATTATGATGACCTTTTGACCTTGGTATCATTTCATGTTATGATAACTCTATCTAATTTATTAGAAATATTTAACTTAAACAATAACTAATAAGGATTATCCAAAATGATAAATAACAAAAAAACAGAAACACCTACCAACACACGCACTACCAAGCAACAACAGAAATCAAAACAAACACGAGATAAAATATTCAGATCTGCGAAAACCATCCTAGCAAAGGATGGTTATGAGGCGTTATCTATAAAAAACATCTGTGAAAAAGCAGGAGTCTCCAATGGAAGTTTTTATCACCATTTCCAAACAAAAGACGACTTACTTTCCTATTATATCGAACATCAACCCAGCATGGATGCGTATATATTGGATCTACCAGCGAATGCCACATCTGCGATAGATTCCATTATCCAAATCTATCTCAACTATGCAACCTATTGCCAAGAGCTAGGCGTAGAATTTATCTCCAACTACTATACACCAAAAAATCAAGCATTAAACCCTAGGAGCCGAACTGAACGTGCCTATCCCATTATTGCCGTGAGGGACTATATCAAAAAATCTATAGATGCTGGACGAATCCAAATTACCTGCACCCTGGATGAATTTACTACTGATATTCGAATGCTGATTATCGGCAACGTATTTGAATGGTGTCTCCACAACGGAAAAACTGATTTTACTCAGAATATCAAACGCTCTTTTCACAACTACTTATCCAGTGTTCTTAAGTAATAACCAAGAAGCGCGAGACAAAAATAGACGGAGAAAAATGTCGCCTTCGCTCCATTTTCCCCGTCTATTTGGTTTACCAACTCGCGAAAAAGATGTTCCCACCTACATTCACGCCATCTCTACTTGTACTTCCTGACGACAAGAAAAATAAACACCCACTTACCGACCCTAATCTTGCTCCTGCAATTGCGTCAGCTGCCACTTGATATGACAATGAACTCGCGCCATTTGCCATAATACCAGCCAGCTTCCCTGATGACGCAGGAGGAAACTGTCCCTTCTGGTAGATAACCCCTTCCACACTGTTTGGGAATCTACTATCTGCCACACGATTCATAATCACTGTAGCCACTGCTAAACGAGCATCATAGTCCGACGCCGCTTCACAGTCTAAGAGCGCCGCTAACATATCTACTTCACCGGCACCACCTTCATAAGAACCACCACTTGTAGTTCCTGAACTCGTTCCTCCACCTGATCCGCTACTTGAATCCCCTTGATTCTGCGCCGCTGCGGCTTCTTCCAAAGCTCTTCGCTCCGCCTCTGCTGCCGCTTCTGCCGCCTTTGCTTCTGCTAATGCAGCCTTCACTTGATCTAAATCTGTCTCTGTTTCTTCTGCTCTGATTTGTAACTCAGCATTTTTCGTTTCTGAATCACTACGCAATACTTCTAATTCAGCTCGTCCATATTCAATACTTTGTTGTTCCAACTCGATTCTTTCACGTATCGCCACCAACTCATCCATCATCTCTGTATCATACTCTGTAATCTGATTGACAAATTCTGTACGATTGATAAAATCAGCTAAACTCGTTGCTCCTAAGATAATCTCCAAATAGGAGTAGCTTCCCGCTTCGTACATATACTGAATTCTCGCACTCATGCTTTCGTAATGTTCTAACTCTTCTTTTTGTGCTTCCTTCAGACTCTCCATCAACCTATATTCTTCAGATTCTAGGATTTCTATTTCTTCTTCTAGTTGTTCAATCTCCGCTTGCAGTTCCACTAATTCGCTATTAATTCCTGCAAGTTCATCCTCTAACTCTGCCGCATCACTTGCAAGTTCTTGTGATGTCGGAGATGCGTAGCTTGGAAATGACATCACTATCACTAGCAATACACTTATCATTGGAATCATGATTTTATTTCGTAGTTTCATCCATAACCTCTCTATAATAATTATAGTACTCATGTCTTATTAGAATAATTACATTTTTCTATTTTGTCAAGGTTTTTCTTCTCTATCCCTTGCACTTCACTTTAAAGAATGATACAATAATACGACATTAGGCTATACAATATGTAAGAATTAAGTTTTGAGGAGGGTTTATTGTGAACTGGGCTTTATACATAACTATTGGAGTTGCTATACTAATCATCGGAGCTTTCGTAGCTTTATATTTCTTTGGCAAAAAAATGCAGAAACGTCAGGATGAGAACCAACAGCAGATGGATGCAATCGCTCAATCGGCTACTATTCTAGTCATCGACAAGAAAAAAATGCGAATAAAAGACGCAGGTCTACCACCTGTTATCTACGAGAAAACACCGTTCTATCTCCGTCGTTCCAAGGTTCCTGTCGTAAAAGCAAAGATTGGACCAAAGGTAATGACACTGATGTGCGATGCAAAGGTATATGAAAATATTCCTGTAAAAAAAGAAGTAAAGGCTGTGATCAGCGGAATTTATATCACAGGAGTAAAAGGACTTCGCGGACCACTAGAAACTCCTGTAAAGAAGAAGAAATGGTATCGTTTTGGACGATAAATTTAGACAATAAAAAAAAGTGCATTAGCACTTTTTTTTATTGTCTATTCTTATTTTCATTTCACAAATTGCATATAGTTCTCCATTTGCTGACAATTCATAGTCCAAAACGACCTCTCCTATGCCTGCCTCTAGATTCATTTCAACTCGCTTACCAAACACTTCCATATCGATGCACGAATAAGGAGTCTGATATAAAAGTGTATGTCGTTTCCCCACGGCAAATACCATGTTAGACTGAACTGCTCCTTTTTGCACCAATTCCAGCATCTCATTCGTGTGCACTACTAATTTACTCTGTTTAAACGTTCCAGCACTCTTTTCACCCTCTTCATAAAAGATGTAGTATACTCCGTCTTTTTCGATATGCTTCGCGTGATAAGTATTTTCACTAACCTCATATTCCAAACCCTCTACATCTTTCATCTTAGAAGAAATCGTTATTTGAACCTCTCTACTCATACATTCATCCTCTAATTAATATGATACCAAGGTCAAAAGGTCATATGTTGTATGCTTGCATACAAAAATATGATTTTGGGACCGCCAAAACATGAAGAAGTAGCCCAAATAGGGCGGATTCTGAATGTTTTAAGGATTGTGAGAGCACAAAGTGCGTAGCAATCCGTAGGTATCTAAGCTCAAAATAACTTTTGACCCCAACATCATTAATATTCTTCTATATTAATTTTCTTAGATGCTTCTATATCATATGGCAGAATCGTGTTTGCAAATTGCTTAAACTTATCCGCCAAGTCACTGACATAGAAATCATAATGCTTCTCCATATGTTTTCCATCATTCAACAAATTCTCTGCCTCTAATAAATGCTTCAAATCCATTGCAGTTTCATAGGCAGGATTGACCAATTGAATGTGTTCTCCCATATACTTACGAATCTTGCGTCTTAAAAGCGGGTAATGCGTACAACCCAAGATGAGCGTATCAATTCCCGATGACTTCATATCACACAGATAATAATCGATGACATCTTCTGCGATCTTATGCTTTGCAAATCCCTCTTCTACAAGATGTACAAATAGAGGGCATGCCTTTCCCTCTACTTGAATTCCAGACTCTATCCCTTGGATAATCTCTGTATATATCTGGCTATTGATGGTTGCTTCTGTTGCAACGACTCCGATTTTTTTATCCACAGTCACTTCGGCTGCCGCCCTCGCCCCTGGTATAACCACACCGATAACAGGGATATCGACCTCTTTACTAACTGTTTCTAGCGCGAGTGCGCTTGCAGTATTGCACGCAACAACAATCGCCTTCACATTCTTAGTCTGTAAAAAGCGTATAATCTGCCTAGAATAATGTATAACCGTCTCTTTTGACTTGTTTCCGTAAGGTACCCTCGCAGTATCTCCAAAATATACGATGTTTTCATTCGGCAATTGGCGCATAATCTCTCTTGCTACCGTCAACCCACCGACTCCGGAATCAAAGATTCCGATTGCTGATTGTGTATCGACTTGTTTCCCCACTTTTTCAAACTCCTTGTTATAAAGCCAATACCTTCGCTACGTTACGCTGATATGGCGGGATATCTTTCTTCATTGCCAATGCCTCATCGATGTCATAGTCTAGATATTCACCTTCTTTATAAGCTACTACACGATTTGATTTACCCTCAAGCAACAAATCAACTGCCTTTGCTCCCATAATAGATGCATACACACGGTCTTTACATGTCGGGCTACCTCCACGTTGCATGTGTCCTAGGATTGTTGCGCGTGTCTCCATCCCTGTCGCTTTTTCGATTCTCTCAGCCATAGCCATCGAATCTCCGATTCCTTCGGCATTGATGATGATGTAATGTCCTTTTCCACGCTCACGATTGCTGATGATCTTCTCGATAATCAAATCTTCATCATAACCATGCTCCTCTGGCAACAAAATATCTTCTGCTCCGTTTGCAATTCCACACCATAATGCGATATATCCAGCATTACGTCCCATAACTTCGATTACAGAGCATCTCT
>CAYJFY010000072.1:0-6908 GCA_964369755.1 uncultured Lachnospiraceae bacterium
CGCAAATTGGTTTTACTGATGATCTAACCTTCACGTCAAATCCTCCTTTCATCCACTGCTTTGCCAATAAAGTACAGACCTTCTGCCATTTTAGATGACAAATGTCCGAATAATAGTATATCATTCGGACACTAGTAAAGTCAACAGTTTTTTTATTTATCTCTCCAAATAATTCTTCCTTTGGAAAGGTCATATGGTGATAACTCTAATGTTACCTTATCACCTGGCAATATTTTGATAAAATTCATACGCAATTTTCCACTGATATGAGCCAATACTTGATGCCCATTCTCTAGTTCCACTTGAAACATTGCGTTTGGCAATTTTTCTACTACTGTTCCTTCAATTTCAATTACATCAGCTTTTGACATGCTAATCCTCCTAGTTTTTCATTCTTACTTATTTATTCAATACGCTTCTATCTGTTATTCAGTGTCAACAAAATCGGTTCACCCTCTGTGATCAATACTGTATTCTCATAGTGGGCCGAAGGCTTGCCATCTCGTGTAACCACGGTCCAGTCATCTTCTAACCACCACACTTCGTGAGTTCCCATATTAATCATCGGCTCGATTGCAAGCACCATCCCCGCTCTTAGCTTTGGTCCCCTTCTGTGTTGTTTGAAGTTTGGCACGTCTGGGCTTTCATGCAGCTTTGCTCCAATTCCATGTCCCGTCAGATCTCTGACCACACCATAACCAAATTGTTCCACATACGCTCCGATTGCTGCCGATATATCATATACATGATATCCTTCTTTGGCAAACTTAATTCCTTCAAAAAATGATTGTTTCGTCACTTGAATCAGGTCTTCTACTTCCTTCGTCCCTGTTCCTACGATATATGTTCTCGCAGCATCCGAATGATAGCCTTTGTAACATACACCCGCATCAAGCCCAACCATGTCACCGTCACCTATGATTCGTTTTGCACTTGGTATCCCATGAACAACTTCATCATTGACAGATACACAGATAGAGGCTGGATATCCATTATAATTTAAAAATGATGGAATACAATCATACTTTCGTATTGCAGCTTCTCCAATTTTATCTATGTCTAGTGTCGACATTCCTACTCGTAATGAATCTTTCAGTACTTCATGTACTTCCTCGAGAATCTTACCTGCTTCCGTCATCAATGCAATTTCTCTTGCTGATTTTATAGTGATTGCCATATCTTATGCTCCTATAATCTCTACAATTGCTTGAAAGACTTCTTCTATGCCAATTGTTCCATCCACTTCAACCAAAATCTTTGAATTTGTATAATATTCGATTAATGGTTGTGTTTGCTCATGATAAACGCCTAAACGCTTTAGAACTGTCTCTGGTTGGTCATCCTCACGAAGTACCAACTTATTTTGACAAACATCGCATATGCCCTCAACCTTTGGTGGTGCATAGCTCACATGATAAGTCGCACCGCAAACCAAACACGCACGTCTTCCTGACATCCGTCTTACGATACTCTCATCTGGAACCTCTACGTTGATTGCGTAATCCACTTTTTGGTCAAGTTTCGCTAATGCCTGATCCAATGCATCTGCTTGTGGGATTGTTCTTGGAAATCCATCCAATACATATCCATTTGCACAATCTTCTTGATTCACTCGATCTACAACAAGGTCAACTACTAATTCATCTGGTACAAGAAGTCCTTGATCCATATATGTCTTCGCTTTTTTTCCTAGTTCTGTCCCATTCTTAATGTTTGCTCTGAAAATGTCCCCAGTTGAAATATGTGGAATGCTATACTTACTAGCAATCTTCTTTGCTTGTGTTCCTTTTCCAGCTCCTGGGGCACCTAACATAATTATCTTCATAGCTACCTCCTATTTATTGAATTCTTTAACGACTTTAACTCGCAACATTTCATAAAGGAAAAATTGCGAGCCATTGTCTGATCGTATATCTTACTTATTTAAGAATCCTGTGTAATTTCGAACCAATAATTGTGACTCCACTTGCTTCATTGTATCTAGGATAACTCCTACAACGATGATCAGTGATGTTCCACCAAAGGATACTTGCGCCGCGAATACACCATTGAATAAAATTGGTATAAACTGGATAAAGATTAATCCTACCGCTCCGATGATTACAATACGGTTTAAGATACCCGCAATAAAATCTGATGTTGACTTACCAGGGGTGATACCTGGAACGACTCCACCTCTTTTTCGTAAATTATTTGCTACTTCTATCGGATTAAATGTAATCGATGTATAGAAATATGCAAAGAATATAATCAATACGATGTATACAAGGAATCCCCATGAATAATGTATTTTCTCTGGATTCAACCAATTGTTTGTGTTTAATCCATTTAAAATCTCGGCTCCAATTCCTGTTCCTTCTGCATTTCCTGTAAATGTAGCAATTAAGATTGGTAATTGCATGATAGAAGATGCAAAGATAATTGGAATTACACCTGAGGTATTTACTTTCAAAGGAATATGTGTTGATTGTCCACCAACTGTTTTCTTACCTTGAATCTTTTGTGAGTATTGAACTGGTATTCTTCTCTGTCCACCTTGTAGAAGAACAATGAATACTACCATTGCAATAACCACTACTACGATGATAGCGATTGCTAATGCTGCCATCCCGATATTTTTTCCAAATACAAATTGGTCAAATAATCTAGTGAAGTCTCCTGGAATGCTCGAAACAATGTTAATCATTAAGACTACCGATATTCCGTTTCCAACTCCATTCTCTGTGATTCTCTCTCCAATCCACATTAGGAATGCTGAACCTGCTGTAAGTGTTAGTACAACAACAGTCACGTTCATAAAGTTATACTCAATAAGTAGTCCTTGTTGCCCAAATCCGATCGCAAGTGCTGTAGATTGAATCAAAGCTAGTACTACTGTTAAATATCTTGTGAAAGAAGCAATCTTCTTTCTTCCGTCTTCCCCATCCTTTTGCATTTCTTCTAATTTCGGAATTACAATCGTCATAAGTTGCATGATGATAGAAGAAGTAATGTACGGTGTAATGCTAAGGGCAAATACAGACATCGCTGTAAATGACCCTCCGGTGAATGCATTGAAAAAGCTAAATGCATCCCCCGCTTGTGTTGCAAAGAAGTCTTGGATTACAGTTGGATCTACACCAGGTGTAGGCAACTGCGATCCGATTCTAATTACAACGAGCATCAAAAATGTATAGATTAATTTTCTGCGTACTTCCTCGACTTTGAAAGCCTGACGAATCGTTTCTATCATTAGATCACCTCTGTTTTTCCACCAAGTGCTTCAATCTTCTCTACTGCCGATGCACTGAATGCATTTGCTTGAACTGTAAGCTTCTTAGTTAGTTCTCCGTTTCCAAGAATTTTAACTCCGTCTTTAGGGTTTCTTACGATACCTGTTTCGATTAATGTTTCTACAGAAACTGTAGCTCCATCTTCGAACATTTCTAATGCGCTAATGTTAATACCAACGATTGTCTTAGAGTTTCTACATGTGAAACCTCTCTTTGGTATTCTTCTATATAGTGGCATTTGTCCACCTTCGAATCCTGGTCTAACTCCACCGCCAGAACGCGCTTTTTGTCCTTTGTGTCCTCTTCCGGCTGTTTTACCATTACCAGAACCATGTCCACGACCTTTTCTAAAGTTATCGCTGTGTTTTGAACCATCAGCAGGTCTTAAATTAGATAAGTCCATTGTTTTACCTCCTTACTTTATTAGTAGTGTCTTAGTCTTAAACTTAAGCTTCTTCTACTTTTACTAAATGTTGTACTTGTTGTACCATTCCACGTGTTGCAGCGTTGTCCGGTAAAACAACAGTTTTATTTAATTTTTTCAATCCCAATGCAGCTACTGTTCTTCTGTGCTTTGGAATTGCACCAATTGTTGATTTCACTAATGTGATTTTTAATTCTGCCATCTTTATGTCCTCCTTAGCCCAAGATCTCTTCTACAGATTTCCCGCGAAGTTTTGCAACTTGCTCTGGAGTTTTTACTGCTTTCAAACCTTCAAGTGTTGCAAGAACAACGTTTTGCTTGTTGTTTGAACCTAAAGATTTTGTACGGATGTTTTTAATTCCTGCCATCTCTACAACAGCACGCGCTGGACCACCAGCGATAACTCCTGTACCTTCTTTTGCTTTTTTAAGCAATACAGATGCACCAACAAATTTTCCCATTGTATCATGTGTAATACTAGCGTTTTCATCTAGAGTAACAGCGATCATGTTTTTCATTGCATCTTCTTTTCCCTTGCGGATTGCATCAGGAATCTCAGTTGCTTTTCCAAGACCTGCTCCTACGTGACCATTTCCATCACCAACAACTACTAGAGCTGTGAATCTGAAGTTACGACCACCTTTAACTACTTTCGTTACACGTTTGATTGATACTACTTTTTCTGTTAGTTCTAATTGACTAGCATCAATATGTTTGCGTTTCATGTGTTATCCTCCTTCAAATTCTAGAAATTAAGTCCAGCTTCTCTAGCTGCGTCAGCTACTGCTGCTACTTTACCATGATAGATAAATCCGCCTCTGTCGAATACTACGTCTTTAATTCCTTTTTCAATTGCTTTTTTCGCAATTACAGTTCCTAAAAGTGTTGCTGCTTCTACGTTGTTTGTCTTCTCTAATTCTGCTTTCACTTCTTTTTGAAGAGTGGATGCAGAAACTAGTGTGTTTCCAACTGTATCATCAATGATTTGAGCATACATATGATTGTTACTTCTAAATACTGCTAAACGTGGACACGCAGCTGTTCCGCTAAAACGATTACGTATTTTCTTGTGTTTCTTAACACGAACTTCTTGTCTTGATTTCTTACTAACCATTAGTCACACCCTCCTTAATTATTTTTTACCTGTCTTACCAACTTTACGTCTGATTACTTCATCAGCATACTTAATACCTTTACCTTTGTATGGCTCTGGTCTTCTCTTGTCTCTGATTTCAGCCGCATATTGTCCAACTTTTTCTTTATCAATACCTTTAACAGTGATTTTGTTTTGTCCTTCAAGAACACTTTCGATTCCTTCTGGATCGATCATCTCAACTGGGTGAGAGTATCCTAAACTCAATGTTAAAGTTTTTCCTGCTTTTGCTGCTCTGTAACCAACACCATTGATTTCAAGTACTTTTTCGTAACCAGCTGTTACACCAACAACCATGTTGTTAATCAAAGTTCTTGTTAATCCGTGTAATGATTTCATTTTCTTTAAATCATTTGGTCTTGTTACAATAATTTGTTCTCCCTCTTGCTTGATCTCCATCTCTGTTGGAAGTTCTCTCACAAGTGTTCCTTTTGGACCTTTTACAGTCACAACATTATTCGCTGCAATCTCAACAGTTACTCCTGCTGGTACCGCTACTGGTAGTCTTCCTATACGTGACATACCTTACCTCCTACACTTAAATTCTCGGAGAAGCCTACGGCTTCTCTGTTTTCAGTTTCTACATGTTACTACCAAACAAATGCTATTACTTCTCCACCAATGTTTTGTTTTCTAGCTTCTTTGTCTGTGATTACTCCTACGCTTGTTGAAAGAATTGCTGTTCCAAGTCCTCCTAGAACCTTTGGCAATTTTTCATGGCTTGCGTATACACGTAATCCTGGCTTAGAGATTCTCTTTAATCCAGAGATTACTTTTTCATTTTTGTCTGCACCGTATTTTAATGTGATGTGAATTGTTTTGAATGCTCCATCTTCAACGATGTCATATTTTGTGATATATCCTTCGTCTAATAGGATATTAGCAATTGCTAATTTCATCTTTGACATAGGTACATCTACTGTATCGTGTTTCGCAGTGTTCGCGTTACGAATTCTTGTAAGCATATCTGCAATTGGATCGCTCATTGTCATGTGAAGTGTCCTCCTTATATATTTCTATTGTTTCGCCTTACCAGCTTGCTTTCTTAACTCCTGGGATTTGTCCTTTATATGCTAACTCACGGAAGCATACACGACAAATACCATATTTTCTTAAATATGCGTGTGGACGTCCACAGATTCTGCAACGGTTGTATGCTTGTGTCGAAAACTTAGGCGCACGTTGTTGCTTGATTTTCATTGCTGTTTTAGCCATGATATACCTCCTTATTTTGTAAATGGCATGTTGAATTGTGTTAGTAATTCGCGTGCCTCTTCGTCTGTATTAGCAGTTGTAACAAATATGATATCCATACCTCTAACTTTATCTACCTTATCGTATTCGATCTCTGGGAAGATTAATTGCTCCTTGATTCCAAGTGCATAGTTACCTCTTCCGTCGAATGCGTTAGGGTTAACTCCTCTAAAGTCACGTACACGTGGAAGTGAAAGGTTGATTAAACGATCAACGAATTCATACATTCTTTCTCCTCTAAGTGTAACTTTACACCCGATAGCCATTCCTTCACGAAGTTTGAAGTTAGCAACAGATTTCTTAGCTTTTGTTGTAACAACTTTTTGTCCGGAAATTTTTTCAAGATCTGCAACAGCCGATTCTAAAACCTTTGCATTATCTTTTGCCTCACCAACACCCATGTTGATTACTACTTTGTCTAGTTTTGGCACTTCCATTTTATTTTTATATCCAAATTTCTTGATTAACGCATCAACCATTTCATTTTGATATTGTTCTTTCAGTCTACTCAAAGTCCTGGACCTCCTTTCTCGAATTAATCAATTACGTCTCCTGTTGATTTTGCAAAACGTACTTTTTTGTCTCCATCCATTTTGAAACCAACTCTTGTTGCTTTACCTTTGTGGATATACATTACGTTTGACATATCAATAGGTCCTTCTTGGTGTACGATTCCACCTTCTTGGTTCGCCATGCTTGGTTTCGCATGTTTTGTAAGCATGTTAACGCCTTCAACCAATACAGTTCCTTTTTTACTATTTACAGCAAGAACTTTTCCTTCTTTGTCTTTATCTTTTCCAGCGAT
>CAYJFY010000073.1:0-6755 GCA_964369755.1 uncultured Lachnospiraceae bacterium
ATTCAGTTGTCAATTTTCATTGTTGCTTTGTTCAGGTGTTATTCCGAACTTATATTTTATAACATATAATGTACTCATTGAATATGTACATTATATGTTTTATAAGTACATTTTGTCAATATTTTTTTATGAGAAGATATAATTTAAAGGCCATGATTTCCCATACAAACATGAAATCATGACCTTTTGTCTCTTATATATTCTTTTTATAGATATTCGCGAATTGCCTTGATGAATCCCTCGCTGTTTAGTACAGTTGGATTCTCGATTGATGTAATCAATGCCAAGTCTTTTGTCATCTTTCCTTCTTCGATTGTGCGAAGGGTTGCAGCCTCTAATTTGTCTGCGAATTCCATTAACTCGTTGATTCCATCGAGCTCTCCTCTTTTTCTTAGAGCTCCTGTCCATGCGAAGATTGTTGCTACTGAGTTTGTTGATGTTTCTTCACCTTTTAGGTGCTTGTAGTAATGTCTTTGCACGGTTCCATGTGCTGCTTCGTATTCGAAGTATCCCTCTGGTGATACTAATACAGATGTCATCATTGCAAGTGAACCAAATGCTGATGATACCATATCACTCATAACGTCTCCGTCGTAGTTCTTACAAGCCCAGATGTATCCACCTTCGGACTTCATAACTCTTGCTACCGCATCATCGATAAGTGTGTAGAAATATTCGATTCCAGCTGCTTTGAATTTGTCATCATATTCTGCATCATAAATATCTTGGAAGATATCCTTGAAGCTGTGGTCATATTGCTTAGAAATTGTATCTTTTGTTGCAAACCATAGGTCTTGCTTGGTGTCTAGCGCGTAATTGAAGCAACTTCTAGCGAAGCTTTCGATAGAATCTGTTAGGTTATGTACCCCTTGAACAATTCCAGCACCTGTGAAATCATGTACTAGCTCTCTTCTCTCACTTCCATCTTCTGCTGTGTATACCAATTCAACTTTACCAGGAGCAGGAATCTTCATCTCTGTGCCTTTATATACATCACCATATGCATGACGTGCAATCGTAATTGGCTTTACCCAGTTCTTTACACATGGCTCAATTCCTTTTACTACGATTGGAGCACGGAATACCGTTCCATCAAGGATTGCACGGATTGTTCCGTTTGGACTCTTCCACATTTCTTTTAACACATACTCATCCATACGTGCTGCATTCGGTGTGATGGTTGCGCATTTTACCGCAACACCATATTTCTTAGTAGCCATTGCAGAATCAACTGTAACCTGGTCATCTGTTTCATTTCTGTATTCTAATCCTAGGTCATAATACTCTGTTTTGAGATCGATGTACGGCAATAATAATTCATCCTTAATCATTGTCCAAAGAATCCTTGTCATCTCATCCCCGTCCATTTCAACCAAAGGTGTTGTCATTTTGATTTTTTGCATTGTTTCTCATCCTCCTAATATAATTTTGCTCTGATTTCTTTGGGTTTTAACCCTGCTTCTTGTAAGGCATCCATAATCTCTTGCTTGTGCTCTGGACCAAATGCCTCCATTGTTATTCTTAACTCAACAGATGCATTTCTGTTGATGCTAACAAACTGATTGTGTTCTAATTTGATGACGTTTCCATTGGCATCGGCTATGGTTTTAGCCACACGCACCAACTCCCCTGCCTTATCAGGCAATAAAACAGACACAGAGAAAATTCTATCTCTTTGTATCAATCCATGTTGCACTACGGAAGCCATGGTAATCACATCCATATTTCCACCACTTAGGATAGAAACAACTTTTTTGTCTTCTAAATCTAAGTGTTTTAATGCTGCAACCGATAAGAGTCCGCTATTTTCTACCACCATTTTATGGTTTTCAACCATATCTAGAAATACGCCGATTAGCTCCTCGTCTTCGATTGTTATTATCTTATCAATGTTATCACGAACATAAGAAAAATTCAAGTCTCCGATTGTTTTTACTGCAGTACCATCTGCAATTGTATCTGCTGAATTTAAGGTAACAATCTTTCCAGCCTCAATAGACGCCTTCATCGAAGCCGCCTCAGCTGGTTCTACTCCGATTACTTTTATCTTTGGATTTAACATCTTTGCCAATGTAGCGATTCCTGTCGCCAAACCACCACCACCAATTGGAACCAAAATGTAGTCTACTGTGGGCAATTCTTGGAATATCTCCATTGCGATTGTTCCTTGTCCTGCCGCAACATCTAGGTCGTTGAATGGGTGTACAAATGTATACCCATATTCCTCTGCTAACTCCATTGCTTTTGCACAGGAATCGTCATATACATCTCCATGTAGTACAACTTCAGCACCATAGCTCTTTGTTCGATTGACTTTGATCAATGGAGTGACTGTCGGCATAACGATGGTTGCCTTACAGCCAAATTGTTTTGCTGCATAAGCCACCCCCTGTGCATGATTCCCAGCAGATGCTGTAATCAATCCTTTGGCCCTATCTTCCTCGGACAGGGTACTGATTTTATAATAGGCACCTCTTACCTTGTAAGCTCCTGTATACTGCATATTCTCTGGTTTCAAATAAACCTTTCCACCAGTCATATTACTAAAATACTCACTGTATATCAGTTTTGTTTTATTGGTAATCTTCTGAACTACTTCTGTTGCTTCTTCAAATTTCTTTAATGTAAGCATATTAAGCTCCTTTCTCTACGCCCTCTTATTCAGTCTCTGTATTTGCTTCTGAATAAAACAAAGCGTCTACAAAGGTGTCGGAATCAAACTTCTGCAAATCATCAATCGACTCACCTACTCCGATATATTTTACTGGGATTCCAAGTTCTGATTGAATTGCGATTGCAATTCCACCTTTTGCAGTACCATCCATTTTTGTTAATACGACTCCACTAATTTCTGCCACATTGCTAAATTCTTTCGCCTGCGCCAGTGCATTTTGTCCTGTAGTACCATCTAGTACAACAAGAGTCTCACGATAGACATTGGCATATTCTCGATCTAGAATACGGCTGATTTTCTTCAATTCTTCCATAAGATTTTTCTTATTATGAAGACGTCCAGCAGTATCACATAATAAAACATCGGCCTTTCTAGCTTTCGCCGCTGCAATTGCATCGTAGATGACAGAGGCAGGATCTGCTCCCTCTTGCCCACCAATTAATTCTGCATTTGAGCGGTTCGCCCATTCCGTCAACTGTTCATCGGCTGCAGCACGAAATGTATCTGCGGCTGCAAGGACGACTTTCTTCCCTTGTGCACGAAATTTTCCTGCAAGTTTCCCAATGGTTGTCGTCTTGCCAACCCCATTGACTCCAATTACCAAGACAACAGAGGTTTCTTCTTCAAATCGATAGGCAGAATCTTCAATCTTCATCTGCTCCTTGATATTGTCAATTACAATCTGTCGACAATCCAAAGGATCTTTAATCCCTTGTTTCTTCACAGTATCCTTAAGATTGTCGATGATATTCATGGTAGTATTTACCCCAATATCACCCATAATTAAGGTTTCTTCTAATTCTTCATAAAAATCATCATCAATGGAAGAAAAACCGTGAAAGATACTATTCATATTCGAAACAATGCTGTCTCTTGTCTTGGTCAATCCTTCTACTAATTTTCCAAAAAAATTAAATGCCATTTTAATAACCATCCCTTTCTCGCAGCAGGGTGAAAAATTCTATTTTTCACACAAAACTCTCTTCATTCAATAACTTCTAGTTGTCTAGTTTATCGTCCAATAAATCAACGGATACTAGGGTAGACACACCCTTTTCCTGCATGGTAATTCCATATAGACGGTCTGTTGCGGCCATGGTACCACGTCTGTGGGTAATTACAATAAATTGAGTGTGCTTCGTCAATTTATGTAAATATTGTGCAAACCTTGTAACATTTGATTCGTCCAATGCCGCTTCAATCTCATCTAATAAACAGAATGGAGATGGTTTCAAATTCTGAATTGCAAATAATAACGCAATTGCGGTCAATGCTTTTTCTCCACCAGATAACTGCATCATATTCTGTAATTTCTTCCCTGGTGGTTGAGCAATAATCTTAACCCCTGCTTCTAGAATATCTGCATCTTCCATGAGTTCAAGAATTCCTTTTCCACCACCGAAGAGTTGTTTAAATACCGCATCGTACTCTTTTTGAATCAATGAAAATTGATTTTTGAACTGCTCTCTCATCGCTTGATCAAGCTCTTCAATTATATTAAGCAAAGTAGCTTCTGCTTCTACAAGATCATCATATTGTGTCTTCAAGAAATGGTATCGTTCTGACTGTTCTTTATAATCTTCGATCGCATTGACATTGACTGAACCAAGTGCTTTGATCTCACTCTTCAATCTTTGTACTTGTTTTCTCATAAAGCTCAGATCTGTGAGTTCAGAATCTCTCAGCTCCAATGCCTTCGAATAGGTCAATTCATATTCTTCCCACATATAAGTGATTTGTTTTTCCGACTGTTCTTCTAATGTTTCCTTTTTGGAAGAGAGTCGAAACTTCTCCTTATCCAAATCATTCAATTCTTTGGATATGTTTTCTCTACTGTCAATCAAAGATTTATGCACACGACTGAGTTCTTCTTTTTTTTCTGTCGATTCGAGAATTCCTGTTTGTAGGGTCTGTAGTAAAGCCTTTGACTCTTCAATCAATTGTTTTAGACCATTGATCCGCTCTTCTTTCTCGAGGATTTCATCAGAAGCTTGTCCTCTATCTGTTTCCAACTCAGCAATTTCATTCTCTAACTTTTGAATTTCTTCTACAATCCTCTGTTGATTCTCCCATGCAAACTCATGCTTTTGCTTAATGCCTGCAAGGCGTAAATTTATCGTCTCGCATCGCTCGACAGCCTTCGCTTCTTCAGCCCTTAGAGCTTGAATCGTTTTGTTGATCTCGCCGATTTCTTCTTCGAAGTCTTGCTCTGAAGCGTGAGAATTTTTCAAGGTGTTTTCGATGATCATTGTTTTACTATATACTTGCTGACTTGAATTTTTGAGATTTACCAACTCATCACACATCTTTTTATGAACATCCATGGTGTCATTCAATTGGATGGTTTGTTGTTGTAATGTAACCTCACATGTATTCAACTCCACAACAAACTGTTGTTGTTTTGTCGTCAACTCTCTTAACTCATCATAATACTTTGCTCGATCCGACTTATCGGCTTCGATGGACTTTTGTAGATTTTCAACCTTAGATCTTAGTTTAGATACGGTCAGTTCTAACTCATCAATTTCCCGTCGTCTTCCTAAGAGATTACTTGTATTTTTGAATGCACCACCAGTAATGGATCCTCCAGGATTTAATAATTCTCCTTCTATGGTAACAATTCGAAGACCATATTGATATTTTTTGCTAAGTCGAATCCCGATATCAATATGTTCTACCACAATGGTTCTACCCAATAGATTCACTGCCAAATCCCGATACTGATCCTCAACATGAACTAAGGTGCTAGCAAGACCGATGACACCACTTTCCTTCAATGCGTCCTGATTGCGCAAGAGACTATTTGCCTTTACATTAGTAAGAGGCAAGAATGTAGCCCTTCCGAAACGGTTTTGCTTCAAAAATTCTATCATCTTTTTCGCAGTCTGTTCATTATCAGTAACAATATTTTGAATATTTCCACCCAAAGCGGTTTCAATCGCAACTTCATGTTTCTTATCTGTCTTAATGATATCTGCAACTACCCCAAGCAGTCCTGGTGCATTCTTCTTCTGCTCCATCACTCGACGGATACTGTTTCCGTAACCATCATAACGTTCTGTCATATTCTTAAGCGCATCAAGACGTGAAGATTCTCTATGATATTTCGACTGTCCTTCTTGTAAAACACTGGTTTGCTCTGCAATTTTTGCTTGTAGTTGTTCAATGTTTTTTTGATTTCCTTGAATCTTTTGTTCTGTTACGTTCTTCTGTTGTAACAATGCATCTTTTTTTGCAGTGAATGTCTCGATATCACTTTTTAGTTTACCGATATTATAATTATGTAAACCACTCTGTTCTGAAATTTCATTTTCTCGTATTTGATTTTGATTTAGGATCGAATTTAGTCGTTGAATTTCTGATTGAATCTCAATTCGATCATTCAATGTACTTATGATATTTTCTTTATTATCATTTAATTCTTGCTCTGACTCATAGATCTTTATCTGAACCTCTGCAAGCTCACTTCGCGCTTGCTCTACATCTGCTTCTGTCTGATCAAGCTCAGCCTTTAGTGCAGCTTGTGAGTCCTGAGACTCCTTTTGTATCAGCTTACGGTCTGCAATGTCTTGCTGAATCTGTTCAATCCGTTGAGAAACATATTGATCGCTTTTGATTACCGTATTAATCTGTTCACGGAGCACCTCGATTTGCCCCTGATATTGCTGACTGAGTATCGAAGTTTCATTTAGCTTTGTGCGAAGTTCCTCTATCGCCAAATCTGCTGCAGTGATTTCCTCTGCTGCTGATTCATACTCTTGCTTCATGACCTCATATCGTTGGTTACTGTATTTGCGTATCAATATTGTTTAGGTTCTCTTCTTGAACCTTGATGTCTTCTTTTATCCGTTCCGTCTCTGATAAAAACATATTGATGTCAAAATGCTTCAACTCATCACGCATTTTCAAATATTCTTTCGCAACCTCTGCCTGTTTCTCCAGTGGCACAATTTGTTTTTCGATTTCTGATAGAATATCTGTTACCCTCACTAGATTCTGTGGCTCTTCCTCTAGTTTCTTCATGGATAAATTCTTACGTCTCTTGAATTTCACAATTCCTGCCGCTTCATCAAATAATTCT
>CAYJFY010000074.1:0-6719 GCA_964369755.1 uncultured Lachnospiraceae bacterium
AAAAGGGTGTTCTCTTTCTAGTTCCATTATTCCGAATAAAATTTTACGCTAGCCTCTTGACAATAATTTTTTTATATCAATTTTTCCTGCCCCTTGTTCATTTTGCGGTCTTTTTAGATCCTTTGCGGTCAATTTCAACCTATTCTTTACTTCCACATTGGTCAGATACGGCATCTTAGATAACAAAAGCGCACTCCCTCCAGTCACAATCGGTGTAGACATCGAAGTTCCACTCTTCATTGTATAATAGGATTTTGCATTATTTTTTACATATCTGTTATTGCACGATAAAACATAAGACCCTGGTGCCATAATATCTGGTTTCTCCACCATTCCAACCGCAGGTCCACGCCCTGAATAATTCGCTCTAAGACCGCCTTGCTTCCCATGAAATATCTGATCATCAAAGGCTCCTACGGTAATCACCTTTTCACTAATCCCTGGAACCGTTATGCTTCCCTCATCCGGACCATAGTTCCCAGCTGCAGTAATCACTGTAATCCCCTCATCCCATAATTCCTCCACTGCACGAACTAACTTCTTCTCATTTCTATCCCTCCCCGTGGGCAATGCTCCAACCGAAATATTAACCACCCTTATATTGTTCTTCACATAGTTTTCTAATATCCATTCAATCCCATTAATCACATGCGAAACCTTCCCATTCCCTTTGTGATCCAGTACTTTAATCACATGAAAGTCTACCATTGGTGCAACCCCCATATATAATCCCTTCGAAATCCTCCCACTGCCTCCTAGTACCCCACTAATATGCGTGCCATGTCCATTGTCATCATATAGTCTCTTTTTATGATTCACACAATCTATAAAAGAAATAATTCTATGTTCAAAATCCGGATGTGAGATGCAACCTGTATCTAATATCGCCACACCAACACCCCTTCCGGCATATTTTTTGCTGTGGGTATCTTCGCAGTCATAATTAATTAATTTGCGTACCCTATCCATATAAAAACCTTTTTATTTTAGAATATTCGACAAATCCAAATGAGTTCAAATAAAATCAGAAATATTTGTAACCCTGACAACCACCTACACATATGATGATATTGTAAATAAAAAATCATTTTAAAATGGAGGATTTAACATGAGTGAATTAAGCGCTACAGGCTGTGGATGCGGCGAACCTAGAAATAACGACGGATGTGGAAATATTCTTTGGATCATCATCCTATTGAGTTGCTGCTGCAACGGTGGTGACAATGGATTTGGAGGCGGATACGGAAACGACTCTTGCCTATGGATCATCTTATTGTTATGCTGCTGCGGTGGTGGATCTGGCTTCGGATTCTAATGCGTTGGGGACGGGGGAAAACGACGTTTTCCCCCGTCCCCAATGAATAATTCACCCTACTCAAGCATATATTTTTTCAACAATACTTATAGGTGAACCATATGGATTATGAAACACCACCATCGATTCCCAAAACACCTTTTGATAATATCGTCTCTCCATATACCCTTGATATCATGAAACTAATGCTTCCCTATATCAAGCCCAATAGCCAAAGAATGTTTGCTATCTTTATTAAATTGCAAGAACTTACGCAAACCATTGAGTATTTTGAACACTTTCCAAAAAAAATCTTTCATAACGAGCTAGACAATCAACCGCTAGATTTCACTGATATGATTAGCGAGATGCGACCTTATCTGCCAGGAAATAGTAACTCAATGTTTGACACACTAGCCAATATGATGGAAATGATGGAGATGATGAAAACAATGCAAGATTTCAATTCAGATGAAACTGGAGATTCCACTTCTTCTGATTTTAACAATTTTGATTTCCTAAAGGCCATGCTCCCGCCAGAGCAACAAGAAATGGTGGATATGCTACAGAAATCATCTACCGAATTCGAACCTGATACAGAATAAATTCATCAATAGAAAGCGAGGACTTATATGAGCACAAATTGGTACGACCACCCAACTCTACAAAACATGGATCCCGTAAAACTTGAATTATTTAAAACTGTAATTTCTCAAACAAATAATAAACAAGGGAAAGACATCGCCAACACATTATTTTCCATTATTGCAGGAGCAAGAAAAAAGAACGTGTCTTTTACCGATACAGAAATTGCTCTCATCGTTGAAATTCTAAAGGAAGGGAAATCAAAAGAAGAGCAAAACCATATAGATAAAATGCTCCATATGGTTCGCTCTATGATTAAAACTCATTCTAAAAAATAAAATGTATTTTACAAAAGATAAATTTTAGTGGTGGAATAGACGAATTCCTGTAAATGCCATTGCCATTTTGTATTTATTACATGTTTCAATTACATTATCATCTCTCACCGATCCACCAGGTTGTGCAATATACTTCACTCCACTCTTGTATGCTCGTTCGATATTATCACCGAATGGGAAGAATGCGTCAGAACCTAATGCCACATCACTCATTCCATCTAACCAGCTACGTTTTTCTTCTGCTGTAAACACATCTGGTTTCTCTTTGAATACTCTCTGCCATGCGCCCTCAGATAGGACATCCATGTATTCTTCTCCGATATAGATATCGATAGCATTGTCGCGATCCGCTCTCTTGATTCCATCTACAAACGATAGATTCAATACCTTTGGATTTTGTCTTAGATACCAATTGTCCGCTTTTTGTCCAGCTAATCTTGTACAGTGAACTCTCGACTGTTGCCCAGCTCCAATACCGATTGCTTGTCCATCTTTTACAAAACATACTGAATTGGATTGTGTATATTTCAAAGTGATAAGAGAAATCATCAAATCAATCTTCGCTTCTTTCGATAACTCTTTGTTATCTGTTACAACTTGGCTCAACAATTCTTCATTGATGTCTAGCTCATTTCTTCCTTGTTCAAATGTAATTCCATAAACATCTTTGTGCTCGATTGGTGCTGGCATATAATCTGCATCAATTTGAATCACATTATAATTACCATTTTTCTTCGCCTTCAGAATCTCCAATGCTTCCTCAGAATATCCTGGTGCAATCACTCCATCCGAAACCTCTCTCTTAATCAAAAGAGCTGTATCTTTATCGCATTCATCCGATAGTGCAATAAAATCTCCAAATGAAGACATTCTATCCGCACCCCTTGCTCTTGCATATGCACAAGCCAACGGCGAAAGTTCTCCCATATCAGCAACCCAATAAATCTGTGCCAATACCTCACTCAGTGGCAAACCTACTGCTGCTCCTGCTGGCGAAACGTGCTTAAACGAAGTTGCTGCCGGAAGACCTGTAGCCTTTTTTAATTCTTTCACCAACTGCCACCCATTAAATGCATCAAGGAAATTGATATATCCTGGATTCCCACTTAGAACTTGAATTGGTAACTCTGCCCCATCCTTCATGAAGATTTTAGAAGGTTTTTGATTTGGATTACATCCGTACTTTAATAATAACTCTTTCACTCTCATAACTCCTTATCCGTTTTTATTCATAATTTTAGTTTCGCATTCTCCAGTAGCCAAATCTACATAGCGTACAAACAAAGAAACCTTGTTATCTTCATTCAACGCATTCCACACATCATCTGTAAATTCATTGATATCATTTGAAATGGATACCAATTTCGGCTCTCCTTCAAAACTTGGAAGTGGATTGCCATCATTCATATACGTGTGAATAAAACGTCCCTCTCCTGCAATCGGATTCTCATATGCAAATGTATAGCGATTGCAACTGTCTGGATTCCCATTATTACTCTTTAAAATTGACATTGCATAATTGAATGTATCATTCTCAATATGCATAATTCCTGATATACGCGGTGTATAGTTCGGAGCATCTGGTTCAAATGCTCTCTCTCGAAGAGATTGTTCGAACGTCATCTGTCTGTCCATATTTGCAAAAATCGTATCCGTTTGATCACCATTGGTTACAATAATCTTATTCCCCAATACGCGAACTGGTGAATAAATAATCAAGCTTGGATCTGTTAATTTTGCAGGGTCAAATGCTTGTGTGCGAATTCCTTTGCCCTCTTCTACAAAGATTCTGTTGCGACTATTCTCACTACGTCCCATAATAAAATACGCAGTAACTGCTTTCGTGCCATCTGCACTCTTCCCCAATACAATTCCTCTACCTGGATAGGAATTTTCTTTTAACTCTTGAACTAATGATAACATCTTCATGATAAAAGCCCTCCTTTAAATTTGTATATTTTAAGAATAGCATATCTCTCTCAAATCGTCTACCCTAGAAACACTTCCGATAACATAAATTGTGTTACTTTTCACAGTTACATCGGCGTCCCTACCTCAATCAAATTTCCATCCAAATCATAAAAACGTATCACCTTCTGTCCCCAACTGTGTGTCATCAATCGATTCACATACTTAGTAGACGGATATAATTCTTCCAACTTTTGGGCAAAGGCTTCGATATTTCTCTCTTCAAAATACAATTCACAAGCATTATGTTCTATGATAACATCTCTTCCTACAAACTCCTTCCATATCTTTTCTTCTTGAAGTACAAGACCCTCCGTTAAAATCATGTTGCCACAATTATCAAGTACTCGTTCAAGACCAAATAAATCACGATAGAACTTCCTTGATTTTTCAATATCTTTTACCACTATCAATACATTTTTTAGTTTCATCCGTTCTCTCCTCTTCTTATATCAAACAAATGACAAGGAATGAAATCACTCCTATATAAATCAACTTATCCACGGCATTTATTTTCTTCCAAATATTTAAAAATGCCAATATCACTGCAAATGACAATACTAGAATCCACCAAGATGACAACAGACGTAACGCTGTAAATCCGTATGCATTGATATAGAAAATCAATTTTGATAATGCCGTAACTGCAAACAATAAACTTTCCACCATAAAAATACTGGCTATAATCTTCAATGTCTTATTCTTACGAAATGGTGTAGCACTCAATTTCTGTACAATTAAAATAATTGATAGATTTAAGCCTGTAATCATACATAGTTCGAAGAATCCTTGGCGCGCATACTCTGCAAAGGTAAATTCTGTCGGCAACCTTCCCATAATCGCACCAAATAGATATTCCATCTGAATGTAAATATATAATGCATATATCATGCAAAACAGAGACATTGCATAGACAAACAAAGAATTTTTCACTGTTCGGATCTTCTCCATGGACTGTTTGATTTTCTCACCTTGAACCCTCTTCGCTTGTGCCAAACAACATCCTCCTACCAACCCAAAAAGGTATGCTCCTACCGGAATAGAAATCACAAGGCTGATAAATACCGTAAGATTAAGCTTTTCAAAGACAAACAACCCTGACATCACATCCGCAAACCTATCATCCGATGCACTCAATAAATTCAATGCAATTGCTAGGAATATAATTGTTCCAATCACTACACCAATTACTGCAAGCGGATTCGCCCTCTCCTTTTCATCTTCTGTCTTTGTACGTGTGAATAACACCTTTGTCCGAAGAAAAATCTGCGAAAACGGAATCACGATCATTCCCTGTAGTAAATCAAGAAAAAAATAACCACTCGACTTATAATCTATCAAGTACCTAAATCTAGAAAGCACATAGAATACCGCAAACACATGTAACATCACCCCTGCAAACCAATGCACAAATCCATCCCCCGTCTGTCCCCAAAAGATCCCATCGGTTCTCCACAAGAAAGAAGTTCCTGCAATCATAACAGCCCCAAGCCATAGAAAATCTTCTCGATTCCGACTCTCCCCAAAGGCCAAACACTCACTCCATAAGATAAATGCACCTACGAACAACACCTGATACATGGCAAAACTCTCTGCTTCCGTAATCACAAACCCTCTTACATATAAATAAGCTAACACATAGCTAAAAACAATCGAAATCTTTAGTCGTTCCAATTTTAAACTTTTTTCCATCTTCCTACTCCTCCTCATCCGAAACATATTCCAAGATATCCCCAGGTTGACAATCTAGTGCCTTGCACAATGCATCCAAGGTAGTAAAACGTATTGCCTTAGCCTTCTGATTCTTCAATATAGATAAATTAGCTGGGGAAAGTCCTATCTTATCCGCCAATTCACCAGCACCAATTTTTCTTCGAGCCATCATCACATCAAGATTAATTACAATTGACATCCTCTCCCCTCCTTACACCACGGAATCCAGTTCTGACTTCAATTCCAACGCACGCTCAAACACATTCTTCACAACACGCACAACCATGGCCACAAATCCTGCCGCCACTGCTATGAAAATCAGACTAATCCAGAAGATTCCACCAATGAAACATATAATCGATACAATGCTACAACACCAGCTCACACGCCTTAAGTTTCGTATATTATCCACTGTAAATATAACTCCCGTTTCTATATTGATTAACAATCGGTACAAGCAAAACAACATATAATATCCTGATGCACTCCCAATATAAATACAGCCAATCAACACCGCAACCTCATGTATCTGATATTTTGCATCTAATATTCGTGCAAAATACTCCACCACCCAGAATGCAGATATATCCAACGCTAAAATTGCTAATGCAAAGAGCATTGTTAGTATTTTTGTTAATTTGATACTACTTGATGATAACCATTTCATTTTCCTTATTCTCCTCACTCGTTTTTCTATATACTACACCATGAAAATTAGATTGTCAATATATTTTTATCGTTTATCGATATATTTATTGCGATATACGAACATTTCTCACGAGATAGAGTCACTTGTAAGGCGAGATGCCACTTTGTAATCC
>CAYJFY010000075.1:0-6617 GCA_964369755.1 uncultured Lachnospiraceae bacterium
CGAACCCACGTATCTAGCTTGGAAGGCTAGTGTTCTACCATTGAACTACACCCGCGCAATCGGGGTGACAGGATTCGAACCTGCGGCCTCCTGGTCCCAAACCAGGCGCTCTAGCCAAGCTGAGCTACACCCCGATATTCAACAAATCACACGTTAATTTTCTTACCTATAATTTACATGTCATCTGTGACGCAAGAATTATTATATTACACGTTCATAGGTTTGTCAACATATTTTTTTATTTTTTTACATGATTTTTTTACATGGTTTTTTCACACGCTTTTTCGCACTATTTCCACTACTTATTTTAAACAAAAATTCATATCTATAAATACTTTTGCTCAAAGGTAATATCGCCCGAATCATCTACATACATTATCGCATAGCTTGGTCTTCTTCCCTTCTGACGTGGCAAGGACAAACTCCCTGGGTTTACTAGCAGAACACCCTTTTCGCGTTGCAACATCGGAACATGCGTGTGTCCATATAACACGATTCCTACACCTCTCGAACGCGCAGTCTGAGTCAACCCCTCCATCGTGTAATTCACATCATAGATATGCCCGTGACACAGAAGAAACTTCTCTCTTCCTATATCAACGGTCAACTCACCTGGTAACTCCGAGAGAAAATCATTATTTCCTCTCACCAGATAAGCCTCTGCCCCCTCAGGGATCATGGCACGAATCTCCTCTTCGTCGTGCGCAATATCACCGAGATGAATCAAGCCATGAATCGGTTGCTCCAATTCTAAGGCATGATATAGATTTGCCAGATATCCATGTGTATCACTGATCACCAAAAATTTCTTCATACGAACAACCTGATCCTTTCTTTATACAATCCAACTCATAACACTCATATCTAACTCACAACACTCATATACGATAAATTTATCAGCTGTAGATATTATCCAATCAATGGCTTGATCTTCCGCAGCGCATTCCCCCTATGACTAATAGCATTCTTCTCCTCTGCCGAAAGCTCAGCAAGACTCTTCCCACTTTCCTCTAGGTAAACAATCGGGTCATAGCCAAATCCATTCTCTCCACGCATCTCATAGCCGATATATCCCTCTATCGTTCCACGCACTACTTCTTTGCGTCCATCTGGAAATACCGCCGCAATCGCGCATACAAAGCGCCCAGTACGTTTCTCTTTCTCCACGCCGTCCAAACGGTCAATCAACATCTGATTCTTAATCTCATATGCTGTATCCACACCTGCATAGCGCGCAGAATAAATCCCAGGCTCCTTGTTTAGATAATCAATCTCCAACCCCGAATCATCTGCCAATACAATGGTATTCTCCGTCAATGCAGCAATTGCTTCGGCTTTAATCAGTGCATTTTCCTCGAATGTGCTACCATTCTCCTCAATCTCAATATCAATTCCAGCTTCTCTCATGGACACAATCGGCATCCCAAGATCTGCTAGTATCATGCGTATCTCTTCCATCTTGTGTTCATTGCCCGTGGCAAACAATATTCGTTTTTCCATATGCTTAATCTCTCCTCGGTGGTTTTGGTCCCATATATTGATAGAAATATGTTTTAATCATACCATTATATATCTTACGATTCTTCGTCGCCTGCTTACCAAAATATTTCTCAGTATCCTCATAACTCGTAATCATATAAGCCGACCATGTGTCGAGCTTCTCATATGCCTTGCCAAATTCACGATAGATCTTCGGCAAAGTCTCCTTGTCTTCCAATCTCTCACCATAAGGTGGATTTGTGATAACAAAGCCATACTTCTTCGGATGACTGAGTTGCGCCACCTCTCTCACTTGGAAATGAATCAAATGCTCCACACCAGCTTCTCTCGCATTCTCTCTAGCAACCTTGATTACATCCGGATCTGCATCATAGCCTTGGATGTCCACTTCCACATCGTCGTTCATCTTCTCATTTGCCTCATCCACCGCTTGATACCAGTTCTTCTTCGGGATAAAATTCGTCCACTCCTCTGCCGTAAACGAACGATTCATTCCCGGTGCAATATTCGCTGCAATCATAGCCGCTTCGATCGGAAATGTCCCACTTCCGCAGAATGGATCCACTAGAATCCGTTCCTTTCTCCATGGAGTCAACATAATCAGTGCTGCTGCAAGCGTCTCTGTAATCGGAGCCTTACCTGATAACAGACGGTAACCACGCTTATGAAGCGAAGTTCCTGTCGTATCTAGGGTCACCGTAACCAAATCCTTCATTAGAAATACGCGGACCGGATATGGTGCCCCATTTTCTTCAAACCAAGATACCTTGTACTTCGACTTCATTCGTTCTACCATGGCCTTCTTCATGATAGACTGAATATCCGACGAACTAAACAACTTACTCTTCACAGAAGCCGCCTTCGTCACCCAAAACTTACCCTCTTGAGGGATATACGACTCCCACTCCAATAACTTCGTCTTCTCAAACAACTCATCAAATGTATAAGCCTTAAACTCACCCACCTTCAACAGAACCCGTTCTGCTGTACGCAAAAACACATTCGCCCTACAAACAGCCAACTCATCTCCATAGAAATGAACACGTCCATCCTCTACCTTCGCTATCTCATATCCCAAATCCTGAATCTCTCTCTTTAACACTGCTTCCAATCCAAAATGACATGGTGCAATTAATTCTATCTTCTTCACATCTACCTCCAAAGGTCTCTCCCTCCTTGAATGTAAAGAGACCAATGGGGGAGCCATTGGTCTCTTTGGGGAGTATAAATAATTAATAAGGGGTGCAAGGAACTATTATCCTTGCAAAAGTTATTATATTACAAAAAAACCAAAAGTGCAATCATATTTTTAACTTTTTTTCAAAAATTTGACAAAATATATTTTTGTAAATCTTTCAATTTCTTTGCATAATTCTTTTCAAAACACACATACTAACACCGTAACATATTGAACAAGAATCTGTTATGAAAACAACTTATAATCAGGAGGAAGTAAAAATGGCTAAAGATTGTAATACTTCAAAAAATTCAATGAACCAAACAACGAATTCAAGTGAGTCGTATTCAACAAACAAAAATGCAAGCAAAACTTCAAACAAGAGTGCTTACAACAATGCAAACGACAAGAATGCAACCAAAAACCAAACAGATAAAAACAGCTACACAGATGGGTACTAAGCACTAATATAAAAGGATGTCGGAGATTCCGACATCCTTTTATATTTATACCACTCTATTTTTCACACTATAACCATCCATTTCCCGCTACCTGGCAACTTTGGACCCTAAGGGACAAATTGCCGTGTGAAAATTTATTTTCACACTATCTTCCTGAAAAATTCTTCCATAAGTTAATTGCCAACAAGACTAAGATTACTGGAATCAAAATCGGCATTAAAACACTTGCAATCGCCCCAAGTAGCGAGGCAACAACAAATAAAATCAAGATAAAGATAATGAGATAGAGCCAACATCCTAGACGAGAGCTTGTCCCAAACTGCACGGTTCTCCTCGACGGGTCCTGATATCCCTGGTTATTCCCTTGTTGGTTGTATCCTTGTTGGCTATATCCCTGATTGTTCCCACCTTGATTCGCCGCTTCCCTCTGTCCTGTTCTCCCACTAGTTTCCGCACGTGACTTCTCGCGCTCCAATGTGTCCACTACGGTACGTGCAATTGCAAAAGGGTCTCCTAACTCGTCTACAACATCCTGTTCGTGACGACCTTTCCTCACTTCATCATCGATGTACGTCTGATAGAACTCCACTTGAGAGTGTACCTCTGCACGATCCAGGTCATTCTCCAATTCCACTTTTAATTCATTTATAAATTCTCTGCGATTCATATAACCCACTCCTATTTATCTATCTTGTGATACAAAATTTTCACACTAATAACCATCCCGTTCTCGCTATCTGGCAACTTTGGCTCTTAAGGGACAAATTGCCGTGTGAAAAATTCTATTTTTCACACTATACTCACCGATTTTACGCATAATACATCTATAGAATGCGAAAAACCTGTACATAGGATACCACAAAATTGTGAACTTTCCAAGTACAGGCTCTTCTATATTAAGAAAAATTTATCAAGAAAACAAATATACTGAGAGCATTAATCAATTATTACACTTCGAATAATAAATCTCCGTAAGAAGGCATTGGCCAGATTTCTTTGTCTACAATCATCTCTAATTGGTCAACTGGTGCTCTTAGGGCTACCATCGCTTCCACTACTGTTTCTTTGTAATAGATTGCTTGTTCTTCCACATCTGCCATTGCAGCTGCTTTATCTGCTACTTCAACCAATGTTGTAAGTGCTGCTTTTGCTTCTGCTAGTAATGCCGATGTTTCTTTTAGTAAGTCTGCTTGAACTGTTGCATCTGCTCCAGCCTCTTTCACAGCGATTACTGTATCTGCAAGTCCCTTTGTAGCACGAACGATTGCTGGTACGATATGCTTGCTTGCAACGTCGATCATAGCACGTGCTTCAATATTGATTGCTTTTGCGTAAGCCTCATATTGGATTTCCTTACGAGATTCCAACTCAGCTCTTGTGAATACATTAAATCTCTCGAATAATGCAACTGCTTTGTCTGTCGCAAGTGCTGGAATCGCTTCTACCATGCTCTTGATGTTTGGTAATCCACGTCTTGCAGCTTCTTCTACCCACTCATCTGAGTATCCATTTCCGTCGAAGATAATTCTTCTGTGTTCTGTCATGTATTTCTTGATTAACTCTTGAACTGCTGCATCTTTATCTGCTGCAGCCTCGATGTAATCACTTGCCTCTGCAAATGCTTCTGCAACGATTGTGTTCAACACGATGTTTGGTTGAGCGATAGAATCTCTCGATCCACACATACGGAACTCAAATTTATTTCCTGTAAATGCGAATGGTGAAGTTCTATTTCTATCTGTCGCATCTTTTGCAAAATCAGGGATAGATTTAACACCAGTCTCTAACTTACCACCTTTTAAGCTGTGTGTCGCTTCTCCTGTCGATACCATTTGCTCGATTACATCGTTCAATTGTTGTCCCAAGTAGATCGAGATGATAGCTGGAGGTGCCTCATTTGCTCCTAGTCTGTGGTCATTTCCAACATCCGCTGCCGACTCTCTTAGTAGGTCTGCATGCACATCAACTGCCTTCATCATACAAGCCAATACAAGCAAGAATTGAGTATTCTCGTGAGGTTTCTTACCTGGCTCTAATAAGTTCAATCCATCGTCTGTAGTGATTGACCAGTTGTTATGTTTTCCTGATCCGTTTACCCCTGCAAATGGCTTCTCATGCAACAAACATTGCAATCCATGTTGGCAAGCAACTCTCTTAAGTGTTTGCATAACGATTTGGTTTTGATCTACTGCGATATTACAAGGAGAGTAGATTGGTGCAAGCTCGTGCTGTGCAGGCGCAACCTCATTATGTTGTGTCTTCGATGTAACACCCATCTTCCATAACTCTTCGTTTACTTGCTTCATGTATGCAGCAATCTTCTGACGGATTGTTCCAAAATAGTGATCATCCAACTCTTGACCTTTTGGTGGCATCGCTCCGAACAATGTACGTCCTGTGAAGATAAGGTCTTTACGCTTCAAGTATTTTGCTCTATCCACTAGGAAATATTCTTGCTCAGCTCCTACCGAAGGTGTTACCTTTGTAGTTGTTGTATTTCCTAATAATCTTAATAATCTCAAACTTTCTTTATTTACAACTTCCATCGAACGAAGCAATGGAGTCTTTTGGTCTAATGCCTCTCCTGTATATGAACAGAATGCTGTAGGGATACATAATGTCGCTCCGCCTGCATCTTGTCTTACAAATGCTGGTGATGTACAATCCCAAGCTGTATATCCTCTCGCTTCAAATGTCGCTCTCAATCCACCTGATGGGAATGAAGATGCATCTGGCTCACCTTTGATAAGCTCTTTTCCCGAAAAACTCATCAACACCTTACCATTTGCCATTGGTGCCGAGATGAATGAATCATGCTTCTCAGCTGTAACACCAGTAAGCGGTTGGAACCAGTGTGTGAAGTGTGTCGCGCCTTTTTCAATCGCCCACTCCTTCATCTCATGTGCAATGACATCTGCAACTGCGATATCTAATTCTTTTCCTTGCTCAATTGTACTCTTTAGATCTCTGTAAGCCTTCTTTGGTAATCTCTCTTGCATTACAGCATCGTTGAATACGTTTTCTCCAAAAATCTCTGTTACTTTTGTAAATTCACTCATAATTACAATCCTTCCTTTTACTTATCAATATTTGTGAGATTATGTCCGTTTCGTACAATAATTGTACACTATGTACAGTATCCAGCATAACAACTGCATTTGATTGTTATATTTTTTCTGGATATGACAAAAGGCACCCCAACTAAGTTGGAACGCCTTTGTTCATCTCTTGAAATGCATTATACATCATCTGAAAATAAAATGCAAGCACTTTTTTTATTTCTTCCTTGAGAGCACCAGATATGACTTAGCTGCTTTCTCTGTTAACCCCATCTGATCCACCAAATGCTTGATGATATCCTCATCGGATTGTCCAATAGAATTCAAGATGTTAATAACTCCTAGAATTCCCTCTTCTCTTCCTTGCTCTATTCCTTGACGGATTCCTCTCTCCATCACATCACAATCATGTGCATATAA
>CAYJFY010000076.1:0-6182 GCA_964369755.1 uncultured Lachnospiraceae bacterium
AGTGTTCCATATTTCTTAGCAGCCTTTACTGCAGCGATTGTAAGTTCAGCAGATGTCTCTGACAATGCTGCGAAGATACCGCCTGTATGTAACCAACGAACTCCTAACTCACCAAAGATGTAATCAAAATCAAAATCAGCAGCTGTCAATTGACTGATTGCTGTATTTACTATATCTGAAACTCCTACTGCACCACGGATACCAAATCCACGCTCTGTGAAGTTCATACCATTTCTTACTGTTCTTCCGATTCCATCATAATCTACCCATTTGATGAAACGTGTATCTACTCCACCTTGCAAGATGAAATCTTCAACTAATCTTCCGATTTCATTGTCAGCGAAAGCTGTAACTACAGCAGTCTTATATCCAAAACAACGTCTCAAACCACGTGCAACATTGTACTCTCCGCCGCCTTCCCATGCTCTGAATTGTCTTGCTGTTTTGATTCTTCCTTCGCCTGGATCAAGTCGTAACATAACTTCTCCTAGGGAAATTTGATCAAACATACATTCTTCTTTTGGTCTTAAATTCAAATTCATTTTGTTCTCCTTTTAATCAATATAGATTTTGTTCCTAAACCATTATAACAAGTTTTCTCTATATAATCAATTTATATTTTATATACAGCATACTTTTTTATATACCATAGTGTCCGCCACCTATAAATTCCTTTAGTAGAGAATTTCTAGGCACATATTCCGATGGTATTCCAACAAAATAATCCAAGAATTTTAATAACCTCTTTGCTTCCAAATACTCCTCGCAGTCTCTTTCAACCCCAAACAACAACGGCTCTGCAAATTGTTTTAACACGGCGAATTCATAAATCAGAGCTGAGTTAAACATTACATCAGCCTCTTCTTGGAATGGAAAGATGTTCTCTTCCTCTCCTCGTCGAACTGAAGGCCACATAGAAATTGTTTTCTTTGCTGTAGCACCTCTTCCTCTCGCGTCACGAACAATCCTTCGAAGCAACCTTCCATCTGTCGTTGGAATTCGATTGTGCTCATCTACATTAAGTTGTGTCAACGCACTGATATAGATTTTAAACTTATTTTCCTTTGGTAAATCCTTTGTCAGTTCTTCGTTTAACCCATGTATCCCTTCAATCACCAAAACATCATCTTGCTGCAACTTCAGATAATCACCATGATACTCTCTCTTGCCAGTAATAAAGTTAAAACTCGGCAGTTCCACTGTTTCACCTCGAAGCAGGGCAGTCAAATCCGAATTTAACTGCTTAATATCAATGGCATGAATGCTTTCAAAATCATATTCACCATACTGATCCCTCGGAGTTTTTTCTCTCTCGACAAAGTAATTGTCAATTGCAATGGGATGCGGCGTCCTGCCGTTGGCTCTCAGCTGTACCGACAGCCTCTGTGAAAATGTTGTTTTTCCTGAAGAGGACGGTCCTGCTATCATAATAAACTTCTTGTCTTGCAAGCCTGCAATTTGAGCTGCAATCTCTGAAATCCGCTTCTCTTGTAGTGCTTCTTGTACCAAGATTACATCCAACACTTTCGAATGGGTAATCCTTTCGTTTAAATCCCCCACTGTCTGAATTCCTTGCTTGTCTCCCCAACTGACCGCTTCCTTCTGCACATCAAACAGCTTAGGCCTTGGATCGAATTCTAGAACCCTGTGTGGATTCTTCTTATCCGCCATCTGTAAGATAATTCCACCTTTATATAAATACAGGTCAAAGTTCGCGAGATATTTGGTAGATGGCACCATATAACCATAATAATAATCTTCAAAATTATGAATCTTATAGATATTAACCTTGGAAACCCTTCGATATCTGAATAAGGTTTCCTTATCCTTCATCCCATGTTTCCCAAATAGTTTAATGGAATCATCTGTATGAATGCTTCGTTTTTCTAAAGGGATATTCTGCGCAACAAGCTCCTGCATCCTCTGCTTGATTTTAACAAGCAATGCTTCGTCGCATTCAATCGCTCCTGTCACTTGGGTGTAATACCCTGAACCTACCGCAAATAACAATCTTACGTTTTCTAGTTGATCATGCCCGACAACATCATAGACGGATTTTACGTATAACATACACAAACTTCTCTGGTAGGCATTATACCCCATCTTCATATCCGTCGTAACAAATTGCACCTTACAATCTTCCGTAATCTCCTTGTGCAATTCTTGCAATCTTCCATTTAGAAAAGCTAATACAATATCATATTCATAATATTTCTGATATTCATCCACGATGGATTGTAATTTCGTTCCACTGGAATACTCTCGTTCTTCATTGCCCTTCACATAGTCTATCGTAACCCGAAGTCTATCTTCTGTCATCGTTCACACCCCCTCTACCATCGGTTTTATGCCTCTATTTTGGCTACTTCTTCATGTTTTGCGGAACCCAAAGCCATGATTCTTCATGCAAGCATGAAATCATGGCTTTTTGTCCCTTGTATCATTTTATACGTGAATCTCTGCTGTCATTCCAAGAAGTTCTTGATTTTCTTGTAAAATCGGATTGATCACATGCTGCAAGAAACTATCCACTTGTTCTTTTGAACGTCCTACATATTTCTCTGGCTTCATCGTCTCCAATAATGCTTCGTAAGACATATTAAATGAATCATCGGCTGCAATTAATTCCAATAAGTTGTTATCTTTCCCTAATTCCTTCACATTGCGACCAGCCTCCATGGACAACTCGCGAATCTTCTCGTGTAGCTCTTGACGATCTCCACCAGCCTTCACTGCATCCATCATAATATTCTCCGTCGCCATAAATGGTAATTCTGATAATAGTCTCTTCTCAATTACCTTCGGATATACCACCAATCCATCCACGACATTCAAGCATAGGTCTAAAATTCCATCAATTGCCAAGAATCCTTCTGGCATACTCAATCGCTTATTTGCGGAATCATCTAGGGTTCTTTCGAACCATTGTGTCGCTGAAGTAATTGCTGGGTTCAAGGCATCAATCATAACATAACGAGAAAGAGATGCAATTCTTTCACTTCTCATTGGATTTCTCTTATAAGCCATTGCCGAAGACCCAATCTGAGATTTTTCAAATGGTTCTTCGATTTCTTTTAGATGCTGTAGCAATCTGATGTCATTAGAAAACTTATGTGCACTTGCTGCAATTCCTGCAAGCACATTTGCAATTCTGGTATCTACTTTTCTAGAATAAGTTTGCCCAGATACTGCGTAGCAGTCTTCTACACCCATTTTCTTTGCAATCATCGGATCGATTTTCTCAATGGTATCATGGTCTCCATTGAACAACTCCATAAAGCTAGCTTGTGTTCCTGTTGTTCCCTTAGAACCTAATAACTTCAAGCTTCCCATCACATAATCCAAATCTTCTAAGTCTAACAAGAATTCTTGCATCCATAGTGTAGCACGCTTCCCAACAGTTGTCGGTTGTGCTGGTTGGAAATGTGTAAATGCCAAGGTAGGTTGTGCCTTCTGCTCATCTGCAAATTTCGCCAACTCACTTAACACATTTACTAGTTTCTTCTTCACCAAGGCCAAGGCTTCTCTCATCACTAAGATATCTGTATTATCTCCTACATAGCAAGAAGTAGCCCCTAGATGAATGATTCCTTTTGCTTTCGGACACTGTTCTCCATAAGCATATACATGTGCCATAACATCGTGACGAACAATTCTCTCACGCTCTTTTGCAACATCATAATTAATGTTGTCCACACTCGCCTTCAACTCTTCTATCTGTTCTTCTGTAATGTTCAAACCTAACTCACGCTCTGTCTCCGCAAGTGCAACCCATAGTTTTCTCCATGTTCTAAATTTCATGTCTGGTGAAAATATATATTGCATCTCCTTACTCGCATAACGTTCTGATAAAGGGCTCTGATATTTATCGTACAAATTGGTTTCCTCCTAAAATAATCTCTTATAATTCGAATGCATGACTGATGTCTTCACTCGGTACTTCCATTGGATACTTCCCTGTAAAACATGCATCGCAATAGCTCAAATCTCCAACCATAGTCTGTAGTTTATCTACTTCCATATAACCAAGAGAGTCTGCTCCAATCAATTCACAGATTTCCTCTGTGGTATGTGAATGTGCAATCAATTGCTTGTTGGACGGTACATCTGTCCCAAAGAAACATGGATGTAAGAATGGTGGGGAACTAATTCTCATATGTACTTCCAAAGCTCCTGCCGCCTTTAACATCTTGATAATATTGGCGCTTGTTGTCCCTCGAACAATCGAATCATCCACCAGTACAATCTTCTTTCCTTTTACCACATCATGCAACACATTTAATTTAATCTTTACACTTGAAATTCGCTCTTTTTCTGTTGGCTTGATAAAGGTTCTTCCAACATAACTATTTTTATGAAATGCAATTCCATATGGAATTCCTGATTCTTCTGCATATCCTTTAGCTGCTACCAAACCTGATTCGGGCACTCCCACTACCAAATCTGCCTCGACGGGATAAGATTGTGCCAATGACTTCCCTGCTAGAATCCTCGACTCATACACACCCACACCGTCAATCTGACTGTCGATACGAGCAAAATAAATATATTCAAAGATACATCTTGCCTGCTTCTCACTGGAAATTGCCATACTCATATTAGAAGCGATTCCATCTGGTGTAATGGTTACAATCTCGCCTGGAGCAACATCTCTTACAAACTGAGCCCCAACTGCTGCTAATGCGCAACTCTCTGATGCCAAGAAATAGGTATTATCTGACTTTCCGATACAAAGTGGCTTCAAGCCATACGGATCACGCGCACCAATCAATTTTCTTGCACTCGCCACTGCCAATGCATATCCACCTTTCAATTTCTTCATAGCCAATCCGACTGCCTCTTCTACAGACTTTGCATTCAATCTCTCTCTTGCAATCAAATACGCAATCACTTCTGAGTCTATCGTCGTTTGAAAGATTGCTCCTGTATATTCCAATTCTTCACGTAGTTCGATTGCATTGACTAGGTTTCCATTGTGTGCAATCCCTAGAATCCCCTTCACATAATTGATGACTAGAGGCTGTGCATTCTCTACTCGCGTACCACCTGCAGTCGAATATCGCACATGACCTACACCAAGATTCCCATTTAACTCTTCCAAGATATCTTGGGTGAACACATCATTCACCAATCCTAGTCCCTTATGTGCTTTCAACTTGCGTTTTGCACGCGTATCGGTCACTGCAATTCCGGCACTCTCTTGACCACGATGTTGCAAAGCGAATAAACCATAATATATATCTGGTGACACATGGTCACCATTCATATTATAGGCACCAAAAATACCACATTCTTCCCCTAAACCTGTCTCGCATTTTCTATCAAGAATCATTTTATTTTTCACACTATCTCCTTATTGGATTCCTAATCTACTAAATACTTCTTTGTATGCATCTTCTACATTACCTAAATCACGTCTAAAACGGTCTTTATCCAACTTTTCGTTGGTATGTACATCCCAAAGTCTACATGTATCAGGTGAAACCTCATCTGCTAGGATGATGTTTCCATCTACGTCTTTACCAAACTCGATTTTGAAGTCAATTAATTTCATATCCATCTGTAAGAAGTATGCCATCATCACTTCATTTACTTTTCTTGTGTATGCCTTAATTTTATCGATTTCATCTTGTGTAGCTAATCCGAGTGCAAGTGCATAATCATCGTTGATGAATGGGTCACCCAAATCATCATCTTTGTAACTGAATTCAAGGATTGGGCACAATAGTTCTTTCCCTTCTTCTACTCCCATTCTCTTAGAGAAACTTCCAGCTGCTACATTTCTTACGATTACTTCCAATGGTACAATCTCAACTTTTTTCACAAGTGTTTCTCTATCGCTCAACTCTTCTACAAAGTGAGTTGGTACTCCAGCCTTTTCTAACAGTTGGAATACATGGTTTGTCATGCGATTGTTCACTACACCCTTACCAACAATTGTACCTTTTTTCTCACCATTGAATGCTGTCGCATCATCTTTATAATCAACAATTACCAAACTTGGGTCTTCTGTCTTAAATACTTTCTTTGCTTTTCCTTCATACATTTGTTCTAATTTTTGCATTTTCTACACCTATCCTTTTTGAATTTTTTTATTAACCATCACAGTCTCAAAATCTGGCAACTTTGAACCTTCAAGTCAAAAGTGCTGTTTACCTAAAAAGTATAATACATGACGTATA
>CAYJFY010000077.1:0-6105 GCA_964369755.1 uncultured Lachnospiraceae bacterium
AGATAGAAATGAAGACGAAGAGCAGGGAGAGTATTATGAAATTATATAATACATTATCAAAGTCAAAAGAAGAATTTGTACCAGTAGAAGAAAACAAGGTGAAGATGTTTGTGTGTGGACCGACGGTATACAACTATATTCACATTGGAAATGCACGTCCGATGATTGTGTTTGATACCGTGCGTAGATATTTTGAATATAAGGGATATGATGTGAATTATGTATCGAATTTCACAGATGTAGATGACAAGATTATCAAGAAGGCGATGGAAGAGGGCGTGGATTCGCAGGTGGTTTCTCAGCGATATATCGAAGAATGTAAGAAAGACATGGAAGCGATGAATGTGAAGGAAGCAACGAAGCATCCGCTTGCAACAGAAGAAATTGACGGAATGATTGATATGATTAGTAAGTTGATTGAAGATGGGTATGCTTATCCAAAGAATGGTACCGTGTATTTTAGAACGAGAGGTTTTAAAGAATATGGCAAGCTATCACATAAGAATTTAGATGATCTGAGAAGCGGAAATCGTTCGCTCTTGGTATCGGGACAAGACGAGAAGGAAGACCCATTGGATTTTGTTCTGTGGAAGCCTAAGAAAGAGGGGGAACCAGCATGGGAGTCTCCTTGGGGAGAAGGTCGTCCAGGTTGGCATATTGAATGTTCGGTGATGTCAAAGAGATATCTAGGAGATCGAATTGATATCCATGCAGGTGGTGAAGACTTGGTGTTCCCACATCACGAGAATGAGGTGGCACAAAGTGAGGCTGCAAACGGTGTGGAGTTCTCGAAATATTGGATGCACAATGCGTTTTTAAATATTGATAATAAGAAGATGTCAAAATCTCTTGGGAACTTTTTCACTGTAAGAGAAATCAGTGAAAAATACGACCTACAAGTGCTTCGGTTTTTTATGTTGAGTGCGCATTATAGAAGTCCACTGAACTTCAGTGCGGAATTGATGGAAGCGTCGTCTAATGGTTTGGATCGAATCATTACAGCGGTTGAGAATTTAGGTCATCTTTTAGCAAATGTAACGACAGAAGAAATGTCGGAAGATGAAAAAATGGCAGGCAATACAATTGAGCAATATGTACGTGAATATGAAGAGGCTATGGAAGACGATTTTAATACTGCAGATGCGATTTCTAGTGTGTTTGAATTGGTGAAATTTGCAAATACAACGGCGAATGCAGAAAGCTCAAAAGCTTATTTGACCTACTTATATGATACGATTGTGAAACTAACCGACATCTTGGGAATCATCGTGGTAAAAGAGAAGGAAAACCTTGCAGAAGAAGTGGAAGCTTTGATTGCAGCACGACAAGAAGCGAGAAAGAATAAAGATTTCAAAAGAGCAGATGAGATTCGAGGACAATTGTTAGATATGGGAATTGTTCTTGAAGATACTAGAGAAGGTGTGAAATGGAAAAAGGCATAACCAATGCAAGTGAGGTTACGATGGAATTTGATTCCTATGTAAGAGAAGTGTTTGAAGTCCATGAGATGGATGTCCAAGAATATTCGCCTCTCACATTAGCATATATCGGAGACTGTGTATTCGATATGATTATCAAAACCATTGTCGTAGGAGAGGGGAATAAGCAGGTGCAGAAATTGCATCAGCAAACCAGTTCTTTTGTCCAGGCATCGGCACAATCTCAGATGATGCGTAAGATACAAGAGGTGTTGACAGAAGAGGAATTAAAAGTATATCGTCGGGGTAGAAACACGAAGACAGTATCGCCAGCAAAGAATCAGTCGCTGACCGATTATAGAAGGGCTACGGGATTTGAGTCCTTACTTGGGTATTTGTATTTGCAAAAGCAATACAAACGAATGGTGGATTTGGTTAAGATTGGTATGGATAGTATGGAAGGAAAAATAGATGAATCAGGAAAATAATAAATCAAAGCAAGAAAATCCATTGGTGATTGAAGGGAGAAATGCAGTCATTGAAGCGTTTCGTTCTGGAAAGCCAATTGATAAGCTTTTTGTGTTGGATGGGTGCCAAGATGGTCCCGTTCAAACGATTGTAAGAGAAGCCCGTAAGGGTGATACGATTATCAATTTTGTTGCAAAAGAGAGACTACAACAATTATCAGAAACAGGAAATCATCAAGGTGTGGTGGCATTTGCAGCAGCATATGAGTACGCTACTATTGAAGATATGTTTCAATTGGCACAAGACAAAGGGGAGGATCCATTCTTTATCCTGCTAGATGAAATTGAGGATCCACATAATCTAGGTGCGATTATTCGTACAGCGAATTTAGCGGGCGCACATGGAGTCATCATACCGAAGAGAAGAGCGGTTGGATTGACTGCTACGGTGGCGAAGACTTCTGCAGGTGCATTGAACTATACACCAGTTGCAAAGGTGACCAATATTGCTAAGACGATTGAGGAATTGAAAGAACGTGGGATGTGGTTTGTGTGTGCAGACATGGATGGGGAAGTGATGTACCGCCTAAATCTGAAAGGTTCCATCGGTGTAGTGATTGGAAATGAAGGAAATGGAGTTGGGCGTTTAGTAAAAGAAAAATGTGATTATGTTGCAGCAATCCCAATGAAAGGTGATATTGACTCATTGAACGCTTCGGTTGCGACTGGGGTGCTAGCATATGAGGTGGTACGTCAGCGATTGTCATAAGTTATTTTTCGCAGGTACACTGCGTGATTAGCATGGGACAGAATTATAGCTGTCATAGTTTTGATTAAAGGAGAAGTGAGATTTATGAAAGAATATAAAGATTTCACGGACGAGCAATTGATTGTCATGCTTCGCGGAGGTGAACAAGAGATTGTTGATTATATCATGGAAAAATACAAAAATGTTGCAAAATATAAGGCGAAGGAGATGTTCTTGCTTGGAGGAGATAATGATGATCTGATTCAAGAAGGGATGATAGGCTTGTTTAAAGCGATTCAGAACTATAACAAAGAGGCAGGGGCGTCCTTTCAGAGTTTTGCCAATCTATGCATTTCGCGTCAGATATATTCGGCGATAGAAGCGGCGAAACGAAAGAAACATAGTCCCCTCAATTCCTATGTGCCGCTGGAATCAAATGTGTTAGAGCGGGCGGAATATACATTGGGAGTAACACCTAAGATGTTACAAAATCCAGAAGATTTGTATCTGGGAGAGCAGAATAAGAAAAATATTTTAGATGAAATCGATAAGGATTTGAGTCAGCTAGAACGACAAGTGTTGTATTTGTATATTGCTGGGAATGATTATAAATCAATAGCAAGATTGCTAGATAAGAGTGACAAGGCGATTGATAATGCATTGCAGAGGATTAAGCAAAAGGCAAGTAAAATCGTAAAAAAATAAGTGTATGTCCAGAGACATAACACTCATTTTATAAGCTACTAACGGGGATCGAACCCGTGGCCTCCACCTTACCAAGGTGACGCGCTACCTACTGCGCCATAGCAGCCTGTGCAATTGATTTGCAACGATACTAATATACATCATAGGGTAGGAAATGTCAATAATAAATAAATATAAAACTTTACATTGAGGAGAATGAGAATGGAAGAGCAAGCAAAAGAAGTAATATCTAGAAATTTTATTGAGCAAGAGATTGATAAGGATTTGGCAGATGGAGTGTATCAGAGAGTCTGTACACGTTTTCCACCAGAACCAAATGGTTATCTTCATATAGGACATGCAAAGTCGATTCTATTGAACCATGGATTAGCGGAGCAATATCAAGGTGATTTTCATATGCGTTTTGACGATACTAACCCGACCAAAGAGAAGACAGAGTTTGTAGAGTCTATCTTGGCGGATGTTCGTTGGTTGGGAGCGGACTGGAAAGAAAACTTATTTTTTGCATCAGATTACTTTGACGTGATGTATGAATGTGCGGTGAAGTTGATCCAAAAAGGGAAGGCTTTTGTCTGCGAATTGAATTCTGAGGAGATGAGAGCATACCGTGGAACACTAAAAGAACCTGGAAAGAATAGTCCATACAGAGACAGAAGTGTGGAAGAAAACCTACGTCTCTTCGAAGAGATGAGGGATGGAAAATGGGAAGATGGTTCGTTGGTTTTAAGAGCGAAGATTGATATGGAGTCGCCAAATATCAATATGAGAGATCCGATTATCTATCGTGTTGCACGTATGACACACCACAATACTGGTGATAAATGGTGTATCTATCCAATGTATGATTTTGCACATCCGATAGAGGATGCAGTGGAAAAAATTACTCATTCAATCTGTACATTAGAGTTCGAAGATCATCGTCCATTGTATGATTGGGTAGTAAAGGAATGTGAATTTGAATATCCACCAAGACAGATTGAATTTGCTAAATTGTATCTTACAAATGTTGTTACAGGGAAACGTTATATTAAGAAATTGGTAGAAGATGGAGTGGTGGATGGTTGGGATGATCCACGTTTGGTGTCTATTGCAGCACTTAGAAGAAGAGGGTTTACTCCGTCATCACTTAGAATGTTCGTAGAACTTTGTGGAGTTTCTAAGAGCAATAGTTCTGTGGACTATGCGATGTTGGAATATTGTATTCGTGAGGATTTGAAGTTAAAGGTACCGCGTATGATGACAGTGATGGACCCAATCAAGGTAATCATCGAGAATTATCCAGAAGGCGAAGTAGAGTATGTGGATGTGGTAAATAATTCTGAGAATCCTGACTTGGGAAGTAGAAAAGTTCCATTTTGCAGAGAACTATATATCGACCGAGAAGACTTTATGATTGAGCCACCTAAGAAGTATTTTCGTTTATTCCCTGGCAATGAAGTACGTTTCATGCATGCTTATTTCTTGAAGTGTGAGAGATATGAAGCGGATGAAAATGGTAAAGTAACAACTGTTTACTGTACTTATGACCCAGAGACGAAGAGTGGAAGTGGATTCACAGGTCGTAAAGTAAAGGGGACAATTCACTGGGTTCCAGCACCATATGCAATTCAAGCGGAAGTTCGTTTATATGAGAATTTGATCGATGAGGAGAAGGGTGTTTACAATGAAGATGGAAGTTTGAACTTAAATCCGAACTCCATTGAGGTGAGAAAAGACTTTTATCTAGAACCAAGTTTTGAAGGGGCAAAAGCATACGACAGCTACCAATTTGTTCGAAATGGTTTCTATTGTATTGATGCCAAAGACTCAAAACCAGATGCATTGGTGTTCAATAGAATAGTTTCCTTAAAAAGTTCGTTTAAAATGCCAAAATAATGCTTGACAAAGTAAGAGAGTTATGATAAAGTTCTATAGGTAATTGAAAGCAGAGTATCCACTCTCACCTTAGCACAAGAGCGTGACTAATGGTTTTATATCTTAGAGAACTATGACTTATCTTCGGATTTGATTATATTTTGATTGATAGTGGATGGCTTATGCTGTCCACTTTTTACGTGATACGTAAAACAACCAACTTTGTGGTAGAAATGAATGTGATGGAGGTGCACAGTTATTAACGATTTAATGATTAACGAACAAATTAGAGACAGAGAAGTACGTTTGATTGGGGAAGATGGAGAACAATTAGGAGTTGTATCTATCGGAGAGGCTATGAAATTAGCTGAGCAAGCTGAATTAGACTTAGTGAAGATTGCGCCGACAGCCAAACCGCCTGTTTGTAAGATAATTGATTACGGAAAGTATCGTTATGAATTATCAAGAAAAGAAAAGGAAGCGAAGAAGAAACAAAAAGTCGTGGAATTGAAAGAAGTGCGTTTATCACCGAATATTGATTCGAATGATTTGAATACAAAGATGAACAATGCGAGAAAGTTTTTATCAAAAGGAAACAAAGTTAAGGTTACACTTAGATTTCGTGGGCGTGAAATGGCGCATATGCAACAAAGCAGACATATTCTGGATGATTTTGCTAAGGCACTTGAGGATATTGCAAGTGTGGAGAAACCATCAAAATTAGAAGGAAGAAGTATCAGTATGGTATTAACTGAAAAACGTTAAACATAAGTATTTATTTTCAAGGAGGATAAGAAGATGCCAAAAATTAAAACAAATAGAGCGGCAGCAAAACGTTTCAAAAAAACAGCTACAGGATTATTAAAGAGAAATAAGGCAAACAAGAGCCATATCTTAACTAAAAAATCCACTA
>CAYJFY010000078.1:0-5961 GCA_964369755.1 uncultured Lachnospiraceae bacterium
TACTTTTGGCATAGAGGCAATACCAAGCACAGCAACGGCATATTACCTTGCAAGTGCAACAGGATGGGACGCATATACAGGAAAAAAAGAAATTATAACTGGTTTTAACATAAATTACAATTTAACAAATTTAACAAACAACAATGTTAAAATGCTTGTTACAAATACAGGTTACCAAGAGGAGCTAAACACAATTAGACTAACTGCAAATCCAAGCTATACACTACCAAACAGTGTACAAGTTATGGTAGGTAATACTGTTTTAACAAGCGGTTACACATATAATTCCCAAACAGGCGAAATTGTTATAGACAAAGGCAGTGTTAACGACAAGATTACCATTAATGCTGATGCAGTACCAATTGTTGCTGATTCAGTACCGACTGTTGCTGACAAAACTCTGACAAACCCACCGCTTACTGGGGATGACGGGCATGAAACTTCACTGCTACTTCTAGCATTAATACTTGTTTCGGCTTTCGGCTTAACCACACTGTTTTTAACAAGAAAAAATGGTTACTCATAAGAAATAAAGTACCATCCAAAATAGAAAGTCAACTAAGTAAAGCCACTACAAATTTTATGTAGTGGCTTTGCTTATGTGTTCATATAAATCCCCATCCCTTTATCACTGTCTGGCAACTTTGGCCCCTAAGGGACAAATTGCCGTGTGAAAAATTCTATTTTTCACACTACCTATCCCCGAATATAAAATTCTAACTCAATATCTTCCTCTGTCCTCACGTGATACGCTTCTTCCACATCAGAACCCCAAGTATCGATTCCACCAACACCACGCATTTCAGCGAGTATGCTCACAACAGTTCTTCCTGTGTCTGGGAGTTCGTAATGATGTGTCGCATTTTCTAACTCTTCTGCTGTGTTTGGCAATACATTGAATTGGAATGGTTTCTTGCCCATCACCACATTCAAAGTTTTCTTGTTCTCTGCAATCAAGCTAAGCATATGATTATACATATGACAACCATTTTCTTGTGGCACGAGATACGCTGTATTCTTCACGAGATTGTTCTTGTGTTCACCGAAGCTACCACCCTTGTATCGATCCGGATATGTTTCTCCACTATATCCCACATAATCATAGTGTGAAATTGCATCATGTGTGATAAATCTCATTCCAAATAATGGCAATTGTGCTAGGCTTTTATTTCCTTTTAATGTCGATTTCACTTTGATCGTCCCATCGGAATATACCGTATATGCAGCATGACTTTCCGTTCCTGCCAATGTATCGAACACATAGGAAACTGTCAACTCATTTTCTTTACTATCATCAAGTGCGAAACTCTTTTGTGTGGCATATTTGTCTGCCAAATTCCAAATTCCACTCTGGGTTGTGAAGCCATTGGCTGTATCATTCTCTGTTACCGCTCTCCAGTATGTCGGCTTGCTCTCACGATAGAGCCACTCGTAGTCATCATAAACGAGAGAGACAATCCCCCCACGGTTCTTCGAGAACATAATGGAGAATCCAGCGCCCTTGACACCGATATTCACATCTCCGTAGATAATCTCAAATGATTGTTCTTGACCTGAACCTTCTGGCTTTTTCACTTGAATTTTCTCTGCACTTTCATGAATTCGCTTTGCGTTTTCGTCCATATGTTTCTCACGATTGGCCGCCTTATCATACCAGAACTTCACATCCTGCATGGCTGGCTTTTCTGTTCTATCTGCAAATACAATCCCATTTCCACTGAAGTTATAATCCGAAGGTCGATCGGCGAAATCCCCACCGTATAGCAGCACCTCTTGATTGTTTCTCACACCGTATAGTGCTTGATCCATGTAATCCCAGATAAATCCGCCTTGATAAGATGGATATTTGTCAATGAGGTCGATATAAGTTTCCATCCCCCCGATAGAATTCCCCATATTATGCATGTATTCACATAGTATTGCTGGTTTCCCAAGCCCCTCTGTTAATAACTCATCTAACTCTGTTGGTGTCGCATACATTCTAGAATATACATCTGTACAATCACTGAGTTCTGGAACATAGAAACAACTCTCATAATGCACATAACGACTAGAGTCCTTCTCACGGAAATAATTAGCCATAGCAAGAATATTGGATCCCGCATAAGACTCATTTCCACATGACCACCATAGAATCGACGGATGATTCTTGTCACGCTCAAACATCGACGCTGCACGATCTAATACGTTTTCCTTCCATTCAGGAATGCTTCCCGGCACATTCCATGACGGGTCTATATCCATCATCTTCTGCCATGAACCATGACTCTCTAGATTGGTTTCATCCATCACGATAATTCCATTCTCATCGCAGAGCTGATACCACAAACTTTGGTTCGGATAATGACTAGTCCTCACTGCCGTAATATTATTTCTCTTAAGCACTTCGATATCTTCTAACATATCCGTTTCGTCGATTGAACGTCCCTTTCTAGGGTTCCACTCATGACGATTTACTCCACAGATAATCAATCGTTCCCCGTTGAGATACATCACTTCGTCACGAATCACAAAATGTCGAAAACCGACGTCCTGTGCAACAACTTCTATTATCTTCCCTGACTGATCCGATACCGTAATTACAAGAGAATACAAATTCGGCTGTGAAATATCCCAAAGTCTTACATCCCCAAGGTTAATAATACTGGTTGTAACATATCCGTCCTCTGTGCTATCTAACGTTGGTACTAGGTCAAAAATGTTCTCTCCATTATACTGAAGTTTCATAGAAAGCTTTGCTTCCTCTAGATTTTTAATCTTGAATTTCACTTCTAGTTTGGCGTCTTTTAAGTTATCTTCAACCCTAGGTAGTACCCATAGATCTTCGATGTGAATACTAGGTTTTGCATACAATACTACATCACGGAAGATTCCAGAGAATCGGAAGAAATCCTGATCTTCTATCCATGCCGCCGCTGTCTTCTTATAAACCTCTACACAGAGTCTATTTCCACTCTCCTTGATAAATGGAGTCAAATCAAAATCAGAAGGTGTAAAACTATCCTCCGAGTATCCTACATATTCCCCATTTAAAAACAAAGAAAATCCTTGCTCTACTCCTTGCAGAGAAATACAAACCTCCTTGCCTACAAAGTTCTCAGGCAAGTCAAAAAAAGTCACATAACTTCCCACAGGATTATAAGCTTTATCCACATAAGGTGGTCGTAGATTTACCTTCCCATCCCAAGGATAGGCTGTATTGGTATAGTGGATTTGATCCCATCCATTCAATTCTATATGAGAGGGAACTGGAATTTCACCAAATTCCGACAAATCATAATCCATCTGATAAAACTCTTCTGGACGCTCTGCTAGATTTTTACTCCACTGGAACTTCCACATCCCATTCAGACTATGATATAGGGTTTTCTTCCCCTCTTCCATCGTTTTCATGTCTTCATAGAACACATGGTCTGAGTGAGCATCCAACCGATTAATCTTGAAAATCTCTGGGTTCTCAATTACTTCATAAATATTTTGCATCTTAATAACCATCCCTTTCACATTATTCCCCAATATTCATATCTACTGTCATACTAAATTCTTTACTCTCTCCAACTCCTAAAAACTGGGCGGTTGGATTCTCTTCCATATTCTCGAAATCTTGCACGATTGCATCATGTCCCGTCCATGGCTCCAAGCAGATAAATGGCGAGCCCACTGCACGATACATGGCAAATATATGGAATCCTTCATATGAGAATTTCAATATATGTCCTCTGTCTTTATGTCCTAACCACACATGATCAAAATCAATATCATGCAAAATAATGGTTCTATGGAACATCTCATCCACAAAACCATACCGCTTCTGATTCTCGATCACTGGTCTCGTCTGGTTCATTTCTACACGAATATCATCATTGAATACTTGAGACTCCAGTGTCTTCACCTCTGGAAATTCCACATAATAATCTTCAATTGCTTGACCATGGCTTAAATCACAGTTAAAACCTGGGTGTAGACCAAAATTATATACCATCTCTTCGTCGTCCAAGTTCGTAATCTTATATCTTGTCTCTAACTTCGCATCTACCACTTTATAACTTACTTCAAACTCAAATTTAAATGGATAGTGCTCTAATGTTTCCTCGTTATATCTTGTAATTAAAACTAATTCGTCTTCTTCGTGACGTACTACTTCTAATTCTGTAGTCATAATAAAACCGTGGTTCTCCATCGTAATTTCCCGTCCACGGATCTTGATCTTCTTGTTCAGCAAGTGCCCTACAATCGGAAAAAGCAAGGGGGATTGTCCAGTCCAATATGCTGGATCCCCTTGCCATAAATATTCAGTTCCTTGCTTACTAATCGATCTCATTTCTCCGCCTAATGTGTCAATTTCCACACGAAGCTCATGATTTTTTATAGTAAGAATCATCTGTCATCCTTCCGCTATTCTATTTTATAAGAATCCATTTATTTCGTTGCGTCAAGACGTGCCATCGCTCTCTTCAGAGCTGCTTCTGCACGCTTCACATCGATTGTATTTTCATTCTTTGCGATACGCTCTTCCGCACGTTGTGCAGCTTGCTCCGCTCTCGCAACATCAATTTCATCTGGCCATTGAGCATCTTCAGCCAGTACAGTAATCTTCTTCTTTTGAATTTCTACAAATCCACCAAGTACCGCACATTTTTTTTCACCTGCATCTTGATGAATATTCATCGCACAAGGTTGAAGGATAGTTGTCAAAGGAATATGCTCCTTGTATACACCCATATCACCCTCAATTGAAGTGAACTCTAGGAAGAAAGCCTCTCCGCTAAAAAACACCTCATCCGGAGTTATAATTTCTAGTTTAAATGCATTTGTCTTATCTGCCATAGGATTCTCCCTCCTACTTCACACGTGCGATAACGTCGTCGATATTTCCTGCATTCAAGAAGTGACCTTCCGGAATGGAATCGTGCTTACCTTCCAAGATTTCCTTGAATCCTTGAATGGTTTCTGCGATTGGTACATAGCGTCCTTCGATTCCTGTAAACTGGGTTGCTACGTGGAATGGCTGTGACAAGAAACGTTGTACTTTTCTTGCTCTTGCAACCAAAATCTTATCTTCTTCTGATAATTCATCCATACCAAGAATTGCAATAATATCCTGTAATTCACGGTATTTCTGTAGAATTTCTTGTACCCCTCTGGCTACTTCATAGTGCTCCTCACCTACGATATGTGGGCTTAGGATACGTGAAGATGAATCCAATGGGTCTACCGCTGGATAGATTCCCAACTCAGTAATCGAACGTGACAATACTGTCTTCGCATCCAAGTGGGCAAATGTTGTCGCTGGAGCTGGGTCAGTCAAGTCATCGGCAGGTACATATACCGCTTGAACCGATGTGATTGATCCATTCTTCGTAGAGGTAATTCTCTCTTGAAGGGCACCCATCTCTGTCTGAAGTGTTGGTTGGTATCCAACTGCTGATGGCATACGTCCAAGTAACGCAGAAACCTCTGAACCAGCTTGTGTAAAACGGAAAATATTATCAATGAACAATAATACGTCTTTTCCTGATTGATCACGGAAGTACTCCGCCATTGTAAGTCCAGTAAGACCAACACGCATACGCGCTCCAGGTGGCTCATTCATCTGTCCAAATACCATGGCTGTCTTATTGATAACTCCTGATTCCTTCATCTCATAATAAAGGTCATTTCCTTCACGAGTACGCTCTCCAACACCAGTAAATACCGAGTATCCACCATGCTCTGTCGCAATATTCGTAATCAACTCTTGAATCAGAACTGTCTTCCCTACACCAGCACCACCAAATAGACCGATTTTACCACCTTTTTGATAAGGGCACAGAAGGTCAACAACCTTGATTCCTGTCTCAAGCATCTCAGCAGCTGTCGATTGCTCTTCAAATGCTGGCGCTTTTCTATGAATTGGAAAATACTCTACGTCTGTCGGTGCATCAATCTCATCGATTGGTTCACCTAGCACGTTAAAGATAC
>CAYJFY010000079.1:0-5561 GCA_964369755.1 uncultured Lachnospiraceae bacterium
AGGGAAATGGCTACATGTGTATGAGAGGATATGCTGAGGAAGATTATGCGAAAAAGACAGCAACTACAATGATTGCGGGTACATTCAATGTACCCACAGAAAATGAGGTGACAGAGATACCCAATACAGCAGACTGTTTTTCCATGGAAATTCAGATTGACGGTGAGCGATTTTTCCTGACAAAAGATAATGTAGAAGGATATGATAAAACACTTAATATCAAAACAGGGGAATTGATTCGTACATTTCAATATGTAACAAAGGATAATAAAATTGCGTTTCGTATGAAAAGATTTGTTTCGGCGCATGACATTCATTTGGCAGTGCAGAAGGTGGAAATCACACCATTGGAAAAAGACTGTCAAGTTAAGATTATATCAGGAATCGATAGTAAACCTACAAATTCAGGGGATATGCATTTTATCGATGATACGAGGCGTTTTTTCGAAAAGCGTTATATTTATACAAAGTTAATTACAACTCAATCAAGAATTGCCTTTTACATCAATGCAAGTCATAGAATGTTCGTGGATGGAGTTGAGGATGAGTCAATTCCAAAACCACTGATGGGAAGACGAGAGGCATTTCAACAGTATCAGTATAGTCTGAAAAAAGGTGAGACGCTAACAGCAAATAAATATATCACATATTATACCTCTATTGATAGTGAGGAGAATAAATGTGAAAATCCAGAAGAATCTTATCTAATTCTAAAGGAATGGATGAAGCAAAGTTATGAAGAACTATTCAGCTTGTCATCCGAAACGTTAAGGAAAAAATTATGGGATGATAGTTATATTGAAATAGAGTCTGAAAATGCATTTGACCAATTGGCAATTAATTACTGTCAGTATCAGATGTATGTGATGACACCCGCCCATGACAATCGCATGAATATTGGAGCAAAAGGGCTTTCAGGAGAAGGGTATAAAGGGCATACGTTTTGGGATACAGAAGTATTTATGTTACCTAAATTTATTTTCCAAGACCCTAAGACAGCGAAGAGTTTATTGACTTATCGTTTCCATGGGTTAGAAGGTGCGAGAAGAAAGGCGAAGGAAAATGGGTATGAGGGAGCCATGTATCCATGGGAAGCAGCAAATCCTGAGGATGGAGAGGTAACACCAGTTTATGGTGGAATTGATGTCTATACAGGAGAGAGAGAGCTGATTAAGACGGGGCTTTATGAAATCCATATCACAGCAGATGTGGCATTTGGAGTATATAGTTTTTTTAATGCAACACAAGATGAATTATTCATGGAAGAGTGTGGATATGAAATTATATTTGAAACAGCAAAATTCTGGAGCTCCAGACTAGAGAAGAGCTCGGAAGATGATGAACTTCATATCAATGGCGTCATCGGACCTGATGAATACTGTGAAGATGTAGATGACAATGCATATACGAACTATTTGGCAAAATGGAATATGGAGTATGCATTAGAAATCTATGAAAAGTTAAAGAAGGAGAAACCAGAACTGTTAAGCGCAATCAATGAAAAAACTGAGTTTATCAAGTTTGTTTCCGTAATGAAATCACAGGTAGAAAAAGTAGCACTCACTCATCCTGGAGAAGATTTGCTAATTGATCAAGATACAACCTACAGAAATCTGCGAGAAATTGACCTGACAAAGTATAAGACGGCAGGAAAAGTAGCTACCATCATGGCGGATTACAACTTGGAACAAATCAGTGAACTGAAAGTATCGAAGCAGGCAGATATCATGGTGTTATTTCTGTTGTTTGGAGAAAAGTGGAATGACGAGATTAAGGAAGCGAATTTTAAATATTATGAGCCATTTTGCTTACATGATTCGTCACTGAGCTTTAGCACATATAGTGTGCTCGCAAATGATATTGGTGATACAGAGTATAGTTATGAATTGTTCCAAAAGGCGGCGACTATCGATATCGGTCAGGCGATGAATTCTTGTGATGCGGGAATCCATGCAGCATCTTATGGTGGAATGTGGCAATGTATTATGATGGGATTTGCGGGGCTTCGAATGATTGATAGGAAATTGCATATCAATCCGAGGCTTCCAAAACAGATCACTAGAATCAAGTTTGGGATTTTCTATCGTGGTCAACGTCTAGAAGTAGAAGTGAAAAATGGAGAGGTAAACATTGAGAATAAAGGGACGAAACAGGTTTCTATTATTGTAGAAGGAAAAGAAGTTGAGGTATAGAGGATGAAAAATGTTGAGTTAGTAATATTTGATTTAGATGGGGTGTTAGTAGATACAGCAAAATACCATTATCTTGCTTGGAAAGAGTTAGGCAAGGAATTAGGAATTGAATTTACAGAAGAGCAAAACGAAGCATTCAAGGGTGTCAGCCGTATGGCTTGTATGGACATTATGTGCCAATTGGCTGGAAGAGAAAATATGTCCGCAGCAGAGAGGGAGAGAGTTGCTAATGAGAAGAATGACCATTATCTACAATTCATCAATAAAATTGATGAAAGTGAATTGTTAGATGGGGTAGTGGATACCTTTGACAAGTTGAAGGAAAATGATATTAAAATTGCTCTTGGATCAGCAAGTAAAAATGCAACAATTATTCTTGAAAAAACTGGAATTATCGATTATTTTGATGCTATAATAGATGGAACAAAGGTGACGAAAGCAAAGCCTGACCCAGAAGTATTTACCCTTGCAGCGCAGACACTAGGAATTTCTAGCGAACATAGCATAGTTGTAGAAGATGCATATGCTGGAATTCAAGCGGCAAAAAATGCGAAGATGAAGTGCATAGGAATTGGTTCAGATGAGAATCTACCGAATGCAGATGTATTACTTAATAATGTGGGAGAGATAAAAATCGAATTATTGGAGTGTATTTAGATGGAAACAAATAATTTGTATCGACCAAAATATCATTATACCAGTGAATATGGATGGATTAATGACCCAAATGGGTTCTCAAAATACAGAGGAGAATACCATCTGTTTGCCCAACATTATCCTTACGATACAAAGTGGGGACCAATGCATTGGTGCCACGGGAAATCAAAGGATTTGATCAGTTGGGAACATCTTCCGATTGCTCTGAAACCAGATCAAGAATATGAAGTAGAATTAGGTTGTTTTTCTGGGAGCGCAATGGAGCATGAAGATAAGCATATTTTGATGTATACCAGTGGAAAGGGAATTCTAGGCGAGTCCATGTGTCAACAACAATGCATTGCAATTGGCGATGGTGTGTCTTACGAAAAAATGGCTGAAAATCCAGTAATAAAGATTGAAGAAGCACCTGATTATGTTCCAGAAACAGATTTTAGAGACCCTAAGATTTTTCGTCATAATAATCAATTCTATTCCATCATCTGTGCGATGGTAGGAGAGAAAAAAATTGGTTGTCTACTGCTATATCGTTCAGATAATTTATTGGAATGGAAATTTGTAGGAGAGGTGCTTAGAGCACCAGAAGACGGAAGCTTTGGGATTGTGTACGAGTGCCCAGATTTGTTCAAACTTGGTGATAAATATGTGATTCTTTGTTCACCTGTGGATATGCCATCCAAGGGAGAGAAGTTCAACAACTTAAGCTCTTCGGTGTATTATATAGGAGAGATGGATTTTGAGACAGGAAAGTTTGCAGTAGAGTATGTAGATGAAATCGATGCAGGATTTGACTTCTATGCACCGCAGACATTAGAAGATGAGAACGGAGATCGAATCATGATTGCTTGGGCTCAGATGTGGGAGAGGAATATGGTGACAGATCAATTAAACCATGGTTGGGCTGGATGTATGACCATTCCTCGTAAGCTAGAATTGAGAGATAATCGCTTGATTCAAATGCCAGTGTCACAGTTGGCGAGATACCAGAAAGAAACGTACAATTCTGTAATAGAAGGAACACAAGATTATTATAGATTGAACATTCAAGTGGATTTAAGCAGTGGCACGGAATTTAAACTATCGATTTTGAAGCATAGTTGTGGCTCTTTCGACATTCTATATGATAAGAGTGAGAATCGATTGACGGTAGACAGAAGCAAGAGTCTCTATCGTTTGGATAAGCATCCGATGGAGGCCAATGTGAATAACAGGCGGTCAGTGACATTGGATAAGGGCGTAAGCCTAGATTTCTTGGAGTTGGATATTATTGTGGATAATAGTATCATTGAAATTTACGTCAACGGTGGAAGACATGTGCTTACTTCCAATTATTATGTGGGAAAAGGCGAAGTAACTTCGGAACTTGTCAGTGATTATAGCGTAAAAATCAAGAAAAATACATTGTAAAATCATCCTATGGAATATATACTAGTCCATAGGATGGTTTTATTCATATTCTTATCAAAATTAAAAGGAGGATTTATTGATGCAATATCGTAAGTTTGGAAATACAGGCGTAGAGATTTCAGCCCTAGGGTTCGGTTGTATGCGTTTCCCTGAAATCGAGAAAGAGGGGCAATTTAGCATCGACCAAGAGAAGGTAAATGAGATGATTTTGGAGGCATATAATTCAGGTGTGAATTATTATGATACAGCTCCATATTATTGCCATTCAAACTCTGAGGCAGCAGTAGGGGAAGCGGTAAAAGGCTTTAGGGACAAAGTTTATATTTCGACAAAATGCCCCCTAGGAGATGTGAAGAAAAAAGAGGATTACGAGTTTTTCTTAGATAGAAGTTTGAAGAATCTTAATACGGAATATGTGGATTTTTATCATTTTTGGGGAATCAACAAGGATGGGTTCGACAACAAGATTATCAAGTTTGGGTTAATCGAGGAAGCATTGAGACTAAAAGCAGCGGGGAAGATACGTCACATATCATTTTCATTCCATGATAAGCCAGAGAATATACAGTACATCATTGACACAGGAAAAGTGTTGGAGACTATGCTTGTTCAATATAATTTAATTGATCGCTCGAATGAGGAAATGATTGAATATGCTGTTTCAAAAGGTTTAGGAGTCGTTGCTATGGGACCTGTGGCAGGTGGAAGATTAGCAGCACCTACTGATATCTATAAAAAGTTAACAGGGAAAGATCCAATTGCAACTTATGAGCTTGCATTCAAATTTGTTCTAGGGAACGAGAACATTGCTTGTGCGCTCAGTGGGATGGAGAATATAGAAATGGTGAAAAAGAATGTAGCCATTGCTAGCATAGAAGAACCAATGACGAAAGTAGAGTATGAGCAGATTAAGGAGTCTATTGACAATTTAAAGAAGTTTTCAGAACTGTATTGTACAGGGTGTCAATATTGTCAGCCATGTCCAGTATCCATCGATATTGCGCGGATATTTGCAGCATACAATACTTGCAATGTCTATGGATTGAAGGAAGCAGGTGTGAAACATTATCAGACTTACATCAAGGAGCATCCAAAGAGTTTGGTGCAGCACTGTGTAGAATGTGGAGCATGTGAAGAGAGGTGTCCTCAGCATCTTAAGATTAGAGAGTTATTGAAGATGGTGGATGAGAAACTTTTGGCATTCGTTTAGAAATCCCAATAGAAAATATAAAAAGTGAAGGGAGCTGTCTGGAAACAGGTAAGCTCCTTTTAGGATTAGGAATTAGGAAATATTTGATAAAAACA
>CAYJFY010000080.1:0-5384 GCA_964369755.1 uncultured Lachnospiraceae bacterium
TCTGTTATAACTCAATAATAACAAAACCCTTGGTTGCATAACCACCATTTGAGAGCGGAGATATGACAACTAGCAGTTGCACGCTTCAACCCACCTATCTTTTTTGTGTCTTCAATCGTCTAATTGGGCACAAGCTAATTCGAACTCTGCTTGACACGGCAAGGTCTTCTTTTCCTTATCAGGAAATGTTTTTTCAAATTCCGCAACTTCTTCCTCGCTCACATCTAAGTCTGATGAAAAGCAAGCAATCCCTGCTATATTGTCAAGTGCACCCTCATATAGAGGCAACGCTAACAAACCCTTATAGTATTTACCGTCAGCCATGGATATACCATACTTTTTCCCACCTACAAATCCATACGGTTCATAGTGATACGGATAACCTAGCGTTAAAATACCAAGAAATCCCATTGACTTTGCTTTTTCAATCGAATAGGTAATAAGTTGTCTGCCTAGGGATTGCCTATGAAATTTTGGAGATATAAACATCGGACCAAAGCTAATTGTTTTTATTGGCTCTTTCTCTGTCCTTTCAATCTTTGAGTGTGTGTAGAAAATCGCCCCCTCCACAGCACCATCAACCTCTATCACAAAACAAAGTTCCTTGATAAGGTCTGGACTTGTTCTCATCTTATGAACGACACAATGCTCATATGCACCAGGAAAATATAAATTCCAAAATGCTTCTCTTGCCACTTCTTCCACGCGTCTATAATCTTTTTCTTCTTCATTTCTTATTATAATATTCATCTTGATATCCCTTTCTTTTCTATAATGATACATTTATTACATTCAAAAAGCAAACCATATTTCAAGTTTGCTTTTTAGTTTATCTTATTAAAAATTTCACGTAATTCACACTCTACATCATCTACTGTATAAGTTTTTGCTCCCGCAAGCATCTCACGCTCGGTTGTGAGGAGTTTATCAAGTAACATAAACTCTACCATGTTATCACATCTACATATTTTTTATCTTCATCTATCTTATATATAGCCATATAGTTATCAATTAACAGTTGTCTATAACCTCTATTTGCATATTGACCTTCTAGTCTCTCTTGGTGTCTCTGTGGAAACGTATTAAGTGAAAGCACTTTCATTTTAATCCTTCTAGTCTGCTCCAAGGCAACGTCCGCTGAAAGTTTTTCATATGCTATATAATCATAAATTTGCTCCATCTCTTCAAGGGCTTTCGGATAAAAACGCACCTTATATGTTTCCAAAATATTTTCTCTCCAGACTTTCAAAAGCTTCTATCGCATCAATAGGCTCTGCCCCTTCAAGAACCTGTTTCTCTGATTCATATATAGCTTGATCTATTTTGTTTATTCTTGCAAATCTATCATATAATTCCGAACTCATAATAACTAAATCACTATATCCATTCTTTGTAATGAATATAGGCTTTTGGTCTCTATGTGCAAGCTCAGATATTTCACTTGTATTACGTAAATCTTTAATTGGCATTATTCTTGGCATAACAAAACCCCTTCTTGTTTTTACATAATTATAGCATAATTATGTTTTCCCCGCAAGAACAATCCATTTTCCCATTTAGAGATAGTTTGTCTCACCACATTCAATTTAACAACTTGAAATTATTCACCAAGAATTCACCAAGAAAGGAAATTCTCCCCTTGCGACAATGATATTTATTTGCTATTTTAAGGTAAGAAATAAATTTGAGAAATGATTAAATAGGAGGTACCTATGGATAATACACTCAACACAGTCATCACTTCACTTCATTTGCCACTACGCTTTGAGACTAAATTACGTGCAGATATAACCTATCTGCTCCAATACTCCATAGACTCCCTAGAACAGATTGTGTTATTTGGAAGTTGTGCTCATGGTCAATCACGTGTGACAAGTGATATTGATCTATTACTAATTACAACCACTTCTCTTCCCCGAATGGATCGTGCCGAAATAAGTAGCACTTTGGAAGAGGCTTTGGACGAAGTCCATACAGATGTTGTGTTCTATACAAGAGAGCAATTTGATGATTCTAATCGGTTAATTGTTACTCAAATCAAAAATGAAGGAGTGATATTATATGAGAAATAGTTATTTTCAAATTGGTTATAACGACTATCTATTTGCAAAAGATTCTCTGACTTTGTGTGATCAAAGCGGAAACTACAACGCTGTAGTATCCATACTTGCCCAAAGTGCAGAAAAATTGCTAAAAGAAGTGATAGAAATAAAATTTTCCGATGATAGCTCATGTATTTCCATCCTAAAAACGTATAACCTTAGAACAATTGTCAACAAAATCAAAGAAAAATATCCTGATATCGCACTGAATTCTATTGAATGCAAGTGGCTTGGCGATTTTTATTTTGATGCGCGTTATCCTGGTGATAACTTTGTACTTGTCAGCAAGGAAGACGCTCATACCGCATTAGCGATTACAGAGGATATCTTAAAAGCAGTAAAAGAAGTTCTGGAATACGAAAACTAGTTTAATCTATCCCGACTTTGCTCTCTCGCCACCATCACGGCGAATGCTGTAATCAACGGCAAATATTTTTCTTCTCTAACATGTAATGCAAAATTATCAAAAACAATATTGTAAGCTGTAATATTGAATCGGTCGGCAATCGTGCCGATCGTTTTTTCATCTAGTTTGACAATATAATTCACACCCACTTTATCATTTATACTTTTCACTTCAAATGTTCCTTCATCTGTTTCCATAAGGAATTGATCAAACATAATGTTAATTTTCTGCTCAAATGAAGCATATTTATTTCCATACAAATAAAAGTCATAATGATCGTTTAAATGTAGAAGCCTCTTTGTCATCTTGAATATCTCTTCATTTGTATCTATATCTCTCAATTGAAAACTCTTTAATGGATATGTACCCTCAATTTCATAGATTGGATTCCCATCATAATCATAGAGATAAAACACTTTACCCGTTAAGCTAAATTCTTCATCAAATTGATAAATTCTTCCAGTATTATCCTCCGATGGAAATGGTTCTACAACATCTGTTTCGTGAAATATCTTTAACACCTCAAAAATATCAGGTAATGCACTCTGTGCAAGCAAGGAATAGCAAATCATTTCCTCATCAGAAGTGAAGTCAATTTCTTCTTCCTCTCTATCTATTCTCCACAACTCAGATTCTGGTCCTTTAATCCAAGTCGAAGAAGGGCACTGACAAAAATAAAAGTGATTAAATAATTTGTACAGATACAAGAAATCACCATTTTCAGTAGGTCCAAAAATCAAACTGTTTCCTTTGATCCACTTTATTTTGCCAAGCCATGGAGCCCCCAAGACAGAGTCCTGATCCTTAAATGCGTGATAAAAATCTTCAACAGATTTCCCTCTATCACATCTCATTCTCCTGATAGAACTTACTGAATCATTATATGTTTTATCACTGGAAGAAATGTAAATAACACCACCAACCGCCATAACGATTGTTGCAAAAATCATGATCAACACTTCAAATTTTGCTCCATTTCCGATATAGAACAACCAAATTGATACAAGGATAATTAATGCCCCTGTAATTTTCATTAATATATTTTTCATTGAATTCATTCTAAATACCCATCCTTCTTATTCCTTAATAATCCATTTGCCATAACGTTTACCACCTTCACGCATGATAATTTTTCCAGCAGTTAGCTTCTTTATACATCTTTTTACTGTTGCCGTTGATATATTAAGCTGCTCCGATATTTTAACTTGACTAACCGTTGGGTCTTGCTTTATTATTTTTAATATTTTATTTTCCAAAGTATCATCCAAAGTATCATCCAAAGTATCATCCAAAGTATCAATATGAGGCTTTGTAATTTTAGACTGCTCATGTGCAATAAACTTTACTGTTATATCATCACCAAGAACTGTGTATTGTGGCGGCTTTGTCCCATATTCTTCACAGGCTTCGCATATTTTTTTAATTCCACGCCCCCACGTTTCAACATATCCCGCACGGAAAAATGTGTTAGCAATATCAGGATTAAACGGTCTTGATTTGTGTTGTCCCATTAAGTTATCTACTGTCCAATCACTTGGAAGAATACAGCTATTGGTAATATACATTACTTCCTCCTCAATCCGAATTTGAATTGGAATGCTATCTGCATAGTTACAATGTATCAGTGCATTATAAACCGCCTCTCTAACCGCATCCCGCGGAAATGGATATGTTTCTATTCTTGTTTCCTTGTGATAGGAAATTGCCGCCTTTAAATATTTCAAATAAATAAATTCAATTATTCTATCTGCAATCAATATCAATGACCCTCTGAATTCATCTTGATATTGCAAATCAGCCCCTTCTCCAAACTTCCCAACTTTAACAAAACAATTAGAAATAATCCTTTCCGGCTTACGATAAAAAAGCATTATTGCCGCTCGTTTTAATTTCCCATTATTAATCAATCTAAGACTATCTAACAATTCTTCATTTGTCATATCTAAATCTTCTTTGGACATTCTCCCGCTACGTATCGCCTCTTTTCTAAAAATATCGAAACTTTCCTTATCCAAGTCCTCGACCTTTATGCTGTCGACTGGTACTGCGTCCCATTTAAATCCTGTTTTAGAAATCAAAAATTCTGTAAGAGCATTACCACGAAGTTGTTGTTTCGTACTTCCACTTCTGTAATGATACTCGCCTTTATAGTTCACTGGATACGAACTTGGAGAAACACTTATTTCAATATACTCTTTCTCATCCATTAAAAGTAAACTCACATCAGCAATAATCCCCATGGTATTTTGGATTTTATTCAGAATGTCTTCCAACAATTTTTTACTATCTGAAACGCCAAGCACCTTTCCATTATCATCCATACCAATATAGATTTTTCCACCCTGTGCATTTGCAAAACCACAAATCCACTTTAAATATTCATCACGCCATGATTCTTTCCATTCGATGTTTTGATTTTCTGGCATTTAATGACCCTCCAATATTATTTACATAGATATTTCACACTTCATTTACTTTACTTTTATTTTGTCAATGGTCTCTGGTGTATCCCCCGAGCAACTCTTACTAAACCTTGATCATTTTAGATTTGTGTTAGTTTATAACTTTTTATATCCTCCCATCCACAAATATGTAATTTTCCCAAACAAGTATCTCCGTATTATTGATATATTGCGACTGGTACGACCGTGAGAGCTGGACCTTTAACAATATCTTGAAAATTTCTTGGATTATCCATATTTTTAGGCATTTTTCTTTTTTGTTCGCGATTTAAAGGCATTTTTTTAATACTTTCAAAAATTTCATCAAGCTTAATATTATTTCCTTTTTGAATTTTCTTTTGAACTTTGCACAACATATGAACCTCGCCTACAAAATGTTCTTGCTCACATTTAAAATACTGATTATCCAACTGT
>CAYJFY010000081.1:0-4759 GCA_964369755.1 uncultured Lachnospiraceae bacterium
TTCTTCCCTGTCCGAATAAATCAAAGGGACAAATGAAGATGATATAACTCTTACGCAAGCTACTATAAGGCATTCTCCTTGCTCTACTATGGGGTTTCAAGCATGAAGTTACTGAATGGTTACGACACCACCTATAGTGGTAAAGAATTGGTATATTGAACTTGTATGCTTATCTTGATGATAACATAGCATTTTTATATTGACAAGAAGAATTTTACATCATATCATAGCAATTTTATCTTTGCTTATTATCTATTTTCAATTCTTCCATGATCCATCTCAAACACCGAATCACAAAGAACTTCTATGTCTTCCTTATTATGGCTGGAAACAAGAATCAATCGTTTCTCTGACTTCAAGGATCGAATAACTGCTCTCATCTCTTCTACACCTTGATTGTCTAATCCATTCATTGGTTCATCCAAAATCAAGATATCTGGATTCTCCATTAGCGCTTGTGCAAGTGCTAATCTCTGTTTCATTCCCATAGAATATTTTCCAACAACCTTCTTATTATCTGGATCTAGACCTACTTGTCTAATGTACTTCTTTATCACATCTTTATGAATCTGATTTTTGATTCTAGATAAAAATAATAGATTCTGCACTCCTGTGTAGCCATCTAAAAAAGCTGGTGATTCTATTGTGGCTCCGATATGATCAGGAATATCAATGTCTTTTCCTAAGACTTTACCTTGAATCGTAATTGTTCCTGAAGTTGGAATTACAAATCCACAGATGCACTTCATCAACATGCTTTTTCCAGAACCATTACGTCCTATGATTCCATAGATGTTTCCACCCTTAAAATGAACGGATACATTATCTAATACTGTTTCTTGACCGAACTTCTTTGTCAGTTGATTTACTTCTATCATATTCTTCTACCTCTCTTTTCTGATATCCATCTTACGGAACCTTATGACAACTGCGATACTCATAAACAGAATTCCTACCAGATATATGATTAATACATATCCAATCGTCGGAAGTGCTGTACGCCCACCAACATCTAGATTCGGTAAGACTGCCCAGGAGGCAGGAGAAAACCATTTCATTTCCATACTTCTTGCTAATGTCTGAAATAGCACCACAAATCCTGCTACAACCATGGCAACTATTCGATGCTTTGTTATAATATTAAGCATACAAATCATAATGCCTATGAATATCCCAAATAAAACAGAGAGCAACCATGCATAAAACATAGCCTGTTGGGGCGTAAAATACGTCACAATATGATTGCTAACGGTAAATGCAGTCCCTTCCACCAGTGCTGTCCCTGAAATAGCCATTCGTCCAAGTACCATACCCCAATCATCCATATAGGTGATGTGTCTGATATGAAGTACAATGGGTAAGATAGTAAGTGTAGTAAAATAAATAACTGAAGTAAGCACAATATATAGAACCTGTCCAATAATCCAAGGAGTTCGCTTACTCCTTAACAATACAAATAACTGATTATTGTCTATAAATGGTGCATCACAATATAGAAAAATCAGAGGGACCATATACAAAATCAAAACATATCGATCTGTATATAGAAACGGGAAGATCCATGGAGCAACCTTCTCTCCCATCTCCAAGGCAACCTGTGAGATGGCGACTGTATTCGAATGAGTGATGATTCCCATTAAGATTGCAAGCATCCAGATGCGATAATCCGTTCTCCACTTTCGAATATTCTGAAATGCAATCAGTATAGAGCATGTAATCGTTCCTTTAGATTCTCTCATCTCCAATCCTTCCTTTCACAATTTTACCAAACCAATATCCTAGAAGAATCAGCATACACAGAAATACTCCCATGGTATAGAGATAAGTTTCTAGTGGACTTCCCTGTATCACATCTGATCCATTCGTAAGTGCATACATATCTAGATATGGAGGTAGGAACATGGAGCCCATCTCCTGTATTAAATAACTGGTAATAAAAGGTGTACACAGTGCGACGAACGGGTTGGGAACATACGCAGATATTACCAGACCTACCATTGTCCATACAGACATTGCTAGCGAAAAAATACTAATGATAATGAACAAATATAAGAATCCATTCCTATCAATTAATGTTCCATATGGAGGATATTCTCTATAACTACTTGCACTCCCTTCTACTCCCCAAAACACTCTGTAGATGATCAAAAACAGACTAATCCCAATAGCAGTAGTCAGAAATGAAATTAGTATGCAGGTGAAATTTTTCGCTCCTACATATGCCTCTTTCCCACAACGAAGTACTGCACTTCTCGTGTATCGATTTTTCCACTCTTCACAAAAACACATGACAACAGGTAATGCTGAGAAGAATACAATCAGTTTCTTCAACATACTCAAGTCAATTAACATTCCAAGCGCATAGTAAACATCCACATACAGTTCACTTTCTATTCCAAGATATCGATAAGTGCTCACATAACATACAACTATGACTCCCACAATGGCAAGATAGAACTTGAAATTCGTGATTGCTCGGTAAAAATCCACCTTTAACATCCGTAACATTAGCTCTCCCCTCCTGTTAGATGTTCCCCTGCAGTTTGTGCATCAAATACTAGTGTAAAATACAAACTGACTGGAACCTCACCTGCGGATTTCTCATTCATACCAGCTTCGACCTGCTCCTCTGATTGAGAAATTAAGCAAACATACATGGGTTGCAGACGATAATCATTCTCCATGAAATCTTCTGCCATTGGAAAATAGGTAAGTGTCATTTCCTCTACGGCATACCCCCCTTCCACATATCGAAACTTATGTTCAATGGCTTCTGCAATTTTCTCACTGGACACCACTTCCACTGGTTCCATATCAGATACTGTTTCATAGATTCCAATTGCGTCATATAGAATTAAGCCATCTTCTCCTACATAGCCCGTTATTCGCATAGACTTCATATTCTTCCATTACTTCGATTCCTAACTCTTTTGTGATGTCTTGCACAAGAGAAACTGCCTCTTCTTTATTCACGTTTGGAATCTCTACATCATCTGGATATCGTTCTTTTGTAATAGGCGATACAAAAGTTAGGGAATCTTTTGTGAAATAATATTGATAATACCGCTCATCTTCCACTGTGGTATTATAATAGACACTTCCGGCTCTTATATTCATCATACTTTCATCCTTGAAATGATATATGGTCTCTTGCACATCCTCATAATTTTGTACATCTATCACTTCACTTTTATCATGAAATATGCTTACCACTTGTTCCGAATCGAATTGCTTTAATCTAGCATCGTAACTCCCCCATTCTCCTTGTAGAATATCTGTGTCGTCAATACCACTGACATCCAGTTGCCCACCGCTATTCTCATCCATTACTTCAAAATCTTCTTCCCCTACAGTAACTTGACTTCCTGATGGGTAACACCCCATCAATCCCAAAGTCAGACTCATACAAATCAATAATCTTCCCTTATTTCTCATAAAATATTTCCCCCTTTTCTTTTATAGCGTATTACCATTGTTTTATTCTATTTTATAGACGTATCGTAGACTTCTCAAACTTGTTACAAAGTTGTAATTTTTTATAATTAAATACATTAAATTAAATAGAAGGGTTAGAAAGTTCATATATTAATATATAACAAGAATTTAAGACTTTTACTTAAAATCCTTTCCGACCATAAATAAAGAAACAACTATAATCATAATTGTAAATCATGACAAGACTATAGTTGTTTCTTACCAAATTCTTAATATACTGATTCCACTATCCTAGTATCAATATATGATATATGCATTGGACAAGTGTACATTATTCATATTCTAAATAAGTTGGAACCTCATTTATTTTCAATACTAATATCTCCAAATCATCATAGTAAAGAAGTATTGTATTATCTTGAAAATTATAATATGCATGACCTACTTTTCTTTGGTCTTCTCCTACTAAATTATATGAATATACTTCTGTCATTTGTGAAACATATTCCATTTTGCCCTTTTGAATCCACATCTTTTGATTATATAGAACAAAATCTTTATCCCGAACCACAAAAATAAGGTTTTCATTGCGCGGCTCATAACCTTCGATATACGTTCCATTTATGGATTCAATTTCCATTTGATTTTTAGGAACATATGAAAAAAACAAAATCACAATAAACAAAATACTAAGATAATACTTTCCTTTTTTTGTCACAATTTCTTTGCTCGAAGGCTCATCGAATACACTGTTGAATGAGTGTTTTTCGCATAAACTTGCCATCCTGCCTGTGGATTTGAGATTGGTCTTGAATAAACTACATATGGACGAACTTCCATTAATTTAGAAACATATAATTTATAGTAAGAACTATTTGCAGGAACTGCAACATACTGACCTACGCTATTAGATTTTTCACCTAAATTTGTACCAATTGATACCGAAACCATGTTATATGGATATGGGAATGAAATACTTACACTTCCACTTACAGATGGTCCTCCACTACTAGAGTAATAAAACCCACCCCCTCCTGGGAAATTATATCCACCTACATATTGATTACCTGCGTAGCCACTTAAAGTTTTGTATTCTGTATCCAACCATACAGTTTTATATTCTGTCACCTGTTTTCTTGTCATTTGATCTCGCTTGACTTGTTCGTCTATAAAATCTTGAGCATGTTTCTCAAAAATTGCATTACGATCAGCCTCTGTGGTTGTGATAACAACTGGCTCAAACTCGGCGGAATCAGTTGTTGCCGCATAAGGCTAGCGTAAAATTTTATTCGGAATAATGGAACTAGAAAGAGAACACCCTTTT
>CAYJFY010000082.1:0-4016 GCA_964369755.1 uncultured Lachnospiraceae bacterium
CATGGTGCCCTCATAGCCTGCAGCATTGCCAAATCGCGGCTCCTCTGTGAAGAATCCCTTGATGGTATGTCCAAATTCATCCGCATATCGCTTGTAGTGTTCTTCATACACAATGTCAATAAATTGTGCGGTTGCCTCTCTGCTCAATGGGTTGACATAGTCTTTCGTCCACTCTTCCCCACCATTTTTCGTCTTAGTTATAATGAAGATTCTCCAGTTCCCCTCTGGAACGTCTACGATAATCTTCCCCTGTTGAAGCGAGGATGTGAGATCAATGATAGAATCTACATCTAAGCTTTCCTGACCATTCTTTCGCTTCGTCATAAGCACACAGATGAGCTCCTCTGCCTCACCACTATCTAGGTTGTGAACACCCTCCGCCACACTTGGCTCTAACCAAGCCTTCACGTTAATTGACGCTTGATTTCTTGGTCCACATACATCGATATGATGTTCTGCCAGATAACATTTTACATATTCTGGATAAAGCATCTTGATTTTCCCAGCACCAAGTCCACTCGGATAGGAACTATCATCAAAAATCCACACTTCCATACTTCTTTTCCGTGCGGCTTCTATGATGATATCTAAATCTCTCCACCACCCATAACTAAGAAAGTCTGGGTGTGGACGTGCCTCGACAATGAAACCTCCGATTCCTTTCTGGTGCATCTGTTCAATTTCTTCAACCAAAACCTCTTCGCTCTCCCCGTGTTGCCAGAACAGAGGTCTTAGATAACTCTTCTCTTTCGATTCATTTGATACATTCATATACTACTCCTTTAACTATAATAAAATAGTTTCTATATCTATCCCTTCACGCCTCCTGAAGTCACACCTACTACAAAATACTTTTGTGCAAACGCAAATAATAGGAATAACGGAATTAAAATCATAATAATAGCAGCACATAGAAGTGGCCATTGTGTACCAAACTCTCCTTGGAAATTCAAAAGTCCAACAGTTAATGGTATTCCTTTGTCTGTCATTAGGGTTGCAATTTGCGCCCACATTAGTTCTCCCCAAGCAAAGGTGAAATTCATAACAGCACAGGTCATAACAGCACTTTTCATAAGCGGCAAGATTACTTTAAACATGGTGTTCACTTCTCCACTTCCATCTATCCGTGCAGCTTCTAGCAATTCTCCCGGTATGGATTGAAAAAAGTTTTTCATAATAATGATTGTTCCCGATAGAGACCATCCTACATATGCTAATATTTGTGCAAGATATGTAACATCAATAATATGCGTTTTTGTTACAATTAGATACAGCGGTATTACCATTGTTTCAGCCGGTAGAGTTTGAATTGCCATCAAGCATAACAATATAATCTCCACACGTGGAACCTTTAAACGTGCCAATGCATAGGCACACAAGACCGCTAAAATCTGTATGATAACCACCGTACTTATTGTAATTATAATACTGTTAAGAAAATAATCTCCGATTTTTCCTGTAATGAATGACTCAAAGTAATTCTCCAATCCAAATGTTTTTGGAATGGCCCATACATCTGCATAAAATTCATTCATTGATTTAAACGAAGTAATTCCCGAAAAATAAAGCGGAATAAAACATATTACTGTTGATGTTAAGAGTATACATCTGATCACCCATTTGGATATTGAAATTTTCTTAATATTCATATGTTTCTCCTTTCAATAATTTCCGTACAGAAATAATTATAATCATAACTAACACTGTAAAGCACAAGCTAAGTGCTGCACTTGCACCGAATTCATTGTGGGTAAATGCTGTTTCAATCATCTTGATTGGCGCTGTTTTAGAAAAATCTCCTGGTCCACCTTTTGTAAGTGACCATACCATATCATAGGTCTTAAACGACCACAAAAGCATCATTGAAAACGTGAGCTGAATGGTAGGCTTCAGTAATGGCAAGATAATGTACTTTACTTCTGTTCCATAATGAGAACCGTCAATTTTTGCTGATTCGAATAAGGATGTGGGAATTGCCAATAATCCTCCATACACTAGCATCATGATAATTCCGCTAAATCTCCACCCCTGTACTGCTGCCACAGAAATCAATACAGTATTCGGATCCGCTAACCATGCATGTTGCAAACTTTCTAATCCTATCAATCCAAGAAACCCATTTAAAAGTCCAATATCAGGCGCTAAAATAAATGTAAATAGTAATCCAATAACTGTCATCGGAATCATACTTGGAATATAAAATACAAATCTATAAAATGCAGCTTCTTTTCTCCCCATCCTATAGATAAAAATAGCACACAAAGTTCCCAATATCATCGCTTCTGCAGTAGAAAACAAGGCGATAAACAACGAATTTTTGATACTATTTAGGACTTTTGCATCTGCAAGTGACTCCATATAATTAGAGATGCCAACAAACTCCATAGGTCCGTTTCCATTCCATTCGTGTAATGACAATAGAATATTCCAAAGAATTGGTACTACTACGACAAATGCAATCACGCAAAATGCTGGTAACATAAAAAGGATTCCCACTGTAGTAATTTTCCGATTCAACTTAGGTTTATTTTTTGTGTTCAAATTAAGTCTCCTTTCACATTGAGTCTTACAAAATCAAAAGAGACTGCCGCTTAATGAGATGCAGCAGTCTCTTGATAATCATGTCTTCTTACTGTTCCAAAGCATCTAATCTCAAAGCATCTAATTCAGCCAATGCTTCTTCTCCATAGAATAAATAGTTTGCTGGTTGATTTTTATTAATATTATCAAATACCTCTGTCGATAATGCTGTTACCTCTGCACCATACACCTTGTGTGCATCTCTCGCATACGCTTCTGCATTTGGATCATCGCTACCACCTTCAACTTCGATCGGTACTACATTTCCATTTTCAGCTGCATGTGACAATACTTCTGAACTTGTCAACATTTTTAATAATTCTACTGAGAAATCTGGATTCTTCACATTGGATGGAATAAAATATCCTGTAGAACCACCAAGTGTATAATCTGTTTCACTCGATCCCATGTTTGGCCAACCTACAACACTTACTGATGTTAATCCTGAACTCTCAATATCATTTTTCGCCATAGCATTTACATCTGCCATCATCGCAATATCTCCATTAGAAAAAGCAGCCAAAACAGCATCTGGTGTTGCCGTTACTGCTCCCTCTCCTGGGTAGCAATAATTCTGGTTGTAGAGTGCTGCTGCATTATCGAACACTTCTACTACTTTCGGGTCGGTAAATGGTATTTCTCCTGCGATAAATGAATTAATCTCTTCTTCAGAATCCCATACTTGAAGTAATCCATTTCTTATGAGCCATGTTGCTCTATTCTGGTGAATTCCAAATGGGAATGCATCTGTCTTCTCTGCGATTGTGTCACAAGCCTCCATAAATTCATCCCATGTCCACTGTTCTTTCACTTCCAATCCAGCCTCTTCAAATATCTCATTATTGATAAGAACCAATGGGTAAACTGTTGATTCTGGAATTGCATATACCTTTCCATCATATGTACCTACATCCAAAGTTCCTTCAATAAATGAATCTCTCCACTCAGGATCCGCTTCTAGGTATGGTGTCAAATCCAATGCCATATCAGATGATATAAAGTTCTGCATTTGATTTGGCCAATAAAGTGCTAAATCAACTGATTCTCCTGCTGTGAAAGCAGTTTTGATTGTTTTTTCTACCGTAGCATTATCAAATGTCTTACTAACAAAGTTTACATCTGGCATTTGCTCTTGTAAGTATTGTAGATTCCATTCTCCATTCGGAATCGATGCACCTTCTATGATTACTACCGCTTCTTCCGGAGTAGCTGCACCTTCTGAAGTTTCTTCCTCTGCCGAAGCTTCTTCTGCCCCTGATTCTTCTGTTTCTGTACTAGCTCCCGCCTCTTCTTCCTTTGGCGCTGGACTACTACATCCAAATAAGGTTACTAGCATCGTTGCAGTTAATAACATAACTCCTAATTTTCTCTTAAACATCTCTCGTATCCTCCTTTTTTTCATAAATGTTCGTTCGGAATTCCAAGCCCTTATTTTA
>CAYJFY010000083.1:0-4005 GCA_964369755.1 uncultured Lachnospiraceae bacterium
CACATAGATCGGAGGTAATACTTGTGAGTATATTCGAATACGATGCACAAAAACACATCGCACAAGAGAAGGAAGAAAGTTATGCAGAGGGAATCTCTGCTGGGCGTGCCGAGGGAATTATCAATTCGCTAAAAGCAGTCAATGCTTCCGAGGAAATAATTGTACAACAGTTAATGCTTCAGATGAATCTAGACGAAGAGGAAGCTACTCTCTACCTAAAAAGAGCAGATAATATTAAGAAAGACATGTCATAGATTCTGATATACTACAACAATATATAGAATATGGGGCGATTGTTTTATCGCCCCTCTTTCATCCCTAACCAAAGTTTTCGATATTCCAAGGGTGTCATCCCCTCTCTTTTTTTAAACAAATTTATAGTGTGTCGTATTTGTAATCCCAATCTCCAAAGCAACTTCTCCTACAGACAAATCAGAATATTTCAGCAATTCTTTCGAATATGACATTCTACATATTATAATATATTCTGTAATTGTTACTCCAATATATTTTTTAAACTGCTTTAACAAGTGGTATTTATTAAAGTGATACTTGTCTTCAAAATACTCCAAAGGCATATTTTGATTGAAATTTTTATCGATTTCACCAGCCATCTCCTTCACATATTGTGGCATTGCCTGTCTATCTTCATCATTCAAACCAGTCGCCATCAACACTTCGGTCAACAATCCCGTTATTTGATTGGATGTTAGTAACTCTGTATTGCGATTCTTTTTCTGATTCAAATTCAGCACCGCCTTTATCGTGCCCTCTATTCCTTCAATATTTTCTATCATTACACTATTCGGCGCATTTTTTCGAAACTCCTCATAATACCCTCTCGCAACTGGCCCATTGAAATGCACCCACAGAAACTCCCACTCTGTATTTTTCATCGTATAATAGTGGTGCGGTTTTTCACAATCAATCAAAAAACCATTGCCTTTTGTTATAACCAGCCTCTCTTCTTCGTATTCTAGAACACCTTTTCCAGAGAGGGTATATACAAGTAAAAACGAGTTCAGATTCTGTCGCTCTGTAAAATATGGGTAGGTTGTCTTAAAATATCCCACTTCTTGCACATAGAAATAAATCTGTTTTGCCAAATTACTAGGAGTCATAATCAAGCGAAGCGAATCCTCACTCCATGCGTAAGATGCTCGCTCTATAAATTGCTTCTTTTCTCTCAATTTTTCACTCATTATATCCACCTCAATATTCTATTATTTTTTCTCAATATACTTTCTTTTAATTCAAGAATATCCCATTATAATAGAATTGTAAATACATTTCAACAAAACAATATACTGCGATATCAAGGGACAAAAAGTCATGATTTCATGATTGCACGAAGAAAGAGAGGATTATTAGTATGAAAAGAAAACAATTAAAGAAACCACGAATCGGAATCTATTCAATGGGATTAAAGCATTATTGGGGGCAATTTATCGGTTTGAGAGAGCGAATGATAGAATATGGCAATTTTATTAGTACGAAAATCGAACGTATGGATTGTGAGGTGTTCTTTTATGGCTTGGTCGACTGCGAGCAAGCTGGACTTGATGCAGGTGAATATTTTAACCGAAACCAAGTAGATATCATCTTCGCACACGCTGGAACCTACGTGACAAGCGCTTCCATTCTTCCTGTCCATCAGGCTTGTACTGTTCCGGTGGTTTTGCTAAACCTGCAACCAACTGCCCAGATTAACTATGCACAGACTACGACAGGCGAGTGGTTAGCCCACTGCGGTGCTTGTCCTGTTCCCGAGATTGTGAACGCCTTTCACCGTGCCCGCATTGAACATCATGTGATAAACGGTCTACTAGGGCTTGATTATACTCCTGAGATTTCTATGACGTGCGAGATTACAAACACAAACCCTTCCTCAATCCGTGCATGGAAAGAGATAAAAGAGTGGACTCTCGCAGCTCGCGTAAAGCGCAACTTGCAAGGTGCTCGCTTTGGTTTCCTTGGAAATACATATAGCGGAATGCTTGATCTATATAGTGACTTCACTATGTTTCAGGGCGAGACCGGATCTCATATACAAGTATTGGAGATGTGTGACTTAGATAAACATCTAGCAACTGTTACAGATGAAGAAATTGAAGAAAAACGAAGAGAAATCGAAGATTTCTTTGTGATAAGCGATGATGTTGCCGCCGATCCACTTGCCCAAAAACCTACGGACATCCAGCTAAATTGGTCAGCAAAAATTGCAGTAGCCCAAGAAAAGCTTGTTCAGGAATTTGATTTGGATGCTCTCTGTTATTATTACCATGGTGCCCCTGGAAATCATTATGAAGATGTACAAGGGGGATTTATTGTTGGTCATTCCCTTCTGACTGCAGCAGGAATTCCTTGTGCCGGTGAAGGCGACTTAAAGACTTGTCTCGCAATGAAGATTTGTGACATTCTCGAAACCGGAGGATCATTCTGTGAAATCGTCGTTACGGATTATGAGAACGGAACCATTCTACTCGGTCACGACGGGCCATTCCACCTGGAGATTGCAAAGCAAAAGCCCATACTTCGTGGCATGGGATTATACCACGGCAAACAAGGCACAGGAGTTTCCGTGGAGGCTAAGGTTCGCACTGGCGATATTACAACCGTTGGGTGCACCCAAACGGTAAATGGTCGACTAAAATTCATTATTACCGAAGCAGAATCTACCGATGGAACTATTATGACCATTGGAAATACACAGACTCCTGTCAAGTTTAAAACAGACCCTGACTCTTATATGGATGCTTGGTTTGCTGAATATCCAACTCATCACTTCGCCATGAGTATTGGAAAAAATGCTCGATTGATGGAGAAAATGGCTAAGCTTATGGACTTCTCACATGTAATTCTCTAGCTCAATATGCAGTCAGCTTCATCAATGTATGATGAAGCTGACTGCTTGTCTTGTAATGATAACCATTCTGAATTTTACCCATAAAAAATAGACGTCCATACTCCCAAAGTATCGTCTATTTTTTAGCAATTTTTTTCACGCTACCACCACTTGATCAAATCAGTTACCTCATTTCGCAAATCAATAAACTCCTTATCCGAAACTTTTCTCGGTCTTGGTAGGTCATTCATAAGTTCTGTCTTTATATGAGTTGGCTTGTTTGTCAAAATCAAGATTCTATCACTTAAATATACTGCCTCTTCAATATTATGTGTAATAAAGATTACCGTTGTCTTCGTCTTATGCCACAGCTTCAACAGTTCGTCTTCTAGCTTGTACTTTAAGTTCAAATCTAATTGCCCATAAGGTTCATCCATCAGCAGCACTGCCGGCTGTGTAGCAAAAGCTCTTGCTATTACAACTCGCTGAAGCATACTTGCAGATAACTCGCTGGGATAAAAATTTCTAAATTCTTGTAGATTAACCATCTCGATGGCTTCCTCTACACGGCTTTTGATTGTTTCCTTATCCATTTTTTTAATTTGTAATCCATAAGCAATATTTTGTTCCACTGTCAACCATGGCATAGTGGAATACTCTTGAATAATATATGCCAAGTCATGTTTTTTGGGATCAACTAGCTCTCCATCAATCAAAATTTCACCACTATTTACTGGAATGATTTTCGTCAGTGAATTCAAAAATGTTGTTTTTCCACATCCAGTCGGTCCTACAATACATAAGAATTCACCCGCTTTAACCGAAAAAGATATATCATCTAACACAAGCAAATCACCAAATGACTTGGTCAGATTTTTTACTACTACTTTATCATTGTTTTGCATTTACTCACCCAAACTTTCCCGTGGAATATCAATCATCGCACTGATTTCTTCACGTAATTGTAAAAATTCATCACTCACCATACTTCTTGGTCTTGGAAGATCTATTTTATATTCTTTCGCTACGACTGCTGGGCACTCCGTCATTAATATAATGCGATCTGCAAGATAGAGTGCTTCTTCCACATTATTCGTAACAAAGATAACCGTTCTCTTCTCTTTTGCCCATATTTTTTCGACTTCTTCCTCCATCATGTA
>CAYJFY010000084.1:0-3872 GCA_964369755.1 uncultured Lachnospiraceae bacterium
TTGTCAATTTATTTTTATCGTTAATCGAAATATTTATGGCTAAAACCTACCATTTCTACCACCATCCTGGCCTTGTAAGGCGAGATGCCACTTTGTAATCCCAAATGCAACTTGACAAGAACACTTGGCGTGATATAATATATACCAAGTGTACTTGTCATTCGTTACCAAAATTTACTATCATTTTCAGAAAGGAGATTTTGAATTATGAACAGAGAGGAAATCTTAAGAAAAAGTCGAACAGAAAAAATAGACGAAGGGAAAGATTTTATATTCTCCTCCGGAAGAAAAAGCGGCGTTATCGGTATGGTGATAGTTTTTCTTTTTTTATCAATCTATTATCTTTACACCGAGAATCACTCTCATATATACCCTTTATTGGCTATTATTTTTGGTTATTTAACATTTGAAAGCGTTGCAATTTTTCATCATACCATGAAAAAAGCAGCATTAGTAAAAGTTTGCATTGGACTATCGCTATGCGTATTCTTTTTGGTTCACTCTATAGTCTAGAATGGAGGCAACCTATGAATACTCAATTAATACTCAAGAATCGACTGAAAGAGTTTCGATTAGAACAGAATCTATCCCAACAGGAACTTGCACAATTAGTTGGTACTTCACGAAATACCATTAGTTCCATTGAAACAGGACAGTTTAATCCCACTGCAAAGCTTGCTTTAATTTTATGTATCGCACTCAATAAAAAATTTGAAGAGCTGTTTTATTTTGAGTCGATTTGATCACCTACTTCAGATATTGAAATGTCATACAAATTGCTCCATACTATAATCTAAAATCTTTCGCTTCCGCTCTTCTATCATGATTTTATAGAAATCCTTTTGCACCTCTGAAAGGATTTCTATATCATCAATCAAGTCACGTATTTTATCCAAATCACATTTTCTGTGAATTCGAATTAATGCCTGATTGCAATCCTCATTTTGAATTGAAGAAATAAAATCGAAATAAGATAGTTTCTTTCCTCTATCCGTAATTGCAGAGGTGGGAAACTTATAAATTCTTTGATTGATCTCATCTCTCGCTATTACATCTCACCTCATCGACACCGTACTACTAAGTGAACATCTTATAGATACTTCCTTCTCAAATAGTTTGCTTGCTCCTCTGAGATAACTCCCGACCAAAAGTCAGCATTGATTGAACCATATACCTCTCCCCATAGGCAATCCAGATAAGATACCTTGTTCTCTCGTCCTTCAACATATTCACGGATTGACTTAGTAAGATGTGGGGATAGATTCCGTTCTAAATAAGAACGATCAACAGGCTTACCATCATCCCCCATATTTTTCTTCCCATCTTCCAGTTCCAAAATCTTATCAATACTCATATCAAGTCCATGAGATAGTTTCTTAATCGTCGTAGCAGAACATTTGGCTATACTTGTTTTTCCCGAACAAATATCTGAAAGCGTAGACCATGCAATCCCACTTTTCTTTGAGAGGCTGTATTTTGTTATATTTTTTTCCTTCAATACATCGTTTATAGTCATAGAACTCATTTTCCTTTCAAAAGTTCCTCTTTGAGTTTTTCCAATGCCTCTATATACTGTGCAACAACCACATAATTTTGTAAATCTTTTTCGTCTAAGCCTCTAATTGCATTTAATTCATCATAGAGCATTGTACTACCCTCAACAGTGTAAAAACCAGTAATGGTATCAATGCCAATATAAATACGTACAATGCCATCATCCCATATGTCATTATCATCTTTATTTTCAGAGCAATAAAATTTTTTTCCATTTCCTAAGTTTTCAAGATAGAAAGCTTTAGGAACAGGCAATGTATGCGCTGGCAATTTTTCTTTATTATATTCATTCATAACTACATTGTCACGAACCACTTCCAGTGCTTCCTCCTCATATATTTCAGTCAAAACATAATGCGTTTGTAAGTAATCCAACAATTCTATCCCTGTTATTCAATTGGGCTTTAGCTTGCCTTTATATTTTTCAAATGTATGTTTCCACTGCTCAATTGCAGTATCAGTTGGCATTTTTGTTATCATTAAATACACTCCTATAAGTATTGCATTCCACTACTCAATCACTTCTCGTCCATATTCTTTGAACATTTCTAAAATCCCCTCTGGTACATCAGAAGGATCCCCCTCTTCAATAATCTTTACTTTGCTGACATTACTCAATTCAGCGGGATAAGTTTCCATTATCGATCCATCATATGTAATTTCTATTTTGTCCCCTGTACTGACTGTTTGTGGTAATTCAAAATCACCACCTATTGATAAGGGTTCATATTCTTGATATGTGATAGCCGTCATTTGTAAACCCGAATTTTCCGTCATAACTGCATATCCCTCTAATGTAGTTTTGGTACTTTCTATTTCTGTCCCTATCGATGATTCTCCAACAGGTCGAAAAACAGCAGATACCAAATAAGCATCATTCACTCGTATCGTAACCAAAACAGAATTATGTTCAGGGTGCATATGAAAATCATAAGCGTAAATTGTACCATCACTAGCAGGGATAGGGAGAAGTCCATCAAATGAAAAGCTGCCTTCTAGAGTTGAAGTCACATTATCCTTATCATCTAGAACGTAAAGATCGTCATTCCCATGAAATTGCACGGTTAACATATTATCTATATAAGTAGTCGTCATTGTGGTTGTAGATGGATCATATTCTTCCGGTATCCCAACTTGATATTCATAAAGAGAAATAAAATCCGCTTGCCATTCTTGTTCTTGTCCTTCTATCCCCTGTATATTTTGTGAAAGTTGCTCCACTGTGCTGCTATCTCTTAGATATGTTATCGCATTTTCCCATTCTTCATCAACCTCATCTCTAACTATAATATTCTCTCCACCATTAGAAAAGACAATTGCTTTCTCCTCGCCTTCTTCCCAACCATCAGACCAATACATCGCTTCCCCCCTTAGAATATCCATATCAGGTAAAAACGCATATCCATTTCCATAATAGTTATTCCCTACAAACTGCACATGTACACCATCCTCTTGGTAACTAACAAATGCAGTATCGTCAGGGTTTTGGTTGTCATTCAATGTCATATCAGATTCAAATTCTTCGGATTCCGCTTCTTGTCCCACTCCCTCTGAGTTCATATCTGCATCCCCATTCTCTTCTTCCTCTACTTCTGAATCAGCATTCGCTTCTTGAATCTCTGAATTCAAGTCAGCTAAGAAAGAGTTCAATGATTGACATCCTGTAAGCGATAGTCCTAAAATCACAGCAAATATAATATTACACAATCGTTTCATATACAGTCCTCCTCGTGTGAATCTAATCCAATTATAAGTTTTCCAAGCTTTACACTGTCAGTATAAGGGATTATTACCTTGGATTCAAGTCCTATTATTTTTCAATTTTGAAAGCTACGATACATTTTAAATAATACTGTCACTTTAATTATTCCTTGCCACTTACTTACATAAGAAAGGGGCTGGTGCTTATGTACGTTACTTTTAATGACTTATTTACATTTGTTATCATACTTGTAGCAGTCATAACTCTTGTTATCCATTTTAAGCATAAAAAATAACGCCCTCACCCGCAAAGTGTAGCGTTATTTTAACCAATACTACCGAGGTGACCAGGTCCTAGCTATCGGTTCTCTTGTTAAATACATTATAAGATAGTCCTACAAAAATGTCAAATTACAGTTAGAAAATCATTTATTCAATAAGGCGTCTCTTGCCGCCTCTCACGCCGCTTCGTGATAACAATTCCTTCGGTCTTGTTATACCCTCAGGTTCAAGTCCTCTATAAATTAGAAAAAGAACCGTATCTTCGATACGATTCTTTTTCTAATGCAGGAGATGGGACTTGAACCCACACAAGCGCATTGCTTACAAGATCCTTA
>CAYJFY010000085.1:0-3811 GCA_964369755.1 uncultured Lachnospiraceae bacterium
GCTCTATTCCTTGACGGATTCCTCTCTCCATCACATCACAATCATGTGCATATAAAGACATATATTCTCGCCTCCATTCTCTGCTTTCTTTTATCTGTTTTACTTCTTCATTTATCTTCTCAACAAACTCACTCTCAATTGTCTGATTCTTGACGTATTTTAAGAACGCTCTCAACTCTTCGCTTACATCCTCTCCCGAAGTATTCGCATTGAGGAAGATTTTGGTTGCGTCATCTCTGAGTCGAATCTCTTTATCCTCTAGACAGATATGCTCGAAAGTATAAACACTTCTTCCCTGTCCGAATAAATCAAAGGGACAAATGAAGATGATATAACTCTTACGTAAGCTGCTGTAAGGCATTCCTTTGTTAATTAAGTTCAAATCTATCATTCCCTGATAATAGCGACTGCGCTTCGGTAGTTCTCTGGTGTCCGTAGCTTGCATCTCTAAGTCATAGGCAATGGGTTCACTATCTTCCACGTACACATCAAGTCGTACACTTTTGGCGTCTAATGATAAATCCATCTCCTTCTCCACGTCCTTATAGTCTAGCTTTCGAATCTTTACTCCTAGAATCGCCTCCAATAATTCCTTGCAGATTTCTTCATTCTTCATCAGGTGCTTAAATAATAAACTGTTGGTAATCCCGATAGACTCCCATTTTGGTTCCTTGATGATGTGTTCTTGCTGATTCTCATTTGTAAACTTTGTCATAAGTCTCCTCCTTATTCAATTGTGCTGCAAGGAGAATTTATTTCGAACGCAGAAATCATTGATAAATGCATCAATTCTGACTTTTTCACACTCCTTGCTCTACTATGGGGTTTCAAGCATGAAGTTACTGAATGGTTCAAGTGATGGTACTACTAAATCTCACTTATCATTCTTAGAAAAATGACACCACATGTCGTGGTAAAGAATTGAACTTGTATGCTTATCTTCATGATAGCATAGCGTGTCTATGTTGACAACTCAAAATTCAAAGAACGTTATCAGAAAATTAACCAAATTAAAATGGGACAGGGTTAAAACAACAACTAAATACCACAACTGACTCCCTTACATATAAGATGACCCTATCCAGCTCTCCTTATATGTTTTTTCGTCTTATTCCAAGTTCAATTGGCCTAGAATTACATATAAGCTAGTTCAATCTAGCACCTCTTATATGTTTCTCGTCTTTTCAGGCTCATATTTTTCAGTTTTATTACAGATAAATCTCCTATCGTATCAATATCTTATATGTACAGAGGATAATATTGCACGTAATCCAAGTGATGCATCTACATTGATCATGAATTTCACGTACTAGCCCATCGCTAATCAGCGGAGTGATTAGCGTGGGACTAAAAAGTAACTTTATTTCTTCCTTGAGAGCACCAGATATGACTTAGCTGCTTTCTCTGTTAAATCCATCTGAGCCACCAAATGTTGGATAATAACATCATCGGATTGTCCAAAAGTATTTAAAATATTAATAATTCCTAGAACTCCTTCTTCTCTTCCTTCTTCTCTTCCTTCTTCTCTTCCTTCTTCTCTTCCACGCTCTTCTGCTTCCCGTTCCATTTCATCAAGCATTGTACACATCTTTACCACTCCCTCCGTTTCGCTTTTTTTTATCATAAATTTTGATTTTAGTATTGTTCCCAAAATATCTGCAAGTTCCGCACCGATTTCTATCTCCTCATATTGTTCTAACGCCTCTTTATCCCCTTGCAAAAATACTCGTGCGATATCAAATAGCAGTTTCAGTTCTTCGTTGTGAAACTCATACCTCCTATCACTGTTCAATTCTACGATATTTAATCGACAGTCGGGGACATACTCCCTGAAATCCTCTGGCATGTCTCTTAACATCTCATGAAAACTCCTTGGACCATCCCATGGTTCTTCTCCATAGTAGAGAACAATTGTAATAATCGGTGTCAACTTGTCATCCTTCCCAAATCCTGACAAGAATTCATTGCTTGTCTCTTGAATCCCTTCTTTCCGTTGTGTTCTGCGCTGTCTCTCGATTGCTTTCGCTTCATCGATATAGCCTAACACATCATACGTCATAGCACGAAGCGGCATCGCGTAATGGATATGGGATTGGTTTTCTATCCCTACAATCAAAATATCCCCTCTACCCTCCACTCTTCGCAGAATATCTCTCCTTCGCTCCAACGATACCTTTCCCTCACGACCTTGAATAATCACTGATACATCTGAATCCAGTTCCTTAATATCCGCCTCTTGAATTCGCTGTTCTCCATCGTAAAGTACAGCATTACAAAAATCTGCGAATCGTTCGGGGTTCTTGAAGAAAATCTTTTGGCTTACATCATCTCTTACAGGCTTCTTATCACTCATAAAGTCCCTTCCTCTCTGAAATTATAGGAAGTTCTATTACAGAGTAACAAATGTAATATAAGGTACATATATAACATCTGTATTATATGCGGCACATATATCTCTAATAAATCTGCGTCTTCACTTCCTGCTTGTTGTTGGGTATCAAAAGCACGAAGTTGCTAAGAATGGATGTCGAGAATTGACATTCGATTCGCCGTGGCGAAAGATAATAAGTCTTCTACTTATTATTAGAACTTGCTTGCTTTTCATTATCATATCAGATAGCAGTGGAAATGTCTAGAGCAATTTTTTAGGAAAAGTAATCGAAAAATAGAGGTCAAAATTCAAAGGGAAAAAGCTTAAATAGAGGGACAAACAAGAAAATAAATACCACAACTACCTCCCTTACATATAAGATGAGTAATTTGTGGCCTCATTATATGTAATGTCCTCCCATCTATATAATGTACCCATAACAGTGGACACATTGAAAATACAGTTCCCTGTTTTAGGACATTGAAAATCAAGTGTATCCCAACTACTAGACATCGTATATTAAGTGTATCCCAACTACTAGACATTGTGTAAGTTTATGGTACTCTATTAGTAGGAGGAACATCATGAGCAGAACAAAATTTACAGAACAGCAACAATTATTATTACGAGCAAACCCGTATACTTTACGCGTTACCGAAACCACCCTATCTTTATCAAAAGAGTTTAAAAAGCTTTTTTATGAGGAATACCAATCCGGAATCGTTCCTAGGGAAATATTAAAGAAACATGGTTACCCAACAGAGGTTTTAGGTATGCAACGTATTTGTGGGATTGCGACCTGTATAAAAAGAGAATACAAACATGCTGGAGAGTTTTCGGACATTCACAGTTCAAAACAACCTGCTATCAATGGCGATTATCCTACGATATCTGATCCAATGAAACGATTACAACATCAAGTGGAATATTTGACACAAGAAGTTGAGTTTTTAAAAAAAATTTCATCCATCAGAAATATCGGGAAGTAGGTGCAACGCTTATGAATGATTCATCTTGTATCTTTGAAATCATTGAGGAAACAATGCACAGTTCTAAGAACTTTCTATCCGTGAAAGTATTATGTGAAATTGCGGGTGTATCTCGAAGTGGGTATTATGCTATTGGTCCAGAATTACATATAAGCCAGTTCAATCTAGCACCTCTTATATGTTTCTTGTCTTTCATTAGTAGATGTATCCCGCAAGGGATACATCTACTAAACCTTTATTTCTTCTTTGAGAGCACCAGATATGACTTCGCTTCTTTCTCTGTTAAATCCATCTGATCCACCAAATGCTTGATGATATCCTTATCGGATTGTCCAATAGAATTCAAAATGTTAATAATTCCTATAATCCCCTCTTCTCTTCCCTGCTCTATTCCACGCTCTATTCCTTGACGGATTCCTCTCTCCATCACATCACAATCATGTGCATATAA
>CAYJFY010000086.1:0-3452 GCA_964369755.1 uncultured Lachnospiraceae bacterium
TTTGCTCAAACTTTACCATTTCTGTAACTTTCGCTACATCTACTGTTGATGCGATGTTGGTTCCACAATGACAGACAAATACTCCGATTCTTTGCACTTTTTTCTTACCTCCTGTATCTTCTAAACGCACTCATTAATAGCTGTTGTGGTACGTCTTCGTCTAATAATGCTGGAATTTCTTCCGGCTTTAAATGGTTTCCACCATTTTGTCTCACTACAATCTGTCTTGCAGCGTCAACAAGCTTTCCTGGCTTTACATCTCTCGGACATCTTTCGATGCAAGCAAAACAAGAAAGGCACTTCCATAACGATTCGCAATTCGCCAATGTTTCAATATCTTCATTCACTACATAAGTAACAAACTGATGGGGTTTAATATCCATTTCGTCAAATGCTGGACAAGTCGCTGAACATTTTCCGCATTTCATACATTTTTGTGGGTTCGCACCACTGATTTCTCTTACTCTTTTTGCATTGTTATTGGTATGGCTCATCAGATTTCTACCTCCTCTTTCACTCCTAAGGCTTCTGCAAGAAGTTCTGTGATATAAGAAACGGTAAGTCCTTTTTCGCCTTTTGATTTATTTAAATTATATAAACAAAGTGGACAGGCTGTAATCAATGTCTCTGCACCAAATCCTGTAGCTGAGTCAACGATTTTATCGCACATCTCTCCTGCCATCTCTTTTTCTTTCAAAGATATGTATCCACCGCAACATTCATTTCTGTATGGATAGATAACTGGTGTTGCACCAATTGCTTTGATAAACTCTTCCATAATAGATGGATTTTCTGGATCGTCAAATTGAAGGATTTCACTTGGTCTTAGTAATAAACATCCATAATATGCTCCAATCTTTCTTCCTGTCAAAGGATTTACAACCTTCTCTTTTAACGAATCAAAACCTATACGGTCACGTAATACTTCCAGAAAATGTAGTACTTTCGTCTCACCGTTATAGGCTTCTTCTAATTGCATATAATTATTTGCGCGTGTGCGGATATCTTCCACATTTTTCATATCATCATTGACACGCTTCATCACATGATGACAGGCTGAACATAGTGTTACTAAGTCTTGCTCTTTTTCTTTCGCATCATTAAGTGCACGAACAGAAGATAATTTCGATGCGATTTCGTCTGTTCCTAGTGGATACACTCCACCACAACACTGCCATTCTTCAATTTCTTCCAACTCGAATCCAAGCGCTTTTGCCGAGACTCTAGCGTATGCATCTAAATCTTTTGCTTTTGATTTCAATGTGCACCCTGGGTAATAACTGTACTTCATATTTTGCCTCCTATCTATACTCTCAACCCGACAACAGTTCAGCCAAAAGGCTGAACCATCGAGTGTGTTACTTTTTTATTCACTAGCACTTAGTCTAGTTCTTTTATTACCGCTTTCAATGCTTCTGCACTCTTGCGTAATTTTCCAATTTCTTCTTCTGTTAACTTTACTGGAACTTTTCCTTCTATACCGTCTGGCCCTACTAATGTTAACATGCTAAGACATACATCGTCTACCCCATACTCTCCATGCATCATCGTCGATACTGTAGAAATTGACCCTTGCGATCCTGCAAGCATGTTACAAAGTTTTACAACCGAAGCGGAAACCGCGTAATATGTAGCACCCTTATTTGCAATGATTTTTCCGCCTGATTTTTGAACGTATGCTAGCATCTCTTCTTTATCAATTGGTTCAATATCTTTTCCTTCTTCTACCATCATGTCTCTGTAAGCATCGATGTTCGCACTTCCAATATCGGCACATGACCAAGGGATGAATGATGTATCTCCATGCTCACCATATACATAGGCGTGGATGTTCTTTTGAGCCACATTTAATTTCTCCGATAATCCATGACGAAGTCTTGCTGTGTCAAGAATTGTACCAGAACCGATGATTTGTTTCTCAGGTATTCCAGAAATCTTTGTAAACACATATGTCATAATATCTACTGGGTTACTTACAATAATATATTTTGCCTCTGGTGCGTGTTTTACGATTTCAGGCGTAATCTGCTTAAGAATATTTACATTTGTCTTTGTCAATTCGATTCTAGTCTGTCCTGGTTTACGAGCAATACCAGAAGTGATGATTACAATATCGGATCCTGCTGCATCTTTATACTCTCCTGCTGTGACAGAAATCGGATCGCGGAAACAAGTTCCTTGTGCGATATCTAACGCCTCCCCTTCCATCTTGTCTTTGTTAATGTCGATTAATAAAATTTCTGATGCGATATCTGTGTTAGATAATGTATATGCAATTGTAGAACCAACACTTCCAGCACCGATAATGGTAATCTTTCTTCTCATATTAATAGCCTTCCCTTTCTTGCAGTCTAACAAATTTATTTTTTCAATATACTGCTTAACACTAGGTATAGATTAACATATTGTTAAAATTTTATCAATTCTTTTTTCTAAATCAATTCCACTTCGTCACTTTACACACATCAAACAAAAATCTAAACGCTTTTTTTGGTGGTTATGGATAGATAGATACATTCTTTACACACCTTTTCGCTCTACTAATCCCACTGCTTGATATTCAAAAATGCACTCAATTTCCTTGTTTTGTTCCTTTGCAGCTTCTGATAACATCCCCCTGACAAAATCTATCATCTCATCATAAAAACCTCTAAAATATGCATTTTCTAGAGGAACATCATATTCATCAAGTAGGATGACCGCTTTTTCACCATAGGCTTTTTCTAGACATTGGCACAGGAATGTCACGGAACCCATACATAAGTCAATATCGTCTATTTTACTCTGTATCTTTTTGTACCGTACAGTCTCTTCCTCGTCGAGAACCCCAAGCTCTAATATTCTTTGGTGTCGTTTGAATTCGTTTCCAACCCCCTCTCTTGCTTGAAAATAGGCAGATTGAAAATTATTTCTCTTCATCTCTTTAAAATTCAGCATGATGACAGGATATTTCCCCTGATGCACAAGATACTCATCTCCTGCATCTTTTATCTTGAGACCATGAAACAAATCCTCTTCTAGATTCTGCGAAGCATAATCCATCTCAAAGAAATACTTGAGCATGCTTAGATTGAGGCTTTTCCCAAACCGTCTCGGTCTTGTGAATAAAGTTACCTTCGCATTGCTCTCTAATATTTGCTCTATAAGAAGACTTTTGTCCACATAATAGTATTCCTTTTTTATCATTTCTTCAAAGTTATCAACACCGATTGCAAGTGGTTTGAATTTCATTGAGTTTCGCCTCCATTCCGATTCACCAAATTCGTAACTATTCAGCTCTAAAATATACAAAAATTTTATCACACAACCTCTGTTTGCGTCAATGATTTTGACGCTCGACCCTGTATACATTCTCCTTATTTATTTAAAATATTTCATCTCGAATCTAGTACCTTCCTTTTCGTCTGAAAACGCACGAATAAGCCCCCCTTCTTCCATGATTATCATCTTAG
>CAYJFY010000087.1:0-3383 GCA_964369755.1 uncultured Lachnospiraceae bacterium
CCAGATGGGTGAGATAGAAGCACCAGAGGGCTGGATTGTAGAGTGGATGTAATTAGTTAAAAGGTATTAAAAAGAGAGAGGAAACTTGAGTGAGTGCATATTCATTCAGAGGTTTCCGCTCTCTTTTTTTAGATATAGTTTCAATATGAATATTTCCTTTGTGTATTTACTATCAATTGATAATAAGTGGTTGACTTTTATCAATTGATAGTTTATGATTTTGATAGGAGGTGAATGGTATTGAGTGTTAAGAAAATATCTAGCAGAGATGAAGTACATTGTTTTTTGCAGGAACTCAAGAAAATTCTAAATAGTAAACAATTTAATATTGATGCGGATTTAGATATTTTACTAAAGAAAAAAACCGAGAGTCCAATAGATCCATACACAACCAATAATACATTGTTGGCTCTTGACTATGACAAAAATGATATTGTCCAGCAGTTACTTAGCTTGTCTATAGAAGAATATATCGAAACATTTATAGATGATAAAGATTCAAATTTACCACCATTTTATACATTTGGCAAAGTGATAGAAGACAAAGATGTGTATATTAAGTTGAAAATTCGAGATAAGGTAACCCATAAAGTGTTTTGTGTATCATTTCATTTTGCAAGATACCCACTTAAGGTTAATCGACCATATAGATGATTTTAGAGGAGGGAGAGAAAGTTATGAATAAAAGTGCTTTGATTGAAAAAAATATGATGGATTGTCCAATATGCGATAACAAACACGAAATAGAAAAATTACAGAGAGAAACACAAGCGATTTTTAAAGGCGAATTAGTAGATTATACGGAAATATATTTTGTTTGCAGAGAAAATAGTGAAGAAGAGAATGAGTTTGTGCCAGCATATTTGATGGATGAGAATTTGCTGAGAGTGCGAGATGCTTACAGAGAGAAAAAGGGATTGTTGACTTCGGCTCAAATATCGGCAATTCGCAGATATTACGGATTGACACAGAGTGATTATTCATTTTTGCTTGGTTGGGGTGAGGTTACAGTAACAAGATACGAGACCAAAACGATTCAAGATGAGACCTATGATAATATTATGAGATTATCTTATGAGAATCCGATGTTTGCAATAGAAAATCTTAAGAAACATAAAAATAAGTTTGCTTTAGATAGATACAAGTTGATATATAATTCTGTTGCAGAAAAAATAGTGGAAAATGCTAATATCTATCTGATAAAGCAACAGATCTATAGTCTATATGTTAATTATGATGAGCCGAATGAGTTTAATGGGAATAAGTTGTTAGACATTAATAAGATAGCCGATTTAATCTATTATTTTGCAGCAACTATGAATAATTTGTACAAGGTTAAGTTGATGAAATTGCTGTGGTATGCAGATGCGATTTTTTATGCTAGACACAATGTATCTATGACAGGGTTGATTTATAGGCATATGCCGTTAGGAGCCTTGCCAATTGCATATAATGAAATTCTAATGTTACCAACAATACGTATTGAAGAAGAGTTCATCAATGAAATTGTTAGTTATAGAGTATATCCCAAACAAACAATAAAATTGCCTGATTTTACGCTAGAAGAGCAAAGTGTTATAGAATTAGTATGTGTAAAATTTGAACATTTTAATACATTAGAGATTGTGAATTATATGCATGAAGAAATGGCATATAAAGAGACTCCTTCTAAAGAAAAAATATCGTATAATTTATCTAAGGTATTGAATGAATTGAGTTGAATATAGCTTGAATAAAAAAACTAACAAAATAGAAAATTACTCTATTCCTTATTTCTTAAAAACAATGTAAAATGAAATATAGTATGTAGAATATGGGGGATAGATTATGAAAAAGAATATTTTGTTTGTTCTAGCAGACCAATTGCGATCAGATTTTTGTGGCTGTTATGGGGCTGATTTTTTGAAAACACCAAATATTGATCAGTTAGCTAGTGAGGGGGTGCGCTATAAGCAAGCGATATCACCGTCACCTGCTTGTGTACCCGCCAGAGCTTCTATGCTAACAGGGCGTTCTCCACTAGCGAATCGAGTAATTGATAATTCCAAGTGGCTTCGACCAGATCACGACGAAGCAGGAGTACATACATGGGCGACCTTGTTGGGGGACGAAGGATATCATACAGCGTCGATTGGGAAGATGCATTTTTATCCGTGGGATATCAGTGAAGGATTTCAACATCGTGTGATTTCAGAGGATAAACGACATATTGAAATACAAGATGATTACACACTGTATCTGAAACAGCATGGATTAGACAGACAACATGGGTCTGAGTCAGAAGGGTATTATGAGAACTTAGGTGCGATCCTCAGCAATATTCCAGAGGAGCACCAGATTGATCGATGGGTTTGCAATGAGACATTGAAATACTTGGATGTGGTGGATTCGGAAATTCCATTTGCAATGGTAGTCGGGTTCCCAGGACCACATTGTCCATATGATCCGACTCCAGAGGTAATGGCGAGGATGCAAGAGGCACCGATGCCAAAGGCTTGTGCATGCACAGTGGATAGTGATCAGTTACGTCCGAAAAACATTTATGATAATAGTTGCTCATGGAATGGAGTAGACATTACAGAATTTCCTGAGGAGAAAGTTGAAAAAGTAAGATTGCATTATTCAGCACTTGTACAAGCAGTAGATGGTTATCTAGGTGAAATCATACAGAAATTAAAAGATAAGGGAATCTATGATGATACCATCATCATCTTTTCCTCCGATCATGGAGATTATTTGGGTGATTTTGGAATGGCTGGAAAGGGACATTTCTATGAATCGGCAGTTAGAATTCCACTGATTATTCGTCATCCAGATGGAGTAGTAGAAGAAGTGGAGCATCCAGTAACGTTGACAGACTTATTCAATACCATCCTTCACTTTGCGGACATGGAAGTGCATGACACAATGGATTCGACTGTACTTGCGCCGTTTGGAGATACTCCGAGAGGGGCGGTATGGGGAAGTAACGAAAATGGGTGGATGTTGCGTAATGATAGGTATCAATATTCTGTATATTATAATGGTGTGAAAGAGTTATTTGATATCATAAATGACCCTTGTCAGCAGAACAATTTGGTGAGAGACCCGAATTTTCTAGAACTTGCAGATGAAATGAGAACAGAGCTCGAGAGACGTGTTATGCTTGCAACTCTAGAAGGGGCAGATGATTTGACTGCCAAGGCTTCAAACCTAAATCGTAAGAAAGGATTTAATCCATTTAATTATGAAGGTTGGAAACGACCATATCCTTATGTGGCAAAAAAATAAATCGAATAATATTGTAAGTGGGGCATTGAAAAGTTAAGAGGTTAGTGCTAATATAGTGTTATCTATTTTGAAAGACTAATGGGGTGTAATATGGATAAGTATATTTTGAGAGT
>CAYJFY010000088.1:0-3002 GCA_964369755.1 uncultured Lachnospiraceae bacterium
GGTGTTGAAGTGTCGAAGACACTTTGTTCTTTACTAATTATCTAAGATCAAACCATCTGTAGATATGGTAACCACTTGCCATGGTATGAATTTACCACTTGTTTTAAGAGCATTTACAGTAGCATGTTCAATCCCGCCACAGCAAGGTACTGCCATTCGTACTACAGTAACACTTTTAATATCGTTATTTGCGATGATTGTTGCAAGTTTATCTGTGTAATCGCCCTCATCCAGTTTTGGGCAGCCAATTAAAGTTACCTTATTCCTCATAAACTTATTATGAAAATTTGAATAAGCATAAGCGGTGCAATCTGCTGCGATTAAAAGATGTGCATTATGAAAGTAAGGTGCGTTTTCAGACACGAGTTTTATCTGTACAGGCCACTGTCTCAGTTCTGATACAGGTTGACTCGTAGAATTACTTACAGTTTGCTCTTTTTGTTTTATCTCTTTTGAATTACTACCTGGACAACCGCAAGGCAAGGGTTTGTCATTTTTGGCTGCAACATCTTTATCCGAAAAACTAATTGCATTCACAGGACAGACGGGAAGACAATTTCCGATTCCATCACAATAATCTTCACGAGTTACTTTTGCTTTTCCGTTGACAATCTCAATAGCACTTTGCTTGCAAGCACCAGCACAAAGGCCACAGCCGATACATTTTTCTTCATCAATTTTTATAATTTTCTTGCTCATTATTTTCTCCTTAATTTCAGTTCTTTTCATATTGCTCATAAAGCGAACCTCCTTGACTAATTTCAATTCATTATAGTACAATTAAAACAATAATTCTGTTGTCTAGACAACGAAAAGGGAGATTCTATGCAAAAAAAATATAATGCAATAATGACAAATAAGCTTTTTTATGAAATTTCAGAAAAAGATTTTAATTCGATGCTTCATTGTCTAGGTGCTTTTGAGAAAAACTATAGTAAAAGCGAAGTTATTTTAAATGAAGGTGATAGTATAAACTTTATTGGGGCAGTACTTGAAGGCTCTGTAAGGATAAGCAAGACAGATTACAATGGAAACGAGTCGATTATAGCCGAAGTTTTAGCTGGAGATATTTTTGCTGAAGTTTTCGCATGTGCTGAAATTTTTAGAAGTCCCGTGACAATTATTTCTTCCACTCAAAGTAGGGTTTTGTTTTTGGATTATCGAAAAATAATTACAGCTTGTAGTTCATCTTGTGTTTTCCATCAAAAACTAATTTCAAATATGCTGAGTGTCGTCGCAAATAAAAGTTTATATCTCAACAGAAGAATCGATGTGATTTCTCAAAAAACATTAAGAAATAAAATTCTAACATATTTTTATTATGAAAGTATGGGGCGAAAGCGTTTTTCTATAGCTATGAACAGAGAAGAACTTGCAAATTTTTTATGTGCGGATAGAAGTGCCTTATCAAATGAGCTTTCAAAAATGAAAAAAGCTGGGTTAATTGATTATAGTAAAAATGAGTTTTTCTTATTGCACTTGCAAAAACATTAAAAGAGGGTAAATCAAGGGCAGTCTCCAAATGACTCAAAATATTCATTTGGAGACTGCCCTCTGTCTTTGGCGGGAACTTCTGACAAGTGCGGTCGGAAATATTGCGTGTTTAAGGGGTTAGTCCACCCATGATGTATAATCATAGGGGTTGCCATAAGAGTCTGAAACAGTTACAGATATATTACTCGAATTCTCAACAATTTTAAATGTTAAAACTTGATTTTGAGGCACCGATAGTGCATTTTTGCTTTGGACAATAAAATCATTGTTTTTACTATAAGCACCATCAGTTGAGGAACCAATCTTGTTTACAATGCTAGTCGATAAGGATGCATTTTCCTCCCCATCAATCCATACTAGCAAAACACCTGTCGAAACCTTCCATCTAACTTCATCATTAACATCAAGCTCGCCGGATGCATACAAAATATTTACGACATCTTCAATCGACGAGGCGATTTGGACATCGGCAGATTCTTTTGTGTTTTCGACATAACGCATATATTGTGGTGCTAGTACTGCTGCCAAAATAGCAATGATAGCAACCACAATAATAAGCTCAACTAGCGTAAATCCTTTGTTGTTTTTCATCATCATTATTTACCGTCTTTCTGTGAAAGATACTTCCTTTTCTTAGTATTAACTATTTTATCTATGTTATTTATTAAATATAGCATAAAATGAATTGGAACTTCAATAGTGAAGTGGAAAGTAGCTTCCATGGTGCCAATAAGGACTACCATATTGCATATTATGGTGAGATTGTAAACGCGTATATCATAAAGGAATAATATTGTGATTAAAGTAGAAACAAGGAAATAATAAATTACAAGGAGAAGCAAATGAGAAAGTTAAAATTATATATCGCTATCAGCTTAGATGGTTTTGTGGCAGACAGAAACGGAGGGGTTTCTTTTCTTGGTGGTGATGGAAGTGATGAACAAAATTTGGGTAGCTATCCCGATTTTATAGAAAGCATTGATACTGTGATTTTAGGTTAAAGTACCTATCATCAAATAGTGACAGAATTATCGCCGGATGAGTGGCCATATAAAGGAAAGACAAGCTATGTATTGACCCATAAGGACATTCAAAACAGTGAAGAAATCATTTTTACAGATATGGAAATTTCAAAACTTGCTACACAATTAAAAGAAGAAAGCGGCAAGGATATATATTTGCTCATTTGTTCTCATTCTCCATTTTAAGTAAACATTCTTTCATCGAAAGTCCACCTGCATATCCTATAAGTTTTCCCGATGCACCTATGACTCTATGACAAGGCACTATTACCGTTATAGGGTTTTTGTTATTTGCCATACCTATGGCGCGACTGGCTTTAGGGCTTCCAATAGCTATTGCAATTTCCTTATAACTTCTTGTTTCGCCATAAGGAATATTGCACAGTGCGTTCCACACTTTCATTTGAAAATCTGTACCATTTAATTTATATGGTACATCAAAAGTTTTTCTTTTCCCATCGAAATATTCTAAAAGTTCTTCATATG
>CAYJFY010000089.1:0-2903 GCA_964369755.1 uncultured Lachnospiraceae bacterium
GATTCTGTCTTGCCTAGATTCATATCGTCAAAGCAATCTTCTGTCAGCAAGAAATTTTTATATTCGTCTTTTCCTCTATTATATTGAATCATCTTACATCTCCTACAATCACTTTATATTCTTCATTACTCTTTTTCACATCTATAAGAACTTCTCCCTCTACCCTTCTCAACTCTATTTCAAATTCACATTCTCCTACTCGAAGGCTGTTAATTTTCACATAATCTAACTTTGTCGGAAGTTTCGGATATATTAACATCTGCTTATTGCCTGCGTCTGGATAGATTCCTAAAATATGACGGATGAATACATGATGGATTCCATACCCTGACCAAAATTGCATAAAACAGCCATCATCTGGGAGAATTTCACTCAATGCTACCGGCATCTCGTATTTCATATTATCCGCCAGCTGTTCTAATAGTTCATATGCCTGATCAAGATATCCATTCTTTGCAAATACTTCAGCCATATATCCCGTATTAATCGACATAGATTTATTCAAAGTATAGATATCATCTACTTCGTCATGCTTATCATCACACATACATGCAAGTTTCATTCCAAAACGATTGTAGAACGCAGGTTGGAACATCTGCTTTATCCCCTCTTGTTTGATTTCCTCCGGCACAAACTCTTGTACATATGGGATAATGGTCACCCAGTTTTTCAAGACCACAGGTATCAATTCGTCTTCTGCATACTCTTTCTCCAAAAGTTCATCAAAGTATTCTCCCATATGTTTTGTCAAGGTTTTGGTATTCTTGATTGAATGAACCAACAAATCTCTTCCTTCTATAATCTCTTTTTTTGTACAGATTACATCCCCAAAAAATTTGCTTTCTTTTGAGTAGAACTTCTCTAATACCTCTTCTTGAAGTGCAAGTCGTTTCTTCTCATACTCCTCAATTCTGTCCATTTTCCCTAAAACAGTACACATATACTCTAATTCTTTATAGGCATCTATTGTAAGAATTGCAATATCTATTACTCGTCCATGGATTCCTGGAACCTCAATGATTCCACTCCCCACTGGACAAAGTGAACCAGGTTCTATCATGCTTTCTGCCCACTCCATACCACTTACGCAAAAATCAAACATCTCTTCTAAAAATACAGAATCTCCAGTCCAACGATAAGTTTCTGCTACTGCAACAATGAAATGCGGTGCCTCCTGAAGATTTCCTTCATTATATACATAACCAAAAGGTGAGACTTCATGTACCACTCTTCCGATTCCATTTGTCTTTAATGAGATATCTTTCAGTAGTCGAAGTGTTTGCTTTGTCATCTCGAACTGTCCTACCGCAAGTGTTCCATGAATTCCATACGTTGTGTCACATCCAAAAAGCCACTGGAATTCTGGATATCCTGCCGTATAACTCTCACCCACTTCATCTGTTTTTTGCACTAACATGTCATAGTTGAGTTTTAATGCATCAAATGCCTCCTTGAAAGCCTGCCCACTCATCTCTAGTTGCGTATGATCTACGAGACTATCTCTTCTTTCGCGTTGCTCCCAAATGAGATTTCTTACATTTGAAGTTATGAATTGAACTTCTTCCTTCAGTGATTCCATAGATTCGTTACTTGCAATAATTAAAATATTGCAACTGTCTTTGATATCCATTCTAATCCCTGTACCATTTAAATGAATTTCATTGTCGTTATCTACTCTAACCGATACAAAATACTTCTCAAACTCATGTTTCACATAGATTACATCTTTATGCGCTTCTACCACTTCCGTTCTACCCGTCTTGAATCCTGCTTCCTCTGCGGTCCAACACCCTTGTAGATTAAGGTTCGTGGCGAATGTTACGATTTCTTCATTCTTTTTTTCAATATGAATACTTAATGCTCGCCTGTTATCAAGTGCATGAATCTTCACTTCCATGTTCGGGTATGTGAATACACTCGTTCCCATATCAAATGCATATTGACTTGCATGCAGTACATCTTCCCCTTGAGTTAATGTGAATCCCGATGTAATTCTCAGTGGTTGCGAAAAAATTCCACTCATCTCTCCATCTACATGAAACCCTAGTGGCGAAAATGTCCCATCTTGATTTCCAATGCAATACATCCTATTCGATGCCACTACATAATGGTCTTTGTTTAAATTTTTCGTCTTCGTTACAAACATAATTTTCTCCTATTTGATTCCCGATGTGGAAACACCTTCTATAAAATATCTTTGACAAATGAGGAATAATAGTATCATCGGTATCGATAATAGCATTGCACCTGCCATCGTCTGGTTTGGAAATGAGAAATACTGGCTGTTCAAGGAAGCCATACCAACTGGTAGCGTGTACATATCTCTCGATGTAATTAATAAGTTAGGCATTAGAAAGTTATTGAAACTTCCTGTAAACGACATAATTGTAATTGTTGTCAAAGCTGGTTTTGCAAGTGGCAATGCAATCTTGAAGAAGATTCCAATACGCTTTAATCCATCTAAAGAAGCCGCCTCCTCTAAACTAATTGGGAATGACAAGAAAAATTGTCTCATCATAAATATATTAAATGCATTAAACACAAATGGAACAATCAACCCTATATGAGTATTAACAAATCCAAAGTTATTCAACAACATATATTGTGGAATCATTGTAATTTGCCCTGGTATCATCATGACTCCTAGAATGCACATGAAGATAATATTTTTCCCCACAAACTCCACACGTGCTAGTGCATATCCCGCCATAGTGCTGAGAATAACACTCAATGCCGTCACACTGATTGCAACAACAATACTGTTGAAGTACCAGATTAAAATATCATTTTTTGTAATCAAATTTATATAGGACTCAAGATTTAGAGTGGTAAAATCCACAGTCAATTTGTACGACTCTGAAGCTGGTCTGAATGATGTATAGATTGCCCATAAAAATGGAAAT
>CAYJFY010000090.1:0-2863 GCA_964369755.1 uncultured Lachnospiraceae bacterium
TGGAAGCATGGTCACCAAGACAGAAGAAATACTTCGAGGTAGGAAGTTGTTCAAATCTAGGTGAAGCACAGGCTAGATGATTGAAAATCCGTGTAAATGGAGAGAATGGAAAATATTTTGCACATACATTGAATAATACAGTGGTAGCACCTCCTAGAATGCTAATTGCCTTTCTAGAGAATAATCTACAAGCAGATGGGACAGTTCGAATTCCAGAAGCACTAAGACCGTATATGGGTGGCAAAGAAGTAATTAGTTAATTAGGCTATGAAATAAGAGGTATGAAATGCATCAATATTTGAAGGCATTAGGATTCCAATACATGGAATCAAGAAAAAATGAAAAGTCTATTATTCAAAAAGTTTTAGATGAATATGATATAAGAACGAGTCATTCAGATAGTGGAATTCTAGAATATCGCAAAAACTTCGGTGATAATTTCGGAATCTCCCTCTATGGATATGAAGATGAAGACGGAGTCTTCGAGATGGAATATTATTGCCCTTATACAAGGGGGAGTGGAATCAGTTCTTATGCCGAAATTGTGATTGAGAAGAGAAAAGACAAAGAGGCTTACATAGGAGTGTGTGAAGATATACGCGTTGGAGTACATCTCATATTTTATCTACAGAATCTAATCGACTATAAATTAGCCGAGAAAAAAGGTCTGCTAGGGCAGAAAGAAACCTCTGTAAATCTGAGTGGACTTGCCTTGAGTGGAAAGATACTCCTTCCAATCAAGAAAACAACAGAAGTAAAGCGTTATATGGAAGAGGAGAAGAATAATCGCCTCATGCTAGTAAACGCGGCTAGAGAGGGCGATATGCTCGCTATGGATACATTGACACTAGAAGATATGGAGACATATTCAAGTATCTCTAAGAGGATTGAAAAAGAAGATGTATTCACAATAGTGGAGACATATTTCATGCCTTATGGTGTCGAGTGTGATGAGTATTCGGTAATGGGAGAGATTACCAAGTATCATGAAGTATGCAATAACGAAACAAAGGAAGTTCTATACCAGATGATCATCTATGTGAACGGAGTTGAAATAGAGGTCTATGTTCCAAAAGCGAATGTGCTCGGGGAACCTGATGTAGGACGTAGATTCAAAGGAACCGTATGGCTACAGGGCTACATTAACTTTTAAAAACTAAATATAAAGAGGACGTTATGGGGAAAAACTATGAGAAGTTTTGTTCAGAGATTGTCGGTCAACTCAGTGTTGCCAATCAAAATACCATTTCGGTCGAAAGTTTCCTAGAGAAGATATGTATATTTTTTGAAATAGGAGACGCGTTTATTTACGAACTTAATAATAAAGGCATATTCGAACGAAAAGTTTATTTTGAGCAAGAATTTGAACAAACAAGAACCTCAATGCTCAAGGAAGAGATTCATTTAAGAGAGGTCTTAGGTCTAGAGTTGTTGAGTGAGCTGTCTGAAACAAAAGCGATATTAGTTTCAGGTAGTGAAGGTGTGGGGAAACAAGCTGAAACGCTAAGCGAATTGGAGAAGAAATTACTTGCTGTATTCGAAGCGAGAACATTGATTGTGATGCCGATTCTAAACCAACATAGAGAGTTGGTGGCATTTATAGGAATGGCAGATCGAAGGGGAAAGGTGCGTAGCAAAGAGATAGAAATAGAGAAGTCATGTGCAATTCTCTCCTTGCTAGCAAACAAAATAAATCTAGGAATCTATAAGACAAGCATAACCAATGCAGAGAATGTATTAGGGAAGGTGCTCGATCATATCGGAATAGATATTTATGTGAACGACTACTATTCACATGAGGTGCTGTATGTGAATCAATCCATGGCTGCACCATACGGTGGAGTAGATAATATGATAGGGAAAAAATGTTGGGGATCCATCTTTGATGACAAGGATGGACAGTGTGAATTTTGTCCACAGCCAAGACTGCTGGATGAGAATAACGAACCAACAAAAACTTATTCTTGGGATTATCAGAGAGCCTTTGATGGGTCATGGTTTCGAGTGTTGAGTTCGGCATTTCCATGGACAGATGGAAGAATGGCTCACTTGGTAGCCAGCATAGATATTACTGAGAGTAAAAACAGCGAATTAATGGTTGAGAAAGCTGCTAGTACAGACTACCTAACGGGCTTGAGCAATCGACGCATGCTACTAGAGGATTTAGAGAAACTGACACAGAGTGACAAGAGTTTCTACATTCTATTCTGCGATTTAGATGGGTTCAAGAAGATAAATGATACCTTAGGACACGAAGCTGGAGATGTGATGTTGAAGTCAATCAGTAGAGATCTAATGATACTTGCTGAAGATGGATACCGCTGCTACCGTCACGGAGGAGATGAGTTCGTTGTCGTGTTAGATACTCCAAGTGATAAATCAAAACTTATAGATGTCATTCAAGCAATGATGAACCTATTCACTACCCCTGGAAAATATCAGGGTCAAGAGATTCAGTGTGGGTGCAGTATTGGTGTTAGTTGTTATCCAGAAGATGCAAGGACAACCAGGGACCTGTTGCACTACGCAGATGAAGCCATGTATGAGGCGAAAAATAGAGGAAAAGGTAAGGCAAAATTCTATAACAAAGGCAATTTTGTAAGGGTAGACGAATATGTTGCACAATATAAGTAGAGAACAATAAATGCTAGGACGAAAGTCGGCTGAATAGATTGATGAATGGGATATATTTGTTTGGTTGACTTTCTGCTTTTGATAGAGTAAACTGTTTTATAGTGTATCAGTTATGATTGAGTCAAATCGCACGGATAAACAGTATATGCTCTCTTAGTTAAATGGATATAACGGACCCCTCCTAAGGGAGTGACTAACAAGAGAACTTTTTACTCATGCTTCACACCAA
>CAYJFY010000091.1:0-2684 GCA_964369755.1 uncultured Lachnospiraceae bacterium
ACTGAGAGAATCCGAAGGATTGTCGAAGTTCATTCTTGTGTTCGCAAGGAACAATGGAGTTGAGAATACATATAAAATCATTATGAAAAATGCTACTTATATGCATTTCTAGTTCAATATTTAGGGGAAAAATCCTGAAATACATATAAAGACTTCGTATGTTTACATGCTTATATGTATTTCGAATTCAAATATTCCATACAACTATTATATATGCATATAAGATGTTATTTTCGGTGAATGTTTATATGTATATCCAGTTCATAGGTTTTATTTTACAAACAAAATTACAGATAAGTGGATTGTATTTATGGTTGATTATCTGTAAAGAGGTTTTTAACTTTTATAATTGTGCTTTAAGCTTAATTCAATAACATTGGGGAATGGAACATTAATTCTTAAGTTTTTGAGTGATAGTATGGTGTAAAAAGAATTTGACATTTATTTCCATAGTGATATAATTAAAATGTAAAAAGAATTTAACATTTTTATAAATTATGTGAGGTGGTTGCAATAGAGAATAAGATAAAAACATATAGAAAAATTAAAAAGCTTTCTCAAGAAGAACTTGCAAATGCCTGTGCAGTCACGCGACAGACAATCAATGCTATTGAGAATAATAAATACGACCCAACAATTTCTCTTGCTTTTAAGCTTGCAAGAGTGTTAGACACAACTGTAGATGATTTGTTTAAGGGGGAAAATGAAAAATAATATACAAAGGAGCAAACAGATGAGGAGAAAAGATAGAGAAGTTCATGAATTAGAAGCTATGTTAGAGATTTTGGAACAATGCGAGGTTGTACGACTTGGTATGTATGACGGTAGGGAACCCTATATCGTGCCACTTAATTTTGGTTATCGATTAGAGGGAGAAGAGTTGCATCTTTATTTTCATTCAGCGAAGGAGGGAAGAAAAATTGATATTATAAATAGGAATCCTAGCGTATGTTTCGAAGCGGATTGTTCCTTTCGATTGATTAAGGGGGATGAGGCATGTGAGTGGAGTGCTTATCATCGTTGTGTAATGGGTACGGGGGAAGTTCGGGTATTACAAGATGTGCAAGAAAAGAAATTGGGTATGGATTGCATTATGAAACATTATGGACATGAAGGAGTGCCGAGATACAATGAGGCGGTATTTGAACGTACATTATTATTAGAGTTGAAAGTTGAGGGAATTACTGGGAAGCAAAATATTCCGAATGAAAATTAGATAATCTATGGAATAAGATATGTTTTAGGCGATAGGAAACTCTGTTTCCTATCGCCTGAATTAATTAAACAACTTTCCCACCGCAGATTGTGTGGTGGACTTTGCCGTACACTTCGCACCCAACAAAAGGTGAGTTCTGAGATTTTGATACGAATGTTTCGATTGTCCATTTTTCATCTGGGTCGAAGATTACAATATCGGCAGCTTTTCCCACTTCTAGAGTTCCGGCATCAAGTCCGTAGAGATTTGCTGGATTGATCGTCATCTTTTCCAGTAAGTGGATGAGAGAAAGATGATTTTCTCGGACGAGATGTGTGATTCCCATTGCCAATGAGATTTCTAGTCCTATCATTCCGCTTGGAGCTTTGCTCATATCTACATCTTTTTCTTCCATGGTATGTGGTGCATGGTCGGTTGCTATGATATTGATTACATTTTCTTTCAAGCCCTGGATTACTTGCATGCGATCCCATTCCGTCCGAAGTGGTGGATTAACGCGAGCAAGAGTTCCTTGTGTTAGAACAAGGTCTTCTGTTGCTGAAAAATGTTGAGGGGTAGCTTCTGCCCAAACGTCAGCGCCCTGTTCTTGTGCCTTCTGAACGACTGCAACGGATTCACCAGCGCTGATATGTTGGATGCTGACTCTGGCACCTGTTTCTAGTGCTAATTTGCAATCGCGTTCTATGATACTGTATTCAGATTCTGAGGAGGCATCTCCATAACCGATTTTTTCTGAAATCTTCCCCTTGTTTATCCCAGCTTGCTTCACCATTCGATCATCTTCTTCGTGGAAACTGATTGGAACATTTAACTCCTTTGCAAGTTGCATTGCATTTCTTGCGATCGTTTCGTCCATGATGACCTTCCCGTCATCGGTGAATCCGACAGCACCAGCAGCTTTCAATTGTTGAAAATCCGTCAATTCGCTTCCGCAGAAATTTGGGGTGACGGCTGCCGTTGTCAATACATGGATTGGAGTGGTATTTCCTTTGGTTATTACATGGTTTAAGGTGTCGATATTGTCCACGATAGGGCTAGTATTCGCCATGCAGATTACGGTGGTAAATCCACCAGCAGCAGCGGCTTTTGCTCCAGTGATAATATCTTCTTTATATTCTAGACCAGGGTCGCGGAAGTGGACATGAACATCGATTAGTCCAGGTGCTACAACCTTACCAGTTGCATCGATTACTTCTTCGTTTTCCGCCGGTGTAAAGCTTCCGATTGCTTGAATCAGTCCGTTTGAGACTTTGAGATCGGCGATTTGGTCCATATTGGTTTTTGGATCTAAGATTCTACCATTTTTTATAATCATTATATATGTACTCCTTTTTGTTAATTGTTATCCTCTATTATAACATCAACATTCCCTAGTTCGCAATCCACGGTTAAGGTTTTATTACTATTGTTGTTTTGGATGACGGAATTACTATGTGTTTCATTATTGATTGAGACATGTCCGAGCTCG
>CAYJFY010000092.1:0-2115 GCA_964369755.1 uncultured Lachnospiraceae bacterium
TCTAGAGCTTGGTGCTCCTCTGGTGTAATAAACACTCTCAGCTCCGCCTCTTTTGCTGCGTCTTCATCACTGATTTCCTTACCACACTCTGTATAGTATTTGATGATTTGATCTGCCTTCATTTCGCGATCTGCTTCCATCTCTTCTGCTGCTCTAAAGCAAAGTTGAATAAATGCCACGATCTCATCTTCTTTTTCTGTATATGCATCCTCTGCTACGATAATATCTGTTGTAGATGTTGTAAAATCACTTAATTCAGCGATTGGCACCCAACCATACTTATCAGCCACTTGTAGAGACCATGGTGTTGGCAATGCTACAATATCACCTTCGCCCAATGCAAATGTTTGCTCACAAGTTGCATAATCCATAGGCACAACACTAATTTGATCTGCACTCAACCCAACCTTTTCGATATATTGAAGCGCTAATTGATGAGTTGAAGAACCTGCTGCACATAAGATTTGAGCATTCTCTACTGTATCTGGGTCTCCATAAATATTTTCATAAGTAGGATTAAATCCTTGTACACCTAGTATTGGACTATCCTCACGAACAAATAGTGTATCACCTTTTGTACTACTAGAGGTTACAACCAATTTTGCATTATTGTTTACAGAACCAAACACATATGCCATACCTTCAAATCCTACATCCCATAAACCTGCTGCCAGACCTTCATTCCCTGCTGCACCATTTGCATAAGATTCTACTTGTAACTCCAGTCCAATCTCATCCGCCCATCCTTTATCAAGAATATACGATAAGATGACACCATTAAAGTCAGGACTTGTCATAACTCTCAATGGCTCAAAGTCTGCCGCTGCAGCTTCGCCTTCGCCAGCCTCTTCATCCGCTGCTGCTTCATCTCCTGTTGCCTCCTCTGTCTTCTCTGGTTCTTTTGCACTTTCATCCGCTCCACATCCTGCTATAGAAAATACCATAACCGATGCTAGTAAAAGACTTAAAATTTTCTTTTTCATATCTTCCTCCTTATTTTGCGACATGCGCTTTATTTGATGACCCAATTATACGTTTAAAATCATAAATTGTTTATAAAATAATCGTACAATACCTATTTCATTTTCTACCTCTTTTCTGCGCCAATATATCTCATTGTCACAAATCCGTATATATTCTATTACATATTCTAACACTTCTCATAAGGAATTTACTTTTTCTATTTATTTTGATATAATTCTTCAAAATAGTATGTAGAATAGGAGCAATTATGAAGCAACGTATCATCACAAAACAATTTCGTTTACATCGAATCCTATCAGTTCTCTTCATCCTGCTCGTAGCCTGTAGTATTTTACTAACTGCACTCCCGTCCTTTCACCTGTTTCAAGAGCAGCTAATTACAGAATTTTCAGAAAACAGAGTCGATACCCTCTCACAGGTCAGTCACAATATCCAAAAAATCCGCGATGAGATTACTACCGTTTCTGATATGTTTTATAATAATGAAGAGGTGCAAGAAATCCTTTTTCCCTCAGATGAGACAGCGCATTCCTTTTCAGAACTAACCGACATCTTAACTACAATAGATTCTGATATCCGGATGACCCTGACTCATTATTCTTTTGATTTTGAGATGCAACTTTTTCTAAATAATGGTTTCGTCTACTCCACTGACCCCGACTCCATATCTGCAGTCAGAACCTATACTGACGAACTATGGTACCATCAAGCTACCCCTGAGAGCAGCGAGTCAAATCTCTACTGGTTGCCACATCTTCCTTTGGACAATGCCGCACAGGATTATATCTCTTTGGTACGATTTATTAAATCTCCTTCTGGGGATACGAGAGGTTGTCTTATGATTAATATCCCAGAAGAGACTCTTCGAAACACCTATATTTCCTTGATTGATGATCACAATAGCATCTATATTGTTGGGGATGAGGGACGAATTGTATCCCATTCCACAACTTCCATGGTGGGACGTCTCTTTTATGACATGCAAAGATTCGATGAATTGTTTGAAGCTGGTAACTATGCAACCATTTATAAAAGCAAGGAGCCTTATCTGTTTTCCAGATATATCTCTACGGAAAACAACTGGATTGTGGTAGAAGAAATCCCCATGGATGTGATTCTATCTCCTTTGGT
>CAYJFY010000093.1:0-482 GCA_964369755.1 uncultured Lachnospiraceae bacterium
ATGAATACGACATTGCATTAATCTTTGATGAAATACCAACCGCATTCGGCAGAACGGGTAAGATGTTCGCACATGAGAACTTCGGAGTTGAGCCAGATATCTTAGTAGTTGGTAAGGGCTTGGGTGGAAGTCTATATCCGATATCTGCTGTTATCGCAAAAGAGGAGTATAATGTTTGCGCCGATACATCCTTAGGTCACTACACACATGAAAAGAGTCCTTTGGGGGCAGCCGTTGGTCTTGCTTTGATTGAATATATCGAAAACGAAGGAATATTGGAACGTGTGACTGAGATAGAAAAGTATCTAAAAATGAGAACGGATGTGTGGAAAGAAAAATTCACATGTATAGGCGATGTCCGATTAAAGGGAGCACTGCTGGGGATAGAATTAGTAGAGGATAGGGAGACGAAACAGAAAGCCAGTGAATTGGCAGATCGAGTGCTGTATCAATGCTTGGAGAATGGGCTTAGCTTCAAGGTG
>CAYJFY010000093.1:492-1960 GCA_964369755.1 uncultured Lachnospiraceae bacterium
CAGGAGTGCGTGTTGACACTTGCACCGCCGCTGATTATTACAGATGAGGAATTGGAGCGGGCTATGGATGTGGTTGAGGGGGCATTAGGGACAGGGATTTTCTAATTGGGGACGTAGTTTTTTGTCAAAAAACTACGTCCCCAATGAACCTATATTGATAGGTTTTACCGTCATCGGCAGTTTGTGCAAATTTTGCACAGACTGAATTTTCATCAAGTTCTTTACTGTCAAATACAGTGTTACAGAGTTTCCCCACGTTCAAGGCTTCCAAGACGAGGGTTTCAGTTTCCAAAATAGGGTCGAGGTGGGGATTGGAATTAGAATCTGCTTAAAATAAATTTAATGATTTTTTTCATATTCCTCCATAATTGAGTCTATATCATAATCTGGAGCATGTTTTTGAACAATCATTATCAGACCGCTTATCGATTCTACATCTTCCTCAAGCTCATCTGCAATGGCTGCTGCTGATTTGTGTTTTTGAAGTTTTTTTATCACTAATTGGATAAACTGCAACTGTTCTCCACGCTCTATTCCTTGACGAATTCCTTTTTCCATTACATCGCAATCATGTGCATACAAAGACATATACTCTCGCCTCCATTCCGCGTTTTCTTTTACTTTTCGAATCTCTTCATCTAGCTTTCTTGCTAAATCACTATCTACTGTACCCTCTTTTACATATTTGAGAAATGCTCCTAATTCCGCTCCTATATCCTCATTAATATTACTTGCATTTAGGAATATCTTCGTCGCTTCATCTCCGAGGTGAATGTTCTTATCTTCCAAACAGATATGTTGAAAGGTATAGACACTACGCCCTTGATCGAAGAGGTCAAAAGGACAGATGAAGATAATAAAACTCTTCGGCAACTCGCTGTACGCTTTTCCTTTTTCAATCAAGTTCAAATCAATCATTCCTTGATAATAGCGACTTCTTTTCGGAAGGTGTTTGGTATCTGTCGCTTGCATTTCAATATCGTAAGCTATTCTTTCTTTATTCTCATCCTCGTCTTCAAGGTATACATCTAACCGTACACTTTTGGCATCTAAGGATAAGTCTAGCTCCTTTTCTGTCTCCTTGTAAACAATCTTTCGAATCTTTACTCCTAGAACCACTTCTAATAATTCCTTGCACAATTCAGTATTTTTCATGATGTGCTTGAACAATAAACTATTGGTAATTTGAACAGTTTCTAGGTTGGGTTCCTTGGTGTTCTTTGATTTCTGATTCTCATCTGCAATCTTTGTCATAAGCTTCCTCCTTATTCAGTTGTGCTGCAAGGAGAATTTATTTTGAATGCAAAATCAAATGATAAATACATCAATTCTGACTTTTTCATACTCCTTGCTCTACTATGGGGGTTCAAGCATGAAGTTACTGAATGATTACAAGTGAAACAATTATTAAAACTCACTTGTCATTCTTAGAAAAATGACACCACATATCGTGGTAAAGAATTGAACT
>CAYJFY010000094.1:0-1879 GCA_964369755.1 uncultured Lachnospiraceae bacterium
CTATAATCAGGAATATATTTTTCTACTTCTGTTCTTACTTCGCCCAGCATCTCTCGAAAATTTCTCGGTCCATCCCACGGTTCTTCCCCATAGTATAAGACTATCGTTATAATGGGTGTAAGTCGATCCTCTTTTCCAAACCCCGATAAGAATTCTGCCGAACTCCCTTTTCGTTTTTCTTTTCTTCTTTTCGCCGCTATCTGCTTCGCTTCGTCGACATACCCTAACACATCATAACTTATAATTCTAAGAGGCATCGCATAATGTATGCTTGCCTGGTTTTCTATTCCAACAATTGTAACTATGGTGCCATCTCTCACTCGCTTCACTACATCCCGCCTACGCTCTAAATATTTATCCTCAAATTTTCCTTGGATAATGTCAGAAACATCACTGTCTAGTTCATCGAGATCTTCTGCATGAATATATTCATTGCCTTCATACAAAATTCCATTGCAAATATCTGCGAATCGTTCTGGGGATTTGAAAAATATTTTCTGAGCGACATCTTTGTTTACAGGCTTCTTTCTGCCCATGAAACCACTTCCTCTCTTCAATTGTGGGAAGTCCTCTGTAGTCTGATATCAATTCTACTCTCCAACTTCCTGCTATTAATGGGTATCCAAGCATGAAGTTTCTATGAATCGCTGTCTAGAATTGACATAAGAATCGCTTTTGCGAAGAGGTAGGATAGCCAACAACATATCTTACCATTAGAACTTTTCTGCTTGATTGTATTTTAGCAGAGAGTAATAGATTTGTCTATCTGTTTTTATCGGATTTGAAAAAAAGCCAAAGTTAATTTACTTGTTAAAAGGAAATGGGGTTTGCTTTACATATAAAGATTTGAAATTCTAGTCTAATTATCCTCCTGGAAGTTTTATTACTTAATCAAACAATGACATCTGCCGATATCCCTCATCAAACTCCCATATATATCCAAACACTTCTTTTTCTCCGTATAGCATGTCATTTTCCTTACAGAATTTCCTGATAAGAGCAGACAACTTCCTGCTATTCGGACTCTTTATCCCATAGGAGGTACCGAATTTCTTCATGTATTCCCTCTTTAATTCTGGAAAATGTTCCCCTAGCTTCTTATAATAGTATTCTCTATTCCCGTATCTCAATGTCATTCCAACACCAAAGGTAAGAATCCCCTTTACTCCCGCCTCCTTGCAGTAGTTTAAGATACCTACAATATTCTCCTCAGTGTCATTGATAAATGGGAGGATTGGAGTGAGCCAAACAATGGTCGGAATGTTTGACTTCTGCATTTCTTTTAGCACTTCAAATCTCCTCTTGGTCGTGCATACATTAGGCTCTAGAATTTTACATAATTCTTCATCATAAGTAGTAAGTGTCATCTGAACCACGCACTTTGTTTTCTCATTGATTCTCTGAAGAATATCTATGTCTCTTAAAACTAAATCCGATTTTGTTAGGACTGCTGCCCCGAACCCATATCTCTCTATGACTTCTAGACATTTTCGTGTATTCCCTAGTTCTTTTTCAAGTGGGATGTATGGGTCTGTCATTGAGCCCGTGACAATCATACCCTTTTTTCGTTTCTTTGATAGTTCTTTTTCTATCAATTCCACTGCATTGACCTTCACTTCGATATCCTCAAAATCATAGGTCTTCCCATACACCTCACTTCTGCTATCGCAGTAGATACACCCATGTGTGCACCCTCGATAAACATTCATATTGTTTTTTGCCGATACGAGACTTTTTGCAATTATTTCCTTCAAGGTGCACACCTCCTCGTTTTTTTAATAGTAACACAAAAAGAAACCCACAGTCAATCACTGCGGGTTCCCTAGACAGCGTAAATTTATCTTCGGATTTAATGGTGTAGAGTTCACCTATGACTCGC
>CAYJFY010000095.1:0-1827 GCA_964369755.1 uncultured Lachnospiraceae bacterium
CCCTTATAAACACTGGCTTCTAGACCAATGTCATCATTATCACACACTCAACATGAACGGTATTTGGATACATTTCAATCCCAACAGCTTTTACTACTTGATATCCTCTTGCTTGTAATGTGATCAAATCCCTTGCAAGACTTGTTGGCTTACAACTAATATAGATTAGTTTCTCCACGCCAAAGTCTATGATTTTACTCAAGGCTTTTGGATGCACACCATCACGTGGGGGATCTAGTACAATCAAGTCTGGGGTCTCTTCTAGTTCATCGATTACTTTGAGTACATCTCCCGCATGGAAGTAACAATTCGATAGTCCATTTAATTGTGCATTCACCTTTGCCGCTTCCACTGCTTCTTCTACAATTTCCACACCTACTACTTTTTTTGCCACAGGTGCTAGCATTTGTGCAATTGTTCCTGTACCGCTATATAGGTCAAATATAGTCTTGTCCTTCGTTTCACCCACATATTCTCTTGCAGTTTCGTATAGTACTTCTGCTCCTAAAGAATTTGTTTGAAAGAATGAGAATGGAGATATCTTGAATTTTAGTCCCAACAATTCCTCATAGAAATAGCCTTGTCCATAAAGGATTTTTGTTCCATCATCTTTGACTACATCTGCCAAACTGTCGTTTATTGTATGTAGAATCCCAACAATTTTACCATCAAGTTCTAGGTTTGATAAGATGTCCACCCATTCACTTCCACGTAGGCTTCCTTGACTGCTCGTTACCAAATCAATCAAGATTTCATCTGTTTTCTTGCCTTTTCGCACAAGTAAGTGGCGTAAAAATCCCTCGTGTCTCATCTTATGATAAAATTTGTCTCCTGTTGATTGAAAATATTCTAGTGTCGCCTTCAAGATTTTTCGATAGTCTTCATCTACGATTTCACATTCAGTAACGGTTACAATATCATGGAAGCTTCCTTTTTTATGCATTCCTAGAGAAAGGGGACCGTCTTTGAATTCATCTCCAAATGAAAATTCCATCTTATTTCGATATTCTTTATGAATTGGGCTTGCTTTGATTTCTTCATACTCATAATCTGTTCGAATCACTTCGTCTAGCAACTGTTTCACTTGGGATTCTTTTAATTTTAACTGATCTTCGTATGTAAGATTTTGATAGGTACACCCACCACACATCCCAAAATGAATGCAACTTGGTTCTATCTCATTATCTGCCTTCTCAATTACTTCTAGAACTCTTCCTTGCGCCTTGTCTTTGCGCACTTTATTTACTGCAATTTGCAATCGTTGTCCACAAATTGCGTTTTTAACTTCTATGTGTTTTTCCTCATTCTCCACATGTACAATCGCCTTGTTCGGAAAATTAACCTTTGTAACTACACCTTCAATTATCTGACCTTTTTTCATTTCTGCAACTCCTATACTTCCTATATACGAAAAGAAAGGCAAGGTTGCACCCTGCCCATACTCTTTCTCATGACATTTTATAACTAACTCGTGAAATTAAACCTCATCTTCGCTATCAAAGAAATCCTCATCAAAATCTTCTTCGAAATCATCTTCAAAATCTTCTAAATAATCTGGTGTAAAAAAGCGATGTACTGCATATGCAATTGCTGCTACTGCCGCAATTGTTCCAATAATTGCTAATACCCAAATAATTGTAGTTTTCATCTTCTGCTCATCTTGTTTCTTTAATAAATTGCTTATTTTTGATGCATTAATCATCTCTTCTAATTTATCTTTGCTCATTCTACTCATCCTTTCTAGACTCTATTCCATTGGATTCTTTATTCTTTGGATACAGTATATCAGATTTTTTTTAATTTTGCAAACATTGCGAACATTTTCTT